>CAJTGJ010000002.1 GCA_910575695.1 Oscillospiraceae bacterium | reverse complement strand
AATGCGGCTCCAGCAATGCCCATACTTCGTCACTTATATCATGGCGGTGATACGATGCTTCCATTTTTTATTCCTCTTCTTTCTTTTGTTTGCTTCTATTTTACCACCTATGTCAAACTTGTGTAGACACTATCTAGCGTTTACACAACTTTGTCTGCCCTCTCCCTTTCCGCCCTGGATGGTATCAAAAGATAGTTGCCCGGAGAGAGCAGGCCGTGGGCGGCGTATATTTCGCCCGTTTTGTCCTCCTCGACTTTGTACTTTACAAGGATAAAAACAAGGTTTTTCCCGTCCAGGCGGGCGATCCGAGTATCCTCGTCGCTCGCAATTCCGATATATTGCGTGATCTGGCCGTGAGATGCCTGCTTTTGCAACCCCGTTGCACATAGCACCGTCCGCCCTGGGCCGTGAATTGTGGGATCGTGAATTTTTGCGAGGTCTTTCGGCCTTTCGCACTTTAATAGTAAATCAACAAAAAACCCCCTTGACATTTGAAAAAATGTAGAGTATCATGGATTAGTCTGCCGCTTGGCATATATTGCGCGGCAAACCATCCTTGCCTTCGGTGCGGCCGGAGGCCATAAGACCATAAGGAGGTGCAAAAAGCAATGGCAAAAGTAAGCAGCAATTACGAGGTGCTCTACATCCTCAACCCCACCCTGGGCGAGGAGGAGACCGCCGCCCTGGTGGCCCGTTTCAAGGAGCTGGCCGAGGGCCGGGGCGCCGTGTCCGAGGTGGACGAGTGGGGCAAGCGCCGTCTGGCCTACCCCATCAACGACCTGGAGGAGGGCTACTACGTCCTGATGAACTTCTCCGCCGACCCCGCTTTCCCCGCTGAGCTGGACCGTCTTATGCGCATCAACGTCAGCGTCATGCGCTCCATCATTGTAGCGAAGGAAGGCTGAGGGGGAGACACAGAATGCTCAATCATATAGTCATCATGGGCCGTCTGGCCCGTGACCCCGAACTGCGGCACACCCAGGTCGGAACCCCTGTGGCCAGCTTTACCCTGGCGGTCGACCGGGATTTCAAGGACAAAAACACCGGCGAGCGCGCCACTGACTGGATCGACGTGGTGGCGTGGCGCGGCACCGGGGAGTTCGTCTCCCGCTACTTCTCCAAGGGCCGCATGGCTGTGGTGGAGGGCCGTCTCCAGATTCGGGACTGGACCGATAAGGAGGGCAACAAGCGCCGCTCCGCCGAGGTGGTGGCCGACAACGTCTACTTCGGCGACTCCAAGCGGGACGGCGACAGCGGCGGGAGCTATGGCGACCGCGGCGGTTACGGCGGCGGAAGCTATGGCGGAGGCCGTCCGGCGGCTCCCATCGCGCCCCCTGCCGACTATGGCATCCCGTCCGAAAGCGACCAGTTCTCTGAGGTGGCTGACGACGAGGGTGATCTGCCCTTCTGAGAATACGGGAAGGGCCTATCTCACATAAAGGAGGTCTGCCAATTATGGCTATGGATAATGTGAAGCCCCGCGGCAACCGCAAGCGCCGCAAGGTGTGCGCGTTCTGCGTGGATAAGGTGGAACAGATTGACTACAAGGACGCCCAGAAGCTCAAGCGCTATTTGTCCGAGCGGTCCAAGATCCTGCCCCGCCGCACCACCGGCACCTGCGCCATGCACCAGCGCCAGCTGACCGACGCCATCAAGCGCGCCCGTCACGTGGCCCTGCTGCCCTATGTGACCGACTAAAACGTCAAAGATAAAGCCCCCGGAGCGTTGCTCCGGGGGCTTTTTTCAATATTGCTGGGGAATGAAGCCCATCAGCTTCTTCCCCGTCATCACCAGCAGCGCCATCATGGCAGTGGCGCTCATAAAGTCCAGCGGGGTGAAGGCCCAGGGCACGTCACACATACTGACGCCAAAGGCGGACAGCATCTCAATGAACGCAAGGGGCGTCGCCACCCCCAGGGTCCAGACGAAGGCGTTGGCCAGCACGCTCCTGGCCCGGTCCAAGTCCTTTTTCTCCAGCTGCCACAGCGCGATCACCATAATAATGATGAACGCCACTTGCGCTACCTTCCAGATATCCATGTAGAAGCTCCTTTCTCGGACGGCTTGGTTTTGGGCGGGATGCCCTGCCGTCCCTGTCATGGACATTATAATTTATTCCAATCAAAAAGTCAAGTATTTCTTACACCAAGTAACAAAAAGACAGCTCCCCTGTTGGGAGCCTCTCCAAACCGGATGGCGGCGGAAACCGGCACGGCCTGACAGACAGGCCGGACGCAGTTCGGGCCGTCAGGCTCGAGCGCCTTCTCATACTATTCAAAACAGCTCACGGGTCACACCTCCGAAAAGTCAAACAGCTCCTCCATGGTCACGCCGAACACCTGGGCGATGGCGTATATCAGCAGCATGGACGGATTATAGCGGTTGCGCTCCAGCTGGATGATGGTCTGCCGTGATACCCCCACCAGATCGGCCAGCTCCTGCTGAGTCATGCGGCGGGAGGCGCGGTAGACATGGATCTTGCTGTCAAATTTGTATTTATCTCTGCCTGCCACTACATACACCGCCTTTCGCATCATCCGTCAGTAAATTCAAAGCCGGCGGCCCCTGCCGATGATCTTATTATAACATTATTCATACAAAAAGTAAAATATATATTTTACGCCTTTTTCTGGCTGCGAACGCGCCGGCGGAGCGCCCCCATCCTAAACAAATCTTCAAACTTTCTTAGAAGAATCTCTGTTGTGCTTTTTCCAGGAACCAGTATAATAAGCTTCAGATACAAACAAACGGGAAAGCTGGGATCGAAATGGAACAAAATCGGGGAAAGATACTGATCTGGGCGCTGGCCATCGCCATTTTGGGCGGCAGCGTGTGGGCGCTGTACGCCACCGGGTTCTTCCAGGCGGCAGGCTCGCCGGAAACGCTGGGCGAGTACATCGTCCGGTGCGCACCCTGGTCCCACCTGGCCTACTTCGGCATCCAGCTGGCCTCGGTGGTCATTGCCCCCATCCCCAGCAACATCACCGCCGCGGCGGGGGCGTACCTGTTCGGGCTGTGGCCCTCCTTCCTGCTCACTTGGGGGGCGGTGGCGCTGGGCTCCGCCATCGTGTTTATCCTGGCTCGGGTGCTGGGGCAGAAATTCGCGGGCCAGTTCGTCGGTGAAAAGCTGTCGGAGCGCTATCTGGACGTGATCCGCCGCAAGCGGGACGTGTTCCTGCTGCTGGCGTTTCTGTTCCCCTTCTTCCCCGACGACCTGCTGTGCATCCTGGCGGGGCTGACGGACATCTCCTTCAAACGGTTTTTCCTGCTGGTGGTGATTGCCCGGCCCTGGGGCCTGCTGGCGGCGTGCATGGTGGGCAGCGCCACGGTATCCATCCCCTGGTGGGGCATGGTCCTGATGGGCGCTGCCGGACTGGCGGTGTTCCTGCTGGCCATGCGGTACGGCGACCGGCTGGAGGACGCCGTGATGAAACGGCTGGAACGGTAAACAGACGGGCCGCTGCGGCTGACAGCGGCCCGTTATTCATTTCTTGTTGCGGACAAACACCTGGGTGCCCTGATACTTGGCATTGTGCCGCTCGTCGATCTCAAAGCCCTCCAGGGCGGCGATGAACCGGGACAGTTTGGCGTAGCCGTAGTTCCGGGAGTCGAAGTCAGGCTGCTTCTTGATCAAAAGCGTGCCCAGATCCCCCAGGTAGGCGTAGCCGTCCTCGTCTGCCAGGTCCTCCACCGACTGCGCGATAAGCTCCTGCACGGACAGGGCCGCGCTTTCCGATGGGGCAGGCGTCTTTTTTTTTGACGATTTGCCCGCCGGCGCGGGGGCCTGCTGCTCCGCGGCCTTCAGTGATTCGATGTATACAAATTTGTCGCAGGCCACAATGAAGGGCTTGGGGGTTTTCTTCTCCCCCATGCCGTACACCTTCATCCCCGCCTCCCGGAGGCGGGTGGCCAACCGGGTGAAATCGCTGTCGCTGGACACGATCACGAAGCCGTCGCAGTTGCCCGAGTACAGGATGTCCATGGCGTCGATGATCATGGCCGAGTCGGTGGCGTTTTTGCCGGTGGTGTAGCTGTACTGCTGGAACGGGGTGATGGCGTGCTCCAGCAGCAGGGGCTTCCAGCTGTTCATGTTGGGGGCGGTCCAGTCGCCGTAGATCCGCTTGATGGTGGCTTTGCCGTACACCGCCACCTCCGCCATGATCTCCCGCAGGGCGGTGCGGGGTGCGTTGTCTGCGTCGATGAGGACGGCGAGTCTCAGTTCGTTTTGCATGATGGCGCTCCTTTTCGCATCGCTGCTTGATCGGTAAATATAGTATGTTATCCAGTATACCATAGGTTGTGCGAAAAAGCCAGTGAAAAAACCTGTCCCTCTCACACCGGTCAAATTCTCTCAGGAAATAACTTGCATTTTTCCGCCCGCCTGATATAATAGAAACAGGAGATTGATTCGCCATTTTCGTTCGATGAGGTGATATTATGATCAGCGCAATTTCCGGTTATAACCCCTCTGCATACGGTCTCTACGGCTCTTACTACGCCAACCGCACCGCCCAGACCCTGGGCGCGAACAAAGCGGCTCAGGCCGCCGAAAAGGCCCAGCGGGGCATGGTGTCCACCGCCCAGAAGGTCCACCAGCCCGACACGCCTGTTCAGCCCGTCCCCCCTGTCCGTCCGGTCAGCTCTGAGGAGGACCCCGCACAGTCGGGCCTGCTCCGCTTCCAGTCCGACCCGGCGGAGATGGCGGTGCGGATGCGCATCCAGCATCCCGACGACGCCAGCGCCGCCCAGCAGGACACCGCGCAGGCTGTCAGCCTCCCCGGCGCCAAGAACGAGGCCGCCCCCGTCCTCAACCTTCCCGGCGCCAAGGAGGACGCCGCACAGGCCGTCAGCCTCCCCGGCGCCAAGAGCGCCCAGGACGCCAACAGCCCTCTGCCTTCGGAAACCTCCGCAGTGAGCGAATCCAAGAGCGCCCAGGAGGTCATGGAGGAGGGTGAGTGCGAGACCTGCAAGGAGCGGAAGTATCAGGACGGCTCCGACGACCCCGGCGTGTCCTTCAAGACACCCACTCACATCGGCCCCGATCAGGCGGCCGCCGCCGTCCGGGGCCATGAGAACGAGCACGTGGTCCGGGAGCAGGCCAAGGCCCAGCAGGAGGACCGCAAGGTGGTCAGCCAGTCCGTCACCTACCACACCGACATCTGCCCGGAGTGCGGCAAAACCTACGTGTCCGGCGGCACCACCCGCACCGTCACCAAGGCCAACACGGACAATCAGGCCCAGCAGCAGGCCCAAAACCAGAAGCAGCAGGACCCCCGGTCCCCCATTCCCGTGCTGGCGTAAGATTTGGAATCAGCTGAACCACAGCAAAGAGCAGCAGCCGTAAACAGACGGCTGCTGCTCTTTTGTCCGCCTCTGGCGTAACCCCTTTTACAACAGGCCTCTTGCGAAAGTAAAAATCCGAGAATTTCCTGACCGTGACTTTCAGGAAAAACAGCGGCAGATCACAAGGGATTCAGAACAGTTTACCAGCGTTGAAATCTATTTCGCAAGGGGCCTGATACTACAGTTCAATCTGATAATCACAGCGGTCCTCAATCCGAAACGAGCTGAAATACCGCTCCTCCAGCGGGATCCACTTCTCCTGGAAAATCCCCAGCTGCGCCCGGCCATCCCTGGCCTCAATGCGCCGGAGCTGCTCCTCCAGGCCCACCGAGAGGAACACCCTGCAGTCATAGTGCTCCCAGAGCGCCGGATGGCAGGAGTAGGACCCCTCCACCAGCACCATCGGCGAGGGCTTCACCGTGATCGGCGCGCCCATCGACGCAGTCCGGCAGGAGTAGGGACGGTACGCCGCCTCCATCCCCGCCTCCAGCGGCACCAGCACCTCATTGAGAAAGCGCTCATGGTCGATATTCTCCCCCGGCTTAGCCAGCCGTTCCCGGGTGCGCTGGGGCGGGCGGAGAAAAAAGTGGTCCATGTGTACCACTGGAATCTCAAGCCTGTCCGCGATCCGAGCCGCCAGCGTGCTCTTGCCGGAGGCGCACCGCCCATCCACCGCCACAATGGCCCGCTCCCTCCTGGCCTGAAGCCGCTGGAGCTCCCAGTACAGCACCACCAGGGAGGAAGAACGCTTTACCACCCGGTAGGCCGGGTGGTAAACAGCCCGATAGGCGGGGCTGTGGGAGGCGGGACAACAGCCCTTGCTGATGTAGCGCTCCAGATATTCCTCCAGCTCCTGGCTGTCAAAGGAGAACAGCCCCTGCTCCGTCAGCATCCGCAGGACGTCCAGCTTGCTCAAAAAGGTTTTCCGCCGGCCCACATGGGTCTGGGCGGAAAAAACAAAGTCGCGGTTCAGCGCCCGCAGGGAATCTTCGCTCAACTCCAGCGCGGACAACGCCACCCGCGCCATTCCGTTGCCGATGTCCTCGATGGGATCAACAGCCGGGGCCTCGCGGGTGGCGGCCCGCTCCGCCCGGAGCCACGCCAGCGTGGCCTCGGGCTCACAAATCAGGTGCTCGCCGCCAAATTCGTTTTGAAAGATCAGTTTTACCGCGTCACAGGGCTCCATTAAGGGGTAACGCCCGGCATGGTCGGTCAGAATACGGCACAATTCTCGATGTCCATGGTCCGCTTCCATCGGCCAAATACCGCCCTTTCTGTCAGCGGCGCCCGCCGCCTGTTTTCAAAAACGTGTATCGGAGGGACACGCGTACATCCGCCCAATACACAAGGGCAGCGTAAGGGGGGCACAAACCTCTCTTACGCTGCCCTTGGCTTCTATTGTAGCAAGGTTTCCGCCACCTGTCAATACAGGTCTTTCCCCTTGCGCCCCAACTTATTGGGTGCTGACGGCAGGATTTGAAATTGTTTCCAGGGACGCGGTGGGATGGCGGCGGCGCAGGCGGCTGATACAGCCCAGGCACGCCGGGATCAGGAACAGGTCCGCGCAGATCCACGCCGCCGGAGAGGCAAAGCAGGCGGCGCCGAAGCCCATGGCGGGCACGAAGAAATAGCCCACCACAGAGCGCGCGGCCATCTCCAGCACACCGGCCAGGATGGCCAGGGTGCCGAAGCCCATGCCCTGGATGGAAAAGCGCAGGATGTTCACCAGGGCCAGGGGGAAGAAAAACGCGGTCAGCACGGTGATATACCGGGCTGTGAGGGAGATCAGCAGCTCCAGGCCGCTCTCGGCGGGGTCCAGGAACAGCATGGTCGCCTGGGGCGCCAGGAACACCATGGCCGCCAGCGCAATGGCAGAGTAGATCAGACCCAGCAGGGAGCAGGACTGCACCCCCTGGCGCAGGCGCTCCAGACGGCCCGCGCCCACATTCTGGCCGCAGTAGGTGGCCATAGCGGAGCCCATGGCGTCAAAGGGGCAGGCCAGCAGCTGCTGGAGCTTTGCCCCCGTGGCCACGGCGGTCACATAAACACTGCCCAGGCCGTTGACGGCGGTCTGGAGCACGATGGAGCCGATGGCGGTGATGGAGTATTGCAGACCCATGGGCAGGCCCATGGCACACAGCGCCTTGCAGGCGTCCAGGCTGGGACGGCTCTCCTCCCGGGTGACGTGCAGGATAGGGAAACGGCGGATCATGAAAATCAGGCAGGCGATGCCCGACACCGCCTGGGACGCCACGGTGGCGATGGCCGCTCCGGCCACGCCCCAGCCGCACACCAGGATGAAGAACAGGTCCAGCACGATATTCAGCCCGGAGGACAGCGCCAGGAAATACACCGGCGTGCGGCTGTCGCCCAGGGCGCGGATGACGCAGGCCAGAAGGTTATAGAGGAACACCGCAGGGATGCCCATGAAAATCACGAAGATATAGGCAAAGGCGTCTTCAAACAGATCCTCCGGCGTGTTCATCGCAATGAGAATGTTCCGGCAGAACACGCCGGTCGCCACCGTCAGCACCAGGGCGGCCCCCGCGGACAGATAGGCCGCGTTAGCCGCGAAGCGGCGCATCTGAGGGTAATCCTTGGCGCCCATCTTCTGCGCAATCGGGATGGCAAAGCCGGAGCAGACGCCCAGGCAGAATCCAATCACGAAAAAGTTGATGGAGCCGGTAGCGCCCACCGCGCCCAGAGCCTGGGAGCCCAGCAGCTTGCCCACGATCATGGTGTCCACCATGTTGTAGAGCTGCTGGAACAGCAGGCCGAACAGGGTCGGGATGGTAAAATTCAGGATCAGCTTCATGGGGCTGCCTGTCGTCAAATCTTTGGTCATAGAAATGCCTCCTTCCAAGGCGGGATGTTGTTGACTGTTTGGATTTGCCGGACGGTCCATCCGGCCCACGGGCGCCTCTCCCCGCCCATGTTTGCCTTATTATAGCTTCTTCTCCAGTAAATGCAAGGGTTTTTTTCCACAATCTTCACTCCCATTCTCTCCATCGAATTGGAGGAATCTCCGTGAATTTTTCCCCTTATCTTTCGGATTTTGCGTGACAAAAGTACAAAACAGCACATTCGAAATCAACTTTTTCGTCAAAGTGCCGAATACTCCGCCAATCCTGCGCAATATCGTCAGCCGCAGGGTTGAACAGAAGCATTTGCTTCTTTCCAACCGCCTTGGCTATAAAGCGCGGCCCCGCCGGTTTCGGCGGAGCCGCGCTTTCCCTCTTATTTCAGGGCCAGGACGCCTCATGACAAGCGTCCCTTTCCCTTCTGAAGCCGGATCTCCTCCCGCTGGACGGTGAAAATCGCCCGCAGGAGCCGGTCCTGATCCCGTTCCGCCAGGGTCTCAAACTGACAGCCGTAGCGGGCCGCGCCCCCCTTCAGCTTTCCCGCCCGGCGCACCTGGCAGTTGAACTCAAAGGGCTCCATGCTGTCCACCAGGCGGACGCCTATCAGGGTCAGCCGCTGGCCTTCCTCATACAGTTCGCCGCTGCTGAACAACAGGCCCCCGGCACTGACGTCCAGCACCCGGCAGGGCGTCGAAGCCTTCGCCCGAACGCCCTGGGGGGAGCGCCGGATGCACCGGGCCTGAACGTTGGTACTGATGCTCTGGCGGAAATAGGCCCGCTGTTCCTTGGTGAATTTGACCTCCAGCCGGTCCACCTTCCACAGCTCCGAGCTGCTGCCGCAGATCTTTCCCTGGAGCATCGCCGTCTCGCCGTTCTGAAGAAAGCGCAGCTTGATCTCCTGTCCGTACACCACTTGGGGCACGTCGTCCCCCTTGGCGTCCCGAAGGATGATCGCGCCGTCCTGGATCCGCTTGACCTTTCCCATAAAGGCCAGGTAGTTTGCCGCAGTCAGCACCTCTACCCCCATGCCTTCACGTAGGCCCAGCTCCTCCGGGTTCAGCTTCTGCTCCTCCCGAAGTGTGTCCGACATATTCCGTGTCCCCTTCCTTTCGCCCTGCAAATTACAACGTCATCAGTGTGTGCAGCAGCTTGGCTGTCTCCGCGCGGTTGAGCAGCGCGGTGGGACGCAGGTAGCCGTTGCCGTCCCCCTGGACAATCCCCATCTGCACCAGGCTGCCCACGGCGGTTCTGGCATAGGGCGCAATCAAGTCTTTATCATGATATTTGTCCAGATCCGCCGCCAGACCGTTGTTAAGATCCCAGCCGCCGGCCACCAGAGCGTTGCGGATCATCACCATGGCGTCCTGCCGGCTCAGGGCTATATTGGGGTAGTAGCACCCATTGCTGCTGCTGCCGATGCCCAGCAGCCCGGCAATCCGGATGGCCTCGGCATAATAGCTGTTGGCGGGCACATCCTTATAGGACACGCTGCCGCTGGCGGTGAAGCCGAAGGCCCGCACCAGCATCAGCGTGAAATCACCCTTGGTGATCCTCCCCTGGGGGCTGTAGCGTCCGCCGCCAACGCCCTCCACAGCGCGGTTCTGGTAAAGGTAGTCCACCGAGTCAATGGCCCACACATAGCGGCTCATGTCGTTGAAATACTGGGACTGGGTGGTCTGGGACACATTCACCAGAATCCTGCCGCTCAGCTGCTCATTGCCGCTGCTGCTGACGCCGATATAGGTGATCTCCGCCTGGCCCGTGAACCCGCTGTGGGGGACAAAGCACACCTGGTTGATGTTGGGCTCGCCCAGGTAATAGAACCGGTCGCCCGGCTTCACCTCCGTGCCGGTGCCGAAGCCGGAGTAGTTGTAGTACATCCGGCCCTGCTTGGCGCTGGGCAGGCTGGTGATCTCAATGTAGGACAGGCTGCCGCTCATCACCTGCCTGCACGCATTATAGATGCTGTAGGCCGACAGCCATGCCTGACCGGCGGTCTTGCAGGCCAGATTGATCTCCGCCGGAGTGGGGGACCCCACCTGAATCACCAGTGTGCCCTGGTAGGTCTCCACCGCGCCGCCGGTGCCGCTGGAAACGGCATAGCCGGTGTAGGGGATGGTGATGGTGCCCGCCGACGCCCCCGCGTGGAAGGAAATCAGGTCGATTCTGCCCCAATTTGACGCCTTGGGACTGCGGTAGTACGAGAAGCCGGAGTATACCCTGCTGTAGGAATTGCTGCTGCGGTAGTTGTAGTACAGCGTGCCCACCTTGCTGTCTATGGCGGGCAGCTGGAACCTGACATAATCCAGGCTGACGCCCAGCTTGAGCAGGCAGACGCTGTTGAAGTCGTTGACGTTGAAGTTCACAACGCCGTTCTTCGCCACAAAATAGCGCACCGTGGACCGCTCCGTCTCGCCGATGGTGATATACAGCGTGCCGGTGAAGGTGGTGCCGCCGGCGCCGTACCCGGTGTAGGGGATGGCAATCCGGCCCGTGTTGTTGGAGGCGGGCACGAAGCTGATGCCGTTGATGCCGGGCACGCCGCTGTAAAAATAACGGGTGGTGGCGGTGACGCGGCTGTCATAGTCGTTCTCGCCGCGGTAGTTGTAGTACAGCGTGCCGTCACTGTAGTCCGGCAGCTTGAAAATCACGTAGGACAGCGTGTCGCGCAGGGTGGCCCGGCAGGCGTCGTTGAACAGGTTGCTCTGGAGCGCCACCGGCTTGCCCCGCTCCCCGGAGATGTACACATCGGACACATCCGAACTGGAGCTCGGGATCACGCTGACCACCACTTCGCCGGTAAAGGAGTTGCCCGCGGTGTCCACGCCCCGGAAGCTGATGGCGGCGTCCCCTGTGAAGGCCGCGTTGGGCACAAAGGACACCTCGTCAATGAGGTAGCGCCCGGAACGGCTGTACTGGGTGGAGGTGGTCACACGGTCCCCGTGCTGGCCGGGGGCGGTGTAGTTGTAGTACAGCGTGCCCTGGCTCTCCTGGGGCAGGTTGAAGGTGACATAATTCACGTCCCGGCCCAGCTTGGCGCGGCAGAAAGCGTTGAAATCGCCGCTGAGGAAATTCACCGCCTCCCCGGCGTTGGTGCGGTAGCTGATGTTGTTCTGCCCGGTCACATTCACCCGGACGATGCCGCTGAAAACCGTGCCGTTCTGCGCCCGTCCGGTAAAGGTGATCTCCGCCGTGCCGGTGAAGCCCTGGCGGGGGACGAAATACAGCCGGTCCAGGGTGCGGGCCACGGTGCTGTCGGAGACGCTGGCGTCCCGGAAGGTGTCGGCCATGCCCACGCCCTCGCCGGTGTTGGCCTCGGAATTGTAGTTGTAGTACATCGTCCCCTGGCCGGTGGGCACCGTGACGTTGGTGATGTACCGCAGGGGGGAGCCGGAGGTGTTCGTGTCTTTCGTCTTGTTTATGGAAATTTGATTCAGGCCGCTGTACACGTTCTTGAACACCAGCGGGTTGCCGGTGGTGGCGTAGTAGGGCCCCGCGATGGCGGCCGTGTCCTCGGTCACCGTCACCTTGCATTCCGCCGTGTAGCCGTTTTTGTTGGCGGTGATGACCACGCTGCCCGTTTTCCACGCGACCAGGTCGCCGTTGAGCACGGTGACGACGGACGGGTCGGAGCTGGTCCACACGATGTCCCGGACGGTGCCGCCGGTGGCCATGCCGTAGCTTTTGTCCACCGCCAGCGCGAAGGTCTGGTCCAGCGTCATTTCGTGCTCACGCTCGTTCAGGGTGATGCCGGAGATGGTGGCGTCCTTGGTAACGGCCTTGCTCTTTGTGCCGTCCGCCTTCACGTAGGTCGCGCTGAATATATACTCTCCGGGGTATTTGTTGGTGATGCTGACGGTGCGGCCGTCCTCCCCGGGCTTCAGGACGGGGAGGAGCTCTTTATCGACCGTGGTGTCCTTGTTGGACACGGACCATTCGATTTTATCGCCCGGCTTCATGTCCGCGCCCGCCGGACCGGCGGCGACAGTCAGCGTCCACGGGTTGGGCTGCGACACATCCCACACGATGGGGCTCTCCCCGAATATGACCGTGTCGGCGGGGGAGCCGGGGGCGGGGGATTCACTTGGGGGGGGGGAGGTGGAGCTATCCGCATCCGTCACTTCTACGGCACAGGTGGCGGTTTTGCCGCCGTCCTCCGTTGTGACGGTAATCGTGGCCTCACCCACGCCCACACCCGTGACATTGCCCTGATCGTCCACTGTGGCTATCTTTTCGTCGCTGGATTTCCAGGTTACTTTTTTGTTTGTAGCATCGTTTGGCTCAACTGTGGCAGTCAGCGTTCCGCTCTTACCTTTCTCCACGGTAAGGGTGTCTTTGTTCAGCTTAACGCCGGTGACTGCAACGGGGGTGGAAGTGCTCGCTTCCTTGACCTCTACAGTGAATTTATCTTCTAAACTAACTTTTGTATTCTCGTCAGCTGAATCTGTCTGCCAAGTTACAGTAACTTTAATTTCTGCACTATTCGTTATGTTCTTTCCTGTTATTGTTGTTTTGTTAGCAATATCGTTACTAAAGTCAACTGCATTTTTAGGGTTGCAGGTCCATTTATAGGTAATCGCAGTCCCTTCTGCTGGCCCGTTTGACACTGTTGCAGTCAATTCCGCCGATGTCTCGTCCACCTTTAGTTCCGTTGGTTTCGGGCTAATGGATACGCTCTCATCCGCCGCCCACACCGGCGCAGCCAGGGACAGCGCCATGGCCAGCGCCAGGACCAACGCGCCAAAACGGCGCTTCTTGTGATATTTCATGTTCGGTACTCCTTTTTTGCGCGGTTCTTGTTTTCAGGGGAGAGCGGGCGGCGGGACGCCGCCCGCTCGGGGGGGGGGGTTAACCCGGCAGAATCGTCACACGGAAGCCGGGAGCAGCTGTTGTAGTATAGCCGCCGTAGTCCTTCATTGTCAGAGTTCGGTCAAATGTCAGCTGTATCCTGTACGGCATTTCATAGCCGCTGGCATTGACAAAATGACCGTTAGACGGGAGTATAATGGTGCCAGTTTTAAGATCATTAATATTCAGCGTAATCGTGTTGCCAACGCTTCCAGTTTTGGTAGGCACTGTAATATTTGTGCCAAAAGCACCGCCTCCGATTACCTCACCTACAGGCTTTGCCGCATCATATTTGAGCTCATAGCGCACCTGAGTTGAGTCATCCCGCCAATAAAGCGGCTTGCTGAAGGTAATATCGACTGTACCGGTATATGCGTATCGCTCCGGATGATCCCACCAATTCTCACCGGCAGGAACGCCAACCGGCTCTACATTGGCTTCAATGGCATAGGCATCCTTTCCTGAAAACTCCGGCGGCTCAGTATCCTCCGCAAACAGGCTCTTTATCGCGCCAAAGCCATAGTCATGGCCATCGAACATACGGTTTCCGCCCGGGTCAACCTCACCGCCATAGGGGTGCCGCCCCACAACCAGCAGAACATACTCCGACCCCTTAGCCGTCATCTCTTTTGCAACATTCCATAGAACGTTCGTGTAAGCCTCAACTGGGCCATTATAGCTCTCACCGTTATTTGTCGCACCCTCAAACAGTTTCCAGGCCGCAGTGGGCATATTGCCTGTGCCGCCGTAGTCGGTACCCAAAACATAGTTGGCAACTGCGGCTTTCTTCTTTTCATCCTTCTCATCATCAAACATACTCTTGCCGTTTGAACCGCTTGCAGGGGTAATCATTCTATAGATAACGCTACTCGTATCTACTGAGCCATCAGCATTAAAATAACTGCCAAAGATTGATTTCGGAAGCCTGTTCAGCTCCACCAGGGCAATGGCCATCTCGCAATCCTGGTCGGGCCTTATGGTAGCCGAAGTACCGCCGTTCTGCTGTACATCAATGGAAGGCACCTTGACTTTCTCTGTTTTCTGCCGGTAGACCTGTACCACCTGGTCTGGCGCACCGCCGCCCTCCAGAACCACAAAGATATAATACCATGTGTCGGGCTGCAGGCCAGTCATTTCCGGATGCACCGCCGAGCCGGTATATTTTTCGGGATTCTCCGGGACAAACACAAGCTTATTGTCGCCAAAGTACCTCTTGGCATCCGTGATAAAGCCATAAGACGGGTTTACATATGTCTTGTTTTTGTCGGTTCCGCCCGTCACATAATAAATATCGGCCTTTTTGGTATTTCGATCATTCCCATCCTCGGGAATATAGGTCAAATTTCCGGGGGTCGAGCCATCGCTGCCGTCATTGCTGCTGTCAATCACTGTGGTATTGCCACCATCAAGGAAACTCAGCGAAATCTCGCCCACCGGGGCCGCCACATAGTATATCGTGCCCGGACGGGTCAGCTGGGCATCCATCGTGATGGTGCTGGAGGTCGTCTCGAAGTGGGGATAGTCGCCGAGAAATTCGGGCACACGGGTATCAATAAACTGCTTGGGCACGGTGAGGATGTTGGACGTCCCGGTGCTGCTGCTGGCCGAGCTGATATAGCTGACAAGGTCGGGCCGCAGGATCTCATACTTGGAATCGAAGTTGCCTGCCACGTTGCCGGACACAGCCTGCACGCCGCCCGACGCGCCGGCAATCAGGCCGAACCGCATGGTCACCAGATCGCTCCAGGAATCGGCGTCATCCTTTTCGCCCGATTCCCTAACGCCCCTGACCTCGGTGATATGGAAGCCGTAACGGTAGGTATGGCCCTCCTCCAGCGTACCTTTGATGGTTGGGAATCTCTCGGTCACACTGCCCGAGCGTATCGTCGCGCCCAGGCTGATGCCGGGATTTGCGCTGCTGGCGGCTACAGCCACAGAATTCGTGTTCAGGCAAGTCCAACCACCATTCACTTCTTTCCCATCTTTATCCAATTCCATGTAGTATACCTTTACACCGACCCAGGTATCGCTCCACACGATCATGTCCCAGCACTCGGTATCAGGCACCTTCTTGGTGGAGGTGGGCTTCACGTCCACAACAACGTCCAAACGGACGCCGTTAACATTTTGGTCACTGCTTTTAATCGCCGTTTCGCTTGTATTCCACTCCAGGTTCACCTGGGCGTACAGCGTGTGGAAGTCCTTCATCGTCAGGTTGCCCGTGGGGTTGTCGTTGCCGGTGTTGCTTAAGCCGTTGGGGGTAAAGGCGTTGTCAAATATGCCCAGCAGCTGGAAGTAATAGGTCGCGCCGCTGTCCAGGTTGATGGCGGGTTTCTCGATTTTCTGGCTGCCCACCGTTTCGCCCACGTCGGCCTCGCCGGGCAGGAATACCACCACTGTGCCGTCGTTTTCCTGGGTGACGATGGCGTTTTCAAACTTGATCTGGTCGTTCAGCAGCACGACGTTCCCCGTCCGGGGCCTCTGGTACAGCCTGATATGGCTGGACAGCGCCTCGACATAGGCGTTCACTGCGGCTTCATGGGCTTTTTCGTCCATGCCGGGGTCGATGGTGGCGTTATACAGCTCCAGGAAGGTCTTCGAGGCTTTGGCGCCGCCCTTGATCTGCTCGGAGAACACCAGCTTGACGCCGGTATCCGCCAAGGGCTCGGTGGTCTTGTCGCCGTTGTAGCTGGTGAACTGGGGCGGGTCCACCACGGAGGGCGGGGTGGTATCCAGGGTCTGGATGGAGATGGAGCCAACCATTTCGGAGTAGTTCCCGGCGGCGTCCTTGCCCACGTAATACAGGGTGAAGTTGTTGCCGTACTTTTTGGGGTCCAGCCCGGAGATGGTGAACTTCGCGTTTGCGTACGCCTCGGCCACGGAGGACGAGCCGCCGGCAATCGCGCCCGCGCTGGCGCCGGATTCCACCTTGATCTTGGTACGCAGGTCGCTGAGCAGGGCGGCGTCCTCCTCCGCGTCGCCGGTCAGGGCGATGAAGGTGGTGTTGCCCTGGGCCACCACAGCCCAGTACAGGGTAGCGGGGGCCTCATTGATGGAGTAGGTGACGTCCGCGGTATCCTTGGCGAAGGGGGCGACCTGCTCCACGCCGGTGACGATGGGCGGTGTCTCGTCGGGGGTGATGACGGGGAGGGCCAGCGGCGCGGACATACTCTTGGCGCCGTTATGGTCGGTGAGCCACAGGTACAGCACATACTCGGTCTTTTCCATCAGCCTGCGGGAGTTGACGGTGATGGAGACGGGGGCGTTCTTGACCATGCTCAGGCTGCCGTAGCCATAGTTGCTGCCCACGGAGCCGGTTTTGAACTGCTGGGCGGTGGGGGCGGCGGCGCCCTTGGGCAGCAGCGCCCAGTACAGCAGGCAGTTCTTATTCGCCGTGGCGGTGACCTGGGCGACGGTGGTGGAAGCCTTGGTGATCTCGGGCGTACCCACGAAGGCGGGCACGGTATCGTCGGGCGTGGTGAACGCGGCCACCTTCACCGGGCTGCGCTTGCCCCGGCCGTCCACCATGATGGCGCTGATGTAGTAGGAACCGTCAGGGGTGAGCTTCTCCACCTTTTCGCTGTAAATGGTCTTGGCGCTGACGTCCCGGGAACCGGCCTGCTCCTCGAAGATGTTTCCGCCGTAGGCGGGGTTGGAGATCAGGTCCTCCTCGCTGACGGAGCCGTCGGCCAGGGAGGAGATGGCCCAATAGATGGTGCCCGGCTTATTGCCGCCGAACTGGGCCTCCGCCTCGGTGGGCGCGATGTTCACCATGGAGGGGTAGCCCGCCAGGATGTGGGGCTCGGTGGACAGCTCCGCGCCGGATACGTTGTCCATCTTCTCGCCCTCGATGGTGGCGGTGGTGCCCGGGCGGATCTCCACGTTGTCGGGGAGCATCTCGATCTCACTGCCGCTGGCGCCCACGTTCAGGTTCTTGATATCGCCCTTGCCCATCTCGTCGCCGGTGACCAGGGTGGCCACGTCCAGGTTCAGCTCATCCACCCGGGTGCCCCGGATCAGGGTCAGCTGGGAGTTCTTGGCAAGCTCGTCAACGGTGATCCGCTCCGCGGAGCCCTGGACCAGCTGCAGGTCGGAGGACGGGGTGAGGTTGACGGCCTCCTTGACGCTGCCCGCCAGCTGGAGCAGGGAAGCGCCGTCCTGCTCGATGCGGGTCAGGCCGTAGCCGGGCCAGGAGGAGTCATTCAGGTACGCGTTGGTGCGCACGCTGGCCAGGGGAATGTCGCTGACGCCCTGGACCAGGACGGTGACAAACTGGTCCACCATGCTGTCCACCACCAGCTCCTCGGCCACCACGTTGCGCAGGGTGACGCTGTCCTTGCTGGCATCGCTCTCGCCGCCGCCGCTGATGACGATCCGGCCCAGCACGGTGACGTTTTCCAGCAGCACATTGCCCAGGTTCACGCCGCCGGTGATGTACAGGTTGCCCACAATGGTGGTATTGCGCAGGGAGACGTTGGAGGTGTTGATGGTCACATTGCCGTACACGTCGCCCATGCTCTGGCTGCCGCTCTTGTTGACGGGAGTGCCGATGACGCGTACCAGCATGGCGGCCACCTCGCCCCGGGTGATGGGATTGGCGGGGCGGAAGCTGCCGTCGGAATAGCCGGTGAGCACCCCCTCTGCCACAGCCGCGCCGATGAGGCCCCGGCTCCACTCGTTGAGGGTGCGGCTGTCCGAGAAGCCCAGGCTCTCGCCCGTGGTCTCCCGCAGCAGCATATTGCGGGCCAGCATCACCGCCGCCTGCTCCCGGGTGAGCCTGGCGTTGGGGGACGCCAGATTGCCGGCGGCGGAGGTGCCCTTGAAATAGCCCGCGTTATAGGCGATGTTGATGTCCTCGGCATACCAGTCCGTGGAGACCACGTCGGTAAAGGGCATGGCGCCCAGCTTGGTATAGCCGAAGGCGCGGTTGCACATAGTGACAAACTCAGCCCGGGTGATGGGGTTTGCCAGGTTCAGGTTGCCGCTGATGTCGCCGCGCATGACGCCCCATTCCACCAGCTGCTGGCCATAGGGGTCGGCCCAGTAGGCGGCTTCGGCGGGCTGGACCAGCCCTGCCGCCGGCAGCAGCCCCAGCACCAGCGCCAGGCACAGCACGCCGGCCACCAGCCGGTCCCGCATTGTTCCACGTGTACGATGTTTGCTCATCATGAAATGACCTTTCCTTTCCGGCCCATCCGCGGACGCGGTCGGACCTGTCCATATCCGTTGGGGTTTGTATATCTACCGTCCGGCCCTTGGCCGTCCGGACAGCTGGAGGTTGAATACGGCCTCCCGTAAAAGCGTCTCCTCGTCGTTGCACAGGTCAACAAACTTGGCGGCGTACATCACCGGGCCGTCCGGATCCCCCGCCCTGCTGCGCAGAATCTCCCCCTGCACCACCAGCGGCTCGCTGGTAACGGGTATGACGATCTCAAACGTCTCCCCGATGGCGAGCTCGCCCCGGTAGAAAAACGCCACGCCGCCGCAGCTCAGGTCGTTGGTCTCCACGTCCCGCCGTCCGGCCCAGTTCCCGTCCACAGGGTAGATAAAGCTGTTGACCCGGACGGGCACCCGGAGGTTTTTCCGCATATCGTTTCCGCTGGCGGCGGTCTTTCGCACCTCCAGCTGGATCATATCGTTGCGGCAGCGCACCAGCGTCCCCTCAAAGGACGGGCTGCTGTCCGTGATGGACATCAGCCGGAACTGCTTGTGCTCCGTCACCAGGTCGACCTTATCGTCCAGCACCACCAGCTGCCATAAATTGCCGCTGATGGAAGCCGGGCCCTGGGGCCTGGCCTGGGCCAGGGGGATGCCCCCGCTGTCCAGCAGCAGGTACAGCTTTTGTTCTTCGCCCATTCCCATATCCTCCTTGTTCTTTTTAGGTTGTATCGGCGGCGCCGGGGGCCGCTTGAGCGGGCTTCTCCTCTTTTTTCTTCACCGTTCCGGTGGCGGGGTCAAAATGGAGGAAGTAAACATAGATCTCCACGATGGCCTTGTAAAGCTCCTGGGGGATCTCCTGACCCAGCTTCAGCTGGGTCAGGATGGTGGCCAGCGAGTTGTCCTCGTAGATGGGCACGCCGCTGTCCGAGGCCACCTCCACGATCTTCTCCGCCATGTAGCCCATACCGGAGGCCACGATGACCGGCGCGCCTTCCCCAAGATCATATTGCAGGGCCACCGCCTTTTTGGGGCTCCATACGCTATCATACCTTGACATTGACACTGTTCATCCCTTCAAAAATTTTGGGGAACACTTCGGTCAGCGTGACCGGGCGCTCCATTTTCCGCACGCTGATGCCAGTGGGCTTCAGCTCGTTTCGGGTGAGGATCTGGGATACGGTCTTTTCGATCTCCCGGGAGAAGGAGGCCGCGGATTCCGGACAGGCCACCATCACCTCCACGTCCTTGTCCCGGCTGGTGAGGATCACGTCGAACAGCCCCACCTCCTGCACGTCTATCTTGAACAGGAACTTCATGCACTTGTCGCCCTGCCCCCTGCCCTTGCCGTCCTCGGCGTCGGCGTCCACCCAGAACTCGGAGAACAGCTTCCGCCCGTCCATCTCCAGCGGGAGCATGAAGTGGCTGATGGGCATATACACGCTCTCGTTCACCAGCATGGAGGACACCAGGTTCCGGAAGGTCTCCTGCACCTCGGCGCTGCCCTCCCCCCGGAGGGCCCGGGCGGCGGCGGCGGCCAGGTGGTCGGCAAACTGGGTGGCCCTGGACTCCTTCAGCTGGCTGCTCTGCAAGAGCTGGAGCAGCGCCTTGCTGTCGATGCCCCCCAGCATCCCCTTCAGGGTGCCGTAGCCGCTGAGCTGGTGGAAGGTCTCGGACAGCTTCTCCTCCGAGCCGTTCTCATACCGGGCCAGGTCCAGCGCCATCAGGCTGAGCAGGGTGCGGGGGGTGCCCAGGTCGTGGGTCTGGCTGACGTAGGAGGACATAAAGGGGAATACCTCCTGCTGGAGCAGGCTGATGTTCCCCTGCCGGTCCCCGGCGGCGATGCCGTTTTCCAGCCGCGCCATCAGCTCCCGCAGCTTATCCCCCCAGCTGGCGGGCATGGCGTCCGCCATCCCGGCCAGATTGCGCAGCAGGTTCCCCTCCAGATGGGCGGTGGAGGAGAAATCGCTGTAGCTTTTCAGAAAGCTCAGGATATCCCCCTGCACCCCGGCGGACTCCGCCCGGGCGTAAGCGCTCCTGAGCATGGCAAACAGGGCCCCGCCGAAACGGGTCCCTGCTTTCAGCTGCGCGCTCAGGAACTGGAGAAGCTGGCCCTCGTCCATCTTCAGCATCTCCATGGCCATGGCCATTTCCTCGGCAATCCCCTCGCTCATGCCGGAGGAAACCACCGTCCCCTCCCCCGCCAGCAACCTTGCCAGGATCCTTGTGCCCTCCTGGCTCTGGCGCAGCTGCTGGACGAAGGTCTGGAAATTGGAGTCGTACCGGATCTGCCCGCCCTGGCTGGCGTCCTTCTGTTCGGTGCGGTTGTCCGCGCCGGTGACACGGTTTGGGTCGACGATGTTCTGGACCGGGCCGCTGTCCGGCGAGACCTGGGGCCCCCGGTTGACCGATGTGTTTGTATTGTCGTAACCCGGCACCGGGTTGGTTACATTCATGATTTCAGGCATTTTTCACACCCCTGAGATAAAACTTAGAAAACCTACTTAATTTTCATCCGCCCTCTGCCGATAATAGTAAAGATAAAAGATATTTACTGAGGTGGTGCTTTTTTATGGGCAGCGGAAACGACATTCTGGATATGTACATCTACGAAACCGGCACTCTGCTGGAGCAGCTGGAGACCATCGTGCTGGACGCGGAAAAGGCGGATACCTTCTCCCAGGAGAACGTAAACGAGATTTTCCGCATCATGCACACCATCAAGGGCTCCTCCGCCATGATGGAGTTCGACACCCTGGCCCGTGTGGCCCACCGGATTGAAGATATGTTCTTCATCATCCGGGAGGGAACCATGTCGGTGGTGTCCGAGGAAAACCGTCCGGCGCTGTTTGACGTGGTGTTCCAGTCCATCGACTACTTCCGAGGGGAAGTGGAGAAGGTGGAGGCCGACGAACCTCTTGATGAGGATATCGACAGTTTCATGGCAAATATTAATACCCTGATTTCTAAAATTAAAGGAGAGGAGCCGGAGGAGGCTCCGCCGGCCCCCGCGCCTGCCGCTCAGGCGGCCCCGGCTCCCGCGGCGGCGCCCGCTCCCGCCCCGGCGGGGGCCCCCGCCGGGGCGGGCGGCTTCCCCTTCGGCCTGCGGGTCCACTTTGAGGAGGGCTGCGGCATGGAGAGCCTGCGGGCCTTCATGCTGGTCACCTCCGCCAAGGACGTGTGCGACGAGGGCTGCTTCATCTTCGACCCCCCCGATGTGGAGACCAACTCCTCCACGTCCGAGTCCATTATCGCCAACGGCTTCCATATGATGTTCAAGACCGCGGAGGAGCGGGACAGCGCCGTGGGCGTCATCAAGACCGCCGGCTCCGTCCAGGGCTACGAGCCCTACGACGCGGCCCCGGCCCCCGCGCCGGAGCCCGCGCCCGCCCCGGCAGCAGCCGCCCCCGCCCCTGCGGCGGCGGCTCCGGCCCCCGCCGCCAAGCCGGCTCCGGCCCCTGCCGCCGCCGCGCCTGCGGCCCAGCAGCACGCCAAGGAGACGCTCATCAGCGTCAATCTGTCCAAGCTGGACCAGCTGTCCGCCGTGGTGGGCGAGATCGTCATCACCGAATCCATGGTGACCTCCTCCCCCGACCTGAAGGGGCTGAACCTGGACGCCTTCTCCAAGTCCGCCCGCCAGCTGCGCAAGCTCACCGACGAGCTCCAGGACGTGTCCATGTCCCTGCGGATGGTGCCCGTGTCCAGCGTGTTCCAGAAGATGACCCGCATTGTCCGGGACATGACCAAGAAGCTCAACCGCCCGTGCAAGCTCACCCTGGTGGGGGAGAACACCGAGGTGGATAAGACCATTGTGGACAACATCGGCGACCCCATTATGCACATGGTCCGGAACTCCATGGACCACGGCATTGAGGAAACCCAGGAGGAGCGCATTGCCGCCGGCAAGAACCCGGTGGGCGAGATCCTCCTGTCCGCCCGGGACACCGGCAGCGAGGTCATCATCGAGATCGTGGACGACGGCCGGGGCGTCAATGACGAGGCCGTGCTGGCCAAGGCCATCCGCCAGGGCATCGCCTCCCCCGACGCGGAGTACAGCCACAAGGAAATCCTCAGCTTCCTGCTGGCCCCCGGCTTCTCCACCAATACTGAGGTCACCGAGTTCTCCGGGCGGGGCGTAGGCATGGATGTGGTGAAGAAGGGCGTGGAGGAGCTGGGCGGCACCGTGTCCATCTCCAGCACCCTGGGCAAGGGCATGACCACCACCATCCGCATCCCGCTGACCATGGCCATCATGGACGCCATGGAGGTGGCGGTGGGCGATTCCATTTTCACCATTCCCATCAACAATATTCAGGCCACCATGAAGGTCACCTCCAGCGACATCATCCACGACTCCACCCAGGGCGAGATCATCAAGTGCCAGGGCAATTTCGTCCCCATCGTCCGGGCCAGGGACCTCTACCAGCTCCACCGGGGGGTCACCGAGATCGAGGAGGGCGTGCTCATCTGGCTGGAGGCGGGCGACCACTCCTACTGCCTGTTCGTGGATGAGCTGCTGGGCCAGCAGCAGGTGGTGGTCAAACAGCTGCCTGCCTACGTGAACAGCTTCAACATCAAGAGCTACGGCATCAACGGCTGTACGCTGCGCAGCGACGGCACCATCAGCATCATCCTGGACGTGGCCAGCCTTTACACGGCCGCCCGGGGTATGTGAGGAGGAGAGACATAATTATGAATGAAAACATGATGTTCGCCAAGGAGGATGAACAGGCGGCGCTGAATATCACCACGGATGACATGGTGGATTCCCAGAAGTACCTGATCTTCATGGCGGACCACCTGAAATTGGGCGTGATTGCCGAGGACGTGGTGGAGATCCTCAACAACCAGATCATCACCTATCTGCCCATGGTCCCCGACTTCATCCGGGGCATCATCAATATGCGCGGCCAGATGGTTCCCATCCTGGACGTCCGCGCCCGGCTGGGCCTGCCCCCCCAGGAGGCGGACTGCCTGGTGGTGGTGCTCAACCTGGAGGATGTCCAGCTGGGCATCCTGGTGGACGCGGTGGACCAGATGCTGGATATCCCCAAGGCCAACATCCACCCCCTGCCCACCAACAGCACCCAGATGCTGGTCAGCGGGATGTGCTCCCTGCCCGACGGCTCCGGCACCATGATGGTGCTGGACTGCGAACAGCTGATGCCCGATGATTAACACGGGCACGGGAGCGGGCGGCTCCACGGCATTTTCCGCCCTGTCTATTTCTGACAACGATTTTAACCGCCTGGTCAAGTTCGTCCAGACCAACTACGGCATCGACCTGAGCCAAAAAAAGCAGCTCATCACCGGGCGGCTGTCCACCCCCCTCAAGCAGAGGGGCTACAAGAGCTTCACCGACTTTGTGAACCACGTGCTCCAGACCAAGGACAACGAGCTGATTACCCTCCTGCTGGATAAGCTCACCACCAACTACACCTTTTTCATGCGGGAGAAGGAGCACCTGGACCTGTTCTGCCAGAAGATTATCCCAGACATCGTCCAGCGCCACCAGCGGGACAAAACCCTGGCCATCTGGAGCGCGGGCTGTTCCACCGGCGAGGAGCCGTATAACATCACCATGTTCCTCTTTGACTACCTGGGCGCTCAGGCCAGCCAGTGGGACACCAAGCTGCTGGCCACCGACATCTCCAACCGGGCCATGACCGCCGCCAAAAAGGGCGTGTACGAGCTGCCCGACACCATCCCCGCCGACTGGAAGAAGAAATATTTCATTGCCCAGCCCGGCGGGCAGTACCGGGTAACCCCCCAGGTGCGGGAGAACGTGATCTTCCAGCCCTTCAACCTGATGGACCCCATCAAGTTCCGCCGGAAGTTCGACGTGATCTTCTGCCGGAACGTGATGATCTACTTCGACCAGCCCACCAAGGACGCCCTGGTCCGCCGCTTCTACGACGCCACCGTCCCCGGCGGCTACCTGCTCATCAGCAAGTCGGAAAACCTGAGCGCCAACACCCCCTACCGGCGGCTGGCCCCATCCACCTTCCAGAAATAAACGAACCCGGGCCGGCTCGGCCTCTCCAGCCGGCCCGGCAACCTTACTTAGAAAGGGAGGCCATCCTTTCTATGGCAATTTCAACGAATCCGACAAAAAAGATACGCGTGATGGTCGTGGACGACTCCATGCTGGCCCGCAGCATTATCATGAACGGGCTGTCCGCCCACCCCAGGATCGAGGTGGTGGGCTACGCCATCAACACGCTGGATGCCCGCAACAAGATCCCCCAGCTCAAGCCTGACGTCATCACCATGGACGTGGAAATGCCCGGGCAGAGCGGCACCGATTTCCTGAAGCAGTACCTGCCCTCCAACCCCATCCCGGTGATTCTGGTGTCCTCGCTGAACCTGAAGGTGTTTGACGCTTTGGCGGTGGGCGCCATCGACTTCGTGCGCAAGCCGGACGCCCAGATGCACAACGACGATTTCATCCGCAACCTGACCCAGAAGGTCATCATGGCCTCCTTCGCCCGGGTGCGGGTGGGGAGCGCCGGCGGGGCCGCGGCGGCCGCCGCGGCCCCGGGGGCAAACCGGCCCCAGGCCGGCGTGGGAGCCATCCCCAAGCTGGGGAACAGCCCCGCCCTGAACAATGTCATCATCGGCCTGGGCGCATCCACCGGCGGTACCGAGGCCACTCTGGCGGTGATGAAGCGGCTCCCCGCCGACATACCGCCCATGGTCATCGTCCAGCATATGCCCACCGGCTTCACCAAAATGTACGCCGAACGGTTGAACCGCCTGTGCGCCATGGAGGTGCGGGAGGCCCAGAGCGGCGATGAGCTCAAGCGCGGCCTGGCCCTCCTGGCCCCCGCCGACTTCCAGTGCCGGGTGGTGCGCATCGGCACGCGGTACACCCTCAACTGCACCCACGGCGAGAAGGTCAGCGGACACCGCCCCTCCGTGGACGCCATGTTCCACTCCATGGCCGACGTGGTCACCTGCAAAATGGTGGGCATCATCATGACCGGCATGGGCCAGGACGGCGCCCACGGCCTGCTGGAAATGCGCAAAAAGGGCGCGTACACCATCGGCCAGGACAAGGAGTCCTCCGTGGTCTACGGTATGCCCGGCGTGGCCCAGAACATCGGCGCGGTGTGCATACAGGCCTCCTGCGACAACGTGTCCAACGTGCTCATCCGGCACCTGAAATCCCTGGGCTGATCCGTTTTTTTGTCGATTTGTCCCGGAGCTGTTTCATTTGAGACGGCTCCGGGACATTTTTCTGCCGCCGGGAATCCCTGCCACAAAAGAAATTTCCTGCTTTTTCTTATCTCTCTGTCATTTTAGCCGATATAAACATTGTAGCATAACGAACATACCAGAACTGGATTATGAAAAGGATGTGAGTACCGTGCTGACCTCCTCTGGTTATGGCGCAATCTCTCCCATCGCCTCGTCCAAGGTGTACCGTACCAAGGCCGGGCGCAACAATCGTACTCAGGTTAGCCAGGGTACTACAAAATTCGACAGCGTGACCCTCTCCGCTCCCGGCCAGGACAGCCAGTTCATGGGCCTGGTGAGCAGGCTCTCCCAAGAGGTGCGCACCGCAACCACCACCGGCGACATCTCCGCCCTGCGCCAGCAGGTGGCAGGCCACACCTACACTCCGGACCCGATGTCCATCGCGGCCCGCATTCTGATGCTGGGGGAGGGCACGTGATGGAGGAAGTTTTTCTGTCTTACCTGAAGCTGCTTCAGGAGCTGAGCCGCGATCTGGACCGGCTGGCCCAGCTGGAACAGCAGAAGTCCGGGACTGTCCGTGATAACGATCTGCTGGCCCTGGACGAGGTGCTCAAGCAGGAGCAGGCCCTGTCGCTGAGCCTCCGGGGCCTGGAAATCAAGCGGGGCAGGCTGTCGGCCCAGCTGGGTCTGGACAACGTGCCGCTGGACCAGCTGGCGCAGCGCTGCCCGCCCCACCTCCAGGAACAGGCCAAGGGCACCGTGAGCACCCTGCGCAGCAGCTACAGCGTCTACCGCAGCTATGCCGATCTGGCGCGCAGCGCGCTGGAGCTCAACCTCCATCAGATCGACAAGTTCCTGCTGGACGCCGGGGTGGATCCCAAGCTGGCCGCGGAGGGCTACGAGGCCCCGCCGATGGAACCCCCAAAGAAAATGAAGACCGATTTCCGCGCCTGAGCGCGGGTGATTCACATAATATTGTAAGGAGTAATTGCTTATGGGTACGCTTGGAACCTTTGATTCGTTTACCACCGCCCGATTGGGCATCTACGCCGCCCAGCACGGCCTGCGGGTCACGGGCAACAACATTTCCAATATCAACACCCTCGGCTACACCCGCCAGCGGATTGACCAGGTGAGCTTCAAGACCGGCGCCAACGACCGTTACGCGTCCATGCTGGACAATCACGTGGGCAGCGGCGCGCTGGTCACCGGCATCAACCAGATCCGCGACCCCTTCCTGGACATCCGCTACCGCAACACCAATACCGATACCTCGTATTATGATACCAAGCTCTCCGGCCTGCAGAATATCGCCTCCGTCCTGGACGAGGTGGGCAAGGGTGAGAACAAAGGCGACGGCCTGCTGCTGCATCAGCTTCAGGACCTGGCCGAAAAGCTGCGCGCACTGGGCAACGACCCCAATGTGGACAACGACACCCTGGTGCGCGGCTCGGCGGAGGCCATCGTCAAGATGTTCAACTTCTATGCCGATAAGCTTAAGGGGCTGGAACAAAACGGCCAGACTGCTTTCAATGACAGCATCACGAATGTCAATGAAATCCTCACCAACATCCAGGCGCTGAACAAGTCCATCCGGGAATGCGAGATTCACGGCGACAACGCCCTGGAGCTGCGGGACGAGCGCAACCGCCAGATTGACGAGCTGTCCAAGTATATGGACATCGATGTGGTGTACAGCTACGAGGACGTGGGCGCGGGCATCCAGGTGGAAAAGCTGACCATTTACATGGGCGGCGCCAACCCCGACCCCAATGTGACGACAGACAGCTCCATGCTGGTGGACGGCCTGTATGCCACCCAGATCTCGGTGCCGGAGCAGAAGCCGGTGCTTAATCCTTATCTGCTTCCCAGTGCGGATGATTTAGCCGCCAATCCGAATCTTAAAAACTTACAGGGTTACCTGTTCTTGAAAGAGGTTAATCCTGCCAACCTTCCAGCCGGTGTTGACCCTGCTGATGTCGTCACGATTGACTGGACTGATGAAGACGGCAACCCCACCACAATCCACGTCATCGGCACCAACGACCCCGCTGAGGAGGGCGTCATCAAGGAGGAAAACGACAACTACACCATCCAGCTGGGCAAGCTGCTGGACGTGCGCGGCGAGGAGTGGAAGAATACCACTACCACATGGGCGGAGGCCCAGGGCGGTACGATTGGCGAAAACGCTGTTTATGAGTTTGCTATTAACAGCTCTACGGGCTGGAATGATGGCGATGCTTTTGAGGTTGCGGGTACACTTTATACCATAGGTAAAGACATTTCACTCGCCGATATGCAGGATCCCACAAAACTTGCTCAATTTTTAGCCCCAAAGCTGAGTGCGGCAAATACAGACTACACTGTTACTGCTGTGGGTGACAAACTTCGCTTTACTGCAAAAAAGCCCGGTGTTGTAGGTACTAATCCTGATGCTCCAAAGACCCCGCCTACTGTATCATTTAAACCTAACGGTGGGACTGGCAATGTTGCTTTGGGAGCTAGAGATGACATCAATCCCGGCAAAGACAGTGTCCCCCCCACCCCCCCGGCTGGCGAAAAACCCTATAGCGTCGACCCCTACACCGGCACGGAAACCAGCATCATCTACAAAGAGATGAGCGGCAAATGGTACAAAATCACCGTGGTCACCGAGCACACCCGGGAGGTCGCCCTGGACGACAACGACATCAACGGCGAGCTCCAGGCCCGGCGGGAGTTCCTCACCGAGGAGGGCGAGTTCGCCAGCACCAAGGATATCGGCATCGACGAGAGCGCCGCCATCAAACGCGGCATCAAGTATTATCAGAAGGCGTTCGACCTGCTGGCCCAGAACTTTGCCAAGTCCTTCAACGACCTGAACCAGGGCTACGCGGTGAATCAGAACGGCAATTATATCGACACAAACGGCAATGAGATCATGATGCCGGGTGCAGACGGCAAGAATGCTCCTGTCAGCAAGTATAACGGTCTGACCGCTTCTCAGAAAGAGAACCTGATTAATAATGGTTATATTTTGAAGGACTTAAACGGCAAAGACGTTCTCGACGAGAAAGGCAATAAGATTGCGGACGTAAACGCCTGGCTGGCAGATCAAAAAGGCACTCCGAGGGTGGACGAAAACAATAAACCCGTATTGGGCGAAGACGGCAAGCAGATCGTGGACGGCGTCCCCATCTTTATGGGCGGCCCTCTGTTCAGCAACCGCAGCGACGGCAACGACACCACCGGCATCAACGCCTCCAACATCAGCATTTCCTACGACTGGAGCCACAAGCTCATCGGCGTGGTGCCCAAGTTTGAAAAGCTGTTTGCCGACGAGGAAAAACCCGACGGCGACAATCAGACCACCCAGAACATCAACATCAACCACATGATCACCCTGATTGAGAAGGGCGTGTCCTTCCGGCCCCAGGACCTGTACCAATCTGACGCCGTTGACCCGGGCTCCCTGTTCACCGGCTCCTTCAACGATATGTTCAGCAGCATGATGGCCACCGAGGCCGAGGACGCCCGCGTCACCAAAATCAAGCTGACCACCAGCTACACCATGCTGGTGGACCTGGACACCAGCCGCGAGGGCGTGTCCGGCGTGGACCTCAACGACGAGGCCATGAACATGGTGCAGTATCAGAAGGCCATGAGCGCCTCCATGCGTCTGATGACCGTCATTGATTCGATGCTGGACCGGCTGATTAACAATACGGGCATAACCGTGTAACGATAAGGAGGTTATTGAGAGAATGATTCGCGCAACAACCGGCGGTGTGATGAAAGGCTACCGCAGCAATTTGATGAATTCCTTCATCGGCATGAACAGCGCCCGGAACACGATGCTGAGCCAGCGTGTTTTCAATTCCTACGCCGAGGACCCCGCCGCCGCCGCCAAGGCGTTCCGGCTGCGCAAGTCCCGGCTGATGGTGGACAGCCAGCACGATATCTGCAACGACGTGCTGAAAAAGTACGATACCGCCTACGCCTGCCTCCAGTCCATTGACGAGGTGCTGGACACCAAGGACGGCCAGTACGGCGCGTATATGAAGACGCTGAAGGGCGTAACGCTGTCCTGGCTGAACGACCCCACCGGAGACGCCCGGGAGCAGCTTTCCAAGGTGCTGGACCAGACGTCCGACCTGATTACCCAGACCATGAACCAGAAGTACGGCGACAACTTCATTTTCGCCGGCGCGGACGGCCACAATGTGCCCTTTGAGGTAAAGACCATGGAGGACGGCACCAAGAAGCTGTTCTACCGGGGCATATCCGTGGACGCGGCGGTGCCGGATGTGATGACATTCAAAGATAATAATGGAGATACGCAGCTTTTGGAAGTTAATGCAGGTACTAATCTTATGTCACAAGGCGGCGGCTCCTATATCAAGATGGACACTTCCGCTTTGATTAAGCAATCCGATTTTGACGATATTATAATAAACGACCCAACAGCCCAGCAACCTAACATATTGTACAAGGATGCTGCTGGTGCCCCTCTTTGCTTCAACGAAAAAGGCGAAGTCGTTGATCCAGCCACATATACCGGCGATATATACTATCTCAACATGGATAAGGCCCAGGCAGATGGGCTGGTCATGACCACAAAGGACTACGACACCGCCTGCAAGGACGCCGAAAAGCTGAAATACCTGGCCAACGAGAAGAATTACGTGGACATCGGCCTGGGCTTCAAGGAGGACGAAAACGGCAACCTGCTTGATTCCAGCGGCTTCAACGCCGCCCTCCCCGGCATCTCGTTCCTGGGCTACGGCGTGGACGAGGACGGCGACCCCAAAAATATTTACTCCATCGTACAGCGGCTGACGGAAATCTCCGACAGTGTGCCCGAGGGCGGCAAGTGGACCGACGATGTCTACGACGAGTTCGACCGTCTGGTGGGCAAGCTGGAGACCGCCTGCTCCAGCTTCAAGACCGAGTTCACCAACCTGGCCGCCGGCACCACCAAGCTGGACAACCAGGAGCAGCTGCTGGTTGACAACTTCGATAACCTCCAGGAGCAGTATGCCGCGCTGGAGGACGTGGATATGGTGGATTCCATCACCTCCTTCATCTGGGCGGAGTACTGCTACAACGCCGCGCTGAAGGTGGGCAACAGCATTCTGTCCGAGAGCCTGATGGATTATCTGAATTAACCCCCGCGCCCCTGATTCCAGTAAGAGAAAGGAGCAGAGAATAAAATCATGTATCCGCTGATTGAAATCAAAACCGTCCCCATTGAGATCGAGATGAAGGTATCCCATGCCAAGCTGGAATACACCCGGGGTACCGCTGATTTGGAAATCTCGCGGGGGGAGGGTGGCCTGAGCATCAAGAGCAGGCCCATTAAACTGAACATCGACACCTTTGAGGCCCGCAATTCCGTGGTGCCTACCGCCATGCGCTCGGTGGAGCAGTACGCCCAGAAGGGCCAGCAGGCCTCGTACACCGCCACCGCCACCTACGCCCAGCACGGACAGATGCTGCTGGACGCAAAGATCGGGCAGGATGTGATCGGGCAGATCGCCGCCGAGAGCACCATGAAGAACTACCATCCCAACTCGGGAATCAAATATCTGCCCTCCGTTCCCCCCGAGATCACCTGGGATCCGGGTGAAATGCACATCCGCTATGAGATGGATAAGCTGAATTTCGACTGGCGTGTGAACCAGCCCGAGTTCGAGTTCACCCCCGGCGACATCGAGATGTCCGTCACCCAGAGGCCCGATGTGATCATCAAGTACGTGGGCGGCCCGCTTTACGTGCCCCCCTCCTCTGACCCCAACTACGAGCCGATAGATGTGGAGGCGTAAGCCCCCCGCCGGTTTTGACAGGAGGCTGACTGTTTGAAGCTTCAATCCAAATATTTTGGTGAGATCGAGTACCTGCAAGCGGATGTTATCTCCTTCCCCGCCGGCCTGTTCGGCTTTGAGGAGGAGCACGAATTTCTGCTGCTCCCCTTTGACGGGAGCGCGGGGACGTTGCTGTGCTTCCAGAGCATCCAGACCCCCGCCCTGGCCTTTGTGGCCATGGAACCCTTTTCCCTGCTGCCTGACTACGCCCCCGTTCTCCAGCCCAATGAGCTGAAGGCGCTGGGTGTGGCGGACAGCCAGGAGCTCGGCTTTTACGTGCTGTGCGTGGTGAAGAACCCGGTGTCCGACAGCACGGTCAATCTCAAATGCCCTGTGGCCATCAACCCCGAAACACGGGTGGCCCGGCAGGTGATTTTGGAGGCCGGGAACTATGAAATGCGTCATCTTCTCAACCAATTCAGCTCAGAGGAGGGCGCGCCATGTTGATCCTGCAACGCAAAGCCGGCGAGTCCCTGATGATCGGGGATGACATCACCATTCAGGTCATATCGGTGGACGGCACGCGGGTACGGCTCGCCATCTCCGCACCGGATAACGTGCCTATTCTACGCACGGAGCTGATCACCGCCACCGCCGCCAACCGCGATTCCGCTATGGAGGAGGCCGCTCCCGCTGAGCTGCTGGACCTGCTGGGCGGCGTGCTGGACCATAAACGGGAGGGGCGCGCCCCTTCCAAGACCGAACCTCCGGCAAGTCCGGAGCGAAAGGAGGACTGACCTATGATGGAGTCAATCGCCAGCATGGCGATGGGTATGAGCGCCGCGTCTTTTGCCACCAACTACTCCCTGGCCGTCACAAAGAAGATGATGGACACCCAGGAACTGGCTGGCCAGGAGCTTCTCAAGATGCTGGACGCCGTCCCCACACCCGCCAAGGGCCAGTATATCGACGTCTACGCGTAAACGGCAAAACAAGCCGGTCCATTATGGGCCGGCTTTTTGCTGTCCAGGTCTAAACCCCCGGCAAAGCGGCTATAATACAGGCAAAAGGTTTGCAAAGGGGGCGTTTTGCCTGGATTTAGCTGATTTCTGCTCCTGCGGCCCGTCCGGCTGCGCCTATTTGAAGCAGCAGGTGGACGCCTGCGCCAGGCTGGGTCGCAGCTATGAATTTGCCGCCTGCCGCCTGCCCGAATGCTGCCGCCCCAGGGAGGCCCAGCTGGGCTTCTGGCGTCACGGGGACAACTATCTGCTCTACTTCCGGCCCAGCGTGGCCTATGACGGCCCGGACCCCCGCCTGCGGGATTTTTTCGGCCGGGGCGCGGTCCAGCGCTACGCCTGCTTTGACGCCCTGATGGACTGCCTGCACAGCCTGGACAGCGACGCCCTGCGGCCCGGGGAGGGCCAGCTGTGCCGCCGCCTCCGCCGTGAACTTGGGGCCCGTGTACTGGGCCAGGACCAAGCTGTGGAGGCTGCGGCCTTCAAGCTGTGGAGCCACATCTCCAAGCGGGAGCCTCTGCGCCCGCTGTCGCTGATCTTTTACGGCCCCACCGGCGTGGGCAAATCGGAGCTGGGCAAGGCCGTTGCGCCTGCCCTGAACCGCTGTCTGGGGCTGGAGCGCTACCGGCTTGTCTGGACGGAGCTGAACACCTTCACCCAGGCCCACTCGGTCTACCGCCTCACCGGAGCGCCGCCAGGATACGTGGGCTACGACGACCCGCCGGTACTGGAGGAGGTGCGCCGCTGTCCCCACACAGTTTTTATGTTCGACGAGCTGGACAAGGCCCATCCGGAGGTGCTGAAGGTATTCATGTCCATCCTGGACGAGGGACGCTGTACCGCCCGCCGGGAGGACAAGCAGGGAAGCCGGGAACTGGACTTCCGGCACTGTATCTTTTTGTTCACCACCAACTTCGATCTGTCGGGTGCGCCCCGCCCCAGCCTGGGCTTTGCCCCCCAGAAGCCTCCCTCCGGCCCCGGCCTCGCCCTGTCCGGTCCTGCCGGACTGGCGGGCCGTCTGTTCCAGGCGGACGAAGCCGCCCGGCAGGCCCTCATCCGCTCCGGCGTCCTGCGGGAGATTGCCGGGCGGTTCAGCGGCCTGATCGGCTTCCGGCCCCTGGACCAGGCCGCCCGGGAGGCGGTCACCACCAAGCAGATTGCCGCCCTGGGCCGGGAATACGGCCTGGAGATCGCCCAGGTGGCCCCCGACCTGGCACAGGCGCTCACCCCCCGGGACGCCCTCTCCCTGCGCTCTACCGTGCCCATATTGGAGGGGCTGCTCACCCCCGTGTTTCTGGCCCATCTGCCGGTGTTCGGACGGGGAATCGCCCTGCGCCTCACCGGACCGCCGGACCGGATGGCCCTGGTCCCCACATAAAAGATCCGCTGAGAGAAAGCCTCTCAGCGGATCTTTTCACTTACTCAAAGGTAAAATCAAGCTCCTCAAGCTGGTTGGTGACGGGATCCAGCCGGTAGAGATGGGCGCCGTCAATGCTCATCAGGTAGCTTCCCTCGAACTCGTAGGGCCTGGGACCGCTGCTGCCGTTGTACACATCCAGCCGGATGCAGGTCACACCGTTCACAAGCTCCGTTCCCGACTGGGGGAACACCTCGTAGTCGGACATGGACGTGCCCTCCAGCCCCAGCTCGCCCGGTTCCATGGACAGGATCTGGGCCTCAGCGTCCCGGACGCCGATAGACGGCCTCGTTGCCGGGTTGGACGCCGGCGGCGGCGAGGTGACCTTGCCCTCCTCCTCGTCTGCGGTGACCACGCACTGGCCCTCCGACCAGGTGATACGGACCGTCAGCACCATATCCGGCGCTTCGTCCGACGGCTCCGGCTCCCCCGACTCCTCGGGCGCGTCCGACGCCTCAGGTGCGTCCGTCTCAGCGGTCTCTGTCTCCTCCGGCTCGCCGCTCTCGTCCTCCGGCGGGTCGGTGGGCTCGGGGGTCTCCTCCACCTCCGGCTCCGGCTTGGGCAGGTTCCGGGCCATCAACACCATGCCCTCCTTAGCGGTGTAGTCGGGGTCCTCAGAGATCCGTACAAACTCCTCATCCACCATGGAAAAGCTGGGGTCAGCGGATTTCAGCTGGTTCACGTATGTCTCAGCCGCCGCGCCCGCGTCATTCAGATTGGTGTAAGTATAGGTGATGGTCTTGGCCAGCACCGCCTCAGCGCCGCTCTCGTTCGCGTCCAGCGTCATGCCGGGGACGGCTTCCTCTCCCACCATCAGATTCTCGGGAAGCACAGGGGGCTGGGGCTCCTCCGTCTCCACCACCGCCGGGTCGTCCTTGCTCCCCATAAAGCGGGGCAGGACAAACTTCCACACAACCACGCCGATGACGGCAAGTACTGCCACAATAATCAGGATGAGTACGATGGGCTTTTTCCCCTTGCCCTGTTCCAGCTCCTCGCCTTCCTCCAGGAGTTCCTCGCCCTCCTCCAGCGGCTTCTTGGGAGGCTTTCCCTTTTTCGGGGGCCTGACCTTCTTGGGAGGCTTGGGCTTTTTAGGCGGTTTGGGCTTCTTGGGGGGCTTCTCCTTTTTGGGAGGCTTCTCTTTCCTGGGTTTCTTCTCTTTCGGGGCCTTCGGCTCCTTCGGTTTTCCAAAAGGCATGGATATCCACCTCTTACGTCTGATCTGTCTGGAATGTCCGTCAGGACAGGGTGATACTGACGGAATCGCGCTCCTTCAGCGCATGCTGGAAGCCCCGCTCCACCCCGTTGACCTCCAGCTTCACCGTCCGGTCCAGATGTTCAAAGTCGATGCCGGAATACTCCAGCAGATCCATCAGGTAATAGGGGGCGCCGTCGTCCTTGACGGGCAGGGCAAGGGGCTCCCCGTTCAAATAAAAATTGACCTCGCCGCTGCGCGCCGCAGGCCGGTCCGGCTGAGCGGGCACAGGCTGAGGCTCCGGCGCGGGGGCGGGCTGGGCCGCTGGTGCAGGAGCAGGCTGTACAGCAGCCGCAGGGGCGGCAGGTTCTGCCGGGGCCTCAGCGGCGGGGGGCGGCGTCTGCCGCATGGTGAGGACCACATCCCCCTGTTCCAGCTGGGTATCCATGGGCACGCGGATATTGTTCACCAAAACCTGCCCGTAGAAGTCCGGCCCCAGCAGCTCCGCCAGGGTGCTGCTGGCGCACTGTCCGTGGCTGGCGGGGATGAACCGGATGTGGTCCCCGGCGTGGATCACCGCGGTCAGGGGCGCTTCCTCGTCATTCACCCGCAGCACCGCGGGCACCGCGGGCTCGCCCCGCAGGACCACCCGCTTGCCATCCACCGTCAGGTTCAGGTTCTTGCCCGTCCTGCCCACCATGTCGGCGTAGCTGTAGCCGTTCATCAGCAGGATGTCCCGCAGGGTAAGCACGCCGTTGCGGAACAGCTTGGCGCTCTGCCCGTTGAGCATGACCACGTAGCTGTCGTTGAGCAAACCCAGGCCCGCCGAAATGGCGATGCCCAGGGGCGTGGCGTACTCCGGCTTCTCCAGCTCAATATTGTCGGAATACACGGACAGCGCGAAGTTGTTCCCCGCGATGGCCACCCGCTTCTCATCCATCTCCAGCTTGCCCGCCACCCGCTCCCGCAGACCGGCCAGCTTACTGCCGCCGCCCGCCAGGAACACGGCGGAGGGCGCGGTGCTGTTGACGCTCAGAATCTGCTTGCTGATGGCGTCGGCCAGTTTGTCCATGGGATCCTGGATGGCCTGAACCACATCGGCGGCGGTCACCCGCTCCTCCAGGCCCAAAATATTTCGGTAGCGGACCGGTTCGTCCGCCTCTCCGATACAGCGCTTGATCTCCTCGGCGGTTTTAAAGTCCACCAAATAGGAGCGCATAATCGCCTCGGTGATCTCGTCTCCCGCCACGGTAGCCATGGTGTAGCCCACCACGCTGCCATCCCGGCACAGAGCGATGTCGGTGGTGCCCGCGCCGATGTCCACCAGCGCCAGATTCAGCAGCCGCAGCTCGGCGGGGATGGCGGCGTTCATGGCGGCAATGGGCTCCAGCGTCATGCTGGACACCTGGAGGCCCGCATTGCGCATGGCGGCGTACAGGCTCTCCACCACCTCGCCGGGAAGGAAGGTTGCCACCACGTCGGCCTCCACCTTCCGCCCGGTATGATACTGCAAATTGGACAGCGGGTAGTTGTCCAGACGGTACTGGGCCACGGTATAGCCCACCAGGAACATCTGCCGCCGGATCTCGCCATCGCTGCGCAGCTCCTCCTCGGCGGCGGACACCGCCCCAGCCTCCAGAGCGCTGATCTGCTCCTCGTCAATGGACTGCTCCTCGGGCAGCTCCAGCGTAAACGACCCCTTCTGGGTCCGCAGGGCGCGGCCGGCGGCGGCTACGCTCACCCGTTCCAGATGCACCCCCAGGCGGCTTTCCAGCCGCTCTGTCACTGTTCTGGCCAGTGCGCCCACCTGACGGATATCATCGATCTGACCGTCCATCATGGCCCGCTTGCCGTGCTCGGCCATCTCCACATCCAGCACCTTCAGCCGGTCTCCCACCGGCCTGCCCACAACGCCGACGATACTGCGTGTACCAATATCCAGGGCATAGATCAGATCCTTCTCCTGGGCCTTTAACTCTGCCATAGGTCCGCTCCTCTCTGGAAAAAGCATCAGGCAACACCGCATAAGGGCGGTCTTGCCTCAGATGAGAGAAGCCAGGAGGCGGCACGTTGCCGCCTCCTGGCAACCTTCGCTATTTGTTTTTAATACTTGCTGAACACGCTGGAAGCATCGCGGCTGGAGCCCGCATCATATCCGTCGTCCTCATAGACGGGGGCGGAGGAGGAAGCGGCGCTGTAAGCGTGCTGGGGCTTGGGCACAAAGCCGTCCTGATGCAGCTTGAAGCGGCTGAGCAGCTCCTTCATCAGCGCGGCCTGACTGGACAGCTCCTCGCTGGCGGCGGCGGATTCCTCGCTGGTGGCGGAGTTGGTCTGCACCACGGAGGAGATCTGGTCGATGCCCTCAGTCACCTGGGCAATGGCCTCGGACTCCTCCTCGGCGGCCTTGGTGATCTCCTCAACGGCAGCCAGCACAAGGCCAGCCCGCTGGCTGGTGGCGTCCAGGGACTCGGACACCTTCTTGACGATCTCGCTGCCGTCCTTTACGGAGTTGATGGAGCGGTCAATGAGATCCTTGGTGGCCTTGGCGGCCTGGTCGGACTTGGAGGCCAGATTGCGCACCTCGTCGGCCACCACGGCGAAGCCCTTGCCGGCGCTGCCCGCGCGGGCGGCTTCCACGGCGGCGTTCAGGGCCAGGATATTGGTCTGGAAGGCGATGTTCTCAATGGTGTCGATAATCTTGCCGATCTCGGAGGAGGACTCGGAAATCTTCTCCATGGCGGACACCATCTGCTGCATATAGTCGGAGCTCTCCTGGAGGCAATGGCTGGCATCAGCGGAGTGGGCGGTGGCCTTCTCACTGTTCTGGGCGTTCTTGCGGGAGTTGTTGGAGATCTCGGCGATGGTGGCGGACAGCTCCTCCACCGCGCTGGCCTGCTGAGTGGCGCCCTGGGCCAGGGACTGGGCGCCGGTGGACACCTGCTCCGCGCCGGCGGACACCTGCTCCGCGCTCTGGTTGATCTGGGTCAGAGCGTCGGTCAGGCTGCGGTTGATGGCGCGCACGGAGGTGAGGATGCTGCTCAGGGCGCCCACATACATCTTCTCGTCCTTGGTGCGCACATCAAAGTTGCCGTTGCCCATGTCCTCCAGCAGACGGCAGGTGTCGCCGATGCACTCGCCCAGGACGTTCTGGCTGGTGCGCAGGGCGTCGCACATCTCACCCAGCTCGCTGCTGCTGTGGTATTCCACAGGGATGTCCAGCTTGCCCTCGCTGAAGCCGGAGAGAGCCACATGAACCTGCTCCACGGGCACCACAATGCTCTTGATGATAATCAGGGCCATCCGCAGCACCACAGCGGTGGCGATCACCAGAGCGGCTACAACCACGCCAATGGCGATGTTGGAGGTAAGGGACTGCTGATCAATAATCTTGTCCTGCTCATTCTGGAGCTTCTCGGCCAGGGCGTCGCCCTTGGTGGCCGCTTCCTGCAGCCTGGGGGAGCAGTCGCTGGCAATGAGGGCGGCGGCCTGAGTGCGGCTCTCCTCGGTGTTGCCCCGGGCCACGCTGACGATCTTCTCGGCCTCGACCTCCCACGCTTCCACCGTATCCACAAAGGCGTTCAGCTCGGTCCTGTCCGTCAGCGGGTATTTGCTCTCCAGCTTGTCCAGATCCTCCTTCAGCTCGTTGACCTTGGCAAGGGCGTTGTCCAGATTGGCCACATCGCCGCCCAGCACCGCGTCACGCAGGTTGCGGCCGGCGATGTTGTAGTTTATGCGGCAATCCGACACAATGTCGTTGGCGCCAACATAGTTGTCAAGGATACTGGTATACTGGCCCTTCTGAATGGTCATCAGGACGATCGACGCAATGATAATGATGACCGAGACAACTACGGTGACACCGTAACCCAGGATCAGGCTTTTTCTGATCTTCATGTTCTTGATCATGAACTCTTTCCTCCTAATTTCTTAACTGGTATTCTCTATATCAAATCGGCTCAGGGCTTGGAAAAGACGAGCTCTCTGCGCTCCCTCTCCAGCACGTCACCGTATTTTCCCTTTTGTACATCTCCGATCACCCGCCCGCCGGCCATGGAAATCACCCGGCGGCGCAGGATGTTGACATACTGGCTGTCATGGGTGGCCATGATCACCGTGGTGCCCCTGCGGTTGATGTCGTTGAGCAGGTGCAGGGTATCCCAGATGCAGTCGTCGTCCAGGTTGGCGGTGATCTCGTCCAGGATCAAAACCGGCGGACTGCCGATCAGCGCCCGGGCCAGCTCCACCCGGCGGCACTCGCCGATGGACAGCTCTACAGGATATTTTTTCTCCACGCCTTTCATGCCGACCAATCCCAGCACCTTCTGGATGCGGATGTTCACCATAGCGGACTTCTCCCGTCCGATGGCGATCCGCGACGCGATAGCAAGGTTCTCCTCAATGGTCTTCTTCCGGATCAGCGTGGGGTCCTGCCAGATCTTGCCGAACATCACCGCGGCCCGGTTGCGGCTGAGCTTCAGGATCCGGCCCAGCTCCATCCGGCCCTGCTCCTTATGGTCGATGTAGACCCTTCCCTCGCTGGGCCGCTCCTCCCCGGTGATCAGGCGCAGCAACGTGCTTTTTCCCGCCCCGCTGCTGCCCACAAGGAAGATGAACTCCCCCTGGTGGATGGTCAGGTCCACTTCCTCGACGCCCATAATATTATGTACCGGGCCCTTCCTGCGGCGTTTCGGCTTATAAAATTTTGATACGTTTTCCAGTTCAATCGTGGGCATAGAACGCTCCTGCCCCCGGGCTCCCGCGCCCGGGCCATATACTTTCCATTGAAAAAGCCAGAACTTCTGCTATAATAGCACTAGCGGTTCAAGCACAAGTCCCAAGGTTGAAAATTATTATACCACGTGAATTTGACCGAGGCAACTGGATTTAATGCCCTTTTTCTGTTTCCAGGCAAATTTTCACACATGGTGAAAGGAGGCGGGTCTTGAAAAAGAACGGCAAATCCAATCACATCAAGCGGAATATCGTGCTGGGCATCCTTCTGGCCGTTGTGTGCATCGGGGCAGCCGAGCTGGCCGCCTGCCGCTATTTCGAGCCGGAGCTCTATGAGCGCATCGTCGCCCCCGCCCGCTATGCCGCCGCCGTGACGGTGGATGCGGGCCGGACGGCGCTGAACGCCCTGGCGGACGCGGGGCAGGCCGCGCTGAACGCCGCCGGGCAGTTCTGCCGGGATACAGCCAGCGCCATTTCCCGCATGGCCGCCCGGGCCGGGGAGCAGGCCGCCGCCTTCTGGGCGGAGCTGACCGCCCCAAAGCCATCGCTGTCCAAGGCCAGGCCCCCTTCCGCCAGCAGCGAACCGGCCCCCGCCACCCCGCCGCCCATCACTGAGCTGCTGGAGGCGGACGGCAGGCAGATCCTCACCGGCGGCATCGTGGATGTTACTTACTTCCGTCAATCCAGCCCCGAGTGGGCCGATCAGCCCTACGGCACCGACACCATCGGTCCCTACGGCTGCGGGCCCACGGTGATGGCCATCGCGGTGGCCAGCCTGACGGACACAAAAACCAACCCCGCCGTCATGGCGCAGTGGGCGGCAGCCAATGGCCACTGGGCCAGCCGCGCCGGCTCCTACCACTCCATCATCCTGGCCGCCGCCCGGAGCTTTGGCATCATGGCCGAGCCCTTCACCGAGTGGGACGCGGACCGTGTGCTGAGGGCCCTGCGGTCCGGCAAAATGCTGGTAGCCCTGGTGGGCCCCGGCCATTTCACCACCGGCGGGCACTTTCTCCTCCTCCGGGGGGCCACGGCGGATGGGAAGGTGCTGGTTGCCGACCCCAACAGCGTGGAGAACAGCCTCACCCTCTGGGACCCTCAGCTCATCATAGACGAGCTGTCCCCCTCCCGGGACTACGGCGCACCGCTGTGGGCGCTGTGGACGCCGGAGCTGTAGCCCTTCCCAAAACGGCACGGAATATCGGCCCGGCGTCCGCCGGGCCGATATTTTTATGTCCGTTTCTCTTTACGATTTGTGGTTTTTCCGGTCCAGCCGCTGCCTCAGCCGCTGGTCCAGCTCAATCACCCGCTTCAGGCGGCGGTTGTTGGACGCCACCTGCTCGCACAGCATCCGCTGCGCCTGCATACCGGGGTCCGCGGGGGGGCCGCCGTTGAGCATCGCGGCCAGCTGGATCGCGGCCTCCTTGTCCGGAAGCTCCGCCAGCTGATCCCGCAGGGCCTGGTCGGCATCCTCCAACTTGCCCAGCGGCTCCTCCCGCATGGCGATGAGCATTTGCAAACTGACCTCGTCGTTCCTGTCGATAGACTGCCCAATCTGCTGGGTCAAGTCCTCCAGCTCATTAAGCAGGTTGCCCGTGCGTTTCATCTGCACCAGGGCATCCATTACCGTCTTTTCGGTCATACCTGCCCCCCGGCACTCCTTGCCTCAGCGGCGGCTGCCACCGCCTCCTGCATGGCGGTCTTCTGCGCTTCCCGGAAGGAGTCCCGCAGCTCGCCCACCATGGTTTTCACCCGATCCAGCTCGGTCTTGTTCCGTCCGGCCTTGACCCGGTTGAGCTCATAGCTGAAATAATCATACAGCCGGTTGAGGTTGCGGCTGATGGGATACTGCACATCCAGGGTATCATCCAGATAGCGGATAATGTCCAGGCTGCGATCCACGCTGGCCTCAAACAGGGCGTAGTCCTTCTTATCCAGGGCCAGCCCCGCCCGGAGCAGACGCTTCACCAGCTCGTCATACAGCAGCATCAGCAGTTCACCAGGCGTCATATCGTTGATCCCCTGCTCCTTATAGCCCTGGTACCCCTGGTAGCCTTTGATATCCATTTCTGACTCCTTTTTAGTCGGTAATAAAATTAGTATCCGCTGCTCCCGCCCATGAGGCCCGCAAAGGCGGAGGACTGGGAGTTCATCTCGGCGATCAGCTGCTCCAAACGGCTGAACTGGGTGGTATAGCGGTCGATCTGAGTGGACATCTTGTCCTGCCACCGCTCAATCTGCTTGTCGATGTTGTCGATCTGGGATTTCAGGCTGTTGTTGTTCAGGGAGGTATACGCCTTGATGGAGCCGGCGTGCTGGATAAGGACGCCCTTCGGCTCGCCGGTGGTCTTGACGTAGGTGTTCAGGGTGTTCTGCATGGTCTGCATCAGACCGTCGCTGGAGGAGCCGCCCTCCTTGCTCTTGGTAAAGGCGTTCTTCACCTTGTCCGGGTCGCTCTCCAGCGCGGCGCGCAGTTTGTCCTCGTCCAGGGACAGGGTGGTCATGCCGTCGCTGTAGGAGGTGCCGATGCCGATCTCCCGGAGGGTCTGGCCGTCGGTGCCGCCCGGGGTGATGGCGCTGAGCAGCTTGCTGTAGAAGCTGGACAGGGTGGAATCCCCGAACAGGATGCCCTGCTTGGCCTTCTCGTTGTAGGCCTTCAGCTCGCTCTCGCTGTACTGCTCCTCCTGCTCCGCCGTAAGGGGGTCGTACCGGCTGCCGTCGGACTTGGTGGTGGGCATGGTGGAGTAGGCGCTCTTCAGCTCGGTGGCCATCTCGTTGTAGTCGTCCACGAAGCTCTTGATGGCCTCGACGATCTTGTCGGCGTCGGTGGTGGTGTTGAAGGTAATGGGCTCGTAATCCTCGCCGTCCTTGCCCACCGCGTCAAAGGTGCCCTTCACATTGACGCTCAGGCCGTCCAGGTCGAAGGTGTTGGTGGAGCGGGTCAGGTCCTCGAACCGCTTGCCGTTGATCTCCACGTCCATGACGGCGTCCTGGCCGCTGGTAAAAGAGGATTCAAATTCAGGGCGGTCGAGCTTGGTCCCGCTGGAGCTGCTCTGGCCCTCGTACAGCTCAAAGTCCACCATTTTGCCCGTCTTGTCGGTGACCATGATCTGGCCCGTAAGCTCATCATAGGAAGCGGTCTGGTCGTAATTGCTCAGGAGCATATTCAGGCGGTCGGCAACGTCCTGCATCGAGTCCCCGCTCGAGATCTCGAAGCTGAGGTCGCGGCCCTCGAAGGAAAAGGCAAAGCGCTTGCTTTGGCCGTCGCTCAGGCCAAGGCCATAGGTATCGGCAAAGCTGTCGCTGGCTTCGCGGTCATGGGTGACAAACATATCCTTGGCCAGCCCGCCGAACTCGATCCTGCCGCTGGCGCCGGTCTGGGACGCGGTGAACTTGAACTCGTTGGTCAGCTTGGAGTAGCTCACCTTCACCCCCGCCTCGGCGCTGGAGTTGATGGAGTTCATCAGGCTCTCCAGCGTGGTGTCCTTGGTGACATTGATATTGGCGCCGTTGATCTCAAAATTGTAGAGGAAATTGCCGTCGCTGTCCACCCGGTAGTATTTCCCGTCATCGCCCATGCTGACGCGGTTGCCCTTCTCGTCCACGGAGTACTTCCCGGTGGAATTCAGCTTCACGTTCCCCACGGCCGCGATCTTGTTTTTGTCGCTGAAAATATCATCGTCCAGCAGGTCGGACAGCTTCTTGCCGGCGTTGATATAGTTGGAGTCGCCGCTCTCAAAACCCAGGGCCTTCACGGCGGAACCGCCTATGCTCATAGTGTCGCCGGAGCCTGTCGGGGTGAAGGTCAGCTTGCCGCCCTCCTTGCCCACCTCGATCTTGCCCGCGCCGAATTCTTTGTCCAGCTGCTCCTGAAGGGCGTTCTGGAACTGGGTATTCTTGTCCTCCGCAGAGTCATAGGTAAAGTCGATCTTGTTCATGATGTCGGACATATTGATCTTCTTGGTGGTGCCGTTGTAGGTGACGCTCAGCTCCTTGCCGCCGCTCCACTGGCCGTCGTCCCCCTTCGTGCCGCCCAGATACTCGTAGGTGGGCACCTCTTTGGTCAGATCCTTGGGGACGACGATGACGTTCTCACCGGCATACTTCTCCATATCACCGGTAGAGGAGCTGATCTTCACCGAATTGCCGTTGCCCAGCCCGTCCGTGAAGGTAATCCTGCCGTCTTCATTGGCTGTCACCTTGATGGCCTCGCCGGCGGTGGTGGTCTCCTGGAAGCCGTTCTTGGTGTAGGTGTAGGTGACCTCGTCCAGCTTGTTCCGGATGGCCTGAGCCAGCTTTTCGGAGTCGGTGGCGTCCTCCTTCACGTTCCCGTCGGCGTCCAGCACCTCCACCTCATTCAGGTTCTCCAGCTCGTCGAAGTTAATGGTGAAGGACGCGCCGTTCTTTCCGCCGTACTGGAACGTCAGGCTGCCGGACACGGTGCTCACGTCCAGGTCCTTGGTAAGGTCAAACTCCTCCCGGCCGGTGATGCCGGAGATCTCGCCGGTGAATTTGCCGCCCAGGCCGGACACGGTATAGGAGGCGGCGGAGGCCATCTGCTTCACGGCGTTGATCTTGATGTCGCTGGAGGTCTTGCCGGTGGCCGTGATCTTGTTCGCGTAGGTGCCCAGCACAGCGGTATTCACCGCGTTGGAGAAGAAGCTGCTGCTGAGCAGATTGGTCTTGGAGGAGTAGGAGGTATACTTGGTATTGAAGTTTACCGCCTTGTCAATGATGCTGCGGTAGGCCTCCTGCTGCCACTCCACCTTGGTGCGCTTTTTGGTCAGGTTCTGGATCTTCAGCTTGATGCCGGATACCGCGTTTTCGATCATGGACTCCGTGTCCATGCCGCTGGCCAGGCCAGACAGAATATTCCGGTTGCCGTAGATGCTGCTGAGGGAACTGCTGCCGTTGACCATACTGGTAATAGATGCCATAGTTTAGACGCTCCTTTCAAAACTCCAAGGACATAATAATATCCCAAGCATATCCGAAGTTGATTTTTACAAAAATTTTTCAGAGTTTTTTTGTTCTACCTCTGTTATTTTTTATCGACCTGTAGTATAGTTAACTTAAGGCTTTTCCATAAGTTTTTGCAAGTAGAGAGAGGGAGGGAAATTCCTTGACGCAAATCATAACCGTCACCAATCAAAAGGGCGGCGTGGGAAAAACCACCACCGCCTCCTCGCTGATCTGCGGCCTGCACCAGCGGGGCGCCAGGGTACTGGGCATTGACCTGGACCCTCAAGGGAACCTGGGCTTCAACCTTGGCCTGGATATTGGCTCCGGAAGCACCATGTACGACATCCTCAAGGGCACCTGCTCCCTGGAGGAGGCCATCCAGCATACCGACTACGGCGACGTGCTCCCCTCGGACATCATGCTGTCCGCCGCCGAGATGGAGTTCACCTCCCCCCGCCGGGAGTTTATGCTCAGCGATATGCTGATCGGCGTGCGCAGCCTGTACGATTTTGTCGTCATCGATACGCCGCCGGCCCTGAACATCCTCACTGTCAACGCCTACGTGGCCTCCACCGGGCTGATCGTCCCCATGGAGGCGGAAGTACTCAGCCTGGTGGGCGTCACCCAGCTCCAGGAAACCATCGAGACAGTGCGGGCCACCTTCAACCCCAATCTGAAGGTGCTGGGCATCCTGATCAACAAGTACAACGGCCGTCTTTCCCTGTCCAGGGACATCCTGGAAATGGCCCAGGTGGTGGCCGAGCAGCTGGACAGCCACGTGTTCCAGGCCAAAATCCACCGCGGCGTCGGGGTGGCCATGGCTCCCGCCCACGGGCAGACCGTGCTCACGTATCAGCCCGATTCCCGCCCCGCTCAGGACTTCCAGTCCATCATCGACGCGGTGGCCGGACCGCAGTTCCCCCGCCCGAAAACCAGGGGAAGGTATATTTCCCGGTTTTTCACCTGACCAGCACCATTGGACCCAAATTTTATGTAATGAAGTAAGGAGAGTCTAACATTATGGCAAAGGACAGTAAAACCAGCAAAACCGCGCGGGTGATGAGCCTGCTGAGCAAGAAACCCGACCCCGCCGCCGCGGAGGAAGCCGCCAAACCCATTGAACCCGCCGCTCCGGCCCACGCCCCGGCTCCGGCCCACGCCCCGGCAGCGGCTCCTGCCCAAGCGGCGGCCCCTGCACCGGCGGCGCCTGCCCCCGCTCCCACGCAAGCTCCAACCCCCGCTCCGGCCCCGGTCCCCACCCAGGCGGCGGCCCCGGCCCATACCCCGGCGCCGGCCCCCGCTCCGGCGCCAGCCCATGCCCCTGTAGCGCCCCCCACTCCCCCCATTGTCGCCTCTATGGTCCCGGATATGGCGGTTTCCACCCAGATCAGGAACGCTCTGGAAGACGCCTTGGAGAATGAGCTGGAGGCCGACGCCGCTAAACCGGAGCCCGCTCCTCAGCCTAAGCCCGAGCCTGCCCCCCAGCCCAAATCCGAACCCGCCCCTCAGCCCAAACCGGTTTCGGCGGCGTCTGCTCCCGCACCCAAGCCTGAGCCGGTCCCCCAAACCAAGCCCGAACCTATTGCAGAGGAGGAAATTGCGTTGGACGATTCCCACAAGTTCGAGGAACCCCTCCACCCCGGCTACATCAACGTGATGCAGGTGCTGGTGGAGGAAAAGGCCCCCAAGTATATCAAGATGTTCGGCCTGTGCCCCTGTGAGCGCTGTACCGAGGATGTGAAGGCATACACCCTGAACCATCTGCCCTCCAAGTACGTGGTGCTTGAGCCCAATGACCGTGTCCCCCGCCTCACCGTGTATGAGGGCAAGTTCGCCAGCGACATCACCGCCCAGCTGCTTCAGGCCTGCAAGGTCGTCATGAAGCATCCCCACCACGGGCGCTGAGCGGCCCCGCTTCACAACAAAAAAGCTCCGGCAGGCGATGCCTGCCGGAGCTTTTTATGCGGTTATTCAGGCGCTGTCTCCGCCCCCGCCGCAGGCGCGTCGGCCGCATCGGGCTCGGCGTCCTCCTGCCGGGGATAGGGGTTGGTGAGCTGCTCCCAAAGCGTATTCACGTTCTCCATGCAGATAAAGTAAACACTGGTTATCATATTATCCGGTATGCCGAGATCTTCCGCCAGCTCGGTAATCTTGTCCCAGTCCGCCGCCTCATAGCTGAGCACCAGGTCATACAGCTTGCCGCACCGTCCCTCGTGCCTGAGCAGGGCGGCCTTGATATCCTCCGCCACCGGCACCTCGGCCAGGATATCCTCCATGGGGGCGTCGATCAGGTAGTTCAGCGTGGAGAACATACCCAGCAGATAGGCTTCCGCCTTGGAAATGGGCATATTCTTGGCGGAATTCATCAGCTCGCTGCAGAAGTTGGCCCGCATGAAGGAGCGTTTGAGGAACTCCTCCGAGCCGGGGTCCGTCTCGCTCTCCGCGTTGCTGGCGCTGAGCAGGTATATCCACTGTTTCAGCTGGCCCAGGCCCAGGGTCATGATGGCCTGGGTGATGGTGGTGGCCCGGTAGCGCAGGGCGAAGTAGGCCGAGTTGACCATTTTCAGCAGACCGTAAGTCAGTCCGGCGTCCGCCGCGATCAGCGTCTCGATCTCCTCCACATTTGGCTCGTCCCGGGTGACGGCCACCATGAGCTGGAAGAAGTTGCTCTGGATGTAGGCGCTGCTGTGGGCCTTGGTGGTGAGCCGGTCGGCCACGTAGGGCCCCTCCAGGCCGTCGGCCCCCATCGTAACGGCCCGGTTATACACATTGCTGGAATCAATGTTGGTGACGATGCACTTGATGTTCATGCTGTGGGCCACCTCGATGGTGTTGCGCAGCGTGAGATCGTTGGTGGTCTTGGCATTGATCTTGATGAAGTGGATATCGTCCAGCAGGGACAGGTACCGGGGGGTGAACTGGAACTCGTTCACCGCCACGCGGTAGCCCTCCTTGGCAAACTGCTGCACCAGATGCATGGACAGCGGGTGGATAATCACCGCGTCGTCAATCTGGATGACCAGGTCGCTCTTGTCAAACAGACGGGGGGTCTTTTTCATCAGGAGCATCGTGGTGAACGTCATAAAGTTCAGGGTACCCTTCAGCACTTTGGGGCTGTTTTCGGTCAGGAAGCTGTAGATCGTGTTGGCCGCGGCAAATTCTGCGCTTGACGTAGAGCTATCGCTGCTGAACGCCTGGTTTGCACCATAGTACAAGATCTCGTTTCCAATGATGTTTCCGTCAGGGTCCTTAATGGGTTGCCGCACAATATATTTGCCGCTCATAGCAGGCGCCTCCTATCTACACTTAACCTTTGCCGTACTGCGAGTCATACCGCTCCAGCAGGCGATCCATCACATCCACCAGATGGGCGATCTCCGGCTTGGTCAGCTGTTCGTCCGCACCCAAGTCCCGGCCCTTCCGGCGCATTTCCTCGCTGATCAGGGAGGAGAAAATCACCAGCGGGATCTTCCGGAACCGGCTGTGCTCCTCCTTCACCAGCTTGGTGAGCCGGTGGCCGTCCATCTGAGGCATCTCAATGTCGGTGATGATCAGCGCCACGTCCTGGGCCGGGTCGTCCGCCTCGGGGAGCAGCTGCAGCGCCTCCCACAGCTCCATGCCGTTGGGGAACATCCGCAGGTTGACATAATTGGCCTTATGCAGGGAGTTTTCGATCATCTTGCTCAGCAGGGCGGAATCCTCCGCCACCCAGATGGGCCGTTCGTTGCGGTCCCGGGGGCCCAGGTTCTCCACCTCGGACTCCTGGATGGAAGTCTCCGGGGCGATCTCCGCCACGATCCGCTCAAAGTCCAGAATGGTGACCAGCTCGCCGTCGCACTGGGCAATGCCGGTGGCCACGCTCTCCGCGCCGCCGGAAACCGCCTTATCCGGCTTCTGGATGTCCGTCCAGGAAATGCGGCTGATGCGGTCCACGGTATGCACCCGGAAAGCAATATGCATCTTGTTGAAGTTGGTGACGATGAAGATGTCCTTGGGCGTCTTCTCGCCCTCATCTCCCAGGTACCTGGGCAGATCCACCACCGTCAGCACCACGTCCCGGGGCTTGAAGATGCCCTCCACCGCCGGGTGGGCGTGGGGCATGGGCTTCACTGGGGCGCAGATCATGATCTCGCGCACCTTGGCCACGTTGATGCCAAACAAGTTGCCGCCAATGGTGAACTTCATGATCTCGATCTCGTTGGTCCCGGACTCCAGCAGGATCCCCTGCTTATTTTCTTCCATCATTTCCAATTCACTCCCCTTATTCTTGCGTTATGTCAGATGATGAGCTCCGGACGGCCGTAGCTGCGCACACACCCCAGTCCGCTCTCCACGTCGAACAGCAGGGTGCGGGCCACCGACCCGCCCACATCCTCCTTCAGCAGGCGCACGCCCTCTTTTTTCAGGTTCATACGGACGCTCTCAATATTCCGCTGGCCGATATTGCCCAGCGAGGCGCCTGTCTCAAACATCTTGGCCCCGCCTGCGATCTTGGCGGTAATCCGGCTGCGGCGGGCCCCCATAGACTCCATCTGCTTCAGCGTCTCCCGTATGCCGGTATCCGCGTATTTCATGGTATTGGTTCGGTTTGTCTCCATGTTCACCGGGAGCATGATGTGTACCAGCGCTCCCAGTTTGATCGCCGGGTCGTACAGACAGATGCCGATACATGAACCCAGCGCGTAGGTGACCAACATACCCTGCCCTTTGGCCATCTTCATGTCTGCAATACCGATGGTGATCTTGCCATTAGCCATCACTTACGCCCAGCTTCCGTAATAAAGCATTCAGCGACCGGAGGTCAGGCGACATCAGCAAGCGGCAGGGAACCTGCTTGTTATCGCACACAAAGTTGCCCCCAATGGTCATGATATAGTCGGACTGCCCGCCGTACTCCGCCATGGGCACGGCCAGGATCGCCCCTTGCATATCCACAGTAAACGCGGGCACCGTCAGGGTGACATCCATCCCGGCCAGGCCGCTCAGCGCGTTGATAAAGGTGGAGATCATAATGTTGCCCACCTCGATGAGGCAGGAATTTTCCAGCTCCGCCAGCTGGCTGTAATCCTCAATGCGCTGGCCCATAACGCTGTCCAGCACCAGGTTCACAAAGTCAAGCTGCTGGCAGGAGAGCATGATGCCGTTGATCTGCCCCCCCATTTTCACCAGTACGCCGGCGGTAATCTCCTCCGGTCCGCCGATCCACTCGATGGCCTCGTTGTAGCCCATGATGCGCACCTCGGGAAGCGTAATGCGCACCTCCCGCCGGAGCATCTGGGACAGGGCTGTGGCAGCATTTCCAGTGCCCATGCTGCCGATCTCCCGGAGCGTATCCAGCTCCAGGGAGTTCAACTCGTCGTAATTTTTAATTCCCATCAGATTTCCCCCTGTTAACTGCGCAGATTATTGATGGTGCTCTCAATCTCATCGGAGGTAATCACCATTTTCAGCGCCGCGCCGTAGGCCCGCTGGGCCTCGATCACCTTGGTCAGCTCGTCGCCCAGGTCGGCGTTGGACAGCTCCACCCGCTTCCGGACCAGCTGCCCGTCGCCGTACCACAGGTTGCCGTTCTTGTCAATGGGCAGGTAGCGGGTCTTGTCCAGCTGGGCCATGCCGTCATAGTTGGCAAAATCAAACACACCGATGGACAGCGTGTCCAGCGCGCCGTCCGACATATCGGTGAGCTCAATCAGGCCACCCCGCTCACTGAGCACGAACTTGCCCGTGCCGTCTCCCAGATAGAACCTGCCCTCCATCACGGGCTGGCCGTTCTCGTCGATCGCGCCGGTGGGCTGCTGGAGCTGGGACATATAGAACGCGCCGTTGCGGGTAAAGCTCACGTCCCCCGTGGTCAGGTCCACCAGTCCGAAAAAGCCCTCCCCGTCGATGTAGAAGTCCAGCTCCCGCCCGGTATCGCTGGGCGAACCCTGGGAAAAATCCGTGGAGGTCATGAGCATTTTGGTGCCCACGCCCATGGGCAGCTCGGTATCCTGGGCCTCCACCACGCCGGGCCAGTTCTGATACATCAAGGCGGAAAAATAGCTCCTGTTGGCCTTGAAGCCGTAGGTGTTCACATTGGCGATGTTGTCGCCGTGGACATTCAGGTGGTACAGCTGCTGCTGCGCGCCCCCCGCGCCGATATAGAAGGATTGATTCATCTCAGCTCACCTCATCCCATCCGGCCCACGTCGCTGGCGGCGTGCGCCATCACCTCGTCGTACATTTTAGTCACCGATGCGCAGCTCTGAAGGGCCCGCTGGCAGGTAATCATGTCCGTCATCTGCTTGATCAGCTCCACGTTGGAGCGCTCCACGTACTTCCACATCAGGGTGGGGTTTTCCACCGCCTGAGCGCCGTCCCCGGTAAAGAAGCCGTTGTCGTTGTGGACCAGCTGCCCGTTGTCCTCAAAGGCGTACACCCCAACCTGGCCCAGGAAGCCGCCGTTCTCGTTGAAGATATTGCCCTGCGCATCTGCGGTGATCTTGTCCGTTTCCAGCAGGATGGCCTGGCCCTGGGGGTCCAGTACCCGGCCCGTGCCGGGGAAGCACAGATAGCCCTCCTCGTCCAGGGAGAAGCTGCCCGCCCGGGTGTAGGACACATTGCCGTCGCCGTCCCGGACGGCGAAGAAGCCGTCGCCGTAGATGGCGAAATCCAGCGGGATGTTGGTGGGCTCAGGGATGCCCTGGTCGAAGTTGACGTAGATCTCGCTGTTGGCCCGGATGTAGCTCTGCCGGCCGATGTCGGTGTAAATCTTTTCCTTGTTGCCCACCCGGGCGTACATCACATCGTCAAAGGTGGTGGCGGTGTACACGCTCTGCTTGAAGCCCGCGGTGGAGACGTTCACCATGTTGTTGCCTACCACGTTCAGATGGCGCTGCTGGGTGAGCATACCGGAGGTGAGGTTGTAAAAGCCCTTGAACATTCTATCATGCCTTCTTCCGCTTTTTAGAGGTTTTGGTGGGTGTCTCGCTGTTCATATAGGAGCTCATATGATCCCGGAGCTTTTGGATGGCCCGGGAGTGGATCTGGGAGATACGGGGCTCGCTGACCCCCATCACCTGGGCGATTTCTTTCATATGAAGGTTCTTCTCATAATAGAGGGAGAGTACGATCTGCTCATTTTCCTGGAGGGCGGAAATGCCGCTGGCCAGCGTCTCCTGGAGCTCCCGGTCCTCCAGCACCGTTTCCGGCTGGAGCTTGGGGTCCTGGTCGGACAGCTCGAAGCGGTACCCCTCCATGTCCTTGGCGTCCATCAGCGCGTCCAGGGACAGGGTGTTGCTCAGCGCCACCCGGGCGGCCTCCTTTTGATATTTGTCCGTGGGGATGCCCAGCCGTTCGGCCACCTCCTGGTCGGTGGGGAAGCGCCCCAGCTCGTTGGCCAGGCTGGACACCGCCGCGTCGATCTCCTTGGCCCGCTGCCGGATGTTCCGCGGGAGCCAGTCCTGTTTCCGGGCCAGGTCAATGACCATGCCCCGGACCCGCTTAGCCACATAGGTCTCAAATTTGATCCCCTTGTCCGGGTCAAACTTGTCGATGGAGCTGAGCAGGGTGAGGATGCCCTCGCTGACGATGTCGTCCACCTGGGCAAAGTTGCTGTACACCCCTCGGATCTGGAGGGCCGCGCTTTTGATCAGCCCCTCGTACCGCAGGACCAGGGGCCATTTCAGGCTCTCGTCCCCGGTGCTTTTATAGAGCGCCAGCAGGTCGGGCGTCGCCATGGCCTCGATCTCGGCCTCGGTATAGCCGCGCTCGGCCGCCTGTGTACTCATGTCCCCACCGCCCTTCTCTGGGCCGCCATGGGCGCTTCCGCGGTGATATTGCCCAGGGCCTGGATCTGAACGCTGTTGGTGATCTCATTGAAGGAGAGCACATAGACGTTGGGGTAGAATTGGGTAATCATCTTGCTGAAATATCCGCGGATCACCTGGCTGACCAGGATCACCGGCGTCTGGGACAGATCGCCGAACTTCTTCAGATGCTCGGCAAGCTGGGAGATAATGGTCTGCATCAGATCGGGGCCCATGGCCAGGTACACGCCCTGCTCGTTGCGGGTGAGGGAGGAGATGATGCGCTTCTCCACCTCGGCGTCCAGGGTGATGACCCGGAGCTGGCCGTCCTCGCAGAAGCGGCGGGTGATGGTGCGGGCCAGGGCGCTGCGCACCTGCTCGATGGTCATGTCCAGATCCCGGCCCTGCGCGAAGCAGTCGGCGGCGGTCTCGATGATGGTGCCCAAATCCTTGATGGGCACGCCCTCCTGGAGCAGGCTGCGCAGCATCTTTTCCAGCTTGGCGTAGGGGATAATCCCCGGCACCGCCTCCTCCACCAGCTCGGGGGTGGACTTCTTCAGGTTTTCCACCAAACGGATGGTCTCCGCCCGGTCCAGCAGCTCGTAGGCGTGCTTTTTCACCGTCTCCGCCAAGTGGGTCAGCATGACGGACAGGGGGTCGATGACGTTGTAGCCGTAGATCTCCGCCATCTCCTTGTTCTCCGGCAGAATCCACCGGGAGGGGATGCCGTAGGCCGGCTCGATGGTCTCGATGCCGTCGATCTCCCCCAAGGGGTTGGGCGGCTCCAGAGCCAGATAGTAATCCACCAGGATTTCGCCCTGGGCCACCACCTCGCCCTTGACACGGATGGCGTACTGGTTGGTGCCCAGCGTGGACGAATCGTGGAGTCGGATGGCGGGGATGACGAAGCCCATATCCTGGGCGTACTGCCGCCGGAAAATGACGATGCGGCTGGTGAGCTTGCCGCCGTGCCGCTCGTCTACCATGGGGATCAGGCTGTAGCCGAACTCCATTTCCACAGGCTCCACGGACAGCAGGGAGTAAACGTTGTTGATGTCCCGGTAGTAGTCGTTTTCGCTGGGGGCGGCCAGCTCCGGGGCGGCCTCCTGGGGGGCCTGCTCCGCCGCGATGGCCGCCTGCTGAGCCGCCGTCATCTGGCGGCTGAGGAACATCCCGCCGCCCAGCAGGGCCGCGCCGCCGATAAACAGGGGCACAGTGGGGGTATTGGGGATCACCGCCAGAATCACCAGGATCACGCCGGTGGTGGTGATGGCTCGGGGCTGGCGGGTGAACTGGGTGGTCACGTCCACGTTCAGGCTGCCATCGGACACGGAACGGGTGACGATCATGCCCGTGGCGGTGGAGATCATCAGGGACGGGATCTGGGACACCAGGCCGTCGCCGATGGTGAGGATGCAGTAGGTGTTCATGACAGTGCCGATGTCGCCGCCGTTGACCACCACGCCGATGATAATGCCGCCCACCAAGTTGATTACCGTGATGATGATGGACATGGTGGAATCGCCCTTGACGATCTTGGTGGCGCCGTCCATGGCGCCGTAGAAGTCGGCTTCCTTCTGGATCTTCTCACGGCGCATCCGGGCCTGCTGTTCGTCGATGAGGCCGGAGGACAGATCGGCGTCAATAGCCATCTGCTTACCGGGCATGGCGTCCAGGGTGAACCGGGCGGCCACCTCGGACACACGCTCCGCGCCCTTGGTGATGACGATCAGCTGAACCAGCACGATGATGAAGAAGATCACAAAGCCCACCACGATATTGCCGCCGGTAACCAGCTGCCCGAAGTTCTGGATCACTACGCCGGGGTTTCCGGTGGTGAGGATCATCCGGGTACTGGACACGTTCATGCCCAGCCGGAACAGCGTGGTGATCAGCAGCAGGGATGGGAAGATGGAGAAGTCCAGCGCTTCCGCGATATTCATGGTAATCATCAGGATCATAATGGACAGGCCGATATTGAATACCAGCAGAATATCCAGGATCTGCGGGGGCAGCGGGATAAACAGGAACAACACCACGATGACCACAAACAGCGCTATAACATTGTTAAGGATGCGTCTGATCACGCGTGGTCACCTCCTTCGGCACACCGCGCCCCCCGGCGCACCGTGCCTCCACTCACCGCGAAAGCGGAAGGTCGCTTTCGTGGGGACCCCGTCCGGGACCCCAGGGGCCTTATTTCACGATCTGTTTCCTGTCGTTCAGCTTGAAGATGTATACCAGCACCTCCGCGACTGCTTCATACAGGCTGGGCGGGATAAACTGGTTCACCTCGGCCTCGGCGTACAGCGCCCGGGCCAGGGGGACGTTCTCAATTACCGCCACTTTATGTTCCTCGGCGATCTCCACGATCTTCATCGCCACATTGTCCTGGCCCTTTGCCAGCACAATGGGCGCGAAGTCCTCCTCCGGCTTGTACCGGAGGGCCACGGCGAAGTGGGTCGGGTTACGGATCACCACGTCCGCCCCGGGCACCTGCTGCATCATGCGCTGCTGGGCCCGCTGGCGCTGGATCTGCTTGATCTTCCCCTTCACCTGGGGGTCGCCTTCCATTTGCTTGTATTCCTCTTTTACTTCCTGCTTGGTCATTTTCATCTGCCGTTCGTAGTCCCACCACTGGTAGAAAAAGTCCATGGCGGCCACCACCACAAAGGCGATGCAGATGCGCATGACCATGCCCCAGGCCACCTCTACCAGATGCGCCACCGAGGCGGTCAGGTCTGTGTACAGGTAGTTGGAGCTCTCCAGGAACATATCCCGGATACTCAAAAATACGATCGCCAGCAGGATCACGATCTTAATCATATTTTTCAGCGTCTCAACGACGCTTTTTAAGGAAAACAGCCGCTTGATGCCCTGAAGGGGGCTGATGCGGTTGAATTTTGGCTTGATTGATTCGGTGCTGACCAGGAATTTGGTCTGGGCAAAGGTAGCTGCCACCGCGCAGAGGATGGCAGCCAGGACCAGCGGCCCCACCGTCTTGCCGATGGCCGCGATGCCCTGCACACCCAGCTCGGCGGAAACGCTGCCTGTCTCCCGGGGCTCATCCCCCACGGTTTCCAGGCACAGCATCATGAACTTGCCCAGCTCGTTGGCAAAAAAGCTGGTGAGCAGCCAAAGGGTGAGGAAGGTGCCCAGCAGGCTGACCACCGCCACCGCGTCCTTGCTCATAAAGACGTTGCCCTTTTTTCGTTCGTCACGCCGCTTTTTCGGTGTTGCTTTTTCTGTTTTATTCCCTTCGGCCAACGTCCATCCCCCCTTGCCGCCGTGTCCGGCCTCCGTCCCGGCGGGGCCTCATCGGGAGGAGGGTGGTCAATTTCCGCTCCGGGCCGTCATCCGGCGGTCAGGAGCAGCAGCTCGTGGAGGCTGTTGAGCATCATGCGCTCCGCCTCGATCAGATACTCACTGATGGGGACCATCAGGATGAACAGCAGTCCCAAGCCCACAAGCACTTTCAGCTCGATGTTGATGGAAAACACATTGATCTGGGGGATTACCTTCATCAGTACCCCCATCCCCACCTGGGCAACCAGCTCCGCCGCCAGCACGGGCATACACAGCTTCACGCCCAGCACCGTACACTGGACGAACAGCTCCAGCATATATTGATAGGCCGGCGGTCCAAAGGACACCGCCCCCAGGGGGACGATCTCCTCCGATGTGAGGAAAATTTGCAGCAGGGTAAGGTGCCCGCCTGCGGCAAAAAACAGCAGGGTCATCAAAACGTTGAAGATCATACCGGTGGCCGACAGGTTGGCTGCGGCTCCGGCGTCGTACATCTGGTTCATGGTCATACCCATCTGGGTGTCGATCATGGAACCGGCCAGCTGGGGGATATAGAAGAAAAAATTCACTGCCATCCCCAGCAGGAAGCCCAGGGCGATTTCCAGCAGCAGGTGCAGCATCAGCTCCACCACCCCCGAGGGGGCGGGGACCTCCTGGGTGGTCACCCCCATCACAAACCAGCTCAGCACCAGAGCCATGCCGGTGCGGAAGGCCGCGGGGATATTGGTGCGGCCCAGCAGCGGGTTAAAGAGGATGAATCCGCTCACCCGCGCGTTGATGTAAATAAACAGGGTCAGTTCCGACCAGTCAAACAGCATGGAACGCTCCCCCCGCTCAGCTGGCAATCAGCTGGAATATCCCGTACGTATAGTCCTGAAGGGTATCCAGCATCCAGCCGCCCGCCAGCAGGAGCACCGCGATCACCACAATGAGCTTCAGCGCGAAGCCGATGGACTGCTCGTGGATCTGGGTGACGGCCTGGAAGATGGCCACCACCACGCCGACTAACATACTCAGCAGGAGCATCGGAGCGGCCAGCTTGATGGCAATGCCCACGGCCTCCCGCAGCTGGTCCATCACTTGTGTGGTATCCATGGTATCTCCTTTCCGGGGTTAGTGTACGCCTTGGATCAGGCTGGAGAACATCAGGCTCCAGCCGTTGACAGAGACGAACAGCAGCAGCTTGAACGGGGTGGAAATCATGGCCGGCGGCAGCATAATCATACCCATGGACATCAGCGTGGAAGCGACCACCACATCGATGAGCAGGAAGGGTATGTACAGCAGGAAGCCGTTGAAGAACGCCCGCTGAAGCTCCTGGGTCATGAAAGCGGGCACAATCACCCGCAGGGGCAGGTCCAGCGCGATCTCATTAAATTCCGCGTTGCTGTCAGGCACGTCGGTCTGGGCCAGGTCGCAATACATCCGTATGGTGTCAAACTTGGTATTGGCCACCATAAACTCTTTCAATGGGACGGACGCCCGGTCCAGAAACTCCTCCCCGCTGATCTCCTCGTTGGTATACGGTTCCCACGCCTCCGTCTGGATGCGCTCCAGCACCGGGTTCATGGTCAGCAGGGTGAGGAAAATGGCGATGCCCACCAGCACCGTGTTGGGCGGGGTCTGGTTGGTGCCCATGGCGGTGCGCAGAAAGGACAGGGAGATGATATACCGGGTAAACGAGGTAGTCATCACCAGCAGGGAGGGGAACAGGGCGATCATCGTGGTGAGAAAGAGAATTTCCAGCGTCTGCACGCTGTCGCCATTGATATTGATCAAGCTGTCTGTAGGCATCCCATCCTCACCTCGGTTTCTTTTGCTTGAGTACGGTGCGCAGCGCCTCGCCGAAGCTGGGGGGAGGCGGCTGTCCCGGGGGCGCCGCCGTCATTGACTCCGCCTCTGCCTGGGTAAGCTCCTTTAACAGAGTGACCTCCGACGAGGTCACCCCCAGCAGGAGGTACTTCTCTCCCGCCTTCACCAGCGCCGCGCTCTGCTCCCGCCCAAGGGGCAGGCGGGCCAGCACCCTGAACCGCTCCGTGCCGCCGGAGGCGATGACAGCCGCGCTTCCCCGCCCCGCGATATACTTGGTGAACAGGTAAGCCAGCACCACGATGACCAGCACACAAAAGAGCATCCAAACCAGGGAGAGCAGGGTGTTGGCCCCATTCGCTCCCCCCGAGGACAGCGCCAAGCGGTTGCTGAGAGACATTCTGATCAGGGTGCGCCCAGGATCGAGGTGACGGTCTTGAGCACGCGGTCGGGCTTAAAGGGCTTGACGATAAAGTCCTTGGCGCCGGAGCGCACCGCGTCCATGACCATGGACTCCTGGCCCATGGCGGAGCACATGACCACGTTGGCGCTGCCGTCCTTGGCACGGATGGCCTTCAGGGCCTCCAGGCCGTCCATGTTGGGCATGGTAATGTCCATGATCACCAGGTCAGGACCGATGGAGCTGAACTTCTCCACCGCGTCGGCGCCGTCAACGGCCTCGAACACCTCGGTGTAGCCGTTCTTGGTCAGCGTGTCCATGATCATCTTGCGCATGAAAGCGGCGTCATCTACTAGCAAAATCTTCTTAGCCATGGTAATACCCATCCTTTTTCAAATTTATGTTGTAAACCTCACAGGGAGGCCGCGGGGGCAGTCCTTATTTGCTGGCAAGGCCCTCAATGCTGGGGGTCTGCACGATCTCCGTGATCCGGACGCCAAAGTTGTCCTCAATGACCACAACTTCACCTCGGGCAATACACTTCCCATTGACAAACAGGTCCACCTGATCGCCTGCCAGCTTATCCAGCACCACCAGGGAGCCCTTGGCAAACTCCAGGATATCCTGTACCTTCCTGCGTGCCCGGCCGATTTCCACCGTCACCTGGAGGGGCACCTCCATGATGAGGTCCAGATTCTGCGCCTGCTCCTTACCCAGCCGCTCCGCGGCGTCGAACTGCTCCATCCGCACCGGCGTGGTGCTGATGACCTTGGGCTCGGGCGCGGCCTTCTGCTCCGCGTAGGGGTAGGGCGGGTAATACATGGGGGGATATCCCATATATCCGCCCTGCATCTGTCCGTCCGGGCCCATGGGAGCGGGGTACATGGGCATCTGCCCTGCGGGGGCCCCCTGGGGGGGCGTCTGTGCCGCCGGGGCGGCAGGCGCCGCAGGCGCGGGAGCCGGGGCGGGGTTCGTTCCAGCCAGCATTTTTTCGATCTCCTCCTGGCTCATCTTCTTGTCGCCGCCCGCAGGCGCAGGCGCCGGCTCCGGTGCGGGGGCCGCCACGCCTCCGGCCAGCATTTTCTCAATTTCCTCCTGGGACATCTTCTTGCCGCTGTCTCCGGAGGGCGCGGGCTCAGGCGCGGGTGCAGGGCCGGATGTTCCGCCGCTGAGCATGGCCTCGATCTCCGCCTGGGACAGCTGCCGGTTGCTGTCCGCCGCCGTCGCGGGGGCCGGTTCAGCCGCCGCGCCGTCCGCGGACATGACCTCGTCCTCCAAGCCCAAGCCGCTGATCAGTTCCTTGGCCAGCTCCACGGACATGACGTTCATAAATTCGCTTTCCAGCGCGTTTTCAATTTTCAGAAAGAACCGGACGACGACCACCTGCTCGGCGCCCACCGGCATATGCTCCTCTTTGAACCGCTCCACGTCCTCCAGCTCGAAGGATTCCGGCGTGGAGATATCTACCCGGTAGCCCAGGAAGTCGGACATGGCCGTGGCCGCCGACCCCATCATCTGGTTCATCACCTCGCACACGCAGCTGATGGTCAGCTCGTTGAGCTCGAACTCCTCGTCGGGGGTTTCCATCCCCATGAGTATGTCCACGATGACCTTGATGTCGGTGCGCTTGAGCAGCATGATGTTGCTGCCCTGCAATCCCTCCACATACCGGATCTCCACGCCGATGGCAGGCTCCAGGTTGCCCAGGGAAAATTCCTTGACATCCACCACTTCCACCGTGGGCGTCGTGATGTCCACCCGGTGGTCAAGCATATTCGACACTGCAGTGGCCGAGGAGCCAAGGCTGATATTCATCATTTCACCCAAGGCGTCGATTGCCATTGGGCTGAAGATTTCCTTCTGCATCGCTTACTCGCTCCTTTGTTCGGCCGAATAGCATACCTCGTCTATCTTGATGGCCATGTTTTTCTTGTGGACTCCCATTCGGCCGGTGAACCACTGGTAGCCCCCGATTTCCAGGAATACCGGCGAATCCTTCGACCGCCCCAGATCCAGCACGTCGCCCACGCTCAGGTGGTAGATGTCGCTGAGGGACAGCTCCGTATCGCCCAGCTCCGCCACGATCTCCAAAGTGGAATCCCGCAGCTGTTCAAAAATCTCATCGGAATTGTCCTCGCTGGCTATCTTGCGTCCCATGCTCTCCCGGTTCACTTCCCCGAAGATGCTGGTCAGCACGCTGCCCGGCAGGACAACGCTCATGCGCCCTTCTTCGCCGGCGAACTGAATGTTCATGTCAACCAGCACCACCGTCTCGTCCAGGTTCAGCAGCTGAACCAGGGTCGGGTTGACCTCCGTTCGGTTATACTCAAAGGTAATGGGCACGTAATTCTCCCAGCTGTTGCCCATCAGCGCCACCATGTCCCGCATCAGATATTCATACAGCTGAAGCTCCAGATCAGTATATGTGTACCCGATCGGGACGTCCCGGGCTGTCTCGCTTTCGCTTCCCATCATCCGGTCCATCATCGCCAGCGACGTGGAGTTTGACAGGTAGACCATCACTGGGTCCTGGGTCAAAACGGGCGCGCCGCCCACCTCCCGGGATTGGATCGTAACATCCACCATAGTCAGCACGTCGCCTTCCGTCAGGGCGTTGTTGAACTCGAAGAACTTCTGTTCCTCGATGCTCCCCACCTCGATCTCGCAGGTGGTGCGCATCTGGGCGTTCAGACGTGAGCCAATTACGCGTGTATAGTTCTCAAAAATGCCGTTAAGCATCTTGATGCGGTCCTTGGTAAACTTCCGAGGGGTGGTGAAGTCGTATTTCCGGTATTTTTTCTCCGGTTTTTTGTCCTCCGCCTGATCCTCACCGCCGCCGCCGCTCATCATGGAGTTGAGCAGCGCGTCAATTTGGCTTTGCGACAATACTTCGGACATCGAATCACCTCACCTGTTCTTCCGCTTCATAAATTGGACTTATGGTTCTGCGCTGCTGGCAGGAGACGGAGCTCCCGTCTCATTGGCCGGCGTACTGGTGTTGCCGTCCGTGACAAACTTGGACAGGGATTCGCCCAGCTCCTCCGATTCCAGGTCCCGGGCGCTGATGACCAGCTCCACCCGGCGGTTGGGGGCCTTGCCCGCCTCCCCCTGGTTGTCGGAAATAGCGTGCCACTGGCCCCAGCCCACGCTGCAGATGCGGGCGGGGTGGATGGTACTGTTGTCCTGGATGAAAATGGTCACCTCGGTGGCGCGGCTGCTGGCCAGACGGCGGTCGCCCGGGGTCTCGTTGGGCTGGTTGTCGTACTGCTGGGCGGTGTGGCCCTCCACCCGGATCTGGTCAATCGCGCCCTTGGCGCTGTCCAGCATACCGCAAATCTCCACCAGCATCTCCCGGGCCTCCGGGCGCAGCACGTCGCTGTTGCCGTCGAACATGGCCCGGTCGCTGAGCTTCAGGTAGATCTCGCCGCCGTCCTGGGACACCGACACGGCGCTCTCAATGCCCTCCTGCTTGGTGTATGCCTCAAGAGCGGCCATCAGCTCCTCCATCATATCGTCGATGTCCTCCTGCTGCTCGTTCATGCCGGGGTTCTCATTGCCCACGTCCGGGTCCGCAAAGGGTCCGTCATCGCCCTTCGGGTCAGTCTCGGTCTGGACCGCGTTGGGGTTGAAGCTCTGGACGATGGCCTTGAACTTTTCCTCGCTGATGGTGGACATGGAGTACAGCAGCACGAAGAAGCACAGCAGGAGCGTCACCATGTCGCCATAGGTGTCCATCCAGTTTGCGCCGCCCCCGCCGCCGCCTTTCTTTTTCGCCATAATGGATTTCCCTCCTTATGCCGCAGCCTGTATCTTACTCGCCGGAACCGCCGGAGCCGCTGGCGTCCCGGTCCTTCTGGGAGATATAGGTCAGCAGCTTCTCCCGCAGGGCCTTGGGGTTCTCGCCGGACTGGATGGACATGATGCCCTCCACGATGATCTCCTTGCAAAGCACTTCCTCGCCGTCCCGGATGCGCAGGTTGTTGGCGATGGGGCCGAAGATCATATGGGCCAGAATACAGCCGTACAGCGTGGTCACCAGGGCGGTCGCCATACTGCCGCCCAGGTCGCCGCCGCCGCTGGTGACGTCCATGCTTCGCAGCATATTGATCAGGCCCACCAGCGTACCTACCATGCCGAAAGCCGGGGCCACGGACGATGCCTTATCGTACATTCCCGCCGCGTCGTCATGCCGGGAGGACATACACTCGATGTCGTTCTCCAGGATGGCCCGCACCTTATCCGGGTCGTTTGCGTCCACGATGAGCATGATCGCCTGCTTGAAGAACGGGTCCTCCTGCTCGTTGGCCTTGCTTTCCAGGGCCAGCAGGCCGTTCTTACGGGCGGTCTGGGCCAGGTCCACCAGCTGGTCGATGATCTCCAGGGGCTTGAACTTCCCGGCGTTCAGGATCACCCCGAAGTGCTTGGGGATGGACGCCAGGGCGCTGCCCGGAAAGCTGGCCACCACGATGGCGAAGGTACAGCCGATGACGATGAAGATACTGGCCGCGTCGAAGAAGTTCCACAGGTTTTCGATCTGAACCGTGATGATATCCGCGCCCTCCGGGGCGTTGGGGCCGATGTTGATGCCCATGATGCAGCCCAGGAAGAAGACCACCAGGGCCAATACTACGCCGATAATGTATGTAATATTCATTGCAGCATTCTACCTCCAACTCCGGGCGGACGAAACGCCCGGCCGGTCTATACGGGCTGCGCTCCAGCCCGGCAGTTCACCGCTTGTCTACGATGGTAATCTCGCGCTGAATATCCATGACCTTGGCGTTGTAGCGCGCGATCTTCTCTATGATCTCCTCGGTGGTCTCCCGCACGAGGTAATAGTCGTGGTTCATCATAACGATCTTGGATTCGGGGATACTCTCAATATACTCGATTTGCAGATGATTTACAAGGAATTTTTCATGGTTTCTTTTGGTTAAAACGATCATGGTGCGAACCTCCTTATCCCGAATACGGTCACAGGGGGCTCGGCAGGGGCGGGCAGCGCGCCCGCCCCTCACCGCGCCTTGGTAAAGCCTTTATCAGCGCTTCATGTTGACCAGTTCCTCCAGCATGGAGTCGGTCACGGTGATGATACGGGTGTTGGCCTGATAGCCGCGCTGGGTCACGATCATGTTGGCGATCTCCTGGGCCAGGTCGGTCTTGGACATTTCCAGGCCGTTGGAGAGCAGCTTGCTGGAGCTGCTGCGCAGGCGGGCGCCGTCGATGGTGCCGTCCGCCATCGGCATATTGACCGAACCCGCGTGGGTGTTGTTCCCGCCAGCAGTGGAGGTGTAGGTCATCGAGCCGTTGACATAGTAGATGCCCAGATCCTTGCCGCCGCCCATGGTGGAGATGGTCAGTTCACCAGCGCCCTGGCCGGCCTTGTAGTAGCTGCTGCCGATCTGGGTAACGCCGTTGGGGTTGGTCACGTTGCCCACAGCAATACAGCCGATGGTAACGGTCTGTCCGCCCAGGTCGTCGCAGGTGGCAGTGATGACGCCGGTGTTCTGGTCGAAGCTAATGTTGGAAAACGTACCCTGGGAATAGCTCGATTCAACGACCTCCGTCGTACCGCCCGTACCGCCAGTACCGCCAGTCACTTTCTCATAAGCTCCATAGTCCAGCAGATATTTACTGTCCGTGTTGCCGCCAGCCGCGTTCATCGCATCCTCAAATTCCTTTGCCGAGGCGTCGCCGGGAACCGCCGGCGTATTGGTGCCCGCAGCCGTCCCCTTGTCAATACCGCCGCCCGCGCGGGGATAGCCGATCTTCATCGAGCCGTCAGTGTCCTTATAAACCCGGGGCATACGGATGGGCACCAGCTGGTCGCTGAACATGGGGTCGCCCACCTTGGCGGCCTTACCCGCCGTCACATCCTCCAGCGTGGCAACACCGGTGCACAGGAAGCCGTACACGCACATACCGTCGTCGTTCTTGGACAGATAGCCGTCAGGCATGATGTCGAAGTCACCCACACGGGTGAGGGTCAGGGAGGTGAACGCGCCCGAGCTGCCCACGTCATTTGCCGTGCCGGTAAAGTTCCGGGCGATATCCTTGGTGCCCACCAGGAAGAAGCCCTGGCCGTCGATCATCAGGTCGGTGGTCTTGCCGGTGATGGAGTAGTTGCCCGAGCTCATATCAATGTCGATAGCGCCGATATTCGCGCCGTAGCCGATCTGCGCCGGGTTTTTGCCGCCGATGTTGGCCGAGCCGTTGGAACCGCCGCTGGTGGTGGTGTAGATGGAGGTCTTGAACACCGCCCGGGCGGATTTATAGCCCTGGGTATTGACGTTGGCAACGTTGTTGCCGATTACGTTCAGATTCTGCATATGGGCCTTCAGGCCCGCGATCGCCGCATACATGGAACCAGTCATGTTTAAAAATTACTCCTTTCGGTTTGGCGCCGCCCGGCCCGCGTCAATCGGACGCGGGCCGAAGGCATCCGAATCCGGTCCTGCCTTGAACTGTACTATTTTATTACAGGAACACGGCGCCGTCAATATTGGTAAAGATATTTTCTCTCATTTCTTCCTGAGTGATGGCTGTGATGACCTTAGCATTGGGCACATTGATGATAAAGGCCTTTTCCGTGTCCATGGCTAAGATGTTGGTGGCCCCCTTGGCCTGCGCCCGGACGACGCTGCCCGCCAGCTGGTCCATCAGATCTGGCGTGACTTCAATGCCCCGCTCCTGCGCACGGGAAATGGCGTGCTTGGAAAACTCCACGCCCTGGGCTGGCTGCTGGCTCCTGGCAAGCTCCTGCTGGAGCATCGCGCCAAAGCCGCCCCCTGCCGTTACCCGCTGCTGTACCGGGGCCTGGGGCGCGTCCCTGCGCTGTAGTCCTGATACACGCTGGATCATCTCAATGTCACCTCATTATCACTCAGTCTCGGGGGCTCCCTGTTCGCCGCCGGTGCTGCCGCCGCCGTCGCCCGCGCCGCCGCCGCCTTCCACGCCGCCGGCGCCGTCTCCGTCGCCTGTCCCGCCGCCGCCTTCCACGCCGCCGGCGCCGTCGCCGTCGCCTGTCCCGTCGCCGCCTTCCACGCCGCCGGTGCCGTCGCCGTCGCCGTCTCCATCGCCATCGCCGCCAAGGCCGGGGTACTTGCCGTTCTCGTCGGGCAAACGTCCCACCGCCATGATCTGGTTCAGGGCGTAGGTCTCGCCGTCGCTGCCGAAGATCACCTGCTGTCCGTTGAGGGTGCCGGTGCCCATGACCAGGATTTCCCGCTCCTCCAACTTGTTGTCCTTAACCAGGCCGACGGTAACCACCTTGCCCACCAGGGAGCTGGCATAGCCCATCACGCTGGATGCGGTCAGGTTGGTGATGGCGGAAATCATCTGCATCTGCACCATCTGGTTCATCATTTCGCTGGTGTCCATGGCGTCGTCGATGGACTGGTTGGTGAGCTGCACGATCATCAGCTGGAGGAAGTCCTCCATATTCAGCTCGGTGTTATTGGGGCGGCTGGTGGAATTTTGGGCTAAATTGCCGCTGCCGACGCCCATCAGGCCCGCAATATCAGCCATAGAAAAGTCTGCCATAGTAAATAATCGCTCCTTTCCTTATTATTCCGCGTCAGTGGCGATCAGGCCCAGGCGAAGCTGCTGGATGAAATCCTGGCCGCTGTCCTGCTCCTGCTGCTGGCGGCGGCGCTCCCGGCCGTCCTGAGCGTGGCCGTTGTGTCCGTCATAGTTTTGGTTCTGGCCCTGCTGGCTCTCCTGCTGCCGCTGGACGTTGACCTCAACCTCCTGCTGGGTGCGGCTGGCCACCAGGTTCTGCAGCTCGCCGGCGTGGCGCTCCAAGAGGCTCCGGGTCTCGCTGCTGTGGGCGTTGAGGGCCACATGGATGATGCCCTCGGCGCTGTGGGTGATCTCCACCGTGACGCTGCCAAGGTGCTCCGGGTTCAGCTGGATGCGCACCATGGAATCGCCCTTTTCCAAAGCCTGGGCCAGTCCGGTGTCCACCTGCTTTGCCACATTGGCCTCGGTCTCGGGGTCCTGGTACACGTCGCCCACCTTCACCGGGGGCGCTTCCACGTCGTGGAACAGCTGCTGGGGGGCCTGGTCTCCACCGCCAAGCAGAAGCTCGCCGTCGCCCTCCTCGTCGGTCTGGGGCTGGGCTTCGGCCTTCACGCCGTCCACGGCCTGGTCGATCACCTTGCCGAACTGGTCGGCGGTCACCTTCTCCAGCAAAGCTGCGGGGCTGTTGTCCGCGCCGGGGGCGGTGGCCTCCAGCATGGCGTCCACCCTGGGGTCGGAGGCGTCGATGGGCTGGGGGTCCAGCAGGAGCTGGTTCAGCTGGGCCTCCTGCCAAGGCTCCAGGCCGGTGATGGGGATACATTCGCTCCCCTCGTCGGTAACCACCATGACCCACTCGCCGGGATTGTAGCTTGCGGTCATTTGGCCGGTATCCTTGTCAAGCAAAATCAAAACCGAGTCGGGCTTGAACGCCACGGCGTTCCCGTTCTGCTCCAGCATCTTCTTAATCCTGGTGAGGGCGTCCTCCTGCTCCGCGGGGGCCTCCTCGGTGGTCTCGGTCACAGGCGTCTCAGTTTTGCTGGTGTCCTCCACCTGGCTGTCCTTGCTGCTGGAGCTGGTCTTATCCATCAGCTTCTGGAAATCGCTGTCCTTGTCGCTCTTGCCCGTCTTGCTGGCCTGGGGCTGGCTCCGTCCGGCGATGGCCTGAAGCATGGCTAAGGCCGCGTTGTTGTTTAACTGCTCCATTTTGTTTTTCCTCCTTTCATACAGGATATATATTCCAAACGGCGCAAGCGCCGAATTGGACGCGTCGTCAAAAATCCGAAAACCCGCCTTGCGGGCCTCGTTATACTATGCGCCAATGCCGGCCCGTGCCCGGGCGGAACTGACGAACTCGTCGATGAGGCTTTCCTCCGCCTTCTGGACCGCCTTGTTGTAGTCCTCCAGCTTATGTTCCTTCAGCTTTTCAATGGAGGAGGTGTCGATCTTGGCGTCCACCACCTCCCGGCGCTTTCTCTCCTCTTTCTTCCGCAGGGCGTCCAGCTTGTCGGTCTCCCGCTGGATGTCCCGTTCCAGCACCCGGAGCCCCGTCTCGTAGAACACGGCGTCGGAGACGATCATGCCCTCCATCTTACGGCGGCAGAACTCGTCGTTGCAGTCCCGGTAGGCCCGCCAGGCGGCCTCCACCACGTCCTCCTGGGCGCGGACCTCGGCCAGAATGGCGGCGTGTTCGCCCTTGAGGGCGTCCAGCACCTGCTGCTTGTAGGACAGCACAGAATCCAGGGAGAATTTGAATTTCTTCATCTATTTCTGCACCTCTGTAAGGTTTATTTATTGGAGAATCCGGGCAAGCTGTTCTACGCACTGGTCATAGGTAAACGCCTCGTTCACGTCCTGGGTGAGGAAATCGTTCACCGCGTCGATTTTGGACATGGCAAAATCCAGCTTCCGGTTGGAGCCCGGCTTATAAGCCCCGATGGCGATCAGATCCGCGTTTTTCTCGTAGGTACTCATAATATCCCGGATGCGGGAGGCCAGCTGGCGGTGCTCCGGGGAGACGATCTCCGTCATCAGACGGGAGATGCTGGCCCCCACGTCGATGGCGGGATAGTGGTTGGAGTTGGCAAGCTGGCGGCTGAGCACGATGTGCCCGTCCAGGATGCCCCGCACCGTGTCGGCGATGGGCTCGTTGGTGTCGTCGCCCTCGACAAGCACGGTGTATACCCCGGTGATGGAGCCCTTGGCAAAATTGCCGCTGCGCTCCAGCAGCTTGGGCATTTCCGCGTACATGGACGGGGTATAGCCCCGGGACACCGGCGGCTCGCCGATGGCCAGCCCGATTTCCCGCTGGGCCATGGCAAAGCGGGTGAGGGAGTCCATCATCAGCAGCACGTCGTAGCCCTGGTCCCGGAAATACTCCGCGATGCCGGTGGCCACGCTGGGGCACCGCATCCGGAGCATCGCCGGCTGGTCGGAGGTTGCCACCACCAGGATGGAACGCTTCATCCCCTCCGGGCCCAGGTCCTTCTCCACAAATTCCAAAACCTCACGGCCGCGCTCGCCCACCAGGGCGATGACATTGATGTCCGCCGTGACGTTCTTGGCAATCATGCCCATCAGGGTGGATTTGCCCACGCCGGAACCGGCAAAAATCCCGATACGCTGGCCCTTGCCAATGGTAATCAGCCCGTCGATGGCCTTCACCCCAAATTGGATCCGTTCCCGGATCGGGGGGCGCTGGAGGGGGTTGATATAGTTGGCTCCGATACAATAGGAGCTCCCCCCCTCGAAAGGCGCCTTGCCGTCAATGGGCTGTCCCAGGGCGTTGATAATCCGCCCCCGCAGGAACTCGCCCACCTGCAAGGTGAGCTGTCCCCCGGTATTGCGCACAAAATTGCCCGCCGAGATGCCGTTCATGTTTGAATACGGCATAAGCAGGATGTGGTCGTTTTTGAACCCCACCACCTCGGCGGTCACCTGTCCGCCGGAATCGCCGTTGTAAATCCGGCAGATATCGCCTACAGCGGCCCGCCCGCCGGAGGCTTCGATGGACATACCCACGATATTTTCAATTTTCCCCGTCAGGCTGTAGGGCTCCGCGTTGTACACCTGCCGGGTCATCTGCTGAAATATGGAAGGCATGATCTCCTCCATGGGCCGTTCCGGCCCGCTCCAAAGGATTTTTCTGTATCAGAACAAATTGGCGCCGCTCCCCGCCGTGTCGTTCAGAATGGTTCGCAGGTTGTTCAGCTGGGTGACGGCGCTGGCGTCTACGATCTCGTCGGGCATCTCAATGATGCAGGTACCCGATTCGTCGTCCCCCATGGGGATAATCCGCACCCGGTTTGACAGGGCGGACAGGGCGGCAGTCAGCGACGCCGGTACTTGGGTGAGCCGTTTGGCGTCGCACTCCGCAATATAGATATGCACCCATTCCTTCTTCTTGCGCTTGTCTATGGCGGTCTGGATCATCCGGGCGATGACGTCGGCGCTGCTTTTCAGGCTGACGCACACCACCTTCTCCGCCACCGCCATGGCCAGGTCCCGCAGATCCTCCACGCTGGCGTCCATCTGTCGGTCCAGCGTGTCCCCGGCGTGCTCCATGAAGCGGTGGACCTCCTCCTCCAGACGCTTTGCCTGCTCCTCCCGGAGCTGCCTGGATTCCTCGGCCGCTTTGGCCATTCCGGCGGCATAGCCCTCCTGATAGCCCGCCTCGCGGGCCCTGGCCATCACCGCCTCGGCGTCCTGATCGGCCCGGGCCTTGGTCTGAATCAGAAGCTGGTCCGCCTCCCGCCGGGCGTCCGCCATGATCTGCTCCGCCTGGATCTGGGCAAAGCTGATGGGCGTCTCCACCGGGTCCGGTTCAGGCTCAGCCTCGGGCTCAGGCGCCTTTCCGGCCAGGGCTTCGCCGGACTCCGCCTCCTCCCCCTCCGGGGGGGAGGAGCCTTCCGGGATTGTGAACTCCTCAAACTCGGGCCCGGCCCCCTCCACCACAATCTCCTCTGCGGCAGGGAACTTATAGGGCTCCGCCTTTGTCCGGGAGAATGCTTTGAAAATGTTAGGCAATGATATCGTCCTTTCCGCCCTTCGCGATTACGATCTCGTTCTTTTCCTCTAACTGGCGGATAATGTCCACGATGCGCTGCTGGGCGTCCTCCACGTCCTTGAGCTTGACGTTGGTGGTGATCTCCAGGTCGTCCTTGATATTCTGCGCCATACGGGTGGACATATTGGAAAGCAGCTTCTTGGCGACCTCCTCGTTGGCCGTCTTGAGGGCCAGCACCAGGTCCCGGGGGTCGCAGTCCCGGACAAAGCGCTGCACGGAGCGGTCGTCCATGGTGATGATGTCCTCGAATACGAACATCCGCTTGCGGATCTCGTCGGCCAGCTCCTGGTCATAGGCGGACAGGCCGTCGAAGATGTTTTTCTCGCTGGTGCGGTCGATGTTGTTCATGACATCGGCCACGTAGTCGATGCCGCCCACCTTGACGTTGGCGTTGGTGACGATGCTGGAGAACTTCTTGCGCATCTCGGCCTCGATGATCTTGACGGCCACGGGGGACACGCTCTCGATCTTGGCCATGCTCTCCACCACCTGCACCTGCCGCTTCTCGTCCAGCTGGGAGATGACCGCCGCAGCCTTGTCCGCCTCCACGTAGGACAGCACCAGGGAGATGGTCTGGGGGCGCTCGTTCTGCAAAGCGGAGAACAGCGCCTTCTCGTCCGCCTTCTCCATGAAGGAGAAGGAACGGTTTTGCAGGGATTTGGTGACCTTGCCCAGCAGCTCGTCGGCGCGCTCCGCGCCGTAGGCCTTCTCCAGCACCGCCCGGGCGTATTCCAGACCGCCCTCGGTCACCGCGCGGTTGGTGCGGCAGAGCTGGTAAAACTCATACAGGATCTGCTCGGTCTGCTCGGAGCCCAGGAAGCCCATTTTGGCGACCTCCAGGCTGAGCTGCTCCACGTCCTCGGCCTCCATGTACTTGTACAGCGCGGAGGCCCGTTCCACCCCCAGGGAGATGATAACGGTAGCGGCCCGCTGGGCCCCCGTGAGGGGGATCTCATTGGGATTCTTCTGCTTGCCCGCGGCTTCCGCCGGAGCCGGCGCCTTTTGTTCTGCCACAGCAGCGTCAGCCATTGTCTCCGCCCTCCTTCATCCAGCTTTTCAGCAGCAGCGCCGCCACTTCCATGTTCTCGTCCACGAAATCGCGGATGTTCTGGCGCAGCTCCATGCTCTGTTCGGTGTGCAGGTCCATCACGTTGGCCCCGGCAACGGGGTTGCCGTCCTTGTCCACCTCCGGCGGGGCGTCCACAATAATGGGCTGGCCGTCCTCGCCGATCTCGATGGCCTTGCCCGGCATGGCGGTGGCCAGCAGCTCCTCCATGGCCTTCTGCTCGGCCTCCTGCTTCTTACGTTTCTTCCGGCGCAGGACCAGGATCAGCGTCAGCACCAGCACGAACAGGATCACGCCCACGCCCGCGGCGATGAACACCCAATAGGGGATGCCCCACACAGTGCCCGACGTACCGGGATCGGGCTCCACGGGAGTCTCCTCCTCCGGGAACGGGGTAGCCAGCACGGAAATGCGGGTTTCCCAATATTCGTCGGCGGTCATATCCTCGGTAACCACCGGGATGATGCCCGCGGCCATGGCGGCGTGCTGGCGGACGGTGGGAATATCCACCGTCCCGCCCTCCGCTGTCACGTCGCGGTTGTTGATGGTCACTGCCGCCGTCACATCCGTGATGGTGCCGCAGTGGATAATCATTTCTGTGTCTGTGGTGGGGTTGTCGTAGATCCGGTTGGCCTCCTCATTGAGGATGTTCTCCAGCTCGGCCTGGGCCTCCCCCGGCTCCACGTTGGTGGGCAGGTCGGCATTGGTGGAGGTGCCCACTACGCCGCCGGCGGCACCCCCGTCCGGGGTGGTGAACTGGTAGGCATAGAACTCGCTGCCCAAAATGCCCCGGCCTCCGGTGGAGCCGTCCTGGGCGAACTCAGGCAGGGTCACGTCGTGGGTGTTGACGGTCTTCTTGCCCAGCTCCACCGAGACGTTGACGGCGGCTTTCACGTTGCCCTTGCCGTAGGCGTCCTCCAGCACCCCCACAATCTGGGTGCGGATGCGGTTGCTCCACTCCTGCTCCAGCTGGAGCTTCAGGAGGGAATCGCTGTTGGCGTTGCCGCCGCTGGAGAAATCGCTGTAGGTGTTGCCGATGGTGTCGCTTACCGACACGTTCTCCACGTCCAGGTCCGGCACGCTGTGGGACACATAGTTGCGGATGGCGGCAACCTGTCCGCTGTCCAGCATCTTGCCCTGCTCCATGGTGAGCATGACGGCGGCGCTGGCTTCCACCACATTGTTCTCATACAGCACGTAGCTGTTGTCGTCGCCGAGGGTGATCTCCACCGTGGCGGACAGCACGCCGGGGAACTGCCGGATGACCTGCGCCAGCCGGTCCTGCACATCCAGCTGCCAGGCTATCTTCCGGTCATACTGGGTGGACAGCGCGCCCACCCGCTCAAAATAGCCGCTGGGGGACGCGTTGGCGCTGGAATACTGCTGCTGGAGCAACCGGGCCTTCAGCGTAACCGCCTGATTCTCGGGCACCAGGATCGTCCCCGTACCCTCCACCTTGTAGTCCGTAATCCCCTGTTCCTGGAGCCAGGTCTGCACCGTGGCCATTTCCTCGTTGTTGGCCCTGTCAATCAGAACGGCGTAGGGCCTGTTATTATAATTATGGACAATAAGTACAATGACAGCGGCCACAACCACCAGGCATATCAAAATCAGTGTCCATATCTTTTTGGAAACCTTCCCGAGGGTTGTCTTGATCTTTTCAAGCAGCCCTCTCAGCTTTTCCTTGTTCAAGTGCCATCGACCCCGCTCTCCGCGTTCTTGCCTTCATTGTTCAGCGCCGCGTCAGACGCTCATGTTCTTCAGCTCGTTGTAAGCGTCCAGCGCCTTGTTGCGCATCTGGACCAGCAGGCTCACCGCGATCTCGTTTTTATACGCGGCAATGCCCACCTGGGCGGGGTTGTCCAGCTGACCGGTGGCCAGCAGATACTGTGTCTGGGTAAACTCCGCGTCGGTATCCTTCACGTTCTGGATCATGGAACTGAAAATCTGGCCGAATACGCTTTCGCCAGCCTTGCCGGACTCCTCCGCGCCGTCGGCGCCCTGCTGCGCCCTGGCCAGGGCGTCCATGCGCTGAACCGCGCTCAGGCCGGACAAGCTGCCCAGTCCGGCGATTCCGTCATATACTGTGCTCATTGCCAAGCATCTCCTTTAAAAATAGGTGGGGCAGCGGTTATCTGCCGATCTCCAGCCCGCTGGAGATCACAGTCTTGAGGGTATTGAACGCCGTGACGTTGGAGGAATAAGCCCGGGAAGCGGCCATGGCGTCGGCGATCTCCTTCACCATATCCACGTTGGGCATCTCCAGATAGCCGTCCTCATCCGCGTCTGGATGGGTCGGATCGTAGACGATCTTCATGGGCGCCTCGTCCTCGATGATGTCGGTGACAATCACGCCGCCTGCCGAAGGCTGGGACGCGGTGTTGGACACCGCCCTGGTGGAGGCCCGGGCCATAACGTCCCGGAAGGTGTCCCGGCCGCTGACGGCCTGGAACACCACCATCTTCCGGCGGTAGGCCCCGTCGCCGGCCTCGGTGCGGGTGGTCTGGGAATTGGTCACGTTTTCCGCCACGACGTCCAGCCGGAGCTGCTGCGCGGTGAGGCCGGAGCCCACAATGTTAATCGTATTCAGGAAAGCCATAAGTATGTACCTCCTAATTTCATTCAGCTTTCATTACTGGCCCCGCACCGCCATCGAGAGGATGGAATAGTGCTTGTTGATGGCCTGATAGACATACTGCTGCTGGTAGGCGTTGCGGATCAGCTCGGTCATCTCGCTGGTGGTGTTCACGCCGTTGTCGTCCATGCGCGTCTGCTCCTGGGCCTCGAAGACCACAGGCTCCGCGTCCTGGATGGTGCCGCGGATAGACGACTGGGTGGCGCGGCTGAGGCTCTGGGCCGACGGGCTGCCATCTCCGGACATGACAACGCGCCCGGCCGAGAGCTGCTGCTCCAACTGGGCCCGCAGGCTGTCCTCAAAGGTAACCACCTTGGCTTTATAGTTCGGCGTTTCAGCATTGGCAATATTATCCAGTATCGCCGCCTGTTTGGTCCACAAAAACCCCATCGACTTCTCCAAGAGGAGCTGGGAATTACTGGTCAAGAAATCCATAACGAAACTAACCTCCTGTTTCTGATGAAACACTTCTCCAACTATACTAATTTATTATGAATGATACGTGCAAAAAATGCAACCACTAATATTTGGAAATTCCGCCGGATCCGCCTCTGGGCCAATAGAATAAGCCCCCATAAAAGCCGTTAGAGCACAAGGCTTTGGGGGCTCTTCCGACCGGAAAAAGCTGCCTGCGGCATTTCCGGGTTCATACAACCACAACTTGGTTGTATTATAGCACAAAGCCTTCCAAGATACAAGTCTTTTCTTTCGCCCCGCGTTTTTCTGGTGAAACTGACCAAATTGAAATTCCTGGAATTATTGGAAATCTACACACGATTCATTTCCGGGGCGGGCAGGCAAGGCCCGCCCCGGAAACGGCAGATTCGCTCACTTGATAAATTTATCCAGCAGCCGCATGACCTCCCGCACGTCGATCGGCTTTGCCACATGGGCGTTCATGCCGCAGTCCAAACTGCGCTTCACATCCTCAGCGAACGCGTCGGCGGTCATGGCGATGATAGGCAGGTCGTGATCCTCCCGCTTCAGGCCGCGGATCACCTGGGTGGCCTCGTAGCCCCCCATCACGGGCATACGCACGTCCATCAGCACCGCGTCGTAGTAACCCACCGGGGACTTTTCCAGCATCTGGACACAGAGCTCGCCGTTTTCCGCCCAGTCCAGGATCAGCCCCTCCTCGCCCAGCAGCTCGGACGCGATCTCCCAGTTCAGCTCGTTGTCCTCCGCCAGCAGGATGTGCCGCCCAGTCAGATCCCGGCCCTGCTTCTTCTCCTCCGGCTTCTCCTCCTCGGGCTGGCCGGTAAACTGCCGCAGGGAATTGAACAGGGTGGATTTGAACAGCGGCTTGCTGATAAAGCCGGTGATCCCGGCCTCCCTGGCGTCATGCTCGATCTCCGCCCAGTCGTAAGCTGAAATCAGGAGGATGGGCACCTCGCTGCCCAGCTCCGCCCGGATGCACCGGGCGGTGGCAATGCCGTCCATGCCGGGGAGCTTCCAGTCCAGCAGGATGATCTGATAGGGCTCTCCCCGCTTGTGCCGCTGGGACACCATTTCCACGGCGTCCTCCCCGTCCAGCGCCCACTCGGCGCTGATGCCGATGGAATTCAGGGCGGACGCGGTGCTCTCGCAGAGCTGGCGGTCGTCGTCCACCACCAGCATATTCCAGTTGGGGAGGATCATGTCCTCCTCCATCACCTCCGCCTTTTCCAGGTCCAGAGTGACCTTGAACTCCGTGCCCTTGCCCTGGCAGCTGTCCACGTCGATGGCGCCGCCCATGGCGTCCACCACGATGAACTTGGTGATGGCCATGCCCAGGCCGGTGCCCTCGGTGCGGTGGACACGCTGGCTGTCCTCCCGGGAGAAGGAGTCAAAAATGTGCTTCTGGAACTCGTCGGACATACCGATCCCGGTGTCCTTCACCTGGACGTGGATGCGCACGAACTCATCCCCCTTGGGGGATTCCTCCTCGTACAGCGCCACATGGATCTCCCCGCCCTCGGGGGTGAACTTGATGGCGTTGGACAGCAGATTCAGCAGCACCTGGTTGAGCCGCACACTGTCGCACAGCACATTTTCGGTGAAGATGTCGTGGATGAACACATCGAACTGCTGCTGCTTGGCCTTCACCTGGGGCTGGCAGATGGACACGATGCTGTCCACCACCTCCCGCAGGGAGACCTGATCCAAATTGAGGGTCATTTTGCCGCTCTCGATCTTGGACATATCCAGCACGTCGTTGATGAGCCCCAGCAGGTGCTTGCTGGACAGGGTGATCTTCTTCAGGCAATTCTGCACCTGCTTGGTGTCGTCGATGTTGGCGGTAGCGATGGCGGTCATGCCCACGATGGCGTTCATGGGCGTGCGGATGTCGTGGCTCATGTTGGACAAAAACTCACTTTTGGCCCGGTTGGCGTGCTCCGCCTCCTTCCGGGCGGCCTCCGCCGCCCGCCGGGCCTCCTCCACCTCATGGAGCTGGGCCCGGGTGAGCTTGAAGTATTTGAAGAACACCAGCAGCAGGGCCGTGAGGATCACCACGGCGCTGAGCAAGGTCAGTCCGCTCCACTCCCGGGTAAAGCTGTTGATGGTGCTGTCCAGGGAGCCGTAGGGCATGAACGTGATCAGGTACCACTCGGAATAGGGCAGGTTGGTGCAGTACAGATGGTACCGCTCCCCCTCCATGGTAAACTCGTTGGAGTAATCCGCCCCATGGGCCATGGCCCCGGTCAGGTCCTCTATATACGCCTCCGGCGTCATGCCGTTCACGTCCTCATAGACGGAGCGCACCCGCTCAAAGTAGCTGTTGCGGTAGGCGTCGGCGCTGCGGATGACAAAGGATCCGTCCTTCCGGATGATATAGGAGTAGGCCCGCTCGCTGTTCTCCTCCAGGGTGAGGTTGTCGCTGATGTAGGACACCGGCAGCCCCGCCACCAGCGCCAGACAGTCAAAGTCCCCTTCCTCGGGATAGGGCGACGGAGCCCCCAGCAGCACCACCTTTTCCCCCTCCTCGTTGATGCCGATGGCCACCTTCCGCTCACCGTTTTCCATGGAGTCCACGAAGGGCTGGGGGTCGACCACCGTCACCTGGCTGCCGTACAGCATCTGAACGCTGCCTTCGCTGTCGCAGAAGCCCAGGTAGCTGAAGTCCCGCGCCCTGCCCTGGGCCATCAGTTCCTCCTGGAGCGCCTTGTCATGGTGGATCTCGGCGGAGGGGATGGTGTCCGCCAGCGACCTGAGCTGGTCCATCTGCAGGGCGATGATGCTCTCAAAGTGGCTGGAGGTCTGCTGGCTCATCCGGGACATATACAGCGTACCCACCTCATTGATCGCATGGGCGCTCTCTCCGCTCATATGAACCGAGAAGAAGGTGAACACGCACACGCACAGCAGAACGACCCCGATCAGGCTTCCCAGCAAAAACCGTGTCGTTTTGTCCTTCATTCCCCAGCCGCCTCCTGGAAGGCCCGGATGGCATCGGTGGTTTTCCTGTAGTCCTCCTTGACCTGATCGGCCAAGCCGTCCGCCTCGGGGGTGTAGCCATGGCGCAGGGCCTCGCTCAGCTCGCTGCTGGACTTGCCCAGCACGTTAAAGGCCAGGTTGGAGCACACGCCCTTGATGGTGTGCGCCGCCCGGAATGCCTCCTCATAATTCTTCGACTCCATGGAGCTGCACAGCAGCTCAAAGCTCTGGTCGTTGAGGAACTTGAGCACGAACTTCTGCACCAGCTTTTCGCTGCGCAGGCGGCCGATGGCCTCGTCATAATCCCCGCCCATTGCGGCGTAGCATTCTTTCAGCGTCATATCAGGCACTCTCCTTCATCGCGTTATGTATGGTCCGCCTCCGCCTCGCCGTCGATGGGCGAGATGGCGGACAGGGTTTTCGACATGGAGCCGTCGTAGAAGCGGAAATACCCCCGCCCGGACCGCTTGACGGTGTACAGGGCCTTGTCCGCGGCCTGAAACAGCTCGTCATAGTTGCCGCCCACCGACTCGATGGTGGCCACCCCCATGCTCACCGAGATGGGGAAGTCCTCGAACCGCCCGGTGAGGGCGGAGTAGATGCGCTGCACCGCGGGCTCCACCTCGTCCTTACACTCCAGGAAGATCAAAAACTCGTCCCCGCCGGCCCGGGCGGCGATGTCCCCGTCCCGGATGCTCTGGCGCAGCTTGTTGGCCACGTGTATGAGCACCTTGTCGCCGAACATATGGCCGTAGGTGTCGTTGGCCTGCTTGAAGTGGTCCAGGTCGAATATGACCAGGGCATACCTGCCGTCCGGCCTCTCCTGGAGCCGCTCCAGCACCTTGGCCTTGGCGGTGGCGTGGTTGAGCAGGCCGGTCATGGCGTCGTGGGTGGCCTGCCGCTCCAGATCGTCCAGCCTCATCCGGGAATCGTGTATGTCGATGGCTTTGCCGATGGCGCCGGTGTACCGGGGCGGCTCGTCGGAGGACCAGGTGGCCCGGGCCACGATCCGGGTCCACCGGGGCCCGTCGCTGTAGTTGAGCATACAGTCAAAGTTGATCATCGGGCGGCCCGGGGTAGTGCTGTGGAGGGCGTCGGCCAGCCCCCGCCACTTGTCCTCGCCCAGCAGCTCCAGGGCCTTTTCGTTGTGGGCGGGGTCCATGATAATCTCCGGCACCCCCAGCTTTTCCGCCCCCCAGGCGGACAGGGTGGCCATGGGCGGATGCACGGTAAACTCGAACTGGATGTCCTCCGTCAGGGAGGCGAAGAAGCTGTATTTCATCCGCTCGTGCTCCAGCAGCTCCAGGGTGCGCTCGGAGGCGGTGAGCTCCTCGTGCTTGTGCAGCTCCCTGGCCACGTTCTGCATCTCCCGCTGGCTCTGCTGGAGGGCGCCGTCCCCCTGGAGCTGCTCCAGGATCTCGTCCGCGCAGTCCCTCAGGCACTCCATCATCAGGGGGTTGAAGGCGCCGCACTCCCCGTTCAGGATCATCTGGATGGCCTTTTCGTGGGAAAAGGCCGGCTTATACACCCGCTCGGAGGTGAGGGCGTCGTACACGTCCGCCAGCGCCACCGCCTGAACGCCGATGGGGATTTCATCCTCCTTCAGCCCGTCGGGGTAGCCCCGCCCGTCCCACCGCTCATGGTGCCAGCGGCAAATCTGATAGGCCGCCTTCACCAGCGGCTCGTCATGATAGAAGGGCAGGGCCTCCAGCATATCCGCGCCCACCATGGAGTGGGTCTTCATGATGGCGAACTCCTCGTCGGTGAACCGCCCGGGCTTGTTGAGGATCTCCCCCGGGATGGCGATCTTCCCGATGTCATGGAGGGCGGACGCGGTGCTGATCACCGAGACATCCGCCGGCGTCAGGTGGTAGCGGTCCGTTTTCCGCATCAGGGTGGTCAGCACAGTCTCCGTCAGCATATGCACGTGCCGCACGTGCATCCCGCTCTCGCCGTTGCGGAACTCCACGATGTGGCTGAGTATGTCGATCATCATGCTGTTGCTGTGTTCCTTCTCGTAGATCTGGTCGGCCACCAGCGCCACCAGCTTTTTCTGCTTGGCGTACAGCAGGATGGTATTCACCACCCGCCGGTGGACGATCAGCGCGTCGAAGGGGCGGCTGATGAAATCGGTGACCCCCAGGTCAAAGGCCCGCTCAATGTGGGAGGAGCCGCTCTCCGCCGAAATCATAATCACGGGCACGTCCGCGATCCATTGGTTTTTATTCATAACGTTGAGTACGCCGAAGCCGTCCATCTCGGGCATGACGATATCCAGCAGCACCAGCGAGATATCCCCGCAGCACTTTTGCAGCATGGCCACGCCCTCTTTGCCATTCTCCGCCTCCAGGATCTCGTACTCGTCTCCCAGCATATCCGCCAGAATGGAACGGTTCATCTCAGAATCGTCCACAATGAGGATTTTTTGTTTGTCTGTGATTCTCTCCAAGGCAAGCATCCCCCAAAATACATATCCTACAGTGTGCCCCCTCCGGACTTCGGCGGAGGGTACAGTAATTCACCTTACGGAATTATACCACACCCATGGGGGGAAAGACAAGGACATATTTGCCCGTTCCCCACGAAATGCTCTGATCCCTTTTTTATTTTCCCGGAAACCGCCGCGCGGCGTGCGCAGGGTCCGCGCTTGACTTTTTTCCAGGCCGTTTATATAATGTGGTTGCCGCGCCTTTATGGCGGACGGCTCTGTCGAAAGAGCTTGAACCGAGAAAGGAGTAATTATCATGAAAAAGGCAGAATTCTGGAAGGGCTTCGGCGCTGGCTTCGCGGCTCTGTTGCTGATCATGTGTCTGTGCGCGACTGCCTTCGCGGCCTCCAGGCGGACGATCGACGTGGAGGACGGGGTGGGCCTTTCCATCAATGGGGCAGTCTTTATCCCAAGGGATGTCACCGGCCGCCAGGTTCCGGTGTTCCTCTACAGCGGGACTACCTATGTCCCGGTCCGCGCCATCAGCGAGGCGCTGGGCCTGGACGTCCGGTTTGACTCGGCAAATCGAATGGTCCAGCTCACCACGCAGGACCGTCTGCTCACCCAAGGCGGGGCCTCCGGCTCCTATATAAGCGCGGAGCGGGCGAAGGAGATCGCCCTGGCGGACGCCGGACTGAAAGAAGGGGCCGCCATATTCCTCAAGGTAAAGCTGGAGCTGGATGACGGACGGTACCAATACGACGTGGAATTTTACAGCGGCTCCGTGGGGTATGACTACGAAATCGACGCCATCACCGGGAAAATCCTCAGCATGGACCAGGAGTTAGACGACTTTATCGTGCCCGGCAGCCCCTCCGGCAGTGGAACGATCTCCGCTGACCGGGCCAAGGAGATCGCCCTGGCGGACGCCGGGGTCAGCGCGGGCAGCGCGGTTTTCACAAAGACCAAACTGGATCGGGACGACGGACGGATGGTATACGAGGTGGAGTTTTACAGCGGCACGACAGAGTATGAATATAAGATCGACGCCATCACCGGGAAGATCCTCAGCGCGGAGCGGGATACAAACGGGTCCGCCGCGCCCGGCGGCTCCACCGGCGCCGGAACGATCTCCGCCGACCGGGCCAAGGAGATCGCCCTGGCGGACGCCGGGGTCAGCGCGGGCGGCGCGGTCTTCACCAAGGTCAAATTGGACTGGGACGACGGCCGGAAGGTGTACAAAGTGGAGTTTTATGCCGGTTCTATGGAATATGAGTATGAGATCAGCGCCGAGACCGGAAGCATTATCAGCCGGGATATCGAACGCCGGAACTGATTATTCATCATCCCCCTTGAAGGAGCAGTACCCTTGAACGGTACTGCTCCTTTTTATCGGAATTTCCCCCTGCCAGCCTGGCGATGTTCTCTCGAGAAAAATTTTGGGGAAAACCTTTACATTTCCTGCCGCCTGGTATACAATGCAATTAGGGAAACTATACAATATAACAGGGATATTCGGAGGTGCTTTTTGGATGAAACTGACATTCTTCGGCGCGGCCAAGGCGGTCACAGGCAGCTGCCACTGCGTGGAGACCAACGGACATAAGGTCCTGGTGGACTGCGGGCTCCAGCAGGGCCGGGACGAACGGGACAACCGTGAGCTGGATTTCTCCCCGTCCTACATCGACGACGTGGTCGTCACCCACGCCCACATCGACCATTCCGGGCGCATCCCCCTGCTGGTGAAGCAGGGCTTCCGGGGCAATATCTACTGCACCCGGCTGACGGCGCAGCTGCTGGACATCATGCTCCGGGACTCCGCCCACATCCAGGAGAGCGACGCCGCCTGGGAAAACCAGAAGGGCCAGCGGGCCGGCAAAGAGCCGGTGGAGCCGCTGTACACCCTGGTGGACGTGGAGCGGGCCCTGCGGCACATCGTCACCTGCGAATACGAGCAGGAAATGGAAATCTCCGACGGCATCCGCATCCGCTTCGTGGACGCGGGCCACCTGCTGGGCTCCGCCAGCGTGGAGATGTGGCTCACCGAGGAGGGCGAGACCAGGAAGATCGTCTTTTCCGGCGACCTGGGCAACCGCAAGACCCCCATCATCCGCCCGCCCCAGTACATCCGGGAGGCGGACTACGTGGTCACCGAGAGCACCTACGGCGACCGCCTTCACAACGTGAAGGAGAAACCCAATTATTCCGCCGACCTGGCCCAGGTCATTGAGGAAACCCTGTCCCGGGGCGGAAATCTGGTGATCCCCTCTTTTGCCGTGGGCCGCACGCAGGAGCTTTTGTACTTCATCCGCCATATCAAGGAGGAGGGGCTGGTCACCTGCGACCCGGACTTCCAGGTCTACGTGGACTCCCCCCTGGCGGGAGCGGCCACGGAAATCTTCTCCGGCGATTTGACAGGCTACCTGGACGAGGAGGCCATCGAGCACCTCCGGGGCGGGGCGCTGTTCCGCTTCCCTGGGCTGAACATCACCGAAAGCAGCGAGGAATCCCGCACCCTGAACACCGACCCCAACCCCAAAGTGATCATTTCCGCCTCCGGTATGTGCGACGCGGGCCGCATCCGGCATCATTTGAAGCACAACCTGTGGAGGCCCGAGTGCACCATTCTGTTCGTAGGCTACCAGGCAGACGGCTGTCTGGGCCGCCGGATTCTGGACGGCGCCCAGCGGGTGCGGCTGTTCGGAGAGGAGGTGGCGGTCCGGGCGCGGATCGTCCGCTTCCACGGCCTGAGCTCCCACGCCGACCGGGACGGTCTGGTACGGTGGATCAGCGCCTTCACCCCCAGGCCCAAGCAGGTGTTTGTGGTCCACGGCGAGGCCCGGGCGGCGGAGAACTACTCCCAGACTCTGAAGGAGCTGGGCTTTGACGCCCACGCGCCTAATTACGAGGAGGTCTACGACCTGCTGTCCAACCGCATGATCGCCCCGGGCGTGGAGCTGGCGCCCAAGCCGGTGGTCCCCGCCCTGTCCCCGGCCTACCGGCGTCTGGAGGACGTGGGCCAGAAGCTGTTGGACGTCATTGCCCACAACAAGGGCGGCTCCAACAAGGATCTGGGCAAGTTCGAGAAGCAGATTCTCGCCCTTATCGAGAAGTGGGACCGGTAAATGCGCATAAACCCTTTACAAAGCTATTTGGAGGCCAACGGCATCCTTTTGTGCAACCAAAGCCCCGATCTGCCCGCGTTAGAAGACGTGGGCTGTACCTGGCAGGATGTAACCGAGCTGATTGACCAGCACAAGCTGTTCTATTCCAAGGCGTTCCGCAAGCGGACAACCTACCTGTCCCCCGAAGCCTACCATCTGCTGAAAGCGGTGAAGCCGCGAAAGCCCCTCACTCCACCGGCAGAACGCATTCTTTCCCTGCTGGACAACGGCTCAACTGCCGAAACCGCTTTTCTGAAACAGGTCTGCGGCCTGTCCCCCAGAGAATACCGGGACGGTTTTGACTTCCTGCTCCAAAATCTCTATATCACCGCCACGGCAAACGGCGCCGTTCTGAACGAAAATTGGTCTGCCTTTCAATATGGAACCGCGCAGGCATGGGAGGCGTTGTCCCCACCCCCACCCCCATGCGATGACCCGAAGGCGCGCCTGTGGGGCTTGCTGCGGCCCACAATGCCTGAGCGCTGCTTCCGCTCTCTAATTCGCTAAAAAAGCTCCCCGGAAGGACAACCTTCCGGGGAGCTTTTTTACTTTATTCCGCTTGATGTCCCTGGGCGATAATGACGTCCACCACGCTCTGGGCCAGGTTTTGGCACTGCTGCTTCTCCGGGGCCTCCACCATCACCCGCACCAGCGGCTCGGTGCCCGACTCCCGCACCAGGATGCGGCCCGTGTCCCCCAGCTCGTCCGCCACGGCCTGCACCGCCGCCTGGACGGCGGGGTCGTCCTGGGCCGTCCTCTTGTCCTTCACCCGCACGTTGATGAGCACCTGGGGATAAATGGTCACCGGCTCGGCCAGACGGCTCAGCGTCTCCTTTTTCGCCATCATGACCTCCATGATCTTCAGCGAGGTCAGGATGCCGTCCCCCGTCCGGGCGTACTTGGAGAAAATGATGTGCCCCGACTGCTCGCCGCCCAGGCGGTGCCCGCCCCGCACCATCTCCTCGTACACGTACTTGTCCCCCACGGCGGTCTTTTTGTAGTCAATCCCCGCCGCGTCAAAGGCCTTGTACAGCCCGAAGTTGGACATGACCGTGGTCACCACCGCATTGGTCAGCAGCTTGCCCCGCTCTTTCATATACAGGCCGTACAGATACATGATCTGGTCGCCGTCCACCACATGGCCGTTCTCATCCACCGCCAGGCAGCGGTCGGCGTCCCCGTCGAAAGCAAACCCCGCGTCCAGCCCGTGCTCCTTCACATATCTGCACAGCCCGTCTATGTGGGTGGAACCCGCATCAGCGTTGATATTCAGCCCGTCCGGGCGGTCGTTGATAACGTGCACGTCCGCCCCCAGGGAGCGGAACACGTTGGGGGCGATGCTCCAGGCGGAGCCGTTGGCGCAGTCCAGGGCGATCCGTTTCCCCCGGAAGGAGTACACCGCCAGCGAGATCAGATAGCCCATGTAGCGGTTGCGGCCCGCGGCGTGGTCCACAATACTGCCCACACCATCATTGGCGGCAAAAGGCAGCTTGGGCATGGGCTGTCCGTACAGCTCCAGATTGCCGTCCAGGTAGTCCTCCACCAGATGGATGGTGGACTCGTCCATCTTCTCCCCTTCCCGGTTGAGGAGCTTGATGCCGTTGTCATAGTATGGGTTGTGGGAGGCGGAGATCATCACGCCGCAGTCGAACCCGTCCGTCCGGGTGACGTAGGACACCGACGGCGTAGTGGTGACGTGGAGCAGGTACACGTCCGCCCCGGAGGCGGCCATGCCCGCGCTGATGGCGTACTCCAGCACGTAGCTGGAGCGCCGGGTGTCCTTGCCCACCACGATGCGGGCCTTGTGCTCCCGGCCGTAATACCAGCCCAGGAACCGCCCCACCTCATAGGCGTGGTCGGCGGTGAGCTCCACGTTGGCCTTGCCCCGGAAGCCGTCGGTGCCGAAATATTTTCCCATAGGTTATTCTCCCTTCGTCTTGGGGACGATCACTCCCCCGGTTTTATAGATGCTGTCCGGCGGGACCACCCCCCGGACGCAGGACACGGGATAGACATTGCTGCGGGGGCCGATGACGGTGCCGGGGTTGAGCACGCTGTTGCAGCCCACCTCCACAAAATCGCCCAGCATCGCGCCGAACTTTTTCCGGCCCGTCTCAATTTTCTCCCCCTGGTTTTTCACGCTGACAAGGGTTTTGTCCGACTTCACGTTGGAGGTGATGGAACCCGCCCCCATATGGCTCTTGTAACCCAGAATAGAATCGCCAACGTAATTATAATGCGGGGTCTGGACGTTGTCAAACAAAATGGCATTTTTCAGCTCCACGGAGTTGCCCACCACGCAGTTCGCCCCCACCAGGGCGGAGCCCCGGATGAAGGCGCAGTGGCGCACCTCGGTGTCCGGCCCGATGATGCAGGGCGCGCCCAGGAAAGCGGTGGGGGCGATTTTGGCCGTCTGGTGCACCCACACCTGGGGGGCGCGCTCCTCATACTCCTCCCCCAGGGCGGGGCCCAGGGACAAGATCAGCTCCTTGATGCCGTCCAGGGCCTGCCAGGGGTATTCAAAGCGGGCCAGGTACTCCCCCGCCAGGGTGTGGCTCAGGTCAAACAGCCCGGTTGTGTTCAAATTCATAAAAAGTCCTCCTTATTTCTTGCCTTTGCGGCTTTTCCAATACCGACAAAGCATACCGCTGAGACTGGCAAGCCAGACAACAGCCAAGGTGATATTGACCCCCGCCGAACCCGTCCTGCCCGACACGGCGTCACCGACCAGCCGCGCCGCCCAAATCGCCACCGCAATCATCCAAATCACAAGCGTCAACAGATCAACCGGTTTCAATTTCATGGGAACCACCTCATTTTCTCTCCGGCACCCGCTTCACCAGCACTCCGGACACGATCCCGACCAGCACTCCGGCAATCATTCCGGAAATCCACAGCACCGGGAGGTACCACGCCAGCCTTGACGTCTCCAGCAGGGCCATGGCCACCAGAATCTGCCCCGCGTTGTGGGCCACGCCCCCGGCCACGCTGACCCCCACGGAGGAAAATTTCCCCGTCCGCTTCAGCAGGCCCATAAGGGCCAGGCTCAGCGCCGCACCAGCGATGCTGTAGGCCAGCGCCGCCCCGTTGCCGAACAGCAGCGCCACCAGCACCACCCGTACCAGCGAGATGGCACACGCGTCCTTGAAGCCTAAGCGATACAGCGCGAACACCACGGCCAGGTTGGGCAGGCCCAGCTTCACCCCCGGCACCCACAGCGGCGGCACCAGGGATTCCAGATAGGACAGCACCAGCGCCAGGGCAGTCAGCAAACCGTATTGGGCAACCTTTGACGCTTTCATCTTAAACCTCCTACCCCGCAGCACCGTCCACACCGTTTCCCTGTCCGCCTTCTATGGTGACGATCAGCCTGTGGGGCAGGCAGACGATGGACTCTCCCTCATACTGAATGCCTCCCTGCCGCACACACACCTGGTCGGGACAGGACGCCTCCACCACCCGGGCCTTTCCGCCCTCGATTACCAGCGTGTTGGTGTCCGCCCCTTCCCCCAGCACCACCCGGGCGTCCTTGTCCAGGGGCAGCTCCATGATGATCTCCCCGTCCATCTGAACGGCCACGATCCCCCCGGTCTGCCGGGTGAGCCACAAAAACAGGGCCAGCGCCCCGCCCAGCACCGCCAGCACGGCAATCAGTATAACATCGTTCCGATGGCTTTTCAACCTTTCCACAAAATTCCTCCAAAACCGCAACGAAGGGAGAGCCGCAAAGCGGCCTCTCCCCCGTTGGCGTTTTTTCATTTGTCAGCCGTTGACGACCTCGGCCTTGGTAATGTTCAAAGCGACGAGGCACCCGGCCTTACACACCTCGATGCACTTGCCGCAGCCGTCGCACTTGGCGTAGTCAATGCTCGCCAGGTTGTCGGTGACGGTGATGGCCCCGGTGTGGCAGTTCTTCTCGCACAGGCGGCAGCCGATACAGCCCGCAGTGCAGCTCTTGCGGGTGCCCGCGCCCTTCTGGCGGCTGTTGCAGTCCACCACCATGTGGGCGTCGGCGGGGCGGATGGCGATGACGCCGTTGGGGCAGGTCTTGGCGCACAGGCCGCAGCCGATGCACACGCTGGCGTCCACCCGGGCCAGCCCGCCGTTGATGTGGATGGCGGACACGGGGCACACCTGGGCGCAGTCGCCCAGGCCGATGCAGCCGTACACGCACTTGCCGGTGCCGCCGAACAGCAGCTTGGCGGCGGCGCAGCTCTCCAGGCCCTTGTAGTCCATTTTCACAGAGGTGGCGTCACAGGTGCCGGAACAGCGCACCTCGGCCACCTGCCTGGCCACGTCGCCCGCCTCGCGGCCCAGCACCTTGCCGATGCTGGCGGAGGCGGAAGCGCCGCCGGGAATGCACAGGGACACGGACAGGTCGGGGTCCTCCACCAGGGCGGCGGCGTAGCCGTCGCACCCGGCGAAGCCGCAGGCGCCGCAGTTGGCACCGGGCAGGCACTCACGCACCAGGGGGATGCGCTCGTCCACCTCAACCGCCATGAACTTGGACGCGATGGTCAGCATCACGGCGCACAGCAGGCCGATCACAGCCACCACCAGCACAGCAATCACAATTGGATTCATATTACGCTCCCCTCCTTAAACGCCCAGCAGGTTTTCCACGATGCCCGCGAAGCCCATGAAGGACACGGACACGATGGACGCGGAGATCAGGGTGATGGGCATTCCCTTGAAGCTCTCGGGGCAGTTGCACTTGTCCACCTTGCTGCGCACGCCGGCGAACAGCACCATGGCCAGCAGGAAGCCCAGGCCGGAGCCCAGAGCGTTGAACAGGGCCTGGACAAAGGAACCGGCGAAGCCGCCCACGCCCATGTAGTTGTCGATGTTGCTGATGCAGCAGCCCAGCACCGCGCAGTTGGTGGTGATCAGGGGCAGATACACGCCCAGGGAGGCGTGGAGGGCGGGGATGTACTTCTTCAGCACAATCTCCACCAGCTGCACCAGGGCGGCGATGACCAGGATGAACACGATGGTCTGGAGGTAGCCCAGCCCGTTGGGGTTGAGTACGAAGTACTGGATGGGGAACGTGACAGCGGTGGCCAGCACCATGACAAAGATAACGGCCACGCTCATGCCCGCGGCCTGGTCCAGCTTCTTGGACACGCCCAGGAAGGGGCAGATGCCCAGGAACTGGCTCAGCACGTAGTTGTTCACCAGGATCGCGGCCATTACAATGGAGAGCAGGACTTTAAAATCAATCATTTCGCGGCAGCCTCCCTCTTTTCAGCGCAGTTCTGCCCGTTGCACGCCGCGGCGCTGGGGCATCCCTCACAGCTGAAGTCTTTCCTCTTGATGGCCTTGCCGTTGCTGGCCTTGTTGATAATGGCGATCAGAATGCCGAAGATGGCAAAGCCGCCGGGGGCCATGGTCATAATGGAGATGTTGTTGTCCGCCAGCACGGGGACGGGCATTCCGAACCAGGTGCCCGCGCCGAAAATCTCACGGATGGAGGCCATGGCCAGCATGGCCAGCGTGTAGCCCACGCCCATGCCGATGGCGTCCAGGGCGGAATCGAAGGGGTTGTTCTTGTTGGCGAACATCTCCGCCCGGCCCAGGATGATGCAGTTCACCACGATCAGGGGCAGGAACAGGCCCAGCGACTTGTCCAGCGCGGGCAGGAACGCCTTGACGATCATCTGCACCAGGGTCACAAAGGAGGCAATGACCACGATGTAGCAGGGTATGCGCACCTTGTCGGAAATGACCTTGCGCAGCAGGGAGATCATCACGTTGGAGCACAGCAGGACGAAAGTGACCGCCGCGCCCATGCCGATGGCGTTGAACGCCTGGGTGGTAACCGCCAGGAAGGGGCAGGTGCCCAGAATCAGCACCAGGATGGGGTTTTCCTTGATGATGCCGTTGGTCAGGATCTGCAGCTTATTGTTTTTCATATCGGAGTGCCTCCCTTCCTCAGCCCGCCACCATGCCGTAGGCGGTATACGCGTCGGCGATGGCGGCACGGTAGTAGTTGGAGGAGAACGTGGCGCCGGAAATGTTGTCCACGCCCTCCAGGCTGGCGTCCTTGCCGGGGAACTGGCTCCGGAAGGCGTCGCTTTCGATCTTGGAGCCCAGACCGGCGGTCTCGGAGTGGCTGAGCACCTTGGTGTCGGTGATCTTGCCCTCCATATCGATGCCCACGGTCATTTTCAGGGTGTTCTTGCCGCCGTAGCCCTGGGCGGTGATGGAGAACACATAGCCCGCGCCGTTGGCGGCCTTGAACACGCCGGTGACGGAGTCGGGCACGCCCGCGATCTCCACCTGCTCAAAGCTGTCGGCCTGGGGCATGACCTCCAGCCTGGCCTCCTCGTTGGCCTTGCGCTCGGCCTCCTCGATGATAGGGGCGGTGATGCCGTTGGTGAAGGCCAGCAGGCCGCTCATCACCGCGCAGATCAGGACCAGCACGATGATTGGGGCCCCGAAATCAGTCATTACATTGGATTTTGCTTTTGTCATGCCTCAACACCTCCAAACGGCTTGGTTTTCGTCCAGCTGCTGATATACGGGTTGAGAATGTTCATCAGCAGGATGGAGAAGGATACGCCCTCGGGATAGTTGCCCCACACGCGGATGGCCACGGTGATGAGGCCGCAGCCCACGCCAAAAATCAGCTTGCCGGCGGGGGTGGGGGGGGACGTGGTGTAGTCGGTGGCCATGAAGATGGCGCCGATGAACAGGCCGCCCGCCATGACCTGGTACAGGGGCTGCTGGCCCGGCAGCAGAGCGGTGAACACCAGCACGGTGCCGATGAAGGCCACGGGGGTGTGCCAGGAAATCACCTTGCGGCAGAGCAGGTAGGCAAAGCCGATGAGCAGGGCCAGGCAGCTGGTCTCGCCCATGGAGCCGCCCCGGGCGCCCAGGAACATCTGGGCCAGGGTGGGCAGCTCGCCTGCCGCGCCCTCGGAACCCAGCAGGGCCAGGGGGGTGGCGGCGGTGACGGCGTCCACCGGCGCGTTGGAGAACGCGGCGGGGGCAAAGGCGGTCATGGTGCCGGAGAACGCCACCAGCATGATGACGCGGGCGGTGATGGCGGGGTTGGCGAAGTTCTGGCCGATGCCGCCGAAAAACTGCTTGATGACCACGATGGCCACGAACGCGCCGAACGCGGCCTGCCAGAGGGGGATGTCCCGGGGCAGGTTCAGCGCCAGCAGCAGGCCGGTGACGGCGGCGGACAGGTCGGTGATGGTGTTGTCCCGGCGGCAGATCTTTTCAAAGGCCCACTCGCACAGCACGGCCACCGCCACGCACACGGCCTCCACCAGCAGGGCCTTAACGCCGAAGAACACAACCGACGCGATCACGGCGGGGAACAGGGCAATCAGCACGTCCCGCATGATGGTCTGGGTGGTCTGGGCTGCGTAGATGTGGGGGTTGACGGAGACGACCATGTTCTTGTTCATTTAGACCGCCTCCTTTTCTTTCGCCTTGGCCGCTTTCTTCTCGGCGGCGGCCTTCTGTTCGGCGTTGTATTTGTTCAGCATGGCCTTGGCCAGCTTGTTCACCTGCACCAGCGGGCGGCGGGCGGGACAGCTGAAGGAACAGCAGCCGCACTCCATGCAGATGTTCACCTTCAGCGCCTTGAGGGTCTCCGGCTCGTTGTTCTTATAGGCGCTCTCGATGGCGGCGGGCATCAGGTTGAAGGGGCAGTGGGCCACGCAGCGCCCGCAGCGGATGCAGGCGGAGGGCACGGGATCCTCGGCGTCCTTCTCGTCAAAGGCGATGATGGCGTTGGTGTTCTTCATGATGGGGGCCTCCAGGCTGGGGACGGAAATGCCCATCATGGGGCCGCCGTAGAGCACCTTTTTCGGCTCGCACTTCAGCCCCGCGAAGTCCAGCAGATTCTGGATCGGCGTGCCCACCGGGGCGATGACGTTCTGGGGGTTGGCGATGGCGGAGCCGTCGATGGTAACCACCTTCTCCACCAGGGGCATCCCGGTGCGGATGTACTTGGCGATGACAGCCAGAGTGGTGCAGTTGATGACGATGGCGCCCACGTCGATGGGCAGCTTGCCCTCGGGGACCACCTCGCCGGTGGTGTTGTAGATGAGCACTTTCTCGCCGCCCTGGGGGTACAGCGCGGGCAGGGAGGCCACCTCGAAGCCGGGGACGCCCTTGCCCGCCTCCTCCATGATCTTCACGCACTGGGGCTTGTTGTCCTCAATGCCGATGACGATGCGGTCGGCGGTGTAATACTTCTGGAGCAGCTGGGCCCCGTAGATCACGTCGTCCGCGCTGTCGATCATGGTGCGGGTATCCGAGGTGATGTACGGCTCGCACTCCGCGCCGTTGATGATGATGGCATGGACGCGGTCCGGGTCCACATTCAGCTTGACGGACGTGGGGAAGCCCGCGCCGCCCAGGCCGACGCAGCCGCACTGGCGCACCGCCTCCACAAAGCTGTCCTTGTCGGTGACCACGGGGGGCTTGACGCCCTCCCACACCGCCTGCTCGCCGTCGCTCTCGATGACGATGACGGTGTCGAACCGCCCGTTGGAGCCCACGATCTCGTCCAGACGCTTCACCTTGCCGGACACGCCGGAGTAGATGGGCGCGGACATGAAGCCTCCCGCCTCGGCGATCAGCTGTCCCACCTTGACCGTTTCGCCCGGCTTCACCACCGGCTTGGCCGGCGCGCCGATGTTCATGGACATGGGGACGGTGATCATCGCGGGCACCGGCATACGCGTCGGTGCGCAGTCCACAGTGTTTTTCCTGTGGGGCGCATGGATGCCATGCAATTTGCCCTTAAACACAGTATTTCCTCCTCAATCTGTAGTTTCTCCACCATGCGCCGCCCGCCGTGCGGCGGGCAGACGGCGTCCCCCGCTTTCAGAGGTTGGTCCTGCCGGAAACGGGGGAGCGCCTGCTCAGGTATCCTTCATTATATCACGGTTTTGCTCAAACGCAAGGGAAAATCTATTCCTATTCCTGAATTGAATGTATTTTTTCCGCTTGCGTCCAAAACGGGAACCGGACGGGGCGCAATTACAGCTCCCGGTTATAGATGGCCGCCACCTCCCGCCGCCGCCGGAACATGATCAGCCACGCCGCCCCCTGCCCCACCAGGCTGAACAGCACCACCACGGCCCGCTCGGGCAGGACCTCCGCCAGCGTGCCCGCCAGCAGGGCGCCGCACAGCGACCCCAGGGAGGTGAGCATCTGGAACGCCCCATTGAATCTGGCCCGCCGCTGGTCGGGCAGGTAGGACTGGGTGGCGGCGATGCGGATGTTGTAGGACGTCACCCCCAGCATACCATAGAGGAACATGACCGCCGCCATCAAGGGGATAGGCAGGAACAGCGCCACCCCGTCGATCAGGTTGATCAGCGCGTAAACCGTCATGGCCACAGCAAATTTTTTCCCGGCGGGCAGCTTGACCTTATAGTGGATCAGCCCGCCCGCCACCCGCCCCGCCTCGGAGAAGGCGGACACGATGGTGTACAGCGTCACCGCCGCCACCGGCCACGCGGCAAACCGGGCGGCATGGCTGCGGAAGAAGGGCAGATGCAGCCCCCCGGCCCCGTTGCCGGAGAAGAAGGTCGCCGTAAAGTACAGGGTGATGGCCAGCAGGCCCTTTTCCCCGGCGATGTAGCCCACCCCATCCTTCAGGTCCCGGCCGAAGCGTTTCAGCGCTCCCGCGCCGTACGCCGCCGGGGCGGCGTCCATGTGGGTCTCCTGGTGGCGGACGCACCGCTCAAAGCAGGCCCCAATGAAAAAGCACACCGCGTTGATGGCGAACAGCGGCTCCACCCCGCCCAGCACCTCGTAGGCCATGGCCCCCAGGGGGTAGGCCATCATCATGATGGACTGGAGCATCCCGGAGATGGAGTATGCCTTGGACAAATTGTGCTCCTCCACCAGATTTGGGTACAGGCTGTCGTAGGCCACCAGGTAGATGCTGTCAATGCTCCCCCGGACCAGGGAGAAGGCCAGCAGGGCCGGGTAGCTGAACCATCCCGTCCGCAGCAGCAGGAACAGTCCCGCGAACAGTCCGGCGGACAGGAAATCCAGCCGGTAAATGGCCTTTTTCCGGCTCATCCGGTCCAGATACGGCCCCGCCAGCACGGGGCACACCAGCATGGGGATCTGATAGGAGGCGTTGAACAGGGCGTAGAGGAACACCGAGCCGGTGTAGTCCAGCACCATGATGCTCATCCCGAAGTTGGACAGCACGCCCCCGATCAGGGAGATGACGCTCCCCACGGTGATAATGGTAAAATCCCAGGTCCAAAGCCCCTGGGAGGATCTTTTTGGTTCCATTGCAATTTCCTTTCTCACATCATGTGTCAGGCATAAAAAGGGCCGGACCCCATCCGGGGTCCGGCCCGCAAAAACGCAGCGCATGACAGCCGCCCCGCCGCGCGGCGGACGGTCACAGGGTCACAGAAGCGCGTCCGTTCGATTTGCGGGCCGTTTTTGCGTTCAGAAACCAAAGCCCGCCCGCGGCGCGCCCTGTTTTCCCACGCTCAAACAAACTTAACGCAAATCGAAATGCTACATCCGCCCCTGATTCCCCTTTCTGTAAGAAAGCAGCTATAGTATACCCCCTCCGCCGTCCGCCGTCAAGCCCCTTCCCTTTTGGGGCGGAACGTGGTATACTTGCCCCAAACACCGGAAAGGGGGGCGCTGTCTTGGCGAGAAAGAGAGGAACCGCCGCCTTCCTCCTTGCGGAGGGCATCCTGTACGCCCTGTTCCTGTCCATGGATCTCACCGCCCTGCGGAATCAGACCGTCCCCGTCAAGTACGCCGGAATCCTGCTGTGCCTGGGGTTCGCCCTGCTGTCCTGCCTTAAATGGAGGGGGGATGGGCTGGTCCCCCTCGCCCTGGCCCTCACCGCCGGGGCGGACTGGTTCCTGCTGGTGCGCAACGACCACTACGCTGTGGGCATCGCCCTGTTTTTATGCGTGCAGGCCGTCTACTATATCCGCCTGCGGCGGATGGGGGCGGGGGCCGCCTATCCCCTCCGGGCGGGGCTGGCCTTGGCGGCGGGGCTGGGGCTGTACGCCCTGCATATGGCCTCCCCGGTGAATTTGCTGGCGGGGCTGTATTTCTCCCAGCTTCTGTCCAACACCATCCTGGCCTGGACGGGGAAGGGTCTGCCCCATCGGATCTTCGCGGCGGGCCTCACCCTGTTCGTGGGGTGCGACTTGTGCGTGGGGCTGTTCAACGCCCTGCCCGCCGCCTCTCCGCTGTATTCCGCCGTGTCTGTGGGGATGTGGTTCTTCTACCTCCCCTCCCAAGTGCTCATCGCCCTGTCCGCCCTATGGTCAAAGGAGGCCCCCTATGAAAACCAGTAAGCTTCTGTGCGCCCTGCTGGCTCTGTGCGCCGCCCTCACCCTGCTCACCGCCGCCGTGGCCGTCCCCATCCTGTGCCGCCCTTTCTACTACGCCCACATCGGCCCGCTGAAGCTGGAGGAGCGCACCGGCCTGACGGAGGACGAAATCAAAACCGCGTTCAACGAGATGCTGGACTACTGCCTGGGGGCGGAGGAATTTTCCACCGGCGTACTCAAATGGTCGGAGAGCGGCAAGGCCCATTTCACCGACGTGCGGGTGCTGTTTCTGCTGGACCTGCGGGCGCTGGGGGCGTCTCTGGTCCTGCTGGCGGCAGTCCTTCTGTACGCCCGGCGCAGCGGACGCGCCCCGGCAAGGCCCTTGGGCCGGGGGCCGGCCTTCTGGGCGGGAGCGGGGCTGGGCGGCGCGTTCCTCCTCGTGGGAGGGCTGGCGGCGCTGGATTTCGACCGGGCCTTTGTGGTGTTCCACGCCCTGTTCTTCCCCGGCAAGGACAACTGGCTGTTCGACCCACGGGTGGACCAGATCATCAACATCCTGCCCCAGGAATTTTTCCGCAGCTGCGCTATTCTGATCTTGGCCCTCCTGGCGCTGGGCTGTGCCGCCCTCATTCTGTGGGACATCCTGCGGCGCAAACATCCTCATTAACTGCAGCAGGCCCCGGATTCCCGAAGAAATCCGGGGCCTGTTTTCATTGCAAAAGCTCCTTCAATACGGCATTCACCGTCTGCGGGTTGGCCTTTCCCTTCAGCTCCCGCATGACCTGCCCTACCAGGAAGCCGAAAGCCTTCTCCTTGCCGCCCCGGCAGTCCGCCACCGGCTGGGGATTGGCGTCCAGCACCCTGGCGCACACCTTCCGCACCAGGCCGTCGTCGTTCACCTGCTCCAGGCCGTGCTCCTTCACGTAGGCGTCCACATCGCCGTCAGCGTCGAAAACCGCCTCGAACACCTTGACGGCGGTATTGCGGTTGAGCCTGCCCTCCCCCACCAGGGCAATCAGCCGGGCCAGGGTGGGCGGCGTCAGCTTCATATCCTTGGGCTCCATGCCCCGGAGGGACAGCGCCCCCAGCACCTCGCCCATGATCCAGTTGGCCCCCTGCTTGGGCGGTGCGCCCAGCTCCACCAGCGCCTCGAAAAACGCCGCCAGCGCCTTGTCCGACGTGATCATCTCACAGTCATAGGCGGGCAGGCCGTAGTCCGCCTGATACCGCGCCCGCTTGGCCTCCGCCAGCTCGGGCTGGCCCGCCCGCAGGCCGTCCAAATACGCCTGTGACAACTCAATGGGCGGCAGGTCCGGCTCGGGGAAGTACCGGTAATCCTGGGCATTCTCCTTGGAGCGCATGGCGTAGGAGGCGTCCTTGTTCTCGTCCCAGCGGCGGGTCTCCTGCACCACCCGCTTCCCTTCCTCAATCAGCTCGATCTGCCGCCTGGCCTCATAGCCGATGGCACGGGCGATGGCCTTGAAGGAGTTCAGGTTCTTCATCTCGGTGCGGGTGCCCAGCTCGTCTGAACCGGCGGGCCGGACAGACAGGTTCACGTCGCACCGGAGGGACCCCTCCTGCATCTTGCAGTCGGACACCCCCAGATACTGCAGGGTTTCCTTCAGCTTTTCCAGGTAGGCGATGACCTCATCCGCCGTGCGGAAATCCGGCTCGGTGACGATCTCGATCAGCGGCACGCCGCACCGGTTGTAATCCGCCCGGGTCTGGTCGATCCAGGGGTCGTGGACCAGCTTGCCCGCGTCCTCCTCCATGTGCAGCTCGTGGATGCGGATGGTCCTGCCCCCGGCCCCGGCGCGGATGGTAACCGCCCCATCCCTTGCGATGGGCAGGTAGAGCTGGGAGATCTGGTACGCCTTGGGCAGGTCGGGGTAGAAATAGTTTTTCCGGTCGAATTTGCTGTACCGGGTAATTTCACAGCCCAGCGCCAACCCGGCCTTGACGGCGGACTCCAGCACCTTTTTGTTCAGCACCGGAAGGGTCCCCGGCATACCGGTGCACACGGGACAGCATTGGGTGTTGGGGCCGCCGCCGAAAGCGGTGGTGCAGGAGCAGAAAATTTTCGTTTTTGTCGCCAGCTCCACATGGGTCTCCAGGCCGATGACAGTTTCCCAGGTCATGCCGGTCCGCCTCCTTCCGGGGTGCGCTTATGATAGTCCGTGTCCTGCTGGAAGGCGTGGGCGGCGTTCAAAAGCACGCCCTCGCCGAAGTGCGGCCCGATGAGCTGGGCCCCGATGGGCAGGCCCTTCCCGTCAAACCCGCAGGGCATGGACAGCCCCGGCAGGCCCGCCAGGTTCACGGACACGGTGTATACGTCGCTCAAATACATTTGCAGCGGGTCGCTGAGGCTCTCCCCCAGTTTGGGCGCGGTGGACGGGGCCACGGGTGTGAGGAGCAGGTCGCACCGCTCAAAGGCCCTGTCAAAGGCATCCGTGATGACGGCCTTCACCTGCAGCGCCTTTTTATAGTAGGCGTCATAGTACCCGGAGGACAGCACGAAGGTCCCCAGCAAAATCCGCCGCTTCACCTCGGAGCCAAAGCCCTGGGTGCGGGTCCTGCGGTACAGATCCGCCAGCCCCTCATATTCCTCCGCCCGCCAGCCGTACTTCACCCCGTCGAACCGGGACAGGTTGGAGGACGCCTCAGCGGCGGCAATGATATAGTAGGCGGGCACCACGTACTCCATCACCGGGAAGGGCAGCTCCACCACCTCCGCCCCCCGGCCCTTCAGCACCTCCGCCGCCGCCAGCACCGACGCTCTCACGTCCCCGTCCAGCCCGTCCCCGAAGCAGTCCGCGGGCAGGCCGATTTTCAGCCCCTTCACGTCCCCGGTGAGGCCGTCCAGCAGATGGCCGTACCGCCCGTCCAGGCTGGTGCCGTCTTTGGCGTCCTTCCCCTGGAGCACATCCAAAATTGCGGCGCAGTCCGCCGCGTCCTTACACAGCGGCCCTATCTGGTCCAGGGACGAGGCATAGGCGATCAGCCCGTACCGGGACACGGTGCCGTAGGTGGGCTTCATGCCCGTCACGCCGCAGCAGGACGCGGGCTGGCGGATGGAGCCGCCGGTGTCCGAGCCGACGGCGTACCAGCCCATGCCCGCCGCCACCGCCGCCGCCGCGCCGCCGGAGGAGCCGCCCGGGGCCCGCTCCAGGTCCCAGGGGTTTTTCACCGGGCCGTAAAAGGACGTTTCCGACGTGGAGCCCATGGCGAACTCGTCCATGTTCAGCTTGCCCAGGGACACCGCCCCGGCGTCCGCCAGCCGTTCCACCACGGCGGCGTCATAGGGGGGCGCGAACTCCCCCAGAATTTTGGAGGCGCAGGAGGTTTTCACCCCTTTGGTGCAGATATTGTCCTTGATGGCCATGGGCACGCCGTACAGGGGGCTTTTGGCGTCCTTCACCCCGGCCTGTAATGCCTCCGCCCGTTCCAGCGCCCGTTCCCCGGTGACAGTGATAAACGCGTTCAGCTCTTTGTCCCGCGCCGCCGCGTCCAGCGCCGCCTGGACGGCCTCCCGGACGGACACCCCGCCCCTTTTGATGGCCGCGCCCAGCTCCAGGGCGGTCAATCTTGTCAATTCCATGCCGCACCCTCCTCACTCCACAGCCTTGGGCACCAAAAACGCCTCTTTGTCCGGCGCGGGCGAGCCCGCCAGCAGTTCGTCCCGGCTTTGGGACGGCTCCACCCCGTCCTCCCGAAACACGTTCTTCACCGGGAACACATGGCTCATTGGCTCCACGCCGGTGGTGTCCAGCCGGTTCAGCACATCCATATAGGCCACGATCCGCTCCAGCCCGGCGGTCATGTCCCGCTTTTCTTCGGCCTCCAGCTCCAAACGGGACAGCTCGGAAATATAGTCCACTAACTCTGTGGTGATCTTCATTTCAATTTCTCCTTCCTATGGTTCAAGACGGCTTCTGTCTCTCGGGAACAGGCTGGCATACCGCACGTTGTCCAGCCCGCACAGCTTCATGGTCAAACGCTCCAGGCCAATGCCCAGCCCGCCGTGGGGCGGCATCCCGTGCCTGTGGATCATCAGATAGCTCTCAAACTCCGCCGGGTCCATGCCCCGGTCCTCCATTTTCGCCACCTGGGCGGCATAATCATGCACCCGCTGGCCCCCGGTGGTCACCTCCATCCCCCGGAACAGCAGGTCGAAGGACAGGGTGTATTTCGGGCCGTCCGGGTCGTCCATGGCGTAAAAGGGCCGCTTTTTGGAGGGATAGTGGGTAACGAACAGGAAATCGCTGCCCAGTTCTTCCTTGGCATACTGCCCGATGCGGATTTCCTCCTCCGGCTCCAGATCATAAGGGTCGCGGATTTTGTACCCGTATTTCTCCGCCGCCAGCCGCTTGGCGTCGTCAAACCGCAGGCAGGGAATCCTGTCCGCCGCCGGAAGCTCCGCCCCAAGCAATTCCAGCTCCCCGGCGTACTCGTCCGCCAGCAGCTTCATGGCATGGCGCAGATACCCCGCCTCCATCTCAATCACGTCGTAAAAGGAGTCAATATACCCCATCTCGAAGTCCAGCCCGGTGTACTCGTTCAGGTGCCGGGGGGTGGCGTGCTTCTCCGCCCGGAACACAGGGCCAACCTCAAACACCCGCTCGAACACCCCCACCATGGTCTGCTTGTAAAACTGGGGCGACTGGGCCAGATACGCCTTTTTGCCGAAGTAATCCAGCTTGAAAATGTTGGAGCCGCCCTCCGCCCCGGCGCGGACGATTTTCGGGGTATGCACCTCGGTAAAGCCCTCCCCGGTGAGGTAGTCCCGGAACGAGCGCACCAGACCCTCCTGCACCTTGAACACCGCCCGCTCCTTTAAGCGCCGCAGAACAACGGGCCGCAGGGCCAGCTCCGTATCCAGGTTCAGCCTCAGCGGCCCCCTGCCCAGGGACACCGGCATGGGCGCGGCAGGCCGGGACAGCACCGTAATGGATTCCACCGCGATCTCAACCCCGCCGGGCGCCCGGGGCTCCTCCCGCACCGTTCCGGACAGCTCCACACAGCACTCCTCGCAAAGCCCCTCCGGCAGGACGTCCGGGGCGCACACGCACTGAACCGCGCCCCGGGCCATGCGCAGCGTAAAGAAGGCCAGCCCGCCCATATCCCGCAGCAGGTGGACCGCGCCGTGGACGGCGGCGGCGTTATTCCGCCCGCCCCCCGCGATCTCTTGATAAGTGGTCAGTTTTCTGCCTGTTCCGGTGACGAACTTCATAACATTTCACGCCTTTCCATGTGATTTTGCCAAGTGGAAACAAAAAATCCCGGACTGTACAAATATACAGTCCGGGACGGAATCAACATAAATTCCGCGGTACCACCCGCGTTGCCCCTCCAGCAAGGAGCCTCTTTCGAGCCCCGGTAACGTGGGGAGGACGGACGGCCCTACGCCCCCTTCCTTGGAGGTTCGAACCATCGGCTCGGAAGCGTTGCGCCATCTCGTCTTTCCGGGGCGGGCTTTCAGTCGGTGGCCCGCGTTCTCTGTCGGACGCCGTGAGGGGCGGTCTTCGTCGATGCCTTTATCGCTTTCACTTGTTACAGGGATTTTACACCCTTTTTCCCGGGTTGTCAACAACAATTTTTCCACAGTGAACCCAATTCCCGGGGAAAGGCCGGCGCGGGGCCGCGCATTGCGCGCCCCTGGCAGGGTTGAAGCGGCAAAAATTCATTTCCATGTCCCAAACTTACCGTAGAAACCCCGGAGGCTTTGTGGTATAATTTCCAAAGCATCAAATTATGGAGGAATGCACCCATGACAAACTGGGAAGAATTAGAGCGCCGCTGTCTCTCCTGCCAGAAATGCGCCCTGGCGGACACCCGCACCAACGTGGTATTCGGCAAAGGCCCCCGGGACGCCAAGATCCTGTTCATCGGGGAGGGCCCCGGTGAAAACGAGGACCTCCAGGGCGAGCCCTTCGTGGGCCGGGGCGGACAGCTCCTGGACGAAATGCTGTCCCTGGTGGACCTGAGCCGGGAGAAAAACTTCTACATCACCAACATCGTCAAGTGCCGCCCGCCCAAAAACCGCGACCCGCTGAACACCGAGCAGGACGCCTGCATCGGCTACCTGTGGGAGCAGCTGGAGCTGCTCCGGCCCAGGATCATCGTGTGCCTGGGCCGGATTGCCGCCATGCGGCTCATCGACCCCAAGTACCGCATCACCAGGGAACACGGCCAGTGGGTGGAAAAGGACGGCGTGTTCTACACCGCCATCTACCACCCCGCCGCCCTGCTCCGGGACCCCACCAAGAAGCCGGACACCTTTGCCGACCTGCGCTCCATCCGGGCGAAGATCCGGGAGATTTGTCCGGAGGTTTACGGGGATTAAGGCTCCGCGCTATCCTACTCACGCTGCGCAGACGTCTGACCGCTCGGTCGCTTTCACTCCGATTCGGCCTGGTCTCCGGGGCGCACAGCGCCCCTGCGCTCGGCCTCACTCCGCTCCAGGCTCCCTCGCAGACGCCTGCTCCGCGCTGTCAAGCAGATTCATCACCGAGATCTCAAAGGCCGTCCGCTCCACCTGCTCGCCGTCGATGAGCTTGTGGTACTGGCGGCTCTGCAGGCGCCCCTCCAGGCGCAGCTTATCCCCCACGTCCAGCCCGCCGCAGTGCGCGGCCAGGGATCCCCACGCGATACAGGGTAAGTAATCCGCCCGCCCGTAGGGACGGTTCACCGCCAGCAGCAGGTCGCAGATCTCCCTGCCCAAAGGGGTGCGCCGGACCGCCGGCTTGCGGCACAGCGCACCGGCCAGCAGCAGGCGGTTTTCCCCCTCCTCCGCCTCCCCGGGCCGGGCGGAGCGCACCAGCACGGTGATCACCAGCTTGCTGCCGGCGCCCGAGCGGTTGTTGTAGGAGCGCACCTCCCCCTCCACATCCACCCACTGTCCCTGGGTCCACAGGTCCGGGTCGGGGCTGCTGGTGAGCAGGTTTACCACGTCGTCCACCCCGGACAGCCGGGGCACCCGCAGCGGGACGACGTAATAATCCACCCCGTGGTTTTTGTGGGAGAGGGCGGGCTGTCCTGCCAGCTGCCCCCGCAGCACGATTTTGTTTTCCCCTCTGAATTCATCCATTGGTATCACACTCCGTTGTCTCGTGTCAGGCTTGTTCAATATATGCGGGCCATGCCCCGAGTATGCCCATTCCCATTTCGGTCTTTTTTCCGCCCGAAGGGCGGGAAAACCCGTTCTGGGAGAGGCATCCCAACTATGCCCATTGACAAATGGGGGGGAGGATGTATAAAATAGAGGGGACGAAAAGGCGCTCCGCGCCCAAGCAACCGATTAGCCGAAGGAGGGCTGATGAATGGAATTGGAGCTGACTCGCAAGCAGCTGCGCCGGCTGCTTGATCTGGTATACATCGGGAACTGGATTCTCAACTCCACCCGGGGCGAGGACCGTTTCAAGGACTACGACGAGGTGGAAAGCCTGCTGTTCGCCCGGGCCGCCCGGGAGGGTATGCCCACCCTGGCGGAGACCTATCAGGGGGAAGTGATCCCCTCCCGGGCCTTTGCCGAGGGCGGCATCCACGAGGCCATCATGGAGTATGAGAACAACGTGTTCTTTGAGATCCTGGCGGAGGACCTGGCCCGCCGGGACATGGACGACGTACCCATCGACGAGACCAACTACGACGAGCTGACCCAGCGCATCGACGCCTATATCGACGAGTTTGAGGCCCACGGAACGGACAACATCACCGTGGACTGCTGAGCGCGGCCCCTTTTTTGAGAAAGGAGCGGACCCGCCATGACCAAATATGACTTTTTCGGCTTCCGGGTTGAGATAGACGAAGCGGCCACCCGGGCCTGGTACACCCAGGCGGACGAGTGGGGCTGTGACTGCGGCGACTGCCGGAACTTTTTGAAGCTGGCCCATGCCAGGGCCCTGCCCGCCCCGGTGCTGGAGCTTCTGGACAAGCTGGGCATCCCGCCCGCGAAGGCCACCTATGTGTGTATGATGTACAACTCTAAGGCCGGGTATCTCTACGAGTTCAGCTATCGCGTCGCGGGGAACATACTCGCCGGGGATGAAACCAGCTCCGTCCCTTGGGAGGGAGGCAATGCTTGGTGCCACCACGAGCCCTATCCCTACGGTGCGCCCGACTTTCCGGAGCCTCATTTTGATGTAGGATTTTATTTCTATTTCACCCTGCCCTGGGCGCTGGACGAGCCGAGGAAATAGACAAAGAGGACGGAAGCCAGCCGCTTCCGCCCTCTTTTTTATTTGTCCTTTTTCTTCTTTTTGAAGAAGTCCTTCACCGGCGTAGGGGCGGGATTCCCCTCCCCCATGGCCTCGGCGTAGGCCAGCAGGGCGTCCTTCTGCTGTCCCGTCAGATTTGTGGGCACCTGGATCTGGACGGTGACGTACTGGTCGCCCCGGCCCCGGCCGCTGACGCTGGGCGCGCCCTTCCCCCGCAGGCGGAAGGTGAATCCGGGCTGCGTCCCGGCGGGCAGATCGTACTTCACCTTGCCGTCGATGGTCTCGATCTCCAGCGACCCGCCCAGAGCCGCCTGTGTAAAGCTCACCTGCCGCTGGGAATACAGATCGTTCCCATCCCGCTCGAACCTGGGGTCGGCGGTGACCGCCACCACCACCAGCAGGTCCCCGGCAGGGCCGCCGTTCAGGCCGCCGTTGCCCTGGCCCCGCATGGAGATGGTCTGCCCGTGGTCGATGCCCGCGGGCACCCGCACCTTGATCTTCCGCTGGCGGCGGATCTGCCCCGCCCCCCGGCAGTCGGTACAGGGCTGGTGGATGATCTTGCCGCTGCCCCGGCACCTGGAGCAGGGCGCGGAGGAGCTGAACGCGAAGCCGCCGCCCCCCCGCTGTATGCGCACCTGGCCGGTGCCCCGGCACTCGGAGCACACTTCGGCGGTGGTGCCGGGGGCGCAGCCGGTGCCCCGGCAGGTGTCACAGCTCTCGGTGCGGGTGAGGGACAGCTCCTTTTCGCACCCGGTCATGGCCTCGGCGAAAGAGATGGTGATGCTGGCCCGGAGGGAGGAGCCCCGCTGGGGGGCGTTGGGGTCGGCCCGGCGCTGTCCGCCGAAGCCCCCGAAGCCGCCGCCGAAGAAGGAGCCGAAAATGTCCCCCAGGTCGATGTCCCCCATATCGAAGCCGCCGAAGCCGCCGCCGCCGAAATTGGGGTCCACCCCCGCGTGGCCGAACTGGTCGTACTTGGCCCGCTTGTCCTTGTCGGACAGCACCTCGTAGGCCTCGTTGATCTCCTTGAACTTTGCCTCCGCCTCGGCGTTGCCGGGGTTCATGTCCGGGTGGTACTGCTTGGCCAGCTTCCGGTAGGCTTTTTTCAGCTCGTCCTCGGAAGCGGTTTTGGCCACCCCTAACACTTCATAATAATCTCGTTTTTGATCTGCCAAACTGGATCACCTCTTTACGCGGGAAACGGCGGGGCATTGCGCCCCGCTGTCCCTTTGAACGGTCAGCCGCTTACTTATTATCATCGTCCATCACTTCAAAGTCAGCGTCCACCACGTCGTCCGCGCCGCCCTGGGCCGCGCCGCCGCCGAAGCCCGCGCCGCCCATGTCGGGGCCGGGGCCGGCCTGGCCCGCCTGCCCGTACAGCTTCTCGCTGGCGGCGTAGAAGGCCTTTTTCAGCTCCTCGGTGGCGTTCTTGATGGCCCGGGTGTCGGTCCCCTTCAGGGCGTCCTTCACCCGGTTCAGGGCGCTGTCGATGGCGCTCTTGTCGCCGCCGTCCAGCTTGCCGCCCATCTCGTCCAAAATCTTCTCGGTCTGGTACACCATCTGGTCCGCCTCGTTGCGGGTGTCCACTTCCTCCTTGCGCTTGGCGTCCTCGGCGGCGAACTGCTCCGCGTCCCGGACGGCTTTGTCCACGTCCTCCTTGGACATATTGGTGGAAGATGTGATGGTGATGTGCTGTTCCACCCCGGTGCCCAGGTCCTTGGCGGACACGTTGACGATGCCGTTGGCGTCGATGTCGAAGGTCACCTCGATCTGGGGCACGCCCCGGCGGGCGGGGGCGATGCCGTCCAGGTGGAACTTGCCCAGGGTCTTGTTGTACTGGGCCATCTCCCGCTCGCCCTGGAGGACGTGGACCTCCACGGAGGTCTGGTTGTCGGCGGCGGTGGTAAAGGTCTGGGACTTCTTGGCGGGGATGGTGGTGTTGCGGTCGATGAGCCGGGTCATTACGCCGCCCTGGGTCTCGATGCCCAGGGACAGGGGGGTGACGTCCAGCAGCAGCAGGCCCTTGGTGTCGCCGGTGAACACGCCGCCCTGGAGGGCCGCGCCCATGGCCACGCACTCGTCGGGGTTGATGCCCTTGAAGCCCTCTTTCCCGGTGAGCCGCTTGACCATGTCCTGCACGGCGGGGATCCGGCTGGAGCCGCCCACCATGAGCACCTTCTGGATGTCGCTGCCGGACAGGCCCGCGTCGCTCATGGCCTGGCGCACGGGGCCGGCGGTGGCCTCCACCAGATGGTTGGTGAGCTGGTCGAACTTGGCCCGGCTCAGGGTCAGGTCCAAATGCTTGGGGCCGGAGGCGTCGGCGGTGATATAGGGCAGGTTGATGGAGGTGGAGGTGACGCCGGACAGCTCGATCTTGGCCTTCTCAGCGGCCTCCTTCAGCCGCTGCATGGCCACCTTGTCCCCGGTGAGGTCGATGCCCTCCGCCTTTTTGAACTCAGCGGCCATCCAGTCCATGACGCACTTGTCGAAGTCATCGCCGCCCAGGCGGTTGTTGCCGGCGGTGGCCAGCACCTCGATCACGCCGTCGCCAACCTCCAGCACGGACACGTCGAAGGTGCCGCCGCCCAGGTCGTACACCATGACCTTCTGGTCGGATTCCTTGTCCACGCCGTAGGACAGGGCGGCGGCGGTGGGCTCGTTGATGATGCGCTTCACGTCCAAACCGGCGATCCTGCCCGCGTCCTTGGTGGCCTGGCGCTGGGCGTCGGTGAAGTAAGCGGGGACGGTGATCACCGCCTCGGTGACGGTCTGGCCCAGGTAGCTCTCGGCGTCCGCCTTCAGCTTCTGGAGGATCATGGCGCTGATCTCCTGGGGGGTGTAGTTTTTGCCGTCAATGGGCACCCGGTGGTCGGAGCCCATCTCACGCTTGATGGAAGCGATGGTGCGGTCGGGGTTGGTGATGGCCTGGCGCTTTGCCACCTGGCCCACCATGCGCTCGCCGTCCTTGGAGAAAGCGACGACGGACGGGGTGGTGCGGTTGCCCTCGGCGTTGGGGATGACGACGGCCTCGCCGCCCTCCATCACGGATACACAGCTGTTTGTCGTACCCAGATCGATGCCGATAATCTTGCTCATGATGATTTCCTCCTGTTATATGAAAGTGTATTTTAACAATGTGAAATTGGAAAACGCGATTCGCGGGGGATGCCGCCCCCGGCGGACAGGCGGTTCAATTCGCCACCTTGACCATGGCGAACCGGATGACCTTCTCTCCGCAGATAAAGCCCTGCTGGAAGACCTCCACGACGGTGCTCTCCCCGGCCTCCGGGTCGTCCACGTGCATGACGGCGTTGTGCCGGTTGGGGTCGAAGACCTCCCCCAGGGCGGGGATCATCTCCACCCCCAGGGCGGCGAGGGCGTCCTGGAGGCCCTTCATGGTCATCTCCACGCCCTTCTTGTACGCCTCGTCTGCGGTGTCCTGCTTCAGCGCCCGCTCCAGGTTGTCGTACACCGGGAGGAACGCCGCCACGGTCTGGGCCTTGGCCTCGATCCAGGCGCTGTCCTTCTCCTTTGCGGTGCGCTTGCGGTAGTTGTCGTACTCCGCCGCCAGGCGCAGGTATTTGTCCGCCGCCTCCGCCAGCAGCTGGCCCTGGTCCTCCTGGGGCTTTTCCGCCGCCTCCGGGGCCTCAGCGGCCTCAGCGGTCTGCGCCGCTTCCGAGGCCATCTGCTCAGGGGTCTCGGCGGCTTCCTCCTGCACGTCCTCCGGGACGGGGTTTTCTTTTTTCTTGTTCTTAGCCATGGGCGTTTATTCCTCCTTTTCCGGCGTACCGGGGGGCAGCTCCGGCTGCCCGAACAGCTTGGACAGGCCGTCCGCCACATAGGACAGCTTGGCGGCGACCTTTGCGTAATCCATCCGGGTGGGGCCTACCACGCCGATGACCCCCTTCATGCCGTCCCCGATGTCATAGCTTGCCAGCACCACGCTGGTGTCCTTCAGCTCGTCGGCCACATTTTCCGGGCCGATCAAAATCCTGGTGTCGTCCCCGTCCAGGGCGGGCAGGGCCAGCGCCTGGGCCAGGGAGCGGTCCTCCGACAGATAGCTCATCAGCTTCTGGGCCTTGCCCAGGTCCTGGTACTCGGGGTGGTCCAGGATGTGGCTGGCCCCGGCGGTGTATACGGGACTGTTTTCCAGGCTGTCCAGCACCTCCATGGCAAAGGACACCACCAGGGAGATCAATCCGTAGGAGTTCCCCGCCGCGTGCTCCGCCACCCGCATCAGCTCCGGGGTGAGCTGATCCAGGGTCTTGCCCACGAACGCGGTGTTGAGCAGGGTGGTCAAAAGCTGGAGCTGGGGCTCGGACAAATCGGCGGGCAGGCGGAACAGCTTGTTTTTTACCACGCTGCTGTCCGTCATCACCACGGCGATAAAGGACGCGCTGTCCACCAGGATCAGGTCGAACCGCTTGATGGCCAGCCGCCGGGAGCCCTCCGCCAGCGCGAAGGCGGGGTAATTGGTGAGCTGGGACACCATGCGCCCCGCCTGGTTGATGACGTTGTCCAGCTCCTTCATTTTCAGATGGAGGGCCTCGTTGATCTGGCGTGTCTCCTCCAGGCTCAGCCGCTGTTCCTCCATCAGCTCATTGACATACAGCCGGTAGCCCCTGGGGGAGGGAATCCGTCCGGCGGAGGTGTGGGGCTGTTCCAGATAGCCCTGCTCCGTCAGGTCGGCCAGCTCGTTGCGGATGGTGGCGGAGGACACGTTCAGCCCCGCCAGCCCCGCCAGCGCCTTGGAGCCCACCGGCTCCGCCGTCTGAATGTAGCTTTCCACCACGGCCCGCAAAATTTTCTTCTTGCGCTCGGTCAGTTCCAATGGACCGCCTCCCCTCCGCGGGTTTTAGCACTCATCCTTTCGGAGTGCTAAAGATAATGTACCACCACCCCCTTTAATTGTCAATCCCCAAGTTGTAAATTAAATGTGAATGGTTCGACCCGCGAAAAATCCGCCCCATTTTCGCACACCGCTTTCGGGATTGCTGACAGCCCGCTGTTGCACCTTTCCATGCAAGTCCGTGAAAAAGGGCTTTCTTTTCCGCTCCAATCGTAGTATGATATGAAAATGCATCAACATCTGCGCACCGCGCGTCATCGGAGGTCACAATGATACCTATCCTTGCCTTGACCGCCTCCGCCGCCCCCCTGGAGAGCCCCCGGCCCTCCCTCTGGGAGGCGGCGCGAAAAGGCGTCACCTGGTTTTTCACCAACCTGTCCCCCGCGTTTCTGCTGGCCATCCTGGGCATACTGGTCTGCGGGGCCTTTTTCGGCTATTACTGGTACTGCCTGCGCCCCCGCCCCCGCAGCCTGGAGTGGATTGCCATGGCGGAGGAATCGTCCAAACCCCGCCGCCTGACCCTCACCCTGCCCTGCCATCCCATGGAAAAACGGGATATCGCGCCCATCCTGGCGCTGACAGCGGTATACGCCCTCACCGCCTTTTTCCAGCTGGGCAGCCGCCAGGTCCCCCAGAGCGGGGTGAAGTTCCAGCAGGGGGACAGCTTTGAGTTCTCCTACGACCAGCCCGTGACGGTGGACACGGTTTCCCTCTATACTTCCCTGGGCACCGGGTACTACACCCTGGAATGGGAGACGGAGGATGGGACATGGCAGAGCATCCGGCCGGAACAGCCCTATAATTCCCTGTTCAAATGGCACGTGCTGGACCTCACGTCCAACGTGGACCAGAACGGCCTGGAGATGACAACGGACAACGAAAATCTGGACAGCGACCCCATAGGGCCCATCACTGCCTCCCGGTTCCGCCTCACCGCCGCCAGCGCCCCCCGGGAGGAGGGGCTGTGGCTGTCCGAGCTGGCCCTGTGGAACGGTGGGACGCCCCTGTCCGTCCCCGACCAGGTGGACGAGGGCATCCAGGCCCTGTTTGACGAGCACAGCCTGTGGGCCGATAAGGCCACCTATATGAACTCGTCCTATTTCGACGAGATCTACCACCCCCGCACGGCGCTGGAGCACCTGAACAACGTGTATCCCTACGAGGTATCCCACCCTCCCCTGGGCAAGCTGATCCTCTCCATCGGCATCGCCATATTCGGCATGGTCCCCGCTGGCTGGCGGTTCATGGGCACCCTGTTTGGTGTGCTGATGGCGCCCATACTCTACGTGTTCCTGAAAAACCTGTTTGGCAAAACCCCGGTGGCCCTGTGCGGCACGGCCCTGTTCACCTTCGACTTCATGCACCTGGTCCAGACCCGCATCGCCACCATCGACACCTACGGCGTGTTCTTCATTCTGGTTTCGTACTACTTCATGTACCGCTGGCTGGCCGTCCCCGCTGGGAAAAAGCTGCGGTGGTACATCCTGCCCCTGTTCCTCAGCGGCCTGTTCTGGGGGATCGGCTGCGCGTCCAAATGGACGGTGGTGTACGCCGGGGCGGGGCTGGCGCTGCTGTGGCTGCTGGGCATGATCTTCAAGGCCGGGGACTGGCGGGAGGCGGAGCTCCAGGCCCGCGCACAGCCCGCGCCGCCGGAGGTGCGGGCGGATGTGATGGAGGCCATGTTCCAGGAGGCCCCGCCCCCCTGGGAGCCTCCCCGCGTCCCCTCCTTCACCATCCACGTCTGGGGCACCATTGGCCTTTCCGTCATATTCTTCGTTCTGATTCCCGTCTGTGTTTACACCATGTCCTATTTCCCCTACGCCGCCGCCAAGGGCAACACCGGCGGCTTTGTGGGAATGGCTCAGGAATCCCTGACCTGGCTCTTTACCCAGCTTCCTGTCCACCTGGACCGTATGCCCGAGTACATGGAGGGCGTCGCCGAAACCCTGGCGGCGGAGGGCAAGACCCCCGGCCTCATCGACCACATTGACGGCTTTTTCAAGGCCATCCCCGGCGACAGCGCCAACCCGGTGGACATCATGCTGAAAAACCAGCACTTTATGTTCACCTACCACCAGGGCGTCCACACCCCCCATCCCTATGCCTCCTACTGGTACCAATGGATTTTCGACGGACGGCCCATCCTGTACTACCGGGACCTGGACGTGCCCGGGATGAAAAGCCTGTTTGCCTCCTTTAACAATCCCCTGGTGTCCTGGACGGGCCTGCTGGCCTTCTTCGCGGTGGCCGTTCAGACCGTGCGGCGGAAATGCGGCAAGGGCCTGTTCATCCTGATCGCCCTGCTGTCCCAGTTCATCCCCTGGATGCCCATCGGACGGATCCTGTTCGCCTACCACTATTTCCCCACCGTGCTGTTCTTGTGCTTCGCCATCGCCTATCTGATGGACGATATGATGGCCCGGAAACGGAAAGGGTACAAGCTGGCGGTCTACGGCTTCACCGGGTGCGTAACGGGGCTGTACGCCATCTTCTATCCGGAGCTGATCGGGCTGTATGTTCCCACCTGGTATGCCACGTACTTCCTGCGCTGGTTCCCCAGCTGGCCGCTGTAGCCCTCCGGGGGGTTACTTTCTCTCACGTGAGAGAAAGTAACCAAAGAGAACGCTCAGGGGGAAGCCCGCCCCCACGGACGCTGCGCGTCCTCAGGCGGGCCTCCCCCTAAGAACCCCCTGTTTACGGGGGAGCTCTATACGGGACCTGGGCGGCTGCTTTCCGGCGCACTGGGTCGGGATTGGTGTCCCCCTGTTTTTGCTGCCGCCCGTATTTGGGCACTGAAATTGGGTTGGGTCCACGGTTCCGCGCCTCCATTTTTATTTTGTTTTCAGGTGATTTTTTATGTTTCTCTGCGATATTCACAGCCACTCTAAAATTTCCCACGACAGCAAGGCAGAGCTGTTTGATACCGCGCAGGCCGCTATTGACGCCGGACTGCAGGAATTCTGCGTTACCGACCACTGCGACCTGCTGGGCCTGGAGGGGGAACCCGTCACAGGCTTCGACTGGCCCGCCGCCAGGGCGCAGTTCCGCGCCGTCAAGGCGGAGCTGGGGGACCGGCTCACCCTGCGTCTGGGCCTGGAGCTGGGCTCCGCCGTCTCTGACCCGGACGAGGCCCGCGCCGTCCTGGCCCAGGGCGGGGACGAGCTGGACTTTGTATTGGGTTCCATCCACAACTGGATCGGCATGGAGGGCAATCTGGATTTTTACTTTTCCGATTTCCACGACAACCTGGCGCTGGCCCGCCGGGCCGTGGAGAGCACTCTGGACCACACCTGGACGCTGGCGGCAAAGCTCCCCGACTGCTACGACAGCCTGGCCCACATCATCTATCCCCTGCGGTACATCCACCGGGACGGCCTTGACCTCACCCTGGCGGACTATGAGGAGCGGGTACGGGCCATCTTCACCGAGGTGGCGAAAACGGACCACGCCATGGAGGTCAATGTGTGCCGGGGGAAGGATATCGCGCCCTGGCCCCCCCTTCTGCGCTGGTTCAGGGAGTGCGGCGGCAGGCTGGTCACGGTGGGCTCTGACGCCCACCGGCCCGAGGACGTGGCAAAGGGCATCCCCCAGGCGCTGGACATGGTACAGGCGGCGGGGTTTGACGGCGTGGCCACCTTCGCGGGGCGCAAGCCCATACTTCACAAATTTTAACCAGGGAGGTTTTACACGATGAACATTTCCATCGCCAGCGACCACGGGGCCTACGCGCTGAAGGAACGGCTCAAGGCCCACCTGCTGGAGCAGGGCCATCAGGTCACCGACTGCGGCACCAATACCACGGACAGCTGCGATTACCCCGATTTCGCCCGCCCCGCCGCCCAGCTGGTGGCGGACGGCAAATGCGACAGGGGCGTGGTGCTGTGCACCACCGGCATCGGCGTGTCCATGACCGCCAACAAGGTTAAGGGGGTGCGGTGCGCCCTGTGCCACGACCCCCTGTCCGCCGAAATGACCCGACGCCATAACGACGCCAATGTGCTTGCCATGGGGGCGGAAATCATCGGCGGCAACCTGGCCCAGCGGATTCTGGACGTGTTCCTGTCCACCGAATTTGAGGGCGGACGCCACCAGCGCCGGGTGGACAAGGTCATGGAGACGGAGCGGGAAGGGGGAAGCGCCGCCATGGACCGGGATACGCTCCAGGAGCGTTTCGACTACTGGTGCAAAAAGCTGCGCCTGACCCCCGGCTGGGACGTGAAGCTGGAGTGGGTGGACGACCCTGAGTGGCGCAAAACCGGCGATTTCAAAATCGACTGCACTGACCGTAAGGCCATTTTGATGCTCAACGCCGCCAACCCCAGGCAGGAAAATCTGGAGGAGGACATTGTCCACGAGCTGATGCACTTAAAGCTGTACCCGCTGGACCAGGTGACGGAGGCCCTTATCACCAGCCATTTTGAGGAGGGCGCCCCGGCCCGGAGCTTCGCCTACCGGCAGTTTTTCACCAGCCTGGAGATCACGGTGGAGGAGCTGGCCAAGTGCTTCCTGCTGGAGTTCGGGGAGGACAGGGAGCTGTCCTTCGGGCGGTGCGCCAAAGAGAAATCCTTCAACGAGCTGTATGACGGGCTGAACAACTTAGAGTAAGCAAAAAGCAAGCCAAAACAATACGTTTTGGCTTGCTTTTATTCCATCAGCAGCGCATCCAGTTCCTCCGGCGTATACAGCGCGTTCAGCGCCGCCAGCAGGGCCTTGGCGCTCATGTGCTCCGGCAGCTCCAGCCTGCGCAGGAGCGCCGCCCTGCGCTCCGCCGCGTCCGGCGTCCCGGACAGCCCCAGGGCAAACAGGTCCGCCGGGGTCAGATCCCCCTGCTCCCGGGCCGGGGCGTCCCCGTCCAGCACCGTGGCCCCGGCGTTGAGCAGGGCGGCCCTCAGCACATCCGGGGGCATCCCCTCCACCCCTAATTTGCCCTCTTTGCCGGGGGCGCGTTTGCGCCGCTCCTTGCCGTATACGTCCGGGACATAGGCGTGCTTGACCTGCCCCTTGGGGATGGCCCCCTTCAAATAATTGCGGATGACAAACCCCGCCCCGTCCGGGTCGGTGAGCACGATCAGCCCCCGCTTCGCCGCCAGCTTCCGCAGCAGGGCCAGCCGTTCCCCGTCCCTGAACACGCCGAACCCGGCGGTATCCAGAATCAGGGTGTCCACCACCCCCGCCAGCGCCGCCTTGTCATACCGGCCCTCCACCACGATGGCCTCCTGAATCTTCATATCCATCCCCCAAAAACCGAGCTGTTCCGCCGCCGAGCGGAAATAGACCGATGATATCCCTGTTGGTAACGAGCTTAAAGTTCTTTTTGGTTACTTTTTCTTTCAAGAAAAAGTAACTGCCACCCGGCGGCCGGAGGCCAGCTCCATGAGCAGGCCAGTGAGCACCTCGCCCTCCTGGCCGTAGGAGCTTTTCAGCACGATGTCCGTCTCGGCGCACCGCCGCACGGCGTACCGGCACCAGGGCAGAGAAAACCGTCGGGCCGCGTCCATCAGCTTGTCCCCCTGGTAGCCGGACTTCATCCCCCAAAGCTCCATAAACTCCCCCCGGCTTTTCCCGGCGTCCAGGTACAGCCGCGCCGTGTAGAGCTGGCGGAAATACTTGCCCATCACCGACAAAATCATCACCGGGGCCTCCCGGCTGTGGAGCAGGTCGGCCAGCACCGACGCGGCCTTGTCGAAATCCTTCCGGGCCATGGCGTCGGTCATCTGGTACACGATGGCCTCCACCTTGGGTATGGCCACCGCGTCCATGTCCGCCCGGGTCACCCGCTGGCCGGAGGCGTAGGCGGCGATTTTGCCGATCTCGGCGGACAGGTCGTGCATCAGATCCCCCACCAGGAACATCAGGTATTCCGCGTCGGAGGAATCCACCGATTTTCCCGCCTTCTCAAACTGGCGGCAGATCCACGCAGCCAGGGTCTTCTGCTCCTGCCGCTGGAAGTTCACCACCGCCCCCTCCTTTTTCAGCAGCGCGGCCAGCTTGTCCTTGGCGGGGGCCTTGTAGGCCAGCAAATCGTACACAAACACCAGGCAGCAGTAATCCGGCAGGCCGGACAGGATGCCGATCAGCCGGGTCTTGGCGCTGTCCCCCAGCTTGAACAGGTCGAAGTCGGTGACCACCACCAGGGTGCGCTCACTCATCATGGGCAGGCAGTCCACCGCCTGCTCGATCCAGTCCACCGAGCACTCCTTGCCCTGGGCGGCGTGGAGGTTGAAATCCTCCATCCCGGCGGGCAGGACCGCTTTTTTCAGACGGGCCAGACAGTCGTCCCGCAAAAACGCCTCCTCGCCGTAAAACAGGTACAGGCGCTTGGGCGCACCCTCCTTGACGGCCTGTTTCAGCTCCCGCATGGCGGTGTTGTCCACTTGTTTTTTCTTGGGCGGCATGGCGCTCCCTCATTTCTCACGATATTCCGATTTTTTCGCCCCGCACCCATATGGTGACGGAACCCTCCTCGTCAGTGCGGTGAACCTGGGAGCCCAACGCCTCCAGCCGCTCCAGCGCCTCCGGGGCCGGGTGTCCGTAAGAGTTGTCGGCCCCCGCCGAGACCACCGCCAGCTCCGGGGCCGTGGCCCGCAGAAATTCCTCGCAGCTGGAATTTTTGGAGCCGTGATGGCCCACGACCAGCACTTCAATGTCGGGGATATCCCGGTACTTCACCAGCATTTTCTCCACAAAGGAGTCCGCGTCCCCGGTAATCAGCACGTCGAACTCCCCCACCGTATACAGGGCGAACTGCCCCGCCTCGTTGGACGTGCCGCCGCCCATGGGCGGAAACAGGGTCAGCGTCCCCTTGCCCAGCGGCAGATATTCTGTCTCGTCCACCAAAATCAGCTCCGCGCCCTCCGCCCGGGCCAGCTCCATCAGCCCCGCGGCAGCCTCCGGGTCGGTGTCGTTGGCCGGAATGGCCAGCCGGGACACCTTCATACGGTAAAAAAGCTGCTCCACCCCGTTGATGTGGTCGCTGTCAAAGTGGGTGAGCGCCAGCAGGTCCAGCTGGACGCGGCCCTGGGCGGCAAAGTAGTCGGCGGCAATGTCCCCGGCGCTCCGGGAGCCGCTTCCGCCGCAGTCCACCAGCACCGCCTGTCCGCCGGAGATCAGCGCCGTGGACGAGCCCTGTCCCACGTCCAGCGCGGTGACGGTCAGATCCGCCCGGTCCGTCTCCAGCCTGCCCAGCCCGATGGCGGCGCACAGCAGAACCGCCAGCCCGCAGACGGAAACAAGGGGCCGTTTCGGCCGGGCCTTCCCGGCAAATGCCGCCGCCAGGGCCAGATACACTGCGGCAAGCCAGATCACGCAGTACCGGCTGTCCGTGCTCAGCGAGGCAAAGGGGAATTTCCCCAGCATCAGCGCCATCCACCGGGCATAGTGCCCCAAAAGCCCCGCCAGCATACCCAGCAGCGCGGCGGGAGCGGGCAGGAAAACCGCCGCCGTCCCCAAAACCAGGGCGCACACCATCAGCAGGCTCAGCGACCACAGCACCAGCACGCTGGACAGGGGCGAGAGCAGCATGATCTGCCCGAAATACAGCGCCGTCAGCGGCACGGTGAACAGCATGGCCCCCGCCGAGGCCGACACGCCGGTCAGCGCCGCCCGCGCCCCGTTCCACAGGACCCGCCCCATCCGCCGGTCCTTCCCCGGCTTGCGGGACTTCAGCACCTTCCGGTACATCCAATCGTACAGCGGCGAGGAAGCCAGCAATATCCCCGCCACCGACGCAAAGGAGAGCTGCAGCCCCACGCTGGCGGCGGCAAAGGGATTTTGAACCAGCAGGACCAGCAGCGCCCCGGCCAACGCGGAGGGCGCGTCCTCCTCCCGCCGGGCGATGGGCGCGAACAGCAGGGCGCTCTGCATCATCACCGCACGGAAGGCCGACGGCGTGCCGCCCGCCATGAGGGCGTAAAACACCAGCACCGGGATCATCGCCAGCGCCGCCTTCCGGTTCCTCCCGCACAGCGCCAGCCCCAGCCCCACCAGAAATGAGATGTGGAAGCCGGACACCACCGCCGCGTGCATCAGGCCCGCACGGCTGAACGCGGAGTACAGCGTATCGTCCAGCCCGGCCTTGTCCCCCAGGGTGACGGCGGCGGCGATGGGCGCGGCTGTGCCGTCAAAGGCGGCGTAGATGCCGTCCCGGAGCATACGGGCACACCGGGCGGGCCAGTACCGCGCCGGAACGCGCTGCGCGGGCGTGATTTCGCCCTCTTCCTTGCAGTAGGCCAGCAGGTACACGCCCTTGGCGGTGTAGTAGGCCGTCTCATCGCCGTAGGCGTTGACGGAGGACTTCACCCGGGCGGTGCAGGAAATATGGTCGCCGGGCTGGAGCTCCGCCCAGTCCGCCGGACCGTACACCAGCACATCCGGGGCGAAAAACCCGCCGTCCAGGTGGACGGTCACGGAGTATCCGCCGATGGATGTGGGCGTGGGATAGGAGGCCGCACAGCCGGAGAGGGCGGTCCCGTCTCCAACAAACCGCTGGGCCGGGGCGCGGAACAGCTGGAAGTAAGCCCCTGCCCACCCGAAGGCCAGCGCACCGCCCAACGCCAGCGCCAGACACCGCCGTGCGGCCTGATAGGCCGAATACCGGGCCCTTTGCTTCTCCGGGCGGCGGAGAAGCAAAGGGCCGTCCCCCGCTCCCGGCCTGACAAACAGCCAAACGCCCGCCGAAACCGCCAGAAGCGCCGCGGCGATCCCAACGGGGACGGCGCCCATGCCCCGATAGCTGGCCCACAGGCAGGCGGCTCCGAAGCCTGCCGAAAACCATGCCAGCCTCCGCATACCGCCGCCCCCTTTCCGCCAAAATTACCCTTTATTTTACCCGCTGGGGACGGACAAGTCAATGCGGCGGGAAAAAAATTGCGGCGGAAATCAATTTTTGCCGTGTCAAACCTGTGGGGGAGCACATTGTGCGCCCTTGCATCGGCCGCCTCGAAAATTGCTTTCCGGGGAAAATATGCCCGGGGGCTTGCGGATAGGCCCCGCCTCTGCTATGCTGAACAGAACAGAATCAGAGAGGTGATCCCCCTGTACATATTCGATTTAGACGGCACCATCACCGACACCAACGGCCTCTGGAGCCAGGTGGACCGGGAATTTCTGGCCCGCCGGGGGCTGGACGTCACCCCGGAATACACCCAGGTGGTGGAGCGCTCCATCTACCCCATCGCGGCCCGGTTCACCCGGGACCACTTCCATCTGCCCGACACGCCGGAGCAGATCATGGCGGAGTGGGATTCCCTGGCTGAGCTCCACTACCGGGAGCTGGCCCCGCTGAAGCCGGGGGCCCTGGAATTTCTCCGCCAGTGCAGGGCCGAAGGCCGTCCCATGGCCCTGTTCACCGCCTGCCGCCCCGCCCTGTGCCAAATCGCGCTGGAGCGGTTCCAGCTGGCTGAACTGTTCCGGCACGTGGCCTACGCCGAGGAGATCGGCCTGGAAAAGCGGGACCCCCGGTGCTTCGTGCGGCTGGGCGAGCTGGTGGGCGCGCCGCTGGCGGACTGCACCCTCTTTGACGACAGCCCGGACAACTGCGCCTCCGCCGCGAAGGCCGGGATGGACACCGTGGGGGTGTACGACGCCTACTACGCCCAGCGGCAGGACGAGCTGAAAGCGGTGTGCCGCCGGTATGTGCGCTCCTTTGAGGAGCTGCTCCGCTGAAAAATCCGCCCCCGGATATTCGGGGGCGGGTTTTCGTCGCCGCAAGCTCCATATCCCTCGCTTCCGCCTGCGGCGAAAGCTTGCTCATTCCGCTGCGGCGCCTCACCCCACAAAGCCTGGGGGACGGCTTTGCGGGGGCCCCATTATGCTCTCAGATGCTCCGGGGGGCGGTATTGGAGGGCTTCCGCCAGATGATGCACGGCGATGTCCTCCTCCCCGTCCAGATCGGCGATGGTCCGGGCCACCCGCAGGATGCGGTCATACCCCCGGGCGGTGAGCCCCAGCCGGTCATAAGCGCCCCGGATAAGCTGCTGGCAGGGCTGGTCCAGCTTGCAGTACACCCGCAGCTCCTTCGGGCCCATCTGGGCGTTGCAGGCGGGGCCGTCCGGCCCGTACCGGGCGGTCTGGACGGCCCGGGCGGCGTTCACCCGCGCCCGGATAGCCTCCGACGTCTCCGCCGGGGCGGACGCGCCGGACAGCTCGTCGTAGTCCAGGGCGGGCACATCCACGCAGATGTCGATGCGGTCCAGCATGGGTCCGGACAGACGGGATAAGTACCGCCGCACCGACTGCTCGGTGCAGGTGCACCGCCCGGAGGGGTGGCCGTACCAGCCGCACCGGCACGGGTTCATGGCGCACACCAGCATGAACCGGCTGGGGTAGGTCACCGAGCCGGACACCCGGGAGATCTGGGTCTGCCCGTCCTCCAGGGGCTGTCGGAGCACCTCCAGCACGTCGGAGTGGAACTCGGGCAGCTCGTCCAGAAACAGCACGCCGTTGTGGGCCAGGGAGATCTCCCCCGGCCTGGGGGTGGAGCCTCCCCCGGTCATCCCCGCGGCGGAAATGGTGTGGTGGGGAGCCCGGAAGGGACGCCGCCGCACCATGGGGTGCTCCTTGGTGGTCAGGCCCATCACGGAGTATATTTCCGTGCAGGCCAGCGCCTCCGCACGGGTCAGGTCGGGGAGGATGGAGGGCAGGCGCTTGGCCATCATGGACTTGCCCGAGCCGGGGCTGCCTGACATCAGGACGTGGTGCCCCCCGGCGGCGGCGATCTCCAGCGCCCGCTTGGTGTGCTCCTGGCCCTTGACGTCGCTGAAATCCAGGCCCCGCGCCGGAGCCTGGACCTCCTGCCACACCGGGGCGGGAGAGATGGGCGTCTCCCCGGTAAGGTGCGTCGCCAGCTCCTCCACCGTGCGGACGGGAATCACCTCCAGGCCGTCCGCCAGGGTGGCCTCGGGGGCGTTGTCGGCGGGGACAAAGAGCCTCTTGATGCCCCCGCGCCCCGCCGCCAGCGCCATGGGCAGGATGCCGGATACCGGGCGGAGCCGCCCGTCCAGGGACAGCTCCCCCAGAAAGGCGGAGTCCCGCTCCTGTTTCAGCGGGAGCTGCCCCCCCGCCGCCAGTATGCCCACCAGGATGGGCAGATCGTACACCGTCCCCGCCTTGCGCCGGTCGGCGGGGGCCAGGTTGATGGTGATGCGGGACACGGGGAAGTCAAAGCCGCTGGACCTGATGGCGGAGCGCACCCGTTCCCTGGCCTCCTTCACGGCGGCGTCGGGCAGGCCCACCACGTCAAAGGCGGGCAGTCCGCCGGACAGGGCGCATTCAGCGGTGACGGGATAGCCCGTCACCCCGTACAGCCCCAGAGAGATTACATTGCATACCATGGCAGGCCCCTCCATTCTCTGTGTATGATTCGGTATGAACAGTATAGCAGATTTCACAGGCAAAGTCCACCGCCGGAAGCGTCACTCCTCCGCCTCCAGCCGGTAGCCCAGCCGCCGGACCGCCTCGATGCGCAGGTTGGAGCCGATGCTGGCCAGCTTTTTCCGCAGGAAGCCCACATACACCTCCACATGGTTTTCCACCGCGTTGGAATCGTGCCCCCACACCTTGGCCAAAATGGCCTCCTTGGAGGAAATGCCGTTTTTGGCGCTGAGCAGGAACCGCATGACCTCGAACTCCTTGGCGGACAGCTGGACGGTTTTTTCCCCGCACACCAGGGTGCAGGACCCCAGCTCCAGCGCCGTATTGCCCAGGGCCAGCTCGTCCACCTGTCCCCCCTGGCGGCGGAGCAGGGCGTTGACGCAGGCCAGCAGCTCCCGGCTGTCAAAGGGCTTGGCCAGGTAGTAGTCCGCCCCGGCGTCCAGCCCCGCCACCCGGTCGTCCACCCCGGACAGGGCGGTCAGCATCAGAATGGGCGTGCCGCACCGTCCGGCCCGCACCCGCTCCGCCACCGCCCGGCCGTCCAGCCCCGGCAGCATCACATCCAGGATCAGCAGGTCGTATCCCCCCGACCGGGCGTATTCCAGCCCGCTGAGGCCGTCATAGACGCACTCCGCCTCAAAGCCCTGCTTCTCCAGCAGCGCCTTCACCGACTCCGCCAGCGGCTTTTCATCTTCCACAATCAGGATCTTCATAAGCCTCTCCTTTCCCCCGCAGGGCCCGGGGCTGTTCTCATCATCTTCCATTTAACCGCCTGGAGCGGAGAAAGTCAAGGAAAAAAGCTCTTGCATTTTACCGCCTTAAAGGATATAATGTCTCCAAATCCAAACGCAGCGAGGTAAATCCCATGTCTCTCTCCCACGCCCACAGCTTCACCTTTACCTTCGGCTGGACTCGATTTAACGGGTTCGGCTCTTTTGGCATGGTCAAACGCGGCGCGTGAGCGGGGGGCGGCAGGCCCCGCCTGGATTCAGCGATTCGGGAGGCTCATGGACCGCACAGGTCTATGGGCTTCTTTTATTTTCATCAAGGAGAGATCGAGTTATGGTAATTGTGATGAAGCCCGGCGTAAGCCAGGAGGCAATTCAAACCCTGGTGTCCCAGCTGGAACGGGACCACGGCGTCACCGTAGGACACACCCGCGGCGTGGGCTGCTCCATCCTGGGCCTGGTGGGGGACACCGCCCACATCGACATGGACAAGCTGTCCATGAACGACAATGTGGAGCGGGTCATGCGGGTGCAGGAGCCCTACAAAAAGGCCAACCGCAAATTCCACCCGGAGGACTCCACGGTGGACGTGTGCGGCGTGCCCATCGGCGGCGGGGACCGGTTCACTGTCATCGCCGGACCCTGCTCGGTGGAGAGCGAGGAACAGATCGTGGGGGTGGCCCGGGACGTGAAGGAGGCGGGAGCGGCCCTGCTCCGGGGGGGCGCGTTCAAGCCCCGCACCTCCCCCTACTCGTTCCAGGGGATGGGCGCGGACGCCCTGGAGCTCCTGCTGGAGGCCAAGGCGGACACCGGACTGCCCATCGTGTCCGAGATCATGGCGCCGCGCTGCTGCGAGCTGTTCGAGGAAAAGGTAGATCTGGTGCAGGTAGGCGCCCGGAATATGCAGAACTTCGACCTGCTGAAGGAGGTGGGCAGGCTGTCCAAGCCCATCCTGCTCAAGCGGGGGCTGGCCAACACCTACGAGGAGTGGATCATGTCGGCGGAATACATCATGGCCGCGGGCAATGAAAACGTGATTTTGTGCGAGCGGGGCGTACGCACCTTCGAGACCTACACCCGCAACACCCTGGACCTGTCCGCCATCCCGGCCATCCGGAACATGAGCCATCTGCCCATTGTGGTGGACCCCTCCCACGCGGCGGGTATGTACTGGATGGTGGAGCCGCTGGCCATGGCGGCGGTGGCGGTGGGGGCGGACGGCCTGATGGTGGAGGTCCACAACGATCCGCCCCGCGCCAAGTGCGACGGGGCCCAGTCCCTGACGCCGGAAAAATTCCGGCGCCTCATGGGCAGGCTGGACCCGCTGATCGGATTGATGGGCAAAAAGCTGGTCTGACGCTGAGAAAGGAGCGGCATCATGGCAAAATTGGAACGCATCATCACCGGAAACTTTGACAACGTTCTCTGGCGGCTGGACCAGGCCGTGCTGAACGGGAGTATGTCCGCCACATTGGAGGACCGCTCGGACTTCTCCATCGGCCCTGTCCAGGTGTCGGTGCGGATGTACGAGCGGTACAGCGCCCTGGGCGGCAACCGGGTGGCCATGTGCGTCACCCTGGCCGGGGAGGGGGACCGGCTGCACCTCACCGCCATCACCGCCGGGGGCAGTCAGGCCATGCTTTTCAAGATGAACACCTTTGGCGAGGAAGCGTTTTTGGACACCCTGGCCAGGGTGGTGGACACGCTGTAAGGGGGATTGGCGATGAAAACGCTGACCGTGGCCCTGCCGGGCCGGGAGTACGACATCTTGATCCAGCGGGGCCTGCTGGCCCAGGCGGGGGAGCGGGTGCGGGCGGTCCTGCCCCAGGCGTCCAAGCTGGCGGCGGTCACCGACAGCAATGTGGAGCCTCTTTACCGCAAGCCCCTGCTGGACAGCCTGACCGCCGCCGGATTTGAAGCGCGGCTGTTCGTTGTCCCCGCCGGGGAGAAAAGCAAAAACGCGGCCCAGCTTTCCCGGCTCTGGGAGGGGTTCATGGACTTCGGACTCACCCGCACCGACGGCGTGGTGGCTTTAGGCGGCGGCGTGGTGGGGGATCTGGCGGGCTTTGCCGCCGCCACCGTCCTGCGGGGGGTGGGCTTCGTGCAGATCCCCACCACCCTGCTGGCCCAGGTGGATTCCTCCGTGGGAGGCAAGGTGGCCATCGACCTGAACGCGGGAAAAAATCTGGCTGGCGCATTCTACCAGCCCAGGCTGGTGCTCATGGACCCGAACGTGCTGAACACCCTGAACCTGCCCCAGTTCATGGAGGGGATGGCGGAGGTGGTCAAGTACGGCTGTATCTGGGACGCCGGCTTCTTTGAGTTCCTCACCGCCCGCCCCTCCAGACCGGAATTGATGGCGGACATCGAACATATTTTGTATACCTGCTGTGATATCAAGCGGCAGGTAGTCACGGAGGACGAGCTGGACACCGGCCTGCGGATGATTTTGAACTTCGGCCACACCCTGGGCCACGCCTACGAGCTGGCGGGGCATTATACCCAGTGGAGCCACGGCGAGGCGGTAGCGGCGGGAATGTGCGCCGCCGCCAGGCTGGGGGTGTCCCTGGGCGTCACCCCGGCGGACGTGCCCGGAAAAATCGAGGACGCGCTGGCGTCCCTTGGCCTGCCCACGTCCATCCCCTGCGACGCGGCCACCTACGCCGCCGCCGTGGGCCGGGACAAGAAGGGGACGGGGGCGGACGTCACCGCCATCCTGCTGGACAAAATCGGGCGCGCCGTCCCCTATAAGATGCCCAAGGCACAGCTGGTTCGCCTGCTCGGCTCGTTCCACAAAATCCCCTGACCCGTATTTTCCGGGAGGTATGCTTCATGGATATCACCATCACCCCAAGTAAATTGAGCGGGAGCGTCACCCCGCCTCCCTCCAAGTCCCAGGCCCACCGGCTGCTCATCGCCGCCGCCCTGGCGGACGGGGAGAGCGTCATCTCCAACGTGGCCTTCTCCCAGGACATTGAGGCCACCCTCCGGTGCCTGGGGGAGCTGGGGGCCGGCTTTGCCGTGGACGGCTCCACCGTCACCGTCCGGGGCATGGGGGCCAACTCCATGTCCCCCCTGCGCCGGATGGCCTATCCCCACCTGGACTGCGGGGAGAGCGGCTCCACCCTGCGCTTTCTGATCCCCATCGCCCTGGCGGTGCGGGGGGGCGGGATCTTCACCGGACACGGGCGGCTGATGGAGCGGCCCCAGAAGCCCTATTTCGACCTGTTTGACGAAAAGGGCGTCTTTTATGAGCGGAAGGACGGCGTGCTCACCGTCGCCGGGCTGCTCACCCCCGGCGTGTACTGTCTGCCGGGGAATGTGTCCTCCCAGTTTTTCACCGGGCTGCTGTTCGCCCTGCCCCTGCTCAACGGCCCGTCCGCCATCATCCCCACCTCCCCCCTGGAGAGCGAGGGCTACATTCAAATGACGCTCCGGGTCATGGCCCAATTCGGGGTGGAGCTGCCCGTCACCCTGTCCCTGCCCCCCCACTATCATCCCCAGGGAAACCAGACCTACCGGGCCGCAAACGCCGCCGTGGAGGCGGACTGGTCCCAGGCGGCATTTTGGTACGCCGCAGGCGCCCTTGGCAATCCGGTGGTCCCAGCTGGGATGGATCCCTATTCCCTCCAGGGCGACCGGGTGGTTATGGAGCAGCTATTGGCGCTGAGCGGGCCGGGGGATCTGGCGCTGGACGTGTCCGGCTGTCCCGATTTAGTCCCACCCCTGGCGGCGGCAGCGGCCCTCCGGGCGGGCCGCGCCACCCGCCTGACCAACGCCGCCCGCCTGCGCATCAAGGAGAGCGACCGTCTGGCCTCCGTCACGGCGGTGCTCGGCGCCCTGGGCGCGGACATAACCGAGGGCCCGGACTTCCTGGAAATTCGGGGCAAAGAAACGCTGTCCGGCGGCGCGGCGGTGGACAGCTTCAACGACCACCGCATTGCCATGATGGCGGCCATCGCCGCCACCCGGTGCGAAACGCCCATTACCATAACCGGCGCACAGTGCGTGGCCAAGTCCTACCCGGATTTCTGGGAGGTATACGGACAATTAGGCGGAAACGTCCGGCGCACACCGTAGGGCACAAGCACGGACATCCAAAAGAAAGAGAGGAAAATTCAGATGGAAACAATCAAATTGATCTTCCCCAGTGAGGAATATTTAGACCAGGTGCGGGCCTACCGTCAGGAGTGCCAGGACGCGGACAGTTCCATGGACGGCTGCGGCCGCCTGCGCACAACGGAAAACCCGGCAGAGTGGCTGGCAGAGGTGCGCTCCTACACCGACCCCGCCACCATCCCGGAGGGGAGGGTCCAGGCCACCCTGTTTCTGGCCGTCCGGGAATCGGACAACAGGCTGGTGGGCATGATCGACGTGCGCCACTATTTCAATGAGTATCTGGAGAAGTTCGGCGGGAATATCGGCTATTCCGTCCGGCCCGGTGAGCGGCGGCGCGGGTACGCAAAGGAAATGCTCCGGCTGGCCCTGCTCTTCTGCAAGGAGCTGGGCCTTGACCGGGTGCTCATCACCTGTAAAACAGGCAACGAGGGCAGCCGCCGCACCATCCTGTCCCAGGGCGGCGTGTATGAGAGCACCATCCACGAGCCGGACGAGGACGTTGACCTGGAACGCTATTGGATCAAGGTGCCTTAATCTTTGTCGCCGACGCAGCATTTCCATCCAGCGCACACGGAGGAAACGAGCTTCAAGTTTCTTTTTCGCTTCCTTTTTCTTTTCAAAGAAAAAGGAAGGCCCTAAAGCGAAAGGAGTGCCGCCATGAAATATACCATTTTCGGCGAATCCCACGGCCCCGCCATCGGCGTGGTGCTGGAGGGCGTCCCCGCCGGGCTGGCGCTGGATCTGGACGCCATCCGCTTTGATCTGGCCCGCCGCGCCCCAGGGAAAAACGCCCTGTCCACCGCCCGGAAGGAGGCGGACGAGCCCCGCGTCCTGTCCGGCGTGTTCGAGGGCCGCACCACCGGCGCGCCGCTGTGCGCCGTCATCGAAAACACGGACACCCGCTCCAAGGACTATTCCCGTACCAAGGACCTGGCCCGCCCCGGCCACGCCGACTACCCCGCCCACGTGCGCTACGGCGGCTTCCAGGACTACCGGGGCGGGGGGCACTTCTCCGGGCGGCTCACCGCGCCGCTGGTGTTCGCCGGGGGCGTGGCCAAGCAGATCCTGGCCCAAAAGGGCGTGCGGGTGGGGGCGCACATCTCCACCATCTACGGCATCAACGACGACGCCCTGGAGGATTGGGAATCCCTGTGCGCCTGCGCCGCCAAGGACTTCCCCGTCCTCAGCGACGAAAAGGGCGCGGAGATGCGGGAGGCCATTTCAGAGGCCAAAAACCAGCAGGATTCTGTGGGCGGGGCCATTGAGTGCGGGGTATTCGGCCTGCCCCCCGGGCTGGGCTCCCCGGACTTCGGGGGGAACGCCGAGGGCATTTTCTCCCAGTACCTGTTCGCCGTCCCCGCCGTCAAGGCGGTGGCCTTCGGGGCGGGAGCGGCCTTCGCCCTCATGCGGGGCTCGGAGGCCAACGACCCGCTGTACGTGGACACCGACGGCTCCGTCAGGGCGGAGCAGAACTGCGCCGGGGGAGTCAACGGGGGGATCACCAACGGGATGCCGCTGGTGTTTGAGGTAGCCATGCGCCCCACCCCCTCCATCGCCCGCCAGCAGTTTACCGTTGACCTGGCAAAGCACGAAAACGCCGTGCTGGAGCTGCAGGGGCGGCACGACCCCTGCGTGGTCCACCGGGCGGTGCCGGTTATCGAAGCGGCCGCCGCTTTGGCCGCGTGTGAGTTGCTGGGAATCTGAATCCTGTGAGGTATTTGTTATGGACTTGAAAACTCCCCGTCAAACCGACGAGAACGTGGTGATCCTCCCCGGCGCTATGGTAGTGGGGGACGTGGCCTTCGGCCCCGGCTGTTCCGTGTGGTTCAACGCCGTCCTCCGGGGGGACGGCAAGCCCATCACCATAGGCGCCGGCACAAATATTCAGGACAACGCCGTCCTCCACTCCGAGGTGTGCCCCACCATCCTGGGGGAGTATGTCACCGTGGGCCACGGGGCCATTGTCCACGGCTGCACCGTGGGGGACAACACCGTGGTGGGCATGGGAGCCATCCTGCTCAACGGGGCCAGGGTGGGCAAAAACTGCATGGTGGGCGCGGGCGCTGTGGTCACCGGCAAGACCGACGCCCCGGAAGGCTCCATGCTGCTGGGCAACCCCGCCCGTGTGGCGCGGGCGCTCACCCCGGAGGAGATCGCCGGGCTGCGGGAGAGCGCTGAGCACTATATGGAGCTGAAGGAGGCGTACCGCTGATGGACACTCTGCAGGACCTGCGCCGGGACATCGACGCCATCGACCGGGAACTGGTGGAGCTGTTCCGCCGCCGGATGGACGTGACCCGCCGGGTGGGCGAGTACAAGCGGGAGCGGGATATGCCCGTGCTGGACCAGGCGCGGGAGCGCCAGGTGCTGCAAAACAAGGGGGAGCTGGCGGGGGAAGAACTGCGCCCCGCCGTCATCACCCTGTTTCAGACCATTATGGCCCTGTCCCGGCGGCAGCAGCGGGACCTGCTGGGCCAGGGCCCCGGCAACCCCGGCGTCCTGCGCTGGCGGGAGGCCCGGGACGGCATCCGCCTGCCCGTGGACGCCCCCCGTGTGGTCTACCAGGGGGTGCCCGGGGCCTACAGCGAGCAGGCGGCGCTGAACTTCTTCGGGGAAAACTCCAATACCGCCGGACTGGAGCAGTTCGAGGACTGCTTCCTGGCCCTGCGGGAGGGCCGGGCGGATTACGCCGTCCTGCCCATCGAAAACAGCTCCACCGGGGCCATCCGGCAGATCTACGACCTGCTCACCCAGTATGAATGCTATATGGTGGGCGAGACCACGGTGCGGGTGGAGCACTGCCTCATGGCCCCCAAGGGCGCCACGCTGGATACCATCACCCACGTCTACTCCCACGAGCAGGGCCTGTTCCAGTGCGAGCGCTACCTCAACGCCCACCCGGACTGGAAGCAGTCGCCCCAGGCGGACACCGCCGGGTCGGCCCAAATGGTGGCGGACAGCGGCGACATCACCAAAGCCGCCATCTGTTCCGCCCGGGCGGCGGAGCTGTACGGGCTGGAGATTCTGGCCCACGGCATCAACCACAACGCCCACAACACCACCCGGTTCGTGGTGGTGTCCCCCCGGCTGGAGCTGCGCCCCGGCGCGGATAAAATCAGCACCCTGTTCGTCCTGCCCCACGAGGCGGGGTCCCTCCACGAGGTGCTCACCGTATTCGCCGTCCATGGGCTGAACATGGTAAAGCTGGAATCCCGCCCCCTGCCCGAGCGGAGCTGGCAGTATATGTTTTTCCTGGAGTTCGCCGGACAGCCCGACGACCGGTTGGTAAACGACGCCCTCCACGAGCTGGCCCAGACCACCGGCGAGTTCCGCGTCCTGGGCTGGTTCCGCTCTAATCTGGACTAGGAGACGCCGCCATGTCAGGAAACATCGTTTTAATCGGTATGATGGGCTGCGGCAAGACCACCGTGGGCAGGCTGCTGTCCCGGCGCTTTGCCCGCCCCCTGGCCGACACCGACGCCCTCATCGAGGCCCGTGAGGGCCGCTCCATCCCGGACATTTTCGCCCGGGACGGCGAAGAAGGCTTCCGGGCGCTGGAGCTGGAGCTCTCCCTGGAGCTGTCCGCCCAGGACGGCCTCATCATCGCCTGCGGCGGGGGCCTGCCCCTGCGGGACGGGGCCATCGCCGCGCTGAAAAAAAACGGCCTGGTGTTCTGGCTGGACCGGGACCCGGCGGACACCTTCGACACGCTGGACACATCCGGACGCCCCCTGGCCCAGGCGGGGCGGGCGGACTTCATCCGGCGCTATCATAACCGGGCCCCCATCTACCGCCGCTGGGCGGACTACAGCATCCGCGGCCCCAGGAGCCCCCAGGAGGCCGAAGCCCTGATTTCCACCATCTATCTGGAGGTGTGTGAACCATGAAATTCCTCATCATCAACGGCCCCAACCTGAATCTGCTGGGCAGTCGGGAGCCGGGCATCTACGGCGGTCAGAGCTATGACGCCCTGTGCGCCCTCATCAAAGACCACGCCGCCGCCCGCGGCTCCACGGCGGACTGCTTCCAGTCCAACCACGAGGGGGCCATCATCGACAAGATCCACGCCGCCGACGGTGCGTACGACGCCATTATCATCAATCCCGCCGCCTACACCCACTACAGCTACGCCATTTTGGACGCGCTGAAGGCGGTGGACGTGCCCGCCTACGAGGTACACATCAGCCATATCGACCAGCGGGAGCCCTTCCGGGCCGTCTCCGTCACCGCCCCGGCCTGCGTGGGACAGCTCTATGGCCACGGGTTCGACGGCTACCTCATGGCCATGGACCACTTCCTGGAGGGCGGGACATGAAGCTCCAGGTGATCGGCGACCCGGTGCTCCACTCCAAATCCCCCATCATCCAGGGGGCCATGCTGGCGGCGCTGGGGCTGGACGATATCACCTATACCGCCCATGTGGTGCGCCGGGGGGAGCTGCCCCAATACCTGGCCTGGGCCAGGAAACACGGCGTCGCCGGGTTCAACGCCACCATGCCCCACAAGGAGGACCTGATCCCCCTGCTGGACGGGATCGACCCCGCCGCCCGCGCCGTGGGCGCGGTGAACACCGTGGTGCTCCGGGACGGCAGGGCCATAGGCCACAGCACCGACGGCCCCGGCTTCGCCGCCGCCCTGGAGCACGAGCTGCGGGCCAAGCCCCGGGGGCTTACCGTCACCCTGCTGGGGGCGGGGGGGGCGGCAAAGGCCGTGGCGCTGGCCCTGGCCCAGGCGGGGGCGGCGCGGGTATACGTCTGCAACCGCACCCTGTCCCGGGCGGAGGAGCTGTGCGCCCTGGACGCGTCGGGCTGTCTGGTTCCCGCCGGGTTTGACGCCGAATCCCTGGCACAGTGCGCGGCCCGGTCCGCCCTGCTGGTGAACTGCACCAGCCTGGGCATGGAGGGCTGTCCCGGCCAGTTTGGGGATTTCTCCTTCCTGGACGCCCTCCCCGGCGGCGCGGCGGTATACGATTTGATCTACCACCCCGCCGAAACCCGGCTCCTGGCCCAGGCCCGCCGCCGGGGGCTGGAGGGGCGGAACGGCCTGTCCATGCTGATCTGGCAGGGGGTGCTGGCCCTGGAGCATTTCCTGGACCGCCCCCTGGACAGGGAAAAGATGGCGGACGCTGCGGCGGACGCCCTGGCACATTACTGAGGAGGACCCTATGGAGCTTGACGCCCGTGCAAAGATCAATCTGACCCTGGACATACTCCGCCGCCGGGAGGACGGCTATCACGATATGCAGATGGTGATGCAGTCCGTCACCCTGGCGGACCGGCTCACCGTCACCCCCGCCCGGGGGGCGGAGGGGCAGGCCGCGTCCGACCTGCGCTTCCTGCCCACCGGCAACAAAAACCTGGCCCAGGTAGCCGCCGCCGCCTTCCGGGAGGCCGTCGGCCTGGGGGGCGAGGTGGATGTGGACATACAGAAGCGCGTCCCCGTGTGCGCGGGGCTGGCGGGGGGCAGCGCCGACGCCGCCGCCGTCCTGCGGGCCATGAACCGGCTGTCCGGGGCGGGCCTGTCCCCTGACCGGCTGGCGGAAATCGGGGCCAGGGCGGGCTCAGACGTGCCCTTCTGCGTGCTGGGCGGCACCGCCCTGGCGGAGGGACGGGGGGAACGTCTCACCCCCCTGCCCCCCCTGCCCCCCTGCCGCATCGTCATCTGCAAGCCCCCCTTTTCCGTATCCACCCCCCAGCTGTTCGGGCGGGTGAACGTGCGCAAAATCGTCCGCCGCCCGGATACCGCCGGGGTGGTGGCCGCGCTGGAGGCCGGCGACCTGGCCGGGGTGGCCCGCCGTATGTACAATGTGTTTGAGGACGTGATGGAGCCCCGCCGCTATGCCGAAATCTCCTCCATCAAGGCGGAGCTCATCGACTGCGGGGCGCTGGGGGCGTCCATGTCGGGCAGCGGGCCGTCGGTGTTCGGGCTGTTTGACAGCGAAGCCGCCGCCCGGGAGGCCCTGGCCCGCCTCAGGGACAGCTACCGGGACGTGTTCCTGTGCGGGCCCGGGCCGGCGGAATTTCCCGCAGAGGTATAAAATCAAAAAGCACCGTCCATACTGTACTCAACCAGTACATAGGACGGTGCTTTTTATGAATGATACGAAATATTCCCGCTCCAAGCTGCGGCTCTGGGAAGCCGCGCTGTTCCTGGCCTTCGGCCTGACGCTGACTGCCGGCCTGTGGGCCTCGGCCAGCGAGAGCGCCCTGGCCAATCAGGTGCTCCGCCTCCACGTGGTGGCCAACTCCGATTCCGACGAGGACCAGGCGCTGAAGCTCCTGGTGCGGGACGCGGTGCTGGCCCAGGCCGCCCCCATGCTGGACGGCGCTTCCGACCGGGAGAGCGCCGAGCGCGCCCTGTCCCCCCGGCTGGACGAGCTGGCCCGGACCGCGGCGGACGTGCTGGCGGCGGAGGGCTGTTCAGACCCCGTCGCCGTTACCCTGGACAACCAGTGGTTCCCCACCAAGGCGTACGACGGCTTTTCCCTGCCCGCCGGACAGTACCGCGCCCTGCGGGTCACCATCGGGGAGGGCGCGGGGCACAACTGGTGGTGCGTGGTGTTCCCCCCGCTGTGCCTGGGCTCGGTGACGGAGGAGAGCGTGGAAACCGTGGCCGGAGAGGCGTTAAGCGAGGACCAGGTGGCCCTGATCACCGGGCAGGACGGCGGCTACGTGCTGAAATTCCGGCTCATCGAGTGGTGGGACGAGCTGACGCGGGATATGGGCGCCCTGCTCAGCAGAACTTCCTGACCGCCTCGTCGATCAGGCTGGCGCTCCTGGCCACGTGGGCCTCGTCCTCGGGGGCCAGGGAGGCCAGGGGTCTGCGCACACCGCCCAGGTCGATGCCGTAGCGGCGGCGGATGATCTCCTTGATCACCGCGTACATATTGCCCTTGGCGGCGCACATCTCATAGATGATCTCGTCGCAGGCGTACTGAATCGGGCGGGCCTTGTCGTACCCGCCGTTTTTGCACAGCTCAAAGAGCTTCAGGTACAGCTCCGGCATGACGCCGTAGGTGCCGCCGATGCCCCCGTCCGCGCCGATGGCCAGACCGCCTGCCAGCTGCTCGTCCGGCCCGTTGAACACCACGAAGTCCTCGCCGCCGTACATTTTGAACATCTGCAGATCCTGTACGGGCATGGAGCTGTTCTTCACGCCCACCACCCGGGGGTTCTTGCGCATCTCCTGGAACAGGGACATGGTCAGCGCGGTGCCCGCCAGCTGGGGAATGTTGTAGATGATAAAATCGGTGTTGGGGGCCCCGGCGGAGATGTCGTTCCAGTATTGGGCGATGGCGTGCTCGGGGAGATGGAAGTAGATGGGGGGGATGGACGCGATGGCGTCAACGCCCAGGGATTCGGCGTGGGCCGCCAGCTCCACGCTGTCCGCCGTGTTGTTGCAGGCCACGTGGGCGATGATGGTCAATTTGCCCTCCGCCGCCTCCACCACGGCCTCCAGGGTCTTTTTGCGCTCCTCTTTGTCCAGGTAGATGCACTCGCCGGAGGAGCCGCAGACGTAGACGCCCTTGACCCCCAGCTCCACCAGCTTGCGGGTCCACTGCCTGGCCTTCTCCGCGCTGACGCTGCCGTCAGCCTCATAGCAGGCATAAAAAGCTGGGATGATGCCTTGATATTTGCTGATATCCCTCATGTGCGTTCCTTCTTTCTTCCCTTTTAGAGATTTGTTATTCAAACCGGCGCATCGCCTGCGTCCGGCCGAACCCGATGGGATGCGGTAGATATTAAAATTATACTGCACAATTTCCAGTGTGTCAACGAATTAGTCGAAATAATTTCCGTGTTTTGCACGAAAAGAAATTTTCTTTCACTCCCGCTCCGGCTGGCAGGCCGGACGCCCTCTGTCGGGCGCCGGTCCCGGCGGAGGATACGCTGGCCAGGGAATTTCTGCCCTGACGCTTTTTTCAAAAAACAAACCGCGTCCGGGAATCCCTCCCCTGGGCGCGGTTTGATAGAGCCGCGTGATGCACACGCCGTTTCCGCCGTCACCACTCGAACAAATCTTTCCCTTTCAGGCGCAAAACCGCCTCGATGAAGAAATAATCGGCGTAGATGATGGGCCGGTCGGTATTTTCCCCGGTGGGATCGTGGTAGAAGTAGGCCCCGCCGGTGAGGATGGAATCCCGCTCGGGGTCCCAGTCGGCGAATTTTGCCTCGCAGGCCCGGAGGATGCGGTAAGCCGCCTCCGTGTAAAACCGGGCCTCGCTTTCCCCCACGTGTCCGGCGATCTCCAGCAGGCCGCAGGCGGTAATCATGGCGGCTGTGGAATCGTACTTCACCGGCTCGGCGGGCTGGCGGTAGTCCACCAGGGGGACCCAGTCCGTGACAGCCATGTTGGAGACGCAGTAGTGGGCGCACTGTTTGGCGGTGTCCAGGAAGGACTGGTCCCCGGTGTGGCGGAAGCTCAGAGCGAAGCCGTACACCGCCCAGGACTGGCCCCGGCTCCAGGAGGAGCCCTGCCCATAGCCCTGTCCGGCGGGATTGTTAAGATACTCGCCGGTGTCCGGGTCCAGGGCCACAATGTGGTTGCAGCTCCCATCGGGCCGGACGATATACCGCTGGACGGTTTTGGCGTGGCTGACGGCGATCTGGCTGAACCGGGGGTCGTCCAGCTCCCGGGACGCCCAGTACAGCAGGGGCAGGTTCATCATGCTGTCGATAATCATCCAGCCCCGGATATCGCCGCCGCCCATCCGCTTGCCATGCTCGGTCTCCCGGGGGCCGGACCAGGCGCGGAGGAATTCCCCTTTCAGATTGTACCGCGCGGCCAGCTCCGCCGCCGCCAGCAGGCCCCGGCGCTTCGCCTCCTTGTCCCCGGTCTCGCGGTAGTTGGCCACGGAGGACTGGAGGAACAGAAAGCCCAGGTCGTGGCCGACGGATTCCGAGTCCTTCAGCACCGCCTCCAGGCGCTCCTCCACCCCCGCGGCGGCGTCCCGGTAGGCCGTGTCGCCGGTGGCGTGGTACATCTGCCACAGCATCCCCGGCCAGAAGCCGTTGGTCCAGTTGGCCAGGGTGACGCCGCCGTCCGGCGTTCTCCCGTAGGCCGTGTCAATGATGTCGCGGTACCTCCCGTCCTCCCCGGTGGTGTACGGGATATCAGTCCCCACGCGGCGGCACTCCGCCTTCAGCTTGACCTTCAGCTTGTCATACACGCTGTCCAGCCATTCCTGGTTGGAACGGTTCGCCGTCCCCTCTCCCATGGTAAAGTCCTCCCTTTGATTGATGATGCAGCCGCCCTCAGTCCCCGGGGCCGTCCCTGCCGCCAGGAACGGCGGCCCCTTCGGCCCGGAGCTGAAACGCCCCGGAGCAGGGGGAAGATGGGCGCGGCTCAGCGGGCTGGGGCTTTGAATACGTCTGTAGTGTACCGCAAACGCCGCTGCAATTCAAGATCCTGGCGGAAAATGCTATTTTTCACGGCGGCCCTCACGCGCTCCCCCGGCAGATCAGGGACAAATGCGCATATACAAAGTTATGCTTGACTTTTTCTCTTCCAGCCTGTAGCCTTATGGCAGACCATTTTGCCGGAGGTGCAGCCATGGCTAATTTTACCCGCAGGGCGATCAAGGAAACATTTTTGAAACTGCTCAACCAGCGGCCCCTGAACCAGATCACCGTGAAGGACATCGTGGAGGACTGCGGCATCAACCGCAACTCCTTCTACTACCACTTTGACGGCCTGCCCGCCCTGGTGGACGAAATCGTCCAGGAGCAGGTCCAGGCCCTCATCCAGAACCACCCCACCATTTCATCTGTCGAGGAGTGCTTCGACGCGGTGGTGGAGCTGGTGATGGAAAACAGGCGGGCGGTCTACCACATCTATAACTCCCTGAACCGGGACCTGTTTGAGCGGTATCTCATGGACGCCTGCCAGTACATCGTCTCCACCTACTTACAGACGGAGTTTGCCGGGAGCGCCCTCAGCCCGGAGGATCTGCGGACCCTGATACGGTTCCACAAATGCGAGTGCTTCGGCTCGGTGATCGACTGGCTCAACGGCGGCATGAAGGACGACATCGCCGCCTATTTCCGGCGGGTGTGCGCCCTGCAAAAGGGCTGGATGGAGCTTTTGGGCCGCTGAATAGAATATGGTCAAAACACTTGAAGTCTACCGCGGGCCGCTTCGCGGCCCCCGCGGTGGCGACAGGACCGAAATCCGGCACGGGACGGGCTGATGTCTGAAATTCAGGCACAGGCCCGTCCCGTGTCTGAATTTCAGACAGCTTTTTCCCCATGCCTGATTTTCAGGCATGGGGACTTTTTTTGCCCATGGCAGACGGTTCTCCTCTCTGCTATACTCATCATCACCCAAGGGAAACACAAACAAGGAAGGAGGCGCAAACCGTGAAAAACCGTTGTACAGCCCCCATGCGGGCGGCAAAGGCCGGATACATCATCATGTCCCTGGTGTTCTGCGGGGCGGGGGCGCTGTTCATCGCAAGGCCGGAGCTGTCCGCCGCGGCCATCAGCCGGGCGCTGGGCGCGGCCATGATCCTGTTCGGCGCCATCAAGCTGGTGGGCTACTTCTCCAAGGACCTGTTCCGGCTGGCGTTCCAATACGACCTGGGCTTCGGGCTTCTGCTCATCGCCCTGGGGGCGCTGGTGCTGGCCCGGCCCGCCCAGGTGCTGGGCTTCATCCTGACCGCCCTGGGCGTGGCCATCCTCACCGACGGGCTGTTCAAGGTGCAGATCGCCATGGATTCCAGGCAGTTCGGGATTTCCTCCTGGTGGCTGACGCTGGTCCTGGCCATCGTTACCAGCGCGGCAGGGCTGGCCCTGGTGTTCCGGCCCTGGGACAGCGTCCGTCTGCTGACGGCCCTGCTGGGCGCGGCCCTGCTGGCGGAGGGCGTTTTGAACCTGTGCGTGACCGTCAGCACGGTGAAGATCGTAGACCACCAGCGTCCCGATGTAATCGAGGCCGCCACCTTCATGGCGGATGGCCAGAGGAAGTAATTCAGAAAGGTTGGATGATTCAAATGCGTTTTTCCAAAGCCGTGGTCAGGCACCGCGTACCCATTCTCATACTGGCCCTGCTGCTCATGATCCCCTCGGCGCTGGGCATGGCGGGCACACGGGTCAACTACGATATGCTCAACTACCTCCCCGAGGACATGGACACCGTCATCGGCCAGGACGCACTGATGGAGGACTTCAACAAGGGCGCGTTCTCCTTCCTCATCCTGGAGGATATGCCCGCCAGGGACTGCGCCGAATTGAAAACACGGGTGGAGCAGGTGGACCATGTGGAGACCGTACTGTGGTTCGACTCTCTGATGGACATATCCGTCCCCATGGAGCTGCTGCCCGACACGCTGTATGAGGCGTTCAACGCCGGAAACGCCACCATGATGGCGGTGTTCTTCGACACATCCACCTCCTCCGATCTGACCATGGACGCCATCCGGGAGATCCGGTCCGCCGCCGGGGAACAGTGCTTCGTGTCCGGTATGTCCGCCCTGGTCACCGATTTGAAGGACCTGTGCGAGGCGGAGGAGCCCATCTATGTAGGCATCGCCGTGGCGCTGGCCTGCGGGGCCATGCTGCTCCTGCTGGACTGCTTCCTGGCACCCTTCGTGTTCCTGGCCAGCATTGGCATGATGATCCTCATGAACATGGGAACCAACTACTTCCTGGGTGAAATTTCCTACATCACCAAGGCCCTGTCGGCGGTGCTCCAGCTGGCGGTCACCATGGACTATTCCATCTTCCTGTGGAACAGCTACAACGAACAGCGGCGGCTGTGCGAGGACAAAAACGAGGCCATGGCCAACGCCATCCAGGCCACCCTGACCTCTGTGCTGGGCTCCTCCATCACCACCGTAGCCGGGTTCATTGCCCTGTGCTTCATGTCCTTCACCATGGGCCGCGACCTGGGCATTGTGATGGCAAAGGGCGTGCTGCTGGGCGTGCTGGGCTGTGTCACCGTACTGCCCGCTCTGATCCTGGTGTTCGACAAGCCCCTGCAAAAGACCCGCCACCGCTCCCTCATCCCCAACATGGGCAAATTGTCCGGCGGCGTGGTGAAAGCCTTTCCCGTGTTCCTCGCGGCCTTTGCCCTCATTCTTCCCCCCGCCCTGTACGGCTACAGCAAGGCCAACCGCGAGGTGTACTACGACATGGGCCAGTGCCTGCCCGAGGACATGGAGTACGTGATTGCCGAGGGCAAGCTCCGGGAGGAGTTCGGCGTGGCCTCCACCCATATGCTGCTGGTCAGCGCGGACGTGCCCGCCAAGGACGTGCGGGCCATGGCCCGGGAGATGGAGCAGGTAGACGGCGTGAAGTATGTGCTGGGGATGGAATCCATCACAGGCTCCCGCGTTCCGGAGGAGATCCTGCCTGAATCCGCCGCGTCCGTGCTGAAAAGCGACCGCTGGCGGCTGCTGCTCATCAATTCCGAGTACAAGGTGGCGTCCGACGCGGTAAACGCCCAGATCGGCGCGCTCAACGACATTTTGAAACGGTACGACCAGGGCGGAATGCTCATCGGCGAGGCCCCCTGCATGAAGGACATGATCCAGACCACCGACCACGATTTCAAAATGGTCAACGCCGTGTCCATCGTCGCCATCCTCCTCATCGTCGCCCTGGTGGAAAAGAGCTTTACCCTGCCCTTCATCCTCATCACGGTGATCGAGGCGGCGATCTTCGTCAACCTGGGCCTGCCCCACTACCTGGGCCAGAGCCTGCCCTTCATCGCCCCCATCTGCATCAGCACCATCCAGCTGGGCGCCACGGTGGACTACGCCATATTGATGACGACCCGTTATAAGACGGAGCGCATCAACGGCGCGGATAAGAAAAAGGCGGTCCGCACCGCCCTGTCCACCTCCATCCCATCCATCCTCGTGTCCGGCATGGGACTGTTCGCCGCCACCTTCGGCGTGGCCGTCTATTCCGAGATCGACATCATCAGCTCCATGTGTATGCTGATGGCCCGGGGCGCTGTGGTCAGCATGGTATCCGTTATCTTCGCCCTGCCCGCCCTGCTGCTGCTGTGCGACAGGCTCATCTGCGCCACCACCGCGGGCATGAAGCAGCCCAAACAACCTGAAATTTCTAATGTGGAGGTATATGTAAAATGAAAAAGCCTGTTGCGAAGACGCTCTCCCTCTCCCTGTGCGCCCTGCTGGCGCTGGGCGGCGTTGGCAGCGCGGCCTGCGCCGGAAGCAATACCGTCAGGCCCGGGCCCTCTTCCGCCGCCCCGGCGGGCAGCGATATCAACGAGGCCCCCGCCTCCTCTTATGACCCCGACGCCGAGCGGAACGTGAAGGACGAGACGGTGTACGTCCTGGCCTCCGCCGACGGCAGCGTCCGCAAGATCATCGTCAGCGACTGGGTGAAAAACACCCTGGGCCAGGATTCCATCGACGACGTGACCCAGCTCACCAATCTTGAGAACGTGAAGGGAAATGAGTCCTTCACCCTGGGCGGGGACGATTCCTGCGTCTGGGACGCCCAGGGGAACGACATCTACTACCAGGGCGAGATCGGCAAGGAGCTGCCTGTGGACCTGGCGGTGAGCTGCACCCTGGACGGTCAGCCCATCTCCCCCGATGAGCTGGCGGGCAGGAGCGGAAAAGTCACCATCCGCTTCGATTACACCAACAACCAGTACGAGCTGGTGGACATTAACGGCCAGCAGGAAAAAATCTACGTCCCCTTTGCCATGCTCACCGGACTGCTGCTGGACAACGACGTGTTCTCCAACGTGTCCGTCACCAACGGCAAGATTATCAACGACGGGGACCGCACCATCGTGGCGGGGCTGGCCTTCCCCGGCCTCCAGGACAGCCTGGCCCTGGACCGGGACACCCTGGAGCTGCCCGATTACGTGGAAATCACCGCCGATGCGGCAAATTTCGAGTTGGAAACCACCGTCACCGTAGCCGCCAACGAGCTGTTTAACGATGCGGCCAGCGAGGCGGAGGGCCATGACGGTCTGGACCAATTCAGCGGCCTGGACGGCAGGCTGGATGAGCTCACCGACGCCATGGCGCAGCTCATCGACGGCTCCTCCCGGCTCTACGACGGGCTTTGCGCCCTGCTGGAAAACTCGCAGCAGCTGGTGCAGGGCATCGACCAGCTGGCGGCCGGGGCCTCCCAGCTCCAGCAGGGCGCGGGCGAACTGAGCGCCGGGGCTTCCCAGCTCCAGTCCGGAGCCGCCGCCTTGAACCAGGGGCTGAACGCCCTGTCGGAGAACAGCGCCTCCCTGAACGCCGGAGCGGCCCAGGTGTTCCAAGCCCTGCTGTCCGCCGCAAACAGCCAGCTTGCCGCCGCCGGGGCCCAGGCCCCCGCGCTGACCGCTGAGAACTATGCCCAGGTGCTGGAGGGCGTCATCGCCTCCGCAGGCGATTCCCCCGCCGGACAGCAGGCAGCGGCGCTGAAAGCCTCCCTGGACAGCTTCAGCGGCTTCTGTCAGGGGCTCCAGAGCTACACCGCCGGGGTGGACCAGTCCGCCGCCGGGGCCGGGGAGCTGAACAGCGGCGCCGGCGCCCTGAAAAACGGGGCGGACAGCCTGAACGCCGGGGCCGGCCGGCTCTATGACGGCATCCTCGCCATGAAGAACAACGCCCCCGCCCTCCTTGACGGCGTGACCCAGCTGCGGGACGGGGCCATGGAGCTGAACAATGGCCTGATGGAGTTCAACGAGCAGGGCGTGCAGAAGCTGGCGGACGCCGTGGACGGCGATCTGAACGGCCTGATGGACCGGGTGGACGCCCTGCGGGAGGTGTCGGAGCATTACAACACCTTCTCCGGCATCAGCGGCGATATGGACGGCCAGGTCAAGTTCCTGTGGCGCACCGACGCTGTGGAGGCTCCGAATCCGTAATTCCCGCCTGCGCGGGACAGCGGCGGCAAACGCCGCAGAGAGCGCAAAAGTCCCGCCCCTGTACCGCTTCGTACAGGGGCGGGACTGCGTTTGCCCTGGCAGCGCCCAAGGGCATCTTACATCACTTCAGACACCTTCACCTTTCGGTTCTCCCGCAGGGAGCGGGTGGCGGCGTCCGCCGTGGCGATGACGGCCCGGGCGGCCTCCCCGGTGAGCAGGGGCTTAAACTCCTCCGGCACGGGGTCGCCGTGCATGATGCCGTTGAAGAATTTCATCTCGTTCTTCATGATGCCGTGGAGCCACAGCGGGGGCTTCTTGCCCGGGTGGCCGTACTGGATGGCCCCGTCCATCTCGGTGCTGTGATAGATATGGGTGCGCTGGTCGTCCTCCTCCTGGGACTCGTGGAGCAGGTAACGCGCCTCCTCCGGCTTATCCATGGTTTTGACGGTCATGCCCGTATTGCACATATCCAGGCGGATATAGCCCTTCGTGCCCTGGATCAGGACATAGTGCTCGGGATAGTGGAACGCGGAGCCGTACTCCACCACGGCATAGGTGTTGTTCCCAAACTCCATGAGTATAAAGAGCATATCGTCCTCGTCGCCGAAGTGCTCCCCCTTATGGGCCACGTTTCCGCCGGTCATGGTGACCTCCACGGCGGGGCCCATCAGGAACTGGATGCAGTCCACCTCGTGTATGTGGTGGTAGAGGTGCCCGCCGGACTTGGCCCGGATCTTCTTCCAGCTGATGGAGGGCTGGGGCTCCTCCCAGCCGTTGCGGGCGGAGTGGCAGCAGAGCACCCTGCCGATCTCCCCCTGGGCGATGAGCTGCTTGGCATGGCGCACGCCGCGGAAGAAGTTCATCACGTGCCCCGCCATAAAGACCACGCCGCTCTCCTGGCAGGCCTTCACCATCTCGTCGCAGTCGGCATAGCTCAGGGCGATGGGCTTTTCGCAGAAAACGTGCTTTTTGTGCCGGGCGGCGGCCAGCACCGGCTCCTTGTGCAGGTAGTTGGGCGTGGCCACGATCACGGCGTCCACGTCGTCCCGGGCGCACAGGGCGTCCAGATCCGTCTCCACCTCGCAGCCCAGCTCGGCGGCTATGGCCTCCGCATTGTCCGGGTCGAGGATGGCCGCCACCCGGGCGCCCTCCTGCTCCTTCATGATCCGGCCCAGCTCCGCGCCGAAATAGCCGGCGCCTACAATGGCATATCCAATAGTTTCCATAAAAAAGTCCTCCTCAAATTGTGAAGCGGCTGTCACTTGACCGCGCCGGCAGCCAGCCCGCCGGCAATCCGCTTTTGGATGAGCATAAAGAATATCACGGAAGGTACGACAACGATTGCCGAGGCCGCCATCATAACGCCCCAGTCCAGCACCTCCTGCCCAGACAGGGAGCGCAGGGCGACCGCCACTGTCATCTTGTTGGAGCTGTTCATCATAATCAGGGAATAAAGGAACTCGTTCCAGACGTTGATAAAGGTGTAGATGGCAACCGCAACAATGCCGGGGGCCACAATGGGGAGAACCACGCGGAGAAATACCTGGAGCTTGTTGGCCCCGTCCACCCGTGCCGATTCCTCGATTTCCACCGGGACCGTCTGGAAAAATCCCACCAGCAGCCACAGCGCGTAGGGAACCGAGAAGGAGAGGTAGACCACCACGAGGGCGGCGCGGTTGTTCATTATCCCCAGCTTCCCCATGATGATGGCGTAGGGGACGGCCAGCAGGATGGGCGGGAACATATAGGTGGTAATCAGCACCCGGGTCATGATCTTGCCGAATTTGGGGAAGAAGCGCACCACGCCATAGGCCCCCAGGGCAGAGACAAACAGGGCGATCAGGGTGGTGGCCCCGGCGATGATGACGCTGTTTTTGACGTTTGTCCCGAAATTCAGCTGCTCAAAGACAATGCGGAAATTCTCAAAGGTGATCTCCTTTGGCAGGATGGCAGTGGGGTTGCCCGTGATTTCCCCCTTCCCCTTGATGGCGGACAGGAGAATCCACAGCAGGGGAAAGGCCGCCAGGATTGCCAGCAGGGTCAGGTAGGCGTAGCTGACCGTATCACCCCAAAAACCGCGGCGCAGCATTCTCTTTCTCATCAGGGTCCCTCCTTTTCCCATTTGTTCAGCAGGCGGAAGTAGAGCGAGCAGACAACCAGCAGGAAAATCAGCAGCAGGACCGTGACGGCGGAGGACTGTCCCAGCTGCTTCAGGCCCCAGCCCATGTTGTAGGCGTAGATGGGCACCGTCATGGTCTTGTTGGCCGGACCGCCGCCGGTAATCAGGTAGATGATATCGAAGCTGTTGAACACCCAGATGGTGCGCAGCACCACCAGAAGCCCGATCACATTCCGTATGTGGGGAATGGTAATGTACAGGAAGGACTGCAGGGAGGTGGCCCCGTCCAGCTGGGCCGCTTCATACTGGTCCCTGGGGACGGTCTGAAGGGCCGAGAGGATATTGACCATCATCAGGGGCGCTCCAAACCAGATATTGATCAAAACCAGGGTGACAAACGCCAGGTTCCCGCTGAGAAACTCCGGCGGCGAGGCGCACAGCCCCAGGCTGACAAGCAGGTTGGGGAGGTAGCCGTAGACGCCGTTCAAAATCCATTTCCAGGAGAACGCCAGGACGATGGAGGGGAAGGCCCAGGGGATAATCAGCAGCGTACGGTATATTCCGCTGCCCCTCCGGATCCGGTTCAGGGCCAGGGCCCCGCTGAAGCCCACCGCCACCTGCCCCACCAGGGAGACCGCAGTCCACTTGATGTTGGTAAAAAACGCCTGCCAGAAGGCCTTATCCGTCAAAATATGCCGGTAATTCTCGAGGCCGACAAAATCATAGGCCGGCTTGATGAGGTTTTTGTTGGTGAAGCTATAAAAAATGCTGGATAGGACAGGGTAGAGCAAAAGGAGCAGGACAACCAGCATGGCGGGCAGAACAAAGAGCCAGCTGGTGAGACGCCCGATCATCCTTTTTTTGCGTTGCATGATCCGTCCTCCTTCCTTGATAAGGCTGTGGCGGGGGAGGGCTCCCCCGCCGCAAGCAATGGCCGGTGTTCCGATGCCGGGACTCAGGAGGCCGCCTCAAACATGGTATTGAGCTGGTCCTCCGCGTTCTTCGCCGCCGTTTCGATATCCGTGCCGTTCAGCACAATATCCTGGAACATATTCTCAATGACGCGGGAGTTGGCGATGATTCCCGACTCCACACAGGGGCCGTTCTCCATCCCCAGGAAGGTGCCGTGGTTGACCGCATTGCTGATGACCTCAAGGCAGTGGGAGTACTTCTGCATATACTCGTTATCCAGGAACGCGGGATCGTCCGTGATCTCCTTGAGGGCGGGGAGCATCCCAACGGGGACGGAATGGAGGAAGGGCACATAGATCTCGGGGGTGTAGAGGTACTCGATAAAGGCCTCGCAGATCTCGGGGTGCTCAGAGGCCTGCCAGATCACCAGCGGCGTGTTGTGGACGATGTACTCAGGCTCCTCCCCCTCGTTCTTGGTGGGGACGGGGGCGCAGTCGATGTAGTCCATCAGGTCGGGGGAGTTGGCCTCCACGCCGCCGATGTGGAACGCGGAGTTAAAGTCAAAGGCATTTTTGCCCTGGTAATAGAGGGTGGCCTGGTCCAGGGTGTTGAAGTTGATGGACTCCGCCGGGGAGTTCTTCTTGTACATATCCACCCAGTACTGGATGCCCTCCAGGGCCTCGGGGCTGGTCAGATTGGCCTTGCGGTCCTCGGTGAGCAGGGACGCGCCCCGGCTTCCCATGTAAATGTCCATGAAGTAGGTGCAGTATTGGTCGTTGTTGCCCATGGGGACGGAGCAGCCGTACACGTCGCCGCCCTCGCCCTCGGTGATGGTGGTGGCGCATTCCATCATCTCGTCCCAGGTGGCAGGCACTTCCAGGTTATACTTTTCCAGCAGGTCCTTGCGGTACCACATCACAAAGGCGTGGGAGTAGATGGGGATCCCGTAGCACTTTCCATCCTCATAGGTCATTTCGGCCAGGGGGGCCTCATAGAAACGGTCCCGGCCCATGCGGTCGATCAGGCCGTCCATGGGGCGGATGGCGCCGGCGTTCATCATCTCCACCGCCTGGCCGATCTGCGCGGTGGACATATCGGGCACGTTGCCGGAGGCCAGGCCGGTGGTCCACTTGGTGTAGAAGTCCGCCCAGGAGAAGGTCTCGATATTGATCTTCACACCGGGGTTGTCCTTCATGAACGCGTCGGCCGCGGCCTGGAGGGTCTCCAGCCGGGGGCCCTGGGTGAAGGAGTGCCAGAAGGTGATCTCGCCCTCCAGCGGGGTGTTCTCATTGTTCTGGCTGTCATCGTTGTCCCCGCCGTCTTCGGTGGGCTGGGCGGCGTCGGTTTTATCGGCGGGGGGATCGGTGCTTTCCGAGCCGGACTGGGGGCCGCAGGCCGTCAGCACAGACAACAGCATCAGAGCGGCCAGGAGCAGAGATAATGCTTTTTTCATAATTTCCTCCTTAATTTTCGCCTCTTTTTTGTTTGTTCTGACATTTCCCATTATAAGGCAAACCATACAGGAGGAACAGAGCATAAATTACCAATTGGTAGCACAAAACGCTTATCTGCCGGTCGTTTTTTCAATCCGGGCCGTCAGGCCGCGGACTACTCCCTGGAAGCAGCCCGGTATTCCTGGGGAGAAACACCAAAAACAGACTTGAAAATCCGGGCAAAATAGTTGGCGTCGTCAAATCCCAGCTCATAGGCAATGGTGGAAATCCGCTGGTCGGTGACCAGCAGGCGGCGGGCGGCGGTGGTCATGCGCAGGTCCCGGACAAAGGCCCCCAGGGATTTGCCGGTGTGTTCCTTGAACAGCCGCCGCAGGGAGGACGGGCTCATGTCCGCCATCCGGGCCAGAAACTCCGAATCAAACGGCTCCGAGGGATGGGCCACCAGATAGTCCACCACCACCTGCACCCGGGGGTCCCGCCGGATGGCGTGGGAACGGGTCTCCCGGCGGCGCAGCCCCTCCACCAACAGGTCCGCCTCCGGCTGGTCGCTCTCCTCCACCAGGGCCTGGGGCGTGTGCTCCACCAGCCAGGCCAGGATCAGCTCCAGATTGCCCCGTATGCGGAACAGCTTGCTGGTGTTCTGGGTGGTGGCGTTGCGGTACACCGTCTGAAAGTAGTCCAGCACCTCCCCGTCCCCCTGCCGGGTGACCCGGGGAATGCGGAAATACTCGCTGAGGAAATCGCTGCCGTCCAGCTGGACGGTGGTGGTAAAGCGGATGGAGATGAAGGAAAATTCGTCCTCCAGGGCGTGGCACTCCAGGCGGCAGCCCTCGGGGATGTAGCAGACCTGGTTTTCCTCCACGATATAGCGCTCCCCGCTGATGACAAATTCCGCCCGCCCCTTGAGAATGTAGCGCAGCATACAGTAGGGCACATAACTGTCCGGATAGGTCCAGCCCCGGCGGAACACATAGCGGTCCACATACAGGAAATTGAAGCGCATGGAGGAGTAAAGCGACGGCGGAATGTGCACTGCGGGGCCCTCCTTTCGGATAATAACGTTATATTTTAATCGTTTCATGCTAATTATAGATGAACTATGCCCTGGAGGATAGAGGAAAATTCAGCTATAATAAAGAAAAAATGCCCAAGGAGGAGTTGGCATGAGCTGGAAACAGGAATTTTATCCGAGCCGCGCAGAGGTGGACCGGTGGTGCGCCGGACTGCTGGATGAGGCGTCCGGCGTATCCGCACAGGGAACGCTTCTGGACCAGACGCCGGTGAGGGAGCCCTTCGGCAACTGTCCCAACACACTGGTCAACCGGTATGTGCGCTTCACGGCCTCGGACGGCCGCAGGCCCTTTTACGGCTACTGGCAGCCCGCGCTGAAGCCCCCTGCCCCGCTGCTCATCAACCTGCCCGGGTACGGGGGTTATATGAGCCTGCACCCTCAGCTGTGCGACCAGAATTTTAACGTCCTGCACATATCCCCTCTGGGATATGTGGCCCCGGCGGGGGCGGAGCGCTCTCTGGCCCTGCCCGACGGAAACTGGCCCGTCCTGCCCAACACGGCGCTGGGGGCCTCAGGCGGCTATTCCGATTGGCTCAGCGACTGTCTGCTGGCCATCCGCTGGGCGCTGGAGCGGCCGGAGGTGGAGCCGGACCGGCTGTCCCTGTTCGGCACCAGCCAGGGGGGCGGCGGCAGTCTGCTGCTGGGCTCCATCCTGGGGCGGGAGCGGGTGCGCTGTGTGTGCGCCGACCTGCCCTTTTTGACCGATTTTCCCCACACCGGGCTGCGGGGCGAGGCCTACGGCCTGCTCCGCCCGGTGCGGGAGCAGCTGGAGCCGGAGGTTTTCTGGCGCCGTCTGGGCTTTGTGGACACGCTGAGCCACGCCCACCGGCTGGCCATGCCGGTGATGCTGTCCGCAGGCGGGGCGGATGACACCTGTCCCCCGGCGACGGTGGAGGCCCTGTTTGCCCGGCTGCCCGGTACGAAGCAGTATACCTATCTGGAGCACCAGGAGCACACCCATTCCCGCAGCAGCATGGTGCTTTTTGGCGCCTGGCTGCATCTGTACGGCTGAGCGCATGGGGCCCAAGCGCCTGGGCAGGCTATAGTCAAGGCACAGCCCATTTCATGGGCTGTGCCTTGACATAAAAAAAGGGAGACCGGAGCTGTCCCCGGTCTCCCTTGTGCAATTTCGTGGGCGGTTTTCACCCCATGTGTCAATGGGGGCGGACTATCCGGACGGGTTGGATGTCAGCCGCCATGCTGCGGCACATAACCTTTACCGCAGCAGCGGCATACTCCCGGTCAGCTTATTGACTTTTTTCTTCGGGCCGCAGATGGCAACGCCAAAATATTGCAGGGTGCTTTCGGGAGCGCGCCCCATTTTCTCCATAAATTCGCCATAGGTCTTGCAGCCCTGGGCCAGATCGGAGAAGTCCACCACCGTCAAATCCTGAAAATCTGGCTGGTAGAGCCTTTCCCGTATCCGCTTGATGATTTCCGGCGAACCCCGCAGGATCGGCACAGGAAATTCGATGATGCCAAGATGTTCGTTGCCGCTTTGGTCGGCCACGTCAGCCCCTACCACCTCCGGCATTTTCTTTCCCAGGGTGATCCCCATGATTGCCGCCGTGTTTGCAATAATGCCCAGGGGCAGGCTCCCGTCAATGACCATGACGCACTTTTCATTTTGCCAGTCCATTTTGCTTTGCCTCTTTTCTCAAAAACAGCCCGCTCTCAGACAGGAGCAGACCCGCCAGCGTCAAAACCGTCCCAACAGCGGCCAAGGTGGTGATTTTTTCATGGAGAACCGCCACGGAAGTCACCACCGTAATCACGGGAACCATGTAGATGTAAACGCTCGTTCTGACCGCCCCCAGCGCCTTGACCGCAAAATTCCAGGTGACAAAGCACAGGGCCGACGCGCCCAGCCCCAAAAAGAGAATATTGAACAGGTTCACAGGGTTTGCAAACCTTGTGAAATCCAGCTTGAAATCGAACAGGAACAGTGTCGGGAGCATGAACAGGATACCGTAGCAAAATACCCGCCGGGTGGTGAGAATGGTGTGGTAGCCGTAACCGCTGATTTTCTTTGTCAGCACAGAATAACAGGCCCAAATCAGCGCGGCCAGCAGCGCCAGCAAGTCCCCGGCAGGGTTCAGCTCCAGTTTGGAACCATTAAAGCTGATAAGGGCGATCCCGGCCATGGCCACTGCAAAGCCAATGAAAAAGCTGGCATGGGGTTTTTCCTCTTTCAGAAACAGGTGGGACAGGATGGCCGTGAAAAACGGAGCCACGGAGATAATCACCCCGACGTTGGAGGCCATTGTGCAGGTGAGCGCGATATTTTCCAGCAAGTAGTAAAGGCATATTCCGCACAGGCCCGCCGCGGCAAAGGTCAATTCCTGCTGCCAGCTCGTCCCGTGCAAACGGCAGGGGTAAACAACCAGCAGGGCCAGCAGCCCCATGGCAAAGCGGAAGAACAGTATCTCTGCCGGCTGGAAGTCCACCAGCAGAATTTTGGTGGAGATAAAGGCCGTTCCCCAAATGATGATGGTAAGCAGGGCGGAGAGGCGCCCCGCTTTTCTTCCATAAATCCGTTTTACAGCCATACGCCCCAATCGCCATAATGATATGTACCACTGCCATGATGGAGCTTCCCGTCTGCCTTTAACTGGCGGAAAGCCTTTGCCATGCGGACCAGGATTTCCGACTGTATATCCAGAGAATGGTGCGCCGGGAATACCCTTTTCACAGGTAATGCCGCAACTTTTTCCAGTGAAGCAAGATAGGCTTCCGGGTCAGTGGAAGGGTAATAGGCAAACAAGGTGTCTTTATAGACCAAATCGCCGGTAAACAAATATCCCTTATTCTTTTCCCAAAAGCATAAATGTCCGGGAGAGTGTCCAGGTGTGTGCAGCGCTTCAATTTCCCTGCCGCCAATGTTAATTATATCATGGTCATTTAATATTCTCGTTGGTCTGCCCTGAAAAAACTCATAATCGTCAACGCTATAACCGTCAGGCAAATCACAACGGTCAACCACCATTTCCTTAACGGTTTCAATTGTGAGGGGAAATTTCCCATCCAGCCAGTCCAATTCTTCTGCGTGGGCATAAAATTCCGGGAAATATTTATGCCCGCCGATATGGTCCCAATGAATGTGTGTGGCAACTGCCGCGATAGGCTTATCTGTGAGTTTTCGGACTTCATCATATATATTGGAAATTCCCAGCCCTGTGTCAATAAGCAGGCTTTTCTCTGTTCCATTCAGCAGATAACAATGGGTTTCCTCCCAATGCCGGTATTCACTGATGATATAAGTTTCATCATCAATTCTGTCAATTGTAAACCAATTATCCGTTATTCCCAATGTGCGTTTACCCTTCATGTGTTGATTCCTCCGTATCTCTGAATATGTCCCGATAAACACCGGGGGCCAGACCAATAAACCGGTTGAAATAATTGGTGAAATGGCTCTGATCGGAGAAGCCGGTTTGCAGCGCCGCCTCAACGGGGGGAACTCCCTGTTCCAGCAGCTTTTTGGCCTTGCCGATACGAATGTTTTCCAGGCAGCGGTACGGCGTGACGCCTTTTGAGCGCGCAAAGGCCCGGAGCAGGGTGGATTTGCTCAATCCGGCACAGCGGCAGATCTGATCCAGATAAATTCGCTCCGCGTAATGCCGCTCCATAAAGGCACAGGCTTTCTCAATTTCCTCCCGGCACTCCGGGACGCAGTTCTCAAAGGGCTGGCCGTATTTCTGGATCAGCAGGGAAATCAGAAACAGCAGATTTTCCTCTTTTCCAAATTCATTGGATCCTTTCATCACCAGCTCATGGAGCGGGCGCAGGCAGCAGGTGATTTCATCATCAAAAATCACGTTCTGGGAAAATCCGGGAAGTTCCCGTTGGCCGGTGGCTTCCTCCGCCAAATCCAGCATGACCTCCTTGGTGATGTTGATGCCCCGGTAATCCAGCGTACCGCCGTCACTTTGAATACAGGCGTGGTTATCACCTGGGTTGAACAGAAGAACATCGCCCCTTGTGATGGTGTACTCCTGGTTTTTGCAGGACAGGGCACGCTCCCCATCCTCCATAAAGCCAATCACATAGTACTCGTGAAAATGGTTCGGAAAAGGCTGTACGATGCCCTCAAAACGGTAAGCCTCAATGTGCAGCTCGTCATCGCAGACCACCGTTCGCACTTCTTTTTTCATGTGCAGTCCCTCCTCGTCCGTCCCATTATAACAGCCGGGGATTGTGCTGGCTTGTAAAATATCTTCAATTTCGCAGGACTGACAAAACAGCGCAGGGATGGGTCAACCAATCCCTGCGGCGCTTTGCCAAAAATCAGAACCACATAGCTTGTTCCTCTCTGAACTTTGGAACCGGACCGTCCAGATACGGGTCATAGCGATGCTCATTACAGCCGAACTCCTGCAAAAAGCGGATCCTATCCTCCGCCGTCCATTTTACAAGGGTCATGCCGTCAAAGGCTTCCACCTTACCGCCGTCCATTGTATTCTTAAAATACCATTCAACGATGGTCTGATCCTCTTTGTGGAAATACTGTTTGATGTCCCACTGGAGGACGGTTCCCCGGGTATTCCATTCCTCAAACCAATGCTTCACTTTGCCAGCGCCCTGATACTGCGGCCCCCAGCTTTCGATGTAAAGGGCATCAGCAGAAAATATGTCCTCTATGCCCAGGTCTTTCTTTTGCAGCCACATATCAAACCATAGCCTGATGATTTTTTCCCGCTTATCCATAGCGTCCTCCTATACCCGCTGCCAGAGCAGCATATTGTTTTCAAACAGGCCGTTCACCCTGCCGGTATCCTTCAGCCACGCCAGATAGGAACGGACGGTGCTGCCCACCAGGACATACTGCTCAAAGTTCATGGTCAGCCCGTAGTCGGTAAACAGTTTTTGCAGAATGGCCTCAAAACAGAGCGGTTCCTGACAGATGCCGGTGATCTTGTCCGCGATCTCCAGCACCTTGTCGATGTTGTACTGTGCCAGGCCAGCTATATCCTCGGAGGCAGCAGCGTGGGCCGGGACGAACATCTTCGCTTGCAGGGATTTCACCATCTCCAGCGTGTTCAAATAGGCGGCATCATAGAGAAAGCCAATCTGATACTTGTCCAGCGTTTCCCGGCTGGACAGGCAATCCGCCAGATAGACCACATCATCAGGCGTCCGAAAACCCACCATGTCAAAGAAATGTCCGGGCAGGGGGATGATTGCAAATCCCTCCGGCAGACATTCCTTTTCCAATTCCTGGACGTCACTCTCCTGGGCCATGAGGAATTTATGCCGCAGCTCCTTACACGGATAGCCGCCATACAAAAAGGACGGCTCCAAAACGGGGTGGCGGGTAAAAGCGCAGTCGATCCCCGGCGCGTAGATTCTGCACCCGGTCTGGCCCTGCAAATACCTGTTGCCGCCGATGTGGTCAGCGTTGGAGTGGGTATTGTAGATGGCGGTGAGCCGCCAGCCGTTGGCGTCCAAAAGCTGACGGGCTTTGCGGCCCGCGTCCTTATCACTGCCGCTGTCGATCAGGCAAACGTCCTGCCCGTCCAAACGCACCAGCCCGATCTTTGCCGGACTTTGGATGTAATAGCTTCGCTCCGAAACCTGGATCAGCTCGTACATAGTTGACAGCCTCCTTTGGCTCGTTATTCAAATCTTGCAGTCATGCTTCCTTTTTGAAGAATATGGCCTTCCGTCTTCTTCAAAAAGGCTCTTTTCATGGAATGAACGCTTAAAGAAATTCCACAGTCCAGCGCATAGACAGTGAAGCGATAGGTATGTGTTTTCCCTTTTGGCGGTTTTGGCCCCGCATATCGGTGAAAACCATATCCAACGCCCTGACAAGCACCGGCCAATTCAGGTACATGACTTCCAGAGGAAATCCCGCTTTTCACCTGATTGGCAGCGGGAATGTTCCAAATGAGCCAGTGGGTAAAATCCTTGACAGGGTGGGACAAATCTTCTAATGTAATCGCAAGTGTTTTGGCCTGTGGAGACAGGTTCGAGAACATAAACTCAGGCGATACATCCCGCCCGCGCCCGGTATGCTCTATGGGAAATTTCCCGCCATTTTCAATGCCGGTACAGGTAAATTCTAAAATGTCCATAGCTCCTCCTGATGGTGTTTTGCTGTCAGCGATATGCTCTGCCTCTCGAATTATAGCATATTTACCGGAAAAGGTGTATGATGAATTGTCCAGTTGCGTCATCAAACGGACCAGTCACGCCAACCGGGTTTATCCTGACGGCCATTTGAACGAATAAACAGGCAGAGGAATATTGCCATGATAAGAATAGCAATCTGTGATGATGAAGCCCCCACCCGCGCCTACCTCGCGTCCCTGATCCGGGCGCAGGACTGCCCCTGCGAGATTGTGGAGTACGCCTCCGCCAAGGACTGTCTTGCAGACCAGCGGAAAATTGACCTGCTCTTTCTGGATATTGAGCTGAACGCCGCCGGACCGGACGGTATGGCGCTGGCCCGCCAGATCAGGGAACGGTCAGCCGTGGCACAGCCGGTCATTATCTTTGTGACCGGCTACGAGCGGTATGTGTTCGATGCCTTTGACGTGGGAGCGTTCCAATACCTGCTGAAGCCGGTGGACGAGGAAAAGTTTGCCCAGGTTTTTACACGCGCGGCGGCGCAAATCGGAGCGGGCCGGGAAACACCCGTCCGCACCCTGACGCTGCAATCGGCGGGTGTCAGCCGAACCGTACCGCTGGACAGCATCTACTACATCGAAAGCAGCAATCACAAGGTTGTGCTGCGTCTGAAAGACGGGGAATTTTCCTGCTACGCGAAAATCCGGGACTTGGAGGCGGAGCTGGGCGACCAATTCTTCCGTGTCCACAAGGGCTATCTTGTCAATCTCGCCTATGTGGAGGGGTACAGCAAGACGGAGCTGACCCCGACCAATGGGGGGAGGCTGTTGATCTCCAAATACAAGTACCAGGACTTTGTGAACGCCTACCTCCGCTTTGTGAAAAGGGGGGCAGGCCTATGAGCGAGACAGGGTTTCGGATATTCAATCAGGTATTTTCCGCCGGAGCGGAATTGACATACGCCGTCCTGCTCACCGCCTTTTTCCGTCCTGGGGATTCTGTTCGGACAGGTGATTTCCCGGCTGCTGGTGGAGTTCAAGGACGGCGTTCTGCTCCAGCTCTACGAGCGCCACCCGGCGTTTCTGGCGGTAATCCCGGTGCTGGCTCTGTTGTTCTACGCCGGAGTCTGGCTGACCATTGTGTTTCAGCAGGGGATGGCCGCGCTCCGGGCTGAACAGGCCGCCCACTACATGGAGTACCAGCAGACACAGGTGATCCGGGCGCGTATCCATGAGTCGGACCCATCACAGATAACGTTGGAGCCGTGGGAGCGTTTCTGCACCGGGGTGCTGAGGCTGGAGAAGCGGATGGGGTGGGGTACATAAGCGCTTCCTTATTGTGAACCGAGGTAAAAATAAAAAATCATGGTATGGGCTGAGAGGACGCGTTTTATGGATGAACTGATGAAACGGGAGCAAATCAGAGGATTTCCCAGGCTGGACACAACCCGGCTAAACTCGGCTTATCCACCTGTGTTCCGAGCGGAGAGACGGTATGCGCGCGCAGCGTGAATGCCGTCTCCCCGCCCGGAAACGCTAAGAGGAAGCCGGGTTCAGGCAGTCAGGCGGTCCTGGAACATGAGCTGGAGCTGGGACAAAACCATGTCCCAATTTCGACATCTGGCGGTCCAGTGCTCGACAATTTTCCTGCTGGCCAGATAGAGCATCCTGCGCAGGGAATCGTCGTTGGTGAAGCTGGGCTTGTTTTTTGTGATTTGGCGGAACTGACGGTTCAAGCCCTCAATGATATTCGTCGTGTATATGATTTTCCGAATCTCGGTGGGATATGCGAAAAAGGTGCTCAGAATATCCCAGTTTTCCTCCCAGCCTTTGACGCAGGAGGAGTACTGCTTCCCCCATTTTTCTTTGAATGCCATGAGATTTTCCAGAGCCTCATCCTCGGTGACAGCGGTATAGACCTTCTTCGAATCCGCCATCAGCGGCTTGATGTCCTTATAGCTGACAAAGCGGGTGGAGGAGCGGATCTGATGGACGATGCACCGCTGTACCTGGCTGTGGGGATAAACAGCCCCAATAGCTTCCACAAAGCCCTTCAAACCGTCCACGCAGAACAGATAAACATCCAAAACTCCCCTGCTTTTGAGGTCGTTCAGCACATTCAGCCAGAATTTGCTGCTCTCATGTTCGCCGATCCACACGCCCAGGATGTCCTTTGTGCCGTCCATGGTGATGCCCAAAACCACATACGCCGCCTTGGTTTGGTACTGGTGATTTTCCTTCACCTTGTAGTGGATGGCGTCCAGAAATACGAACGGATACACTGTCTCCAGCGGCCGGTTCTGCCACGCCGTGACCTCCGGCATGATCTTCTCGCTGATCCTGCTCACCAGCTCCGGCGAGATGTCCACATCGTACAGGCTCTTGATCTGCTCCGAGATGTCACGCTGGCTCATCCCGCAGGCATACAGCCCCAGAATTTTCTCCTCCATGCCGTCCACATTCCGGCTGTATTTGCCAATAATCTGCGGTTCATATTCTCCATTCCGATCTCGTGGGACTTTCACATCTACCGCTCCAAGCTGGGTTTTCACGGTCTTTTTCGAGTATCCGTTTCGGTAATTTCTGGGCTTATTTTCGACGCCAGAATCCGACACCCGCTGACTTTTTTCGTATCCCAGTTCTGTGTCCAGCTCGCTTTCCATCACCTGCTGCAAAACGTCCCGGAACATTTCCTTCATCGCATCCATGATTTCTGTCGTGCTGCTGAATTTCTGGCTGTCCACGTAGGCCTTCAGCATTTCCTTCGGTGTGCTTTCCATAAAAATACATCCTTTCAATCAAGTTTTTCCTTGCTCCGATTCTTGACTGAATGGATGCCTTTTATTCTCTTTTACACAAATTTTTCGGCGCTCTCATTTTGTCCAAATAATCCACGTATTTCGGGCTGTACATAGGTTTCTTACGAATTTTGTAGCCGTTTTGTAGCCAGCTATTTTATACGTACTAACCGTTCGCAACGACTTATTTTGAATGATTTGCAGCGGGTTTCGGTATGATTCCTGCCAATAATCACCCGGAATTGACCGCCTGATTCACCTCAAAAAACATCTTGGAGGTATGACCATGAGCAAACTTATATCCTATCAATTCAACATCGACACAGCCTGCGTAGAATTGGTTTTTGACGATAGAAGCCAGATTTCCATTGACTTCACCGCCGTTGAAAACGAAGTTGCCGATAACCGCTTCCAGCGGTCAGCGCTGGATTATCTGATCTACAACGACCCGCTTGCTTATGCCGATCTGATTCTGAACAGCAAGCTGAACGTCCTGTTTGAACAAACCGACATACATGGTGTATCCCTCCTTTCTGAGAAGATAAATTCGTTTGTCAGCCCATATCGGCGGCAAGAGCCTGGTCGATGAGCTTTTGCAGCGTCTCCGCCTGCTTCTTTTCCGTGATGGCGCCTACGATGGGGTCACCCACGATATTGCCGTTGCGGTCAACCACATAGGTGGTGGGGTAGGCAAAAATGTTTGTCGTGAACTTTCCCGCCTCGCCGTCGGAAGCGAAATACACATTCTGGTAGGTCACGCCCTTCTTGGCCAGTACATCTTTTGCTTCGGAAATTGCCGCTTCATCGCCATCCAATGTGAAGGTGTTGACACCGATGAGTGCGCCGCCCTTCTTCGCAAGCTCCTTGTTCAGTGCGTCCAGCTCGGAAAGCTCGCCCACGCAGGGATTGCAGGTGGTGAACCAGAAATTCACCACGGTGACGGCGTTGGCGGAGAACAGCTCGTCGCTCTTCACCGTGTTGCCATCCAGGTCCTTGCCCTCAAAGGCGGGGAATTTCTGCATGCTGCCGTCATCAGGCGGCGTGGTCATGTCGCTGCCCGCGGGCACGCTCATAGCGCCATCCGTAGATTGCTGTGCCGCCTCGGGGTACTTTTTCTCTATCATGGTCAGCTTGTTTTCAATCTCGCGGATCTTCTCCGCCGCCTCCTTGAGCAGCTTCAGCTCATCCTCCGTAAACTGATCTTTGGAACCTTCGATGGTGTCCAACAAGAACTCACCATAGTTTTTGTCGTCCTCCTGCATGGTCATGCCCTTGTCGGCCGCCATGAAAACCTTTTCCCAAAGCGCTGTGTCCTCCGAGAGAATGGCATTTTCCTGCGCCATCAGCTCCTTGTGCATGGCAACCGCTTCCTCGGCATTCTTCGGTTCGCTGCTCATTCCGTCCATTTTGTCTCCGCCCTTTGTGCCGCAGGCTACCAGAGAGAGCACCATCAGTGCAGTAAGCAGCAGCGCCAAAATTCTGCCGGCAGTATTCGTCCTATTCATCTTCATTCGTTTTATTCCTCCCTGTTATTGTTGTTTGTCTGTAGCGTTTCCGCTGCTTTTGCCTTATCTTTACCGTCTCCGAAGCCGTAGCGGAAGCACACGGCTTTCGTCGGACAGGCGCGGATGCACATTCCGCAGCGGATGCACTCGGTATGGTTGGGCGTTTTCGTCACATCCACATCCATCTTGCAGGCTCTGGCGCATTTCCCGCAGGAGACGCACTTATTCTTATCCACCTTCATCTGGAAGAGGGACACCCGGTTGAACAGCGCGTAGAACGCGCCAAGCGGGCAGAGCCACTTGCAGAACGGTCGGTAGAACAGTACGCTCAGCGCAATCACCGACAGCAGGATGCTGAATTTCCATGTAAACAGCTTGCCCAGCGCCGCCCGGATGCCGGAATTGGCAAGGGACAGCGGGATGGCTCCCTCCAGCACGCCTTGGGGGCAGAGGTATTTGCAGAAGAACGGGTCTCCCATGCCAACATCGTTCACAAGGAACGCCGGTAGCAGGAAAACCATCACCAGCAGGACAGCGTATTTCAGGTATGTCAGCGGCTTCAGCCTCTTTGTGGAAAGCTTCTTAGTGGGGATTTTGTGCAGCAGCTCCTGAAACCAGCCGAAGGGGCATAGAAAGCCGCAGATAAAGCGCCCCAGCAGCACGCCCAGCAGAATGAGGAAGCCTGTGATATAGTAGGAGAAGCTGAACTTGGAAGACCCCACCACCGCCTGAAACGCCCCGATGGGGCAGGCCCCGGACGCCGCCGGACAGGAGTAGCAGTTCAGCCCCGGCACGCAGACGGTCTTCCCCGTCCCCTGATACAGTCCGCCCTTGAGAAAGTTCGGCAGATGCAGGTTGGTCAGCAGCGTCGCCCCCGCCTGAATCCAGCCCCGGAAGCGGGACATGGTCTGTGAAATGCCTGAAAACTTTTTACCCAATGCCCACACACTCCAGACATAATTTGATTGCTTTGCTCAGCACTGTCGCCGCCTCGCCCCGCCAGACACCAAAGCACAGCATGGCGGCTCCGGCCATCAGCAGCACGATCTGCGCCGCAGCCTTTTTCCCGCAGCTCATTTTTCATCACCCTTTTCGATTTTCTGCCCCCATCATAGCGCGGGAGAGTTAAAGTCTCTGTTAAGAACGAAAACTTAACGCAAACCTTATCTGTTTTTGCTATAATGAAAGCAACACAAAAACGAAGAAATAAAAAGGAGGGCTCTCATGCACCTTTTAGTAATTGAAGATGAACGCGCCCTGTGCGAGACCATCGTTCGCAGCCTGCGGCGGCTGGCCTACAGCGTGGACTACTGCTATGACGGCGAAAAGGCGCTGGCGCTTCTGGGCGTGGAACGATACGATCTGGTGCTTCTTGATCTGAATCTGCCGAAAAAGGACGGCATGGCGGTGCTGCGCACCCTGCGGCAAACCGACCGGGAGACGCGGGTGCTGATCCTCTCCGCCCGCAGCGAAGTGGAGGACAAGGTGCAGGGGCTGGATGCCGGGGCGAACGACTATCTGGCGAAGCCCTTCCACTTGGCGGAGCTGGAGGCCCGCATCCGCAGCCTGACATTGCGGCAGTTCACCCAGCAGGATGTGCTGCTAAGCTGCGGAGGCCTGACCTTTGACACCCGCTCCCGTACCGCCACCGTCAACGGGCAGACACTGACGCTCACCCGGAAGGAAACGGGAATCCTGGAATACCTGATGGTGCATCAAGGAAGGCCAGTAAGTCAGGAGGAGCTGATGGATCACGTTTGGGACAATAGCGTGGACAGCTTCAGCAATTCCATTCGCGTCCACATCTCCGCCCTGCGCAAAAAGCTCCGCGCCGTGCTGGGCTATGACCCCATCCGCAACCGCATCGGCGAGGGCTATCTGATGGGAGGCGAGGAGGAATGAAGCGGCTTTCCCTGCAGTGGCGCATCACGCTGATGTCCGTCCTGCTCATCGGCATCACCTGCGTGACCATGAATTTGCTGCTGTGCTCCTCCGGTGTGTACTATATGGACACCATTGCGGACAGTTTACAAGGCGGCGGCACGGTGATCCTGAATGATGGCGGAGCGGCGAGCTTTGACCCGCAGCTCATAGCGCCCAACGAGGAGTTGACCATCGTCGTCGATGGGGTGCAGGGGCACTTCCGCACCACCAACTGGTACATCACGGCGGCGGTAACGCTGCTCAGCGGCATCCTCGCCTATTTCGTCAGCGGACGCGCTCTCAAGCCCCTGCGCAGCTTTACCTCGCAGGTGGAGCAGGTGCAGCTGAACAATCTTGCCGATATGAGGATCGATGAAGATGCTATTTCGGAGTTCCGGCAGCTGAGCCGCTCGTTCAACCAGATGCTGGAGCGGCTGAACAACGCCTTTTCCGCCCAGCGGCAGTTCACCGGCAACGCCGCCCACGAGCTGCGCACGCCACTGGCACTAATGCAGGCGCAGTTGGAGCTGTTTTCCGCGGAGCATCCTGATGTGCGACCGGAGACGGCGGAGTTCCTCACGCTTTTGCGTGAGCAGACGGAACGGCTGATACAGATGACCAGGACACTGCTGGAGATGAGCAATCTGCGGCAGGTGGCGCGGAACGAGCGGATCCAGCTCGCTCCCATGATCGAGGAGATCTTCACAGATCTTGCGCCGCTCTCAGATAAGCTCGGCGTCACGCTGACGGCGGAGGGCGACGGCATTATGACCGGCAGCGATGCACTGATCTACCGGCTGATCTTCAACCTGACGGAGAATGCTGTCAAGTACAACCGGCCGGGCGGCTCGGTACGGGTTTCTGTCACTCAGGAGTTGGAAAAGCTCCTGCTCCGCGTCTCCGACACCGGCTGCGGCATCCCGGAGGTGTATCAGCGCAGTATCTTCCAGCCCTTCTTCCGGGTGGACAAGTCTCGCAGCCGGGAATACGGTGGCGCAGGACTGGGGCTCTCACTGGTATGGGAGATCGCCGACCTCCACGGCGGCTCCGTTTGGGTAGAGAAAAGTTCGGAGAAGGGCACTACCATTGTGGTGGGGTTGCCAACGCAACAATCAACGAAGCCCTAAAACCCTTTTATTCGTTTTTCGCCGCTTCGCTTGCCGCCCTGCGGCGTTCCTCTCTGTATGGGGCGGTCAGCCGGAAAGAGAAGCGTCCCTTTTCAATCTCAAATTCCTTGCAGCCCGTGTCCGGGTCTACGTCCGTCAGCTTGCAGACGGCAGGGTGTTTGCGGCTGTATGCGGTCAGCCTGTTTTTGAGGCCGGTGTTGTGGGTGCGGATGAAGATGGTGGGGTCTTTCTCGTCAAAATAGATTTCGGTGGTCTTTTCCTGCTTGGTAAGTCCTGTTCTCATAGGCTTATTGTAAATGGTAAGATAAAGTATACCAATTTTCGCCATTGAAAGGATACCAATCCTCGCCACAAAAGGGGCCAAATCTCGCCACGAAGTATACCAGGTCAGCCGGAGGCAGCCATCTGGTAAAATGAGAGGACACTCATCCGGATGGAGGCCAGAAAGGAATGAAGGGGTATCACGTGTACAGCAAGATTCAGCAATTTCGTTCGGCGGGATTCAGCCAGCGGCAAGTGGCGCGGCGGCTTGGAATCAACCGCAAGACAGTAAAGCGGTATTGGGAAATGCCGGTAGACGAGTACGAGGAAATGAGCAGCACAGTCTGCCGGATGCAGTATCTGGACAAGTACCAAGCACAGATCATAGGGTGGCTGCGGGAATTTCCAGACCTGACAGCGGCCCAGGTGTGCGACTGGCTGAAGGAACACTACCGGGAGGAGGTGAGCGAGCGAACAGTATCCCGGTATGTGAAACAGGTACGGGAAGAATACGGACTGAAAAAGAGCGCGGCGCCTCGGGAATATGAGGCGGTGCCGGAGCTGCCGATGGGGAAACAGATGCAGATGGATTTCGGGCAGAAGATGATGCCCAACGCAGACGGCGGGCAGACCAGGGTGTATGTGGCGGCGTTTGTGCTGTCCCGGTCGCGGTACAAGTACGCGCAGGAGCAGAGCCGGCCCTTTACCAGCGTAGATTTGGTGCGGATCTGCCATGACTGCTTTCGTTACATGGGCGGGATGCCGGAGGAGCTGGTATTCGACCAGGACAGCATTGTATGCGTAAGTGAAAATGCCGGGGACATCATCTACACCTATGAGTTTGAGAAGTTCCGGCAGGAATGCGGGTTGTCCATCCGAATGTGCCGTGGGGCGGACCCGGAGAGCAAAGGAAAAATTGAGAATGTAGTGAAGTACATCAAGGGGAATTTCCTCAGCCACCGGCTGTATGTGGACGATAGTATTCTCAACGGAAGCTGCCTGGAGTGGCTGGAGCGGACCGCCAACGCCAAGGTGCATGGTACCACCAAGCTGGTCCCGGCGGAGGTGTTCCAGGAGGAGCGTGAGTATCTGCGGCCCCTGCCGGTCTGCGACCAGGTGAAGCGCCCGGTGATCTGCCGGACGGTGCGCAAGGACAACACCATCATCTACGACAGCAACCGCTACTCCGTCCCTCTGGGCACCTACACCACCCAGCCAGAGGTACGCATTGAGACGATGGACGGAACGCTCTATATCCAGACCTTGTTTGGGGAGCCCATCTGTGAGCACCGCATCTCCTCCGGGCGGGGGCTGCTGATCCAGAGCCAGTCCCACCGGCGGGACCGCACCTCAAAGCTGGACAAGCTGCTGGAGGAGCTGGACGCTGAGCTGGACGGCAGGGCTACGGACTTTTTGACAGCCATCCGCGTGGATAAATCCCGCTATGCCAGGGACCAGTTCCGCTTGATACACTCCCTGCTGGACCAGTACGGCAGGGAGGCGGTGCTCCAGGCCATTGGCTTCTGCCAGCGCAGCAGACTCTACAGCGCCAACACCATGCGGGACTACCTGGAGCACCAGGCCGCTCTCTCCCGCGAAACGCGGCCCACGCCAGCCATCCCCGCCATCCCGGTGGATGACCCCAAGTACCATGTGACCACACAGAAGCGGCCCCTCTCAGCCTATGCGAAGGTGGGTGATACCCGATGCTGACACCCTTGGAACGGGTGAATAACCTGATAGCCGATCTGCGTTATGCCCAGGTGGACTTTGACGCCCTCTTTGCCGGGAAGAACAGCCTTACCCCGCTGGAATCCGTGGAGCTGTTCCTGTCCGAGCAGCAGAGGCTTCGCGTCCTCAAGCAGAACCTCCTGCGCAGAAAGCGGGCCAATCTCCCCTCCGAAAAGACGCTGGACTCCTTTGACTTCGGCTTCCAGCGCAGCGTTTCCAGGGAGCAGATGCTCCGCCTGTCCGATATGACCTGGGTGGAGCAGGCCTTTAATATCTGCTTCCTCGGTCCGCCCGGCGTGGGCAAGACCCACCTCGCCCTCTCCCTGGCCGTCCAGGGCCTCGACCTGGGATACTCCGTGGCCTTTGAGACCCTGGACAATCTCATGACCATCCTCAAGACCGCCGAGATCTCCAGTGCCAGCAAGCGCCGCCTCAAGTATCTCCACAAAGCCGCCCTTGTGGTGGTGGACGAGGTGGGCTTCATGCCCCTCTCGCCCGCCGAGGCCAATCTGTTCTTTGGCTTCATCTCCGCCATGAGTGAGAGAACTTCCCTCATTATTACCTCCAACAAGGGCTTTGACGAGTGGGCCGACTTCCTTGGCGACGCTACCATTACCACCGCTATCCTCGACCGCCTCATCCACCGCTGCGAGATTATTAACATGTCCGGCTCCAGCTACAGGCTCGAGCACCACCAGTCCATTACTAACTAACTTTTCCGCTGGTATACTTTGTGGCGAAACCTCGCCCCGGCACTGGTATACTTTGTGGCGAAATTTGGCCCATTTTACTTGACTGCTTACACTTATCCTTTCTGCGGCTCTGTCACGCAATAGAGGTGTTTTTCGGGGATTTTCTTCGGCTCTTGACTTGGGAAAAATGGCAATTTTCAAACAGGAGCGCGCCGGACGATGTCTGCCCTGTCCGACGCGCTCCCATTCGATAAAATGCGTTTTTTCCGGCTCTACACAGGAATCAGCGAGCTTCGTCCCTCGTGACCGCTTTTTCTCTGAGCGGATGGAAGAATCGCCACAGATTATTACGCTGAATTACATCCTCATAGCTGCGGACTTTCCCGCGCAGCTCCGTATTTTCACGCTCCAATTCTGCCGCACGGAGCTTGCTGTGGACAGACTTATAATCAGAAATTTCCTGTTTCAAACTGTCAATCTCAGCCTTGAGCTTTGCAATCAGTTTGTTTGCCGCATCCACCGCCTTTTGCAGTTTGGATTCCTTTTTCTCTGCTGTAACGTACTTCTTTGCCAGAGTGGAAAGTCGGTCAAAGTCCTCACGCTCCACGGCAACTTTGGATGAGAAGGGAATGGACGTTGCCACGATTTTTTCGATAGACCGCACATCGACCCGCTGATTCTGGATTTTTTCAATTTTGCTCCCAAGCGTTGCTGCCTGTTTTTCCTGCTGACGGTTCTGCTCTGTGAATTCTGCCAGCCGCGCCTGTTCCTGCTGCACCTTGAACTGCGTCACCGTCAGATGTTCCTCGGAGCTGCCGCGTTCGCCTCGCTCCACATCGTCATACCCTGCCTTTCGCATGGCAGCGAAGAAATCATCTTGCAGAACGGAATAGGATTTTTGGAGCACAGTTTTCCCGTTTGCGTTCAGCAGCGGTTTCCCATGCTCGTCCAGCGCGGGCTTGGAATCCCACTTTTTGCTCATGCTGACCTGCTGTATCGTTTCCTTGACCGTACCCACCAGCGATTTATCCTTGCAGCGTTTCGACCACAGGATTTGCTTTTCCACGACGGGAATGTAGACCACATGAAGGTGATAGTGGTACACGTCCTGCTCCAGCGCGTCGGACATGGCGCGGTTGCGCTCGTCGGCGTGCATGACCGCCGAAAGGATATACTGCTCGCCGCCGACGATTTCTATTGCGGATTTGTATGCGTCGGTGTAAAATTGTTTTGCGAAGTCATAGCCGCCGTGATTATGAAAATAGGCGGTGTTTACGTCAAAGACCAGCTCGCCGTAGAGAAAGGCATCCTCTTTCAATCCACGGGTGGAGATGATCCCGTCCTTTTTCAACTGCTCAAACATCTCCGCATATCCGGCGGTCGGTTTCTTGAAATGGACATTGAGGTGCGTTCTCTCCGGGACAATATCCTGATTGACATAGGATTCCTTTTCCCGTTCGTTGTGCTGCTGCGCGTTGCCGATTCTGGCAGCGGTCAGCCTCATATTTCTTGCGTTGGTACGATGGATACCGTCGCCTCTTGCCATAGGCAGTTTACCTCCTGATTTCAGATTGTGCAGGACGGGGCAGCTTTCGGGGAGGCACTTCTGCGGAAGTGTAATAACCCACTATGATACTTTCATCCTGCGGCTGCAAAGTATCGTGGGCTCTCCGAGGGGGAACGGGGAATGCGGCTTCTGCGGAAGCCTCTGCCGTGGCTTGCAAGTAGTACCCACTTTGCAAAATCCACGGCGTGACCGCCAGCCTTTCAGCAATCGAATTTGCTTCAACGCTGCCGCCCACAGGCAGAGAGAATTTTGAAAATCCTCTCTGCCATCCATCTCAAAATCTGCGGGTTTTTCGATGGGGACGGGGATGTGAGGGGCTGTGTCAGCCAATGCTTTGCCTTGTCCTCCAGCAACAGGAGCGTGGCACGCTCCTGTCACAGCTCCCAAGGAGGAGTAGTCCAGCGATAGCTTTGCGGAACGCCGCGCCGGTCAAGATATTCCTGCCGCGCCTGTTCGCGTTCTTCCTCGGTAGGGGCAGTCTTATAGCTGGAATAGAGCTGCCGGTTCAGCATGGCGTCGAGCTTCTGCTCTAAGCCCTGACGGATTTCCTCTTCATAATCATCCTCGCCCCGCAGATGGTACATGGTGAGGTCGATGAAGAGATCATAGGGAATTTGTACGCTTTTCATTTTCCTATCCTTTCCTTTCCGCGACGGTCGCAACGATAGCGACGGTTGCTCTGACAGTATCATTTTCACCGTTGCAACCGTTGCAACCGTCGCAGCCGTCGCGCCGTCCTCATTCGATTACTTCGTACTCTACATTGTCGATGACCATATAGGCGAGTTTCACCTGCCGCCCGGAGTGTTTTGCTCTGTTCTCGTACTTCACATGGTACTCGTCCAGTAGCCTGCCGGATTTAACGTTCAGGTATTTGGTGAGAGCGTTTGCCGCCATGCCTGTGTTGACCGTCTCCGCAAGCTCAGTCGGGCTGCCTGTCCATTCTCTGCTTTCGTAGGAAACAAGCTGGGAAACCGTATCCAATACCGGGTCGGGCGGCTCCTGATACAGCTCGTTCTCTGTCCGTTCAAGGCTCCATATCTGCGTGTCGGCATCTTTTTTCAGATATAGAATCTGATCCTGTTGATCTCGCCCCACCGCATCGACCGTGGCCTCCAATGCAGTCCGTTTCTTCTTCTGCATCAGGAGTGCTCCGTCTGCACAGCCGAGAAGTCCTGTTGTGCCGGAGATCGTTTCAAAGCTGTCCCCGGCTGGCTGCTTTCTTGTGTGATGGACGGTAACGATGCAAATGCTGTGTCTGTCCGCAAAACGCTTGAGCTTGCCGATGATCTCATAGTCGCTGGCGTAGCTGTAAGCCTCGCCGCCAGCTTCTCTGATCTTTTGCATGGTGTCAATGATAACCAGCTTCGTGTCGGGGTGTTCCTTTATGAAATTCTCAAGCTGCTCGTCAAGACCGTTTCCGATTTTGTTTGCTGCCGTTGCAAAATGCAGGCTGGCGGTATCCGCCACGCCGTACATCATAAACATTCGACTCTGGATTCTCTGGAAATCATCCTCCAGTGCAAGGTACAGAACCGTACCCTGATGGACTTCATAGCCCCACAGCCTTTGCCCTGTGCTGACATGGTAGGCAAGCTGCGCTACCAGAAATGATTTTCCGATTTTGGGCGCTCCTGCGAGGATATACGCTCCCGCGTAGAGCAAGCCGTCGATGATGGGCGGCCTGCTCTTGTAGGCGGTCTGATACAGCTCTGTCATGGAAACCGTATGAAGATAACGCGGATCGTTCATGCGCCGGATTTTCTCACGCATTTCCTCAATATTTTCCTCCGGGGGATTGCTTTCGCAGGTTTCATGTGGTATGCTCTGGTTAGTTGAATCGTGAGGCGGCTGCCCTCCATCTGCGCCAACAGATGGGATGAGGGCGGTCGTTTTCTCATTTCCCGTCATTTCGCTCACCTCCGGGAATCTGGAAGCCGTAGAACTTCTGCTTGAAATACTGGGCAGGGCATTTTCCGGCAACGGTCAGATAGCCTTGGGCTTTCAGCTCCCTGTTCATTTCCCGGACGATCTGATACGCCTTGCTGCGGCTGATGCCCATGATCTCCGCCACCTCTGACGCTGTGATAAACTGTGCTCTCATAGTACCTCCTGTTTCAAAGTATTTTTCTCGGATTACGCATCTTCCATTCATTCTCGCTCTGCCAGTTCTGTTGAAAAGCGTATCCTAAGTACATATTTATTATACGCATACAAGGTGCATCTGTCAAGCCTTTACGAAATAAAAATATGTACTTGCAATTCGCTTTGTTCTGTGGTATGATATGGACGAGGTGAATCAAATATGGACAATTTCGATTATCCCGCCATCGGGCAGAGAATTAAGCAACTCCGAAAACGGAAGGGGCTGAACCAGACCGAGCTGGCACAAATGCTTAAAAAATCCCTCCGCACCGTACAGAAGTACGAAACCGGAGAGATTGAAGTGTCGATTGCCGTTGTCAATCAGATCGCAGACCTGCTGGACACGACCTCAACCTATATTCTTGGGTATGAATCCAGCACGACACAGATCAGGACGCTTGCCGACGTAATGGACTTCCTCTTTAAGCTGGAAACGGTAGAGGGCATCGACTTCAAGATCAATGTGCAGAAGCCGCCCCGCAGCAAACAATGGGAGTGCTCGGTTTCCTTTGATGGAAAGAGCACGGCAGAGTTCAACGCAGATATGTGCCTGTTCCTTGAACAATGGGAGGATGAGCGCAGCGAACTTCGCGCCCATAACTCCACGCAGGCAGCATATAAGCGCTGGAAGGAGCAGACGCTTGCATACTATGCCGCGAACGCAGTCAAATGCACAGAACCAGAAGAACTTGACCGTGACGAACTGATTGCAAGACGGACGGAGCTTTTGGAAAAGGAATATGGTAAAAACGAGAGTAATGAGTAAATAACCCTATCAAAGCCTGATTCTTGAGGGAAGGAGGTAAAAATGTCAGTAACAAAAGACGGCGACACCGGTCGCTGGATGTCGCAGATCCGGGTAACGGATTGGACAGGCAAGACCATCCACAAAAAGAAGCGCGGCTTCGCCACCAAAAAGGAAGCCCTTCAATGGGAACGTGACTTCATCAGCCAATCCACAGGCAGCCTCGGTATGACCTTCGGCGACTTCATCGCTTTGTATGTCAAGGATATGGAGCACCGCCTCAAGCCCTCCACCGTTGCCAGCAAGAAATGGCTGATCGACCTGAAGGTAACGCCCTTCTTCAAGAAAATCCCGCTGAACGAGATCAAGCCCACTCATGTGCGCCAGTGGCAGAACTCTCTGACCAGCTACCGCGATGAAAGCGGCAAGCCCTACTCCCAAACCTATCTCAAGTGCATCAACAACCAGCTCACAGCAATTTTCAACTACGCAGTCAAGTACTATGGACTGAAAGAGAATCCATGCCACAAGGCAGGGAGCATGGGTAAGAAACACGCCGATGAGATGCTGTTCTGGACAAGGCAGGAGTTTCAGACATTCATTGAGGTCATGAAAGACCGGCCTGCCAGCTACGCGGTATTTATGACCTTGTACTTCACCGGAATCCGTGAAGGAGAGCTATTGGCGCTTACGCCGTCGGACATCGACTTTGAAAAGAAAACCCTGACGGTAAACAAGAGCTATCAGCGTCTCGGCAGAGAGGACATCGTCACCACGCCGAAAACGCCTAAGAGCAACCGCACCATCCCTATCCCTGATGGACTCTGCACCTGTTTACAGGAGTATATGTCCCATTGCTACGGGCTGCAAAAGGACGACCGGCTCTTTCCCTACACCAAGAGCTTTCTGTATCACGAAATGGAGTATGGCTGCAAGGCATCGGGGGTAAAGCGCATCCGGGTGCATGACATTCGCCACAGCCACGCCAGCCTGCTGGTGGAGATGGGCTTCTCTCCGCTGCTGATCGCGGAGCGGCTCGGACATGAAAAGGTGCAGACAACGATGGACACGTACAGCCACCTGTACCCCAACAAGCAGGTGGAGGTAGCCAGACAGCTTGACGGCATTATGCCGTGAGCCTCTGGCTACAAAAATCGCTGCAAATGTAGCCAATTTGTAGCCACTAAAAAAGAAAAATCCTGAAAAACGCTGTATTACCAACGCTTTTCAGGATTCAGAAAACACTAAATATTTATTCCCACTCGCTCCTGTTAGATGTTTTCTAAACAGATTTGCTTATAAGATTTCGCTCAGAGTATTGGTATTCTTTTCATTATTCAGATAGTAGAGGCTATCTGATTTTTTGTTGCCAGAGTGTTGCCAGAGATCATCCTGAATTTTGTCCCCGATGTTTAGTCCTGAAGCCAATAACCTGCCTATGTTTTTGTTAGGTTATTCAAGTATTTAACCCATCTAATTATTGCATTGCCATAACGCTTCTGCGATGCCGGTGTCCATTTTCTAGAGAATTGCTCTTCAAGCAATATACCCATACTCTCGCTTTTGATTTCGGGATGCTCTGCCATTGTCTTTTGTGCAAACTTAATTGTTTCAGTTTCCTTAATATTTTTAAATACCTGCTCAAGATTACATCTGATAACAAAAGCATCACCGTTTTTCGTGATTGCCCCAGCAGCAACTAAAGCCTCAATTGCATTTCTATATCCTTGTGACTTTAAAGCTTCATAGCCAATGCTTTCAGATGCAATCCGATCATATGCGTCAATGACTTTATCAGGAGAGCTTTGTCCCCAAAATAGATTGCTATTTCCCCATTGATATTTACCTCTCCGTGGAGTTCTCTGGGTGTTCAACAAAACTGTCTTGGGATTTGCAGTACTGGCAATAGTCACATGACCTTTGACCTCTTCAAGTAGGCCCAAACGAAGTAACCAGCCATATAATTTACTGCAATACATTTCTTTTGTCTTTTCTTTGATATTGACATCATTATAACTGGATTGAAAGATTTTCTGAAAATAGACATAGTCGAACGATTCTACACCACGCTGTTTTAGCTCGCTATAAATTACATGCTTTTTGAACAATGTCTGTAATTGTAAAACTAAATCTTCTTTTGATTCCGGTATGAGATGAATAGTGTTATTGTTTTTCTGTGCAACACCAAACATCACAGCATCGATCATTATGTTATCCACAGTAGCAGGGCTAACAGACAACTGTTTGCTCAGTTCTGCTGATGTCATATCCCCATGTTCTAACAAACATGTAAAAGCTCTTATATCCGAGCCAAACTGCAACTGCGGTATATAATCTAACAATAATTCCGGCGTTACATGGTTCAAAACATAATCCCTGAAAATATCCCAGTACAGTGTCAATTTCGAAGCTCTTCTGATGACAACCCGCGCATTGATTAGTGCCTGCACCATATCACTTCCATAGGTTTCTGCAATGGCAAAATAGTCAGCAGGAGAAGTTTTTGCAATTTCAAGAACGCAGGCATGTTGATCAGGGGTCAGCTCAGAAATATCGCGTTCAAACAAATCCACAATATTCAATCTTTGACCAATAACATATTCTTGGCTACTTCCTTCATGAATTAACTTAAACACATGAATACACAATTTCTTCAATAGCCAAGGATAGCCTTGGCACTGTTTTGTAAGATAATTTGCCAAGATAGGATTCACTGGTTCTTGCAGCTGTTTTCCAAACAAACCAATAGCACTCTTTATTTCTGAAGGTTTAAACTGCTGTAATTCAAATTCTTTTCGTCTATCCGCAAGATTAGACCACAAATAGTACGCTGGATGCTCTACGGGAATCGTTAAATCTGTTTTCCATGCAAACCCCAAGACCAACTGCCCCTGTAGTGCATCTACTTCGTTACATAAACTTTTCACGCTGTCAAAGAGAGGATACAGTTCTTTTTTCGAAAACAGTTCCTCAAACTGGTCAAAAATAATTACCATTGTTTTTCCCTGTTCTTTCAAATAAGACAGGGTTTTCTGGATGGATTCATTATGAAGAAATTGATTGATAGTCGTAGAAGTCACATTGCGTTGTGTAACATCTGTAAATCCATGTTCGTCAGCCGAATCAAAGCATGCTTTCAATGCCATTTCTGCATATCTGGAAGAAACGGCAGTCCGTACATCTACAGCAAAAACAAAAAATTTTTTGTTGTACTTTCTGTTACTTGAAGCTATGGAAACAGCCTTCAGAACAACAGAACTTTTTCCCATGCCTGAAGGAGCTTTAATTGAGAACAATCGGGTATTTGAGCTTCCTCCATTAACATTTTCCCAAAATTCGAAAATATTAGAAAGAATTTTTTTACGACCCACGAAATCTTCTGGTCTGGCAGGACGGTAGTCTGTCCAGTCATCTCCACTGATGACAGGGACAATATTGTTGTATTCTTCCATTAATACTTCTGAAATTTTAGTGTCAACAGGTTCCTCGCCAAGCCATTGAAAACTGCTAAAACTATTTTTTCGAGTTTTGAGCTCATTTAATTGATCTGTAGACACAATGCGTCGGCCCGTTGTTGCATCAAATGCAAGCACCGATGACGAAAGCCCCACTTCTGAATCTGTAACAGGAACAATCCAATACATTCCTTCGGATGTCAGCATGAGCAGTGCTTCGCTTCCCATTGTAAATCGATCTTTTAATGGCTCACAGATGATATCAACTGATTTGATCAAATGTGAATCAGTTAACAAGTCGATAATTCTGTTTTGAGTGAAGAAAACCAGGCCTTCTCGCTTTGCATTTTCCCACTCAATTCGTATGCCTTCGGCGTCTTTAGACAATCCACCTGTTGTAACTAACCAACATGTTTTTATTCCCTTTAACAAACCATTTCCCAGCAGTTTTGTTATAACATCCGCAGGCAATGCACTATCCCATGCTTTACATTCTACTAAGATAGTTTGCCCTGTGAACTTATGTTGTGCAAGTACATCTATTTCAATTCCAGTAACTCGAACTGTTTGAGTTACTTCGTACTGCTGACATGTTAAGACTTGAGCAACCAATTTTTCGAGGATACCGCCTTTACAGGTTGTTGTCTCTTCTTCTTTGATACAGACCTCTATTTTGGTATTCACAATATCCCTCCTTCGGAATTTGTAGAAAAATCAACTTCATTTATCCATTAAGCATTACTTTCTTGGTCCCAAGAACTTATCCCCATTCAAATGGATCATATGATCCGGCATATCAGCAATCCAAACTTCTGTTTCCCAAGCAAGTGTCTCAGAAAACTTCTTGAATGTCTTGAAATCCAGAAAAGCTGTAACATAGATTTTCCCTGCAGTTACGCCGGTGGTCATTTCTTCGATCTCTTTGATGCGTTTCGGCTCCATCGGCCCAACAGATGTTACCGACTCTATAAAGTACAGCCAGTTCTTTTCCTCTGAGTAGAGGACTACATCTGGCATCTTGTCATGTAATGTAATAGTAAATCCGAGTTCACGAAGCCTGTCCTCGTTCTTTACCAAATCTTTTTCGATGGTATCGCCAACATAGAGGCATTCCGAATTTGGAGCAAAGCGTGGTGCAAATTCCTCGATAATTGCTTTTTGAAGTTGATTATGCTCTCCTGGAGAAAAAGTGAAATCTTCACCGTTGATCTTCACTGGCATTTTGCGTCTGACACGCTTAGAAGCATATAGCTGAACAAGCGTTTCGTGATTAGTTTGAAAAGAAGCAAGCTTGGTTTCCCACCAATCTGTACCAAAGCTCTGTATCAACTTCAGCATTTCATCTGTCAGCCGATAGCGATAATTCGGACTATTGGTAGCCTTGCCATTATCCTCAATAAAAGCTGCATTTCTAAAATGATGCATAGCCTGTTTACGGAATGTCTCTCGACTATTTTCCGCATAAGTAGTCCCATAATTGTTATTGGCAAAAGCAATTACATCGTGAATACGAATCCATTCGTTGGTTGCATCTTGCCATGAAGTTTCCTCTAAGAGTCCTGCCATCGTCAGCAAAACACAACAGCACATAGCATTTTGCTGCTTTGCCGGGACTTGCAAGGCATTTAAGATTTCTTTTGCTTCATCAATTTTACTCATACATAACCTCTCAAAATTCTGTCACAAACAGGTTCCGACATATCGTGTGCAGCTATCAGCTCTTTCCCCATGGCCTCAATGATATCCATGGATGGAACCGGCATAGAGTTCACCTCAGTCGAATTGACCTGCGTTGAACCATTCAAGATCCTATAATAGCAGTCATACAAGGTGGAGTTAAACAAGACATAAAGCCCGTACACAACACACTCCGAAAGATCACACATCCCATCGATAAAATTTATCTTGTTTTGTGTACTGATTTGGGAATACTCAGGATGCTTTTTTGCCAGATAAATACCACATTGAAGCCGCCTATGTTCTTCCTTTGCTGTAAATCGTTTAACAAAAAGATAGTTCTTATTTGGTTGTAATAGTCCCCTCTGCTCAGTAACCAGATACTCGTGTTCCTTCCCTACAGGAAAAACCACTTTGCCATTTTGTATGTGCTGAGAATAGAACAATGGAACAGACTGATCTTCAGCTGCATCTCTCAGTGCTTCTCTGTTTCGGAAATCAACTGTAAGGCCAGTCTTCATTTTTAGACCAATACTTGGCAGGGTGTTTTCCCACTTGTTCAAACTATTAAGTGTCTCTACCTCCTCAGCATTTGTTACCAGATATACATAGAAATCTGGTCCGTTGATAACGGCAGAGTACGGAGCCTCAAAAATTGTCTTTTCTGAAAAGTCCGCATTACTTTGGGTAGTAGTAATCGTGATTGTTTTAGGTTTTAGGTGCGTTTTTTTAAGCTTTATAATGATGGTTTCCTGCAGTACACTTTCTTTTTCAAAGACCTTATCTCGGCTAACAAACAAGTGGATATGCTCCAAAGCCCCTTCGTTTAAAAACTTCTGACGAAATCTTTTGAAATACGCGCCAGAAGTCCAGGAGCGCGGAATAATATAAACCATTTCTCCGTCATCTTTTAAGTTAAACAAACTCATAGAAGCAAAGAGAAAATAGAGATTAGGCGCACCATAGCAAACATCTGGCATCGCCAAAGCTTCTGGGGTATCCTTAGCTATTTTCATATATGGAGGATTTCCAATTATAAAATCAAATTTTTCAGGATTTAAATTTGCACCTAACATTAAGTTGTAGTCATTTGATTGGCTTAAAATGTAGTTATCAGAAACGATCTCGTAAGATATTTCCTGTTGGGCATAACTACACGCTGTCTCTAAATTGGTTCGAAGTAACTCCATTATATTAGGGTCATTCTCATAACAAACCAATCTAATCTCTTTTATCGCTGAAAAGGATTGCAGGCGTTCCAATAGTGCAATTGAAAGAATTCCAGAACCTGCGCCAGGATCGAGAATAGAAAGCGCCTCACACCCATTAGGGATTTCAAACAGTCCAGCCATAAAAATGGCAGTCTCTTTGCTCGTAAAGAACTGACCATATTTCTTGCGCTGACTTTTTGGCATGTGGTCAATATATTCTGTTGTTGCCATAATTGCAAAGTCAAGCATGCTCATTATTTGTAAACTCCATAATTTCATCAATACCGCAGTCTAATGCTACACAAATTTTGTATAGGCTTTCCATTGATACAAATTCATCTTTTCCCATCTTTGCTAAGACATTAAAACTAATACCAGCAGCATCCTTTAAGTCCGAGCGTTTCATCTTTTTATCAATAAGGGTTTTCCAAAGCTTGTCATACGAGACTGGCATCTTAATTTCTCCCATCATATTCGGATGAGTTATTATACCACAAACTACACAATAACTCAAGACATGCTCACGATATGATGAGACCATCTCGGTACAACAGATAACCTTTCTTAGTTTTAATCAAACAAAGGTTTTGCTGTCACAGCCTTTAGATATCGTTCCGGGTCACCGTTCAAAATCAGCTCGGCGTAGGCCAGCAGATCATTATAAATTAGCCAGTCTAGCTCCGACCGCTGGTACATACTGTTTGCTAATTTGTTCTCCACGGCGGTGCAGTCAATGGAGAGCAGCGTTTCATCCGCCAGATGCAGCTCCACACAGGCGGTGTCCAGGTTGAACTCACAGGACAAAATCTTTCTCATAGTCGTTACCTCCTAATGCTTAAATTTCGGTTGATTTTCCGTAGCGGTACAAAGTCCGTTTCGTTAATTTTAGAATCTGGCAAGCAATGCGTGTGGCTATCCACACACAAATCCGGCAAGCAATGCGTGTGTTAATACACACTCACATTTCCTGCCGTCTGCTTGTTGAGGGCAGCGCCCCCAAGCCCCTTTTGAACACAGAATTTCATTCTGTGGCTGCGCGTTCTGCGAACACTTTGAAAGGGTACGCCGAAGCGCCGTCCCCTTTAAGATGCCATGGAACAAATCGTTCCACCCTTACTGCCTGAGGTCTACCGTGAAACACAGTAGCTCTCGCTAGATGCGTGGGCAAAATGTTTTCCCATCGTTCGCTTTTACTCCGCACACTGTATCCTGTTTTGGCGCATCGGGTGTCGTGAAACGCGACATCCTATGGTGATCTTGGGGTGCCCTAAAATGGGGCATCCTCTTGAACAATGGGGTGGCAAAACACCACCTCATATTTTCTTTTCCGCAACGGTGGCGACGGTCGCAACGGTGCTGGGAGTACCCCTCAAAACACCGTCGCGACCGTTGCAAGCGTCGCGCTTTACTTAATTACTTCAACCATAGGTGCTTCTACCATATAAGTCAGCCTGATACGCCTTCCGGCATGCTTGGTTTTGTTTTCGTACTTCACCTGATGTTCTTCCTGCAGGCGACTGGCATTCACATTCAAATGCTTGGTAAGGCGGTTCACTGCCATATTCAACTGGAGGGCTTCGGCAAGCTCTGTAGGGCTGCCTTCCCACTCGCGGTTTTCGTCAGATACCATTTTCGCTACCGCTTCCAGCACCGGGTCCGGAGGCTGCTTCCAAAGCTCATTCTCTGCATGGTCGAGAAGCCATACCAAACGCTCCTGGTCTTTACTTAGATACAGCCGCTGATCCGGCTGATCCCGTCCACTAATTTCCAGTGTAGCCTTTCCGTCAGTTCGTTTTTCTTTCTGCATAATGAGTGCCCCATCTGCACAGCCCGACAGTCCGGTGGTACCGGAAATCTTCTCAAAGCTATCTCCCGCAGGCTGCTTTCTGGTGTGGTGGACAATCAGGATGCAAACTCCATGCCGGTCTGCAAATTGTTTCAGTTTTCCAATCACCTCATAATCGCTGGAATAGCTGTAATTGTCGCTTACCATCTCCCGGACTTTTTGCAGGGTATCCACGATAATCAATTTGGTGTCTCTGTGTTCCCGGACAAACTTTTCAAGTTGTTCATCCAAACCGCTGCCAATCATCTTGGCACTGGTAGCAAAGTGGAGAGAGCTTGTCCCCTCCACACCGAACATGCGGAACATCCTGCGCTGCAAACGGCTTTCGTCATCTTCCAAAGCAAGATAGAGGACTGTTCCTTGATGAACTTTGTAACCCCACAAATCCTGCCCAGTGCTGACATGGTGGGCGATCTGCGCCACCAGAAAAGACTTGCCGATTTTGGGCGCTCCGGCAAGGATATATGCTCCAGTATAGAGCAGGTTTTCAATCACCGCAGACTTTACCTCAAACACATTGTCCATCAGCTCGTCCAGGGTTACAGTGTGCAGGTAAGCTGGGTCGCTCATGCGCTGTATCTTGCGGTACATTTCTTCCAGGCTTTCCTGAGGATTTACAACTTCATCGTTGATTTCTTCCTTGGAAGTGGTTATACTAATGTCAGAGTTTTTAGAGATTGACTGCCCATCGTCTGCGCCAACAGATGAGTCCTGGGTGGTCATTTTCTTTTTTTCATCGATCATAGGCAATATCCTCCCGCATTCCTTTCATAATGGTTGTGATCATCTGAATGGTGTCCAACAGTTCCTCATTTACTCCTTGCCCAGCTTCAATCCGGCGCAGCTCGTCCAGCACAGCAGCCAGCTGATCTCGCAGTGCCTTATAGACTCTTGGATTTCCATGCACCACCACATCCCGGCAGAGCAGCCGACGGATGATATAATCCTGCTTGGTCAGTCCGGTGAGCTTGACTGCTGTTTCAATCTGGGCATCCTCCTCAGGGGAGACCCGGAAAGATACGGCCTTGTTTCTCCAACGATTGTGCTTATCCAAATTTTTTGCTGACATTTTTAATTGCCCCTTTCCATATTCAATTTATCTGCCATTTCCGTTTGTTTGGACGGAAACAGGTGTGCATAATTGTAAGTGATGTCGATGCTCTCATGACCTACCCGATCTGCGATGGCTGTGGCGGAGAACCCCATGTCGATCAAAAGCGAAACTGCGCTGTGACGAATATCGTGGATTCGGATACGCGGGACTCCGGCCTCTTTGGAGCCTCTATCCATCTCCCGGTGGAGATAACTCTTGGTGACGGTGAACATTCGGTCATCTGCTCCAATGCCGTAGAGCATTTTGAGGTAATCCTGAATTTCCTCTGCCAGAAACTGCGGCATAGTGATAATCCGATTACTCTTTTCAGTTTTTGGAGTAGTAATCAAATCCTGTCCATTCAGCCGCTGATAGGATTTGTTGATGGTGACAGTGCGCTTCTCAAAGTCAAAATCTGTCGGGGTCAAAGCCAGAAGTTCTCCCTCTCGGATACCGCACCAGTAAAGCATCTCAAAGGCATAGAAGGATAGCGGTTTATCCATCATCACCTCGGCAAATTTCAAGTACTGCTCCTTGGTCCAGAACATCATCTCTCGGTTTTTCTTTTTCCCCATACTGCCAGCCTTTTTGCAAGGGTTATCACGGAGATTGTAATACCGTACTGCGTGGTTAAAGATGGCACTGAGTTGATTGTGAACCGTCTTAAGGTACACAGGTGAATAGGGCTGTCCCTTTTCATCCTTGTGGTTCAGCATCTCGTTCTGCCAGGTGATGATCTGTTGGGCGGTGATGTTACACATCTTCAGCTTGCCGAAGTAGGGGAGTAGCTTGGTGCGGATAATATGCTCCTTTGTGGCCCAGGTGTTTTCCTTGAGCCGGGTCTTCATATCCGCTGTGTAAAGTTCCACAAAACTTTTGAAATTCATATCAAAATCAGCGCTGGTTTTATGAACCTGTTCACGCTCCCAAGCCTGTGCCTCTCGCTTGGTCTTGAAGCCCCTCTTTTGGGTCTGTTTCCGCTCACCATTCCAATCGGTATAGCGATAAACTGCCCGCCAAGTTCCGGTTTTTTCTTCCTTGTAAACTGCCATTATGATTCCTCCTTTGCTGTTTTGGTATAGTAATACTTCTCCCTGAAGAATTCTCGATTGACACGGCCGGAGATGGTCAGATACCCTTTCTCCTGCAATTCTTCATTAAGCCCATGGATCACCTTGTAGGCGTGGGATTTGGAGATGCCTAATTCCTGAGCAACTTCGTCTGCTCGCATAAAACTCTGTTTCTGCATAAATAAAATACCTTCCTTTCCTTATTGATCGTTTCTGCCTGCTAATTTTGCTTTTCATAAAGACCTCCTCACTCTCTACTGCCACTTTTTTCAGATTTTGCACCCAAGAATTTTGAAAAAAGTTTCTTCAGTTACTTTAACTAAGCAAATATGCTTTGCCTATTGTCATTATACTAAGCATAATAGCTTGTGTCAATCGGCGCACACAAAATAAATTAAATAAAATTGTTTAGTATTCTCTTGACTTTCCTAAGCATTTCTGCTACGCTTTCTATAAAGACAACCAACGATTGGAGTTGATGATATGGCGATTGGTGAACGAATTCACTTTTTCCGTCTCCTACGGGGGATGACACAAAAATATCTCGGCATGTCACTGGGCTTCCCGGAGAAGTCTGCTGATGTGCGCCTTGCACAGTACGAAACAGGATCAAGAACCCCAAAGGCAGACCTGACCGCCGCTTTGGCTGAGGTACTGGATGTCTCGCCCCATGCGCTCTCTGTTCCTGATATAGACTCCTATGTGGGCCTTATGCATACCCTGTTTACCCTTGAGGACAACTACGGGCTCAAGATCAGCGAGATGGATGGAGAAGTATGCTTGAAGGTCGATGTGCGGAAGAACAAGGACGCAGCTCGGCTGCATGAGATGCTCTGTTCCTGGCAGCAGGCCGACGCCATGCTGGAGGCGGGTGAGATCTCCAAAGAGGACTACGACAAGTGGCGCTACCACTACCCGGAGTTTGATAAGACCCAGAACTATGTGAAGGTGCCGCCCCAGGACCTCTTTTGACCCTCTCACTTGTAGGCCACGGGAAAGGCCGTTTGTTGCACAAAATAATAATAAAAAGAAAAAGAGAGCTAACTGACCAATCAAAATCAGTTAGCTCTCTTTTTATGAATAATGAAAATGTTGCCAAATCGTTGCCACGAAGGGCATCAGGCCTTAGAAAACCCAGTCATTCCGGGCTTTTTCTGGGCTTCTGAAATCATTCCCACTCAATCGTCGCCGGGGGCTTGGAGGTGATATCATACAGCACCCGGTTGACGCCCCTCACCTCGTTGACAATGCGCACACTTACCCGGTCCAGCAGTTCATAGGGAATACGCGCCCAATCCGCCGTCATAAAATCGTCCGTGGTCACCGCCCGCAGCGCAATGGCGTAGTCGTAGGTCCGCCCATCTCCCATCACACCCACAGACCGCATATTGGTCAGCGCCGCAAAGAACTGGCTCAAATACCGCTCCTCTCCGGCCTTTGCCATCTCCTCCCGGAAGATGGCGTCCGCCTCCCGGAGAATATCCAGCTTGTCCTTCGTGATATCCCCGATCACCCGGATGGCCAGCCCAGGCCCGGGGAAGGGCTGGCGCATCACCAAATACTCCGGCAGGCCCAGCTCCCGGCCCAGCTGCCTCACCTCGTCCTTGAACAGCAGGCGCAGCGGCTCCACGATCTCCTTGAAATCCACATAGTCCGGCAGACCGCCCACATTGTGGTGGCTTTTGATCACAGCGGCATTCCCCGCCCCCGATTCGATCACATCGGGATAGATGGTGCCCTGGGCCAGATAATCCACGGCGCCCACCTTTTTGGCCTCCTCCTCGAACACCCGGATGAACTCCTCACCGATGATTTTCCGCTTCCGCTCCGGCTCGTCTACCCCGGCCAGCTTGGTCAGGAACCGCTCCTCTGCGTCTACCCGGATGAAGTTCATGGCCCATCTGGAAAACGCGGCCTCCACCTCGTCGCCCTCGTCCTTCCGCATGAGGCCGTGGTCCACAAACACGCAGGTGAGCTGCTCCCCCACCGCCTCAGCCAGCAACGCCGCCGCCACAGAGGAATCCACCCCGCCGCTGAGGGCCAGCAGCACCCTGCCGCCACCGATTTTCTCCCGCAAATCCCTGACTGCGGTGCGCTTGTAGTCCTCCATGGTCCAGTCCCCGGCGGCGTGGCACACCTCATACAGAAAATTGCGGATCATATCAACGCCATGCTCCGTGTGGTTCACCTCGGGATGAAACTGTACCCCATAGAACCCTCTGGCCTCGTCCGCGATGGCCACATTTGGACAGGCCCCGCTGCGAGCCGCCAGCGCAAAGCCCTTCGGCACCTGCTCCATATAGTCCCCATGACTCATCCAGGTGACGCCCGTGTCCGGCAGGCCCTTGAACAGCTTGCAGTCCGTCTCAAAGAAGGTGATGGTCTTGCCATATTCCCGGGCGGAATCGTCCTGGGCTGCGGTTACCCGTCCGCCCAGGCTGTGAGCCATCAGCTGACAGCCGTAGCAGATGCCCAGAATGGGCACGCCCCAGGAAAAAATGGATCGGTCCACCTGGGGAGAGCCCTCCAGGTAGACGGAATCCGGACCCCCGGTAAAAATGATCCCGATAGGATCCATGGCCCGCAAATCGGCCAGCGGGGTGGTGTAGGGCTTGACCTCACAGTACACGCCGCATTCCCGCACCCGCCGGGCAATGAGCTGATTATACTGCCCGCCGAAATCCAGCACGATCACAAGCTGATGATCCATGATACCACTCCTTTTCAGGGCGCGGCGATCCGTCTGAACGAAACGCCGCGCTTGATGTTACGTCCACAAAAACTCGTCCAGCTCTCCATGCTCAAACAGAACATGGATCTCATGCTTTTCCTCTCCCCGCACGGGCAGGAAGGGCTGCATCACAGTCACCCGCTTCCCGCACTCCGGGCAGCGGTACTGAATGGCCCCGCAGGCGTACATTCCCGCGGGAATATCCGCCTTTTTCTCCACCAACCGCAGATTCTTTTTGTAGAAATCCGCGTCCTCGTGCCGCACATAATGGCCCACCGACACATCAGGCAGGGCAAACAGCTGTTTGCGGTTTTTCTCCATGGCGCACTTGCAGTCCCGGCACCAGTCGTCCTGGTACTTGCGCAAAAATTTGTCAATCAGTCCCATTTCAATTCCCCGTTGCCTGCTTGGCCTCATTCAGCACCTGCACCATCATATCCGCTTTGGAAACGGCCTCCAAAATCTTGGGATCGTCCATTTTCCACCGCTGGTTGGAGGTGAAGGTATTCACCCGGATCTTGATATCGTCGATCAAAAACAGGAAGCTCACCCGGCTGGTGCCCCGCAGGAAGCCCGCGCCGCCCGCGCCGTCCTCCGTCCACCCCTTGGTGATCCGGCTGGCAGACAAGACATACAGGTCAAACGGATTCCAGAAGAACAACAGCGCCACCTTGCCCTGGCGGATATCTACCGCTACAGTCTGGTTGCTGCCGTAAAAGGTCTGGTTGCGGTTGAAGCCCTGCCCCGACAGAGTTTTCATCATCTTCTTTTTCTTTTGATTCCAGATAGTGGTGGGGCCAAAAATCCACCACACCACAGACAGGACCAGCGGCACGGAATACGATGCCATAAACAGCGTCTTCTCGTCTATGAAAACCGTACCCGCAAGGAAGCCGCCCGCTATAATCAGGACTACGGGGATAAAAATCGCGGCCAGCAGATAGCCTGCGTTCACTTTTTTGACCTTCTTTTCGTTCATGGTAAATCTCTCCTTTTAAAAAGCGCTGGAACCAATTTTGCCGGGAATACGCACCAAACCGTCAGTCCCATTCCCCCTTTTGCTCCTCCTCCCCTTTTTTCTTCCGGGGCGGGAAGAAATAGGGGAACAGTCCCAGCTTGGCCCCAATGGAGTGCAGCAGCGGGAAGCAGATAATGGTGACGATTGCCTGGACGCCATCGACCCGATGTTTGAAATAGTCCTCTTGGTCCATGGCTCCCCCAACGCCCCACATATCCACATAGAAATCGGTGCGGGTCAACGGGTCGCCATAGGAGATCTGCTGCATAAAATACTCATCGTCAGTCAGATCCGCCCAAACCACCTTGCCCACCGGCAGGGTGTGGTCGCTGGAGTAATACTCCCCATCATACTGGACGTTCTCCATATTGATCCAGGCGGCTACCACCTCACCGGAAGGCAGCTCCACCGCGTGGAAATAATTGCCGTGGTAATACCCCGCCCCCCGGTTGCGGTAGCGAATCCCATGGGACACAATGGTAAAGGTATCGTGGCTTAGGATATCGTCTATGCTCTGGACCTGGAACACCTCCGGCCCTGCCTTGCCGCCGATGTCGCCGTCGGCAATGACGTGCTCCTCCGCGTAGGATTCATACATGGCAGGCAAAACCAGCTCAGCAACTTTTCCCGCGCACCAGCCGATGCCGAAGGAGATCAGCAGCGTAAACCAGATATCAAATCTCAGCATCCTGCGCCGGTAATACATCGTTCTCCCTCCTCAGATTGTGGTGATATCCACCGCCTGCAAGTCCTCGCTTCTCCCCTGCTCCCGGGCGGTGAGCAGGGCCCGGGCGGTGTCGATGGCGGTGACACAGCCCACGGAGTGCTCCACCGCAGCCCGGCGGATACGGAAGCCGTCGCTGTCCTGCCTGCGGCCCTTGGTGGGAGTGTTGATCACCAGGTCGATGGTGCCCGAGGCGATCATATCCATAATATTCGGATGGGCCTCCGACACCCGGGCCACCCGGGTGCAGGGCACTCCCGCGTCCAGCAGCGTCTGCCGGGTGCCGTCGGTGGCCAGAATCTCAATGCCCATTTCGGAAAAACGCCGGGCGATGCCGATGCACTCACGTTTGTCCTCGTCCTTTACGGTGATGATCACCCGTCCGCCCCGCTTGGGTGCGCGCATATTGGCCCCCTTGAAGGCCTTTAACAGCGCCTGGGGGAAGGATTCCGCAATGCCCAGCACCTCGCCGGTGGACTTCATTTCCGGGCCCAGGCCGGTGTCCACATCGGTGAGCTTTTCAAAGGAGAATACGGGCATTTTTACCGCGAAATAATCCGCCTCCCTGTAAATCCCGGTGCCGTAGCCCAGATCCCTCAGTTTCTGCCCCAGCATCACCTTGGTAGCCAGGTCGATGATCGGCACGCCGGTGACCTTGGAGATATAGGGGATGGTTCGGGAGGACCGGGGGTTCACCTCAATGACGTAAACCTGGTCGTCATAGATGATGAACTGGATATTGATCAGCCCGATGACCCCCAGGGCCTTGGCCAAATCATACGTATACTTTTCAATGACCTGCTTGTGCTTTTCCTCCACGTGGATCGAGGGGTAAACGGAGATAGAATCCCCGGAGTGGACCCCTGCCCGCTCCACGTGCTCCATGATGCCGGGAATGAGCAGGTCCTCCCCGTCGAACACGCCGTCTACCTCCACCTCCCGGCCCATCAGGTATTTGTCCACCAGGATGGGGTGCTCCTGCACCGTCAGGTTGATGATGCGCATGAAGTCGGTGATATTCCGGTCGTTGTAGGCGATCTCCATCCCCTGCCCGCCCAGCACATAGGATGGGCGCACCAGCACGGGGTAGCCAATCTCGTTGGCCGCCGCCAGCGCCTCCTCGGTGGTGAACACAGTGCGGCCCTTGGCCCGGGAGATGCGGCACTGGTTCAGGATCTCATCAAACCGCTCCCGGTCCTCGGCGGCGTCCACGCCGTCGGAGGAGGTGCCTAAAATGGGCACGCCCATTTCGGTGAGGGCGCGGGCCAGCTTGATAGCGGTCTGCCCGCCGAACTGCACCACCGCTCCCCAAGGATGTTCCTGCTCCACGATGTTCTGCACGTCCTCGGCGGTCAGCGGCTCGAAATACAGCTTATCCGCCACGTCGAAGTCAGTGGAAACGGTTTCGGGGTTGTTGTTGACGATGATGGTTTCATAGCCCAGCCGCTTCAGCGCCCACACGGAGTGGACGGAACAGTAGTCAAACTCAATCCCCTGCCCGATGCGGATGGGGCCGGAGCCCAGCACCAGCACCTTTTTCCGCCCAGTGTCCCGGCTGTCCGCCTCATTCTCCCCGTCGTAGGAGGAATAATAGTAGGGCGTCTCCGCGTCAAACTCGGCGGCACAGGTGTCCACCATTTTAAAGGAGGGGATAATGCCGTACTGCTCCCGCAGGGCCTTCACATCTTTTTGCTCCATCTGGCACAGCCAGCCGATGTAGCTGTCGGCAAAGCACATCTCCTTGGCCCGGCGCAGGATGTCCTCGTCGGGCACGCCCTTACAGCGGATCAGGGCTTCCTCCATGTCGATGATGTTCTTGAAGCGGTTCAGGAACCAGATGTCCATTTTGGTGATGGAGTTGATCTTCTTGGGGGACACGCCCCGGCGGATGGCCTCCGCCACCACGAACAGGCGCTCGTCGTCCACGTTCACCAGCATATCCTCGATCTCGTCGGTGTAGAACTCGTCCAGCTTGGGCAGGCGCAGAGCTCGGACGTTCAGCTCCAGGGAGCGGATGGCCTTCATCAGCGCCCCCTCGAAGGAGTTGGCAATGGCCATCACCTCGCCGGTGGCCTTCATCTGGGTGCCCAGGGTGCGGCTGGCGGTGGTAAACTTGTCGAAGGGCAGGCGGGGGATTTTCAGCACGCAGTAGTCCACCGTAGGCTCGAAGCAGGCGGTGGTCTTGCCGGTGACGGCGTTGGGGATCTCGTCCAGGGTGTACCCCAGGGCGATTTTCGCCGCTACCTTGGCAATGGGATAGCCCGTGGCTTTGGAGGCCAGCGCCGACGAGCGGGAGACCCGGGGGTTAACCTCAATGACGGCGTACTCATAAGAATCGGGATTCAGGGCAAACTGGCAGTTACAGCCGCCCTCAATGCCCAGGGCGGTGATGATATTCAGCGCGGCGGAACGAAGCATCTGGTACTCCCGGTTTGCCAGGGTCTGGGTAGGGGCCACCACAATGGAATCGCCGGTGTGGACACCCACCGGGTCCAGGTTTTCCATGGAGCAGATCTGGATGACGTTCCCGGCGCCGTCCCGCATGACCTCGAACTCAATCTCCTTCCAGCCGGCAATGCATCGCTCGATCAGCACCTGACCCACCCGGGAGAGGTGGATGCCCCGGTCCGCGATTTCCCGCAGGGACGGCTCATCATAGGCGATGCCGCCGCCGGTGCCGCCCAGGGTATAGGCAGGCCGCACGATCACCGGGTAGCCGATCTGGTTGGCAAAGGCCACAGCGGCCTCCACACTTTCCACCACGTCAGACGTGACGCAGGGCTGGCCGATGGATTCCATGCAGTCCTTGAAGCCCTGGCGGTCCTCCGCCTTATGGATGGATTCGGGGCTGGTGCCCAGCAGGCGCACCCCGTACTTCTCCAGCGTGCGGTCCTCGTGGAGGGCCATAGCCAGGTTCAGCCCCGTCTGCCCGCCCAGGGTGGGCAGAATGGAATCGGGCCGCTCCCTCTCGATCACCTGGGTGACGGACGCCACGTTCAGCGGCTCGATGTACACATGGTCGGCGATGTCCTTGTCGGTCATGATGGTGGCGGGGTTGGAGTTGACCAGCACCACCTCCACCCCTTCCTCCTTCAGGGCCCGGCAGGCCTGGGTTCCGGCGTAGTCAAACTCAGCGGCCTGGCCGATCACAATGGGACCGGAGCCAAGGACCAGAACCTTTTTGATGTTGGGGTCTTTAGGCATGGTGTCCACCTCCCATAGAAGCAGTAAAACGGTCAAACAGATATTCCGTATCCTCCGGGCCGGGGCTGGCCTCGGGGTGGAACTGGACGGTAAAGCAGTTGGGACGGCTGTACTTCAGCCCCTCCACCGTGCCGTCATTGACATTGATGTGGGACACCTGGGCCACCGCCGGGTCTACCGTATCCGCGTCCACCACGTAGCCGTGGTTCTGGCTGGTGATGAAGCACCGCCCCGCCTCCAGATCCTTTACCGGGTGGTTGCCGCCCCGGTGGCCGAAGGTCATTTTATGGGTTTTCGCCCCGGTAGCCAGGGCCAGGAGCTGGTGGCCCAGACACACCGCAAATATGGGAATTTCAGATTCGTACAGCGCCCGCACCTCCCTGATGATGTCCACATTGTCCGCCGGGTCGCCGGGGCCATTGGACAGCATCACGCCGTCAAAGCCGCCGCGCAGAATGTCACAAGCCAGAGTACGGGCCGGGAATACCGTCACCTCGCACCCCCGCCTGCGCAGGCATTCGATCATGTTCTGCTTCACCCCGTAGTCCATCAGAGCCACCCGGTATTTTCGCGCCTCCAGCGGGGAAAATACCTCCGCCTCCCTCCGGGTCACTCGCTCCACCGTACCGGACACCCGGTAAACCGCCAGCCTTTTCATCACCTCATTGACATTAAAATGCTCCGCACAGGTAATCATACCATTCATGGTACCCTGACTGCGGAGAATTTTGGTGAGAGCACGGGTATCCACACCCTCCACACCCACAATATGATTGGCACGCAGATAACTGCTCAGGCTGTCCTCACAGCGGAAATTACTGCCCATAGGGGACAAATGGCGGACCACAAACGCCTCCGCCCAGGGCCGGAAGGATTCATTGTCCTCCCCATTCACCCCATAATTGCCGATCAGGGGATAGGACATCACCACACCCTGCCCCGCGTAGGACGGGTCGGTGAGGATCTCCTGATAGCCGGTCATGGACGTGTTGAACACCATTTCACATACACGGTCCTCCACGGCCCCGATAGCTTTTCCATGGAACACCGCGCCATTGGCCAAAATCAACGTCGCTTTCAACTGTGCATCCCACCTTTATTTTTCTTGAAGATATTTTAGCTCATCTCTCCCTAAAAAACAAGAAAATCTCCGCCCCATTTTACACGTCTAGATGAAAATTGGAGTTTTGGACAAACCGCTGGCATATCTGCCCCGTTCCAAGGGCAAAATGTTCAAGCAGATATCTGCGAAACGAGGTGTTTTTGTGTTTGTGGTACTCATACGCACCGTGGTGCTCTACCTGTTTATCGTGGTGGGCATCCGGCTGCTGGGCAAGCATCAGATCGGTGAGCTGGAACCCTCCGAGCTGGTGCTCACCTTGATCATCGCCGACTTGGCCTCCGTCCCCATGCAGGACAACGGCATCCCCCTGCTGTCCGGCCTGATCCCCATTGTGGTGCTGCTGGTCATGTCCACGATTTTGTCGGTGCTGTGCACCAAATCCCTGCGCTTCCGGGCGCTGCTGTGCGGCAAGCCCACCATCGTGGTGGAAAACGGCAGTGTGCTTCAGGATCAGCTGAAAAGCAGCCGCCTCACCATTGATGAGCTGCTGGAGGAACTGCGCATACAGGGCTATACCGATATCCGCACCATCAAATTCGCCCTGCTGGAGACCAACGGCCAGCTGTCCGTCCTTCCCTATGCATCGGAAAAGCCCGCCACCGCCGCCCAGATGGGCATATCCACCCAGGAAACAGGGCTTCCCATCGTGCTGGTCAGCGACGGACGTCTGCTGGAGCACAATCTGAAGGGCCGCGGCTATGAATCGGTGTGGCTGGAAAAGCAGCTTGCGTCCCACGGGCTGACCGCCCCCCAGCAGGCATTTCTGCTCACCGTAGACGAAACGGGAACCACCTACTGCATCCCCAAGAAGGAGGCGGGCAAATGAAGCGGTTATATGTATCGCTGGTGCTGATTGCGTTGCTGGTGGTGCTGTGCGGCGTTCACACCATCCATCTCAGCCGGTTTACCGATCAGCTCACCGGCCTGCTCACCCAGGCCCAGGAGCGGGTGGAGCATGAGGATTGGGACAGCGCCATCCAGCTCACCAAAAAGGCCAGGGACCAGTGGGTTGGCCACGAGGGCTACCTCCACATCACCCTGCACCACACCGACATCGACGCGGTCCTGGTGTCCTTTGACGAGACGCTGGCCTTTCTGCGGGGGAACGAGCACCAGCCCGCAGAATACGCCGCCGCCAACGCCCGGCTCATCACCCAGCTGGGGCTGCTCATCGAAGCGGAACTGCCCACCATCACCAATTTGCTGTAGCCAGCAGGAAAGCCCCCGCGGCGGCGGGGGCTTTCCTCACAGCTCCGGGGAGTGGAACAGATCCGGGTCCTGCCAGTGGTCCAGATCGGTGCCCTCCCTGGGGGGCGTGGACTGGGGCCCCGCCTGGATCCGTCCCGCTACCAGGCTGGACAGATCCTCATACGGCGGTTCCCGGTACTGCGGGTCCCGGCTCACATCCGCCGGGTCGTTTTTTCCTTTTGGCTTCATCAGCCCGCCTCCTTCACAATAAAAAGGAGCGGAAGGCGCAGCCGCCCTCCGCTCCCGCCGGTGATCACACAGCTGCGTATGCAGCGGCGCGGCCTTAGCAGCCCCGGCTGGTGGAATTCTTGTTCTCGGGATTACCGGAGCTCTTCTTGTTCTCGCCGCCCTGCTGCTTTTTGTTCTCGGTGCTCTGCTGCTTCTTGTTTTCGGAATTCTGATGGTTCTTGTTGTCAAAAGAATTGTTGCTATTGCGGTTTTCCATTGTTATCACCTCACGCAGCACAGTATGCCACCCCTTTGTCCCGATTATACGCCGGGAAAAATTTTTTCAAAAAAAAGATACCATAACCGGGACACTTATGCTATAATTTTATCAATGAGATTGCGCCCCCTCATTTCACATTATTTGTGTCCTATCCATAGAAAGGATCGATGCCTCGTGAAATGTCCATACTGCGCCCAGCTGGAGAGTAAAGTTGTAGATTCCCGCCCCGCCGATGAGGGAAGCAGCATCCGCCGCCGCCGTGAATGTCTGGCCTGCCGCAAGCGCTTCACCACCTACGAGATCGTGGAGAGCCTGCCCCTGATGGTCATCAAGCGGGACGGAAGCCGTCAGGCCTTTGACAAGAGCAAGCTGCTGGGCAGTATGCTCAAGTCCTGTGAGAAGCGCTCCGTTCCCCTGTCCACCCTGGAACAGCTGTCCAATGAGATCGAGCAGTCCCTGCAAAACGAGATGGTGCGGGAGGTGCCCAGCACCGAGATCGGTGAGCTGGTCATGACAAAGCTGAAGGACGTGGACGAGGTGTCCTATGTGCGCTTTGCCTCCGTCTACCGCCAATTCAAGGATATCAACACCTTTATGAACGAACTGACCCGTCTCTTGGAGGAAAAATAACGAACCGGCCTCCCCCGTTTATGGGAGAGGCCGGCTTTTATTCCGTTTTGCCCATCCGCTCCAGCCGTTCCCGCTCCGCTTGACTGAGCCGGTGGTAGCTGGGGGCCATGGCGGCGGCGGACACCAGCCCGCCCTCCCGGGCCAGCCGCAGGGCGGCCCGAGCCACCCCCCAGGCCGTCTGGTAAAGCAGATGGGGCGGCATCAGCCTACAGGCCAGCCCCCGGGCCTCCAGCGCGTTCCGCACCAAGCCCGCGCCGTCCCCTACCAGGGTCTGGGGCTTTCCCGACAGGCGGATTTCCTCCGCCAGCTCGTCCAGCCCCATGGCCCGGTCCTCAGTAAGCCGTTTCAGCTCCCCGTTTTCCGCCAGAAACCGGGCGCTGTACACCTGATTTCTCCGGGCGTCCATGGCGGCGCAGATCTCCCCGCCTACATGGGCGCACTGCCACGCCATGGATTCCAGCGTGGAGCATGGGGCGCAGGGCTTGTCCCCCGGCCAGGCCAGCCCCTTGGCGGCGGCTACGCCGATGCGCACCCCGGTGAACGAGCCCGGCCCCGCCGCCACCGCCACCACATCCATCTGGTCCAGCGACAGCCCGGTGTTTTTCAGCAGATCGGACACCATGGGCATCAGCGTGGCGGAGTGGGTCAGCCCGCTGTTTTGAAAGGACTGGGCCAGCAGTTTTTCATCCTCGGTGACTGCCGCCGACGCGGTGACCGCCGAGCTTTCCAGCGCGATGATCTTCACAGATCCACCCCCTCAATGGCAATGATCCGGTCGTCGTCCCCATCCCCCCGGACGATGGACACCAGGACGGCGTCCGCTTCCATGGCCTCCGCCACATTTTCACTCCATTCCACGGCGCACACGCCGCCCCGGGCCAGGTAGTCCTCCCAGCCGATGTGAAACAGCTCGTCGGCGCTGTCCAGGCGGTACATATCAAAATGGAACAGGGGCAGCCGGCCTCCTTCATACTCGTTGACAATGGTGAAGGTGGGGCTGGTCACCCGATCTTCCACCCCCAGTGCCTTTGCCATCCCGGACACAAAGGCGGTCTTTCCCGCGCCCAAACCGCCGGTGAACGCAACCACCGCGCCGCCGGTGAGGGCATCCGCCAGACGTGCGCCCAGCTGTTCCGTCTCCTCCCGGCTGTGGGTGACATACTCCATGGCCTCTCGCCTCCTGTAAAAGTGAAGGTTTTCAAAACTCTTTCAAAACAGTATAGCATATCCCGGCGAAATGTGCTATACTGTTTTGCAGTTTTCGCCATAATCTGTTTTTACCGGGAAGGAGGCCCCGCCTTGCATCCAACGCGCACACTCAGGGATTTCTTCAAAAAAGGGGACGTAGTCCTGCTTCTGCTGTGCCTTTTGGCCAGCTTTATGGGCCTGGTGCTCATCTACAGCGCCACCCAGTATAATCCCAAATTCGCAAACCTGGCCTTCAAGCAGGCCCAGTTCATCTGCCTGGGCGTGGTGGCATACGTGTGGGTCACCTTCATCGACATCGAGTATTTGATGGAAAAATGGTGGTGGGTGTTCCTCCTGCTGGGTCTGGGGGTCATCCTGCTTCTCAAGCCCTTCGGCGAAGGCGGCAACAGCGGCAACACCAGCTGGGTCTTTATCCCACACGTCCCCTTCGGCTTTCAGCCAGGGGAAATCGCTAAGCTGTCCTACATCGCGGTGCTGGCCTGGATGATAAACAAGGAACGGCCAAGAGGGTTGGGCCGCTTCCCCGCCTTGGTCAAATACGCCATCCTCACCTGCCTGTTTGCCGGACTGCTGGCTGTACTGTCCGGGGATTTCGGCATGGTGCTGGTCTATCTGTTCATCTTCGTTGCCATGGCCTGGATCGCCGGGGTAAGCAAATGGTGGTTCATCGGCGTGGGCGTCCCCTCTGTAGGCGGACTGGTTTTCCTCTGGCACTTCATCCTGCCCCGAATGGAAAGCCTCTGGAACGATTACCGCATCATGCGCTTCCGGGTGGTGGTGGAGCACCTCAAGGGCAATAACCTGGACCCCCAAAACAGGGGCTGGCACCAGAGCCGCTCCCTGCTGGCCATCGGCTCGGGACAGCTCACCGGCATGGGCTGGATGAAGGGCTTCGTCACCCACTCCCCCCGCTCAGACAGCCTGCCCGAGCGGCACACCGACTTCATATTTGCCGTGTGCGGCGAGGAATTCGGCCTCGTCGGCTGCTGTGCGGTGCTGCTGGTCCTGCTGGCCATTATCCTGCGGTGCGTGTGGGTGTCCCGTCGGGCCAAAAGCCATATGTCCGCCTATATCGCCATGGGCATCGCCGCCATGCTCATGGCCCAGACCATCATCAATGTGGCCATGTGCCTGTATATCGGCCCTGTGGTGGGCTTGACCCTGCCCTTTTTCAGCTATGGCGGCTCGTCCACCCTGACGCTGTTCATCGCCATGGGGCTGGTGTCCGGCATCAAGATGCGGCCTCTGCCCAGCTGGCTCAAGGACCGGAGCCAGCTGTAGCGGTCCACAGCGCACACTTTCCAATCACAAAAATACGCGGACGCTCCTTTCCCTTGGGCGTCCGCATATTTTTTCGCCATTCCGTCAAAGCTATCCTTACAACTTAAAAAAGGAGGCTTTCCCCGTGAAATCCCGTATCATAATTTTATCCCTCTGTCTGGCCGGGGCGCTGGCTATGCCCGCCATGGCGCTGACCAGCACCACCGCAGACGTGGAAAATGCAGCGCCTATCGCGGAAAATCTCACCCTGAAAACCTACAAGGGCGTAGCCATCGCCAGCCGCTTCGCCGCCGTGGACCCGGAGGGCGATCTGGTCACCTTCCAGGTGGTGGACAGCCCCGCCCGGGGCCAGGTGACCCTGGACGAAAACGACCCCACCGCGTTCTGGTACACCCCCTACGAGGGCAAGAAGGGCAAGGACAGCTTCACCTATGTGGCCATGGACGAGATGGGCAACACTTCCGAGCCCGCCACGGTGAAGATTTCCATTGAAAAGCAGAAAACCTCCGTGAGCTATTCCGACATGGATGGCAGCGCCGCCCATTACTCCGCCCTGCGCCTGGCGGAGGCAGGCATTTATACCGGACGCAAGGTGGGCGATCTGTACTGCTTTGACCCGGAGGCCGCTTTTTCCCGGGAGGAATTTCTCACCATGGCCATGACAGCGGCAGGCGTGGACCCTCTCAGCGATGTATCCCTCACCGGGTTCTATGACGACGAGGACATCTCCGCCTGGGCCAAGGGCTATGTGTCCGCCGCGCTGATCCAGGGCACCGTGCAGGGCAGTCCCAACGCCGCAGGCCAGGTGGTGTTCAACGCCGGGAGCACTGTCACCTGCGCCCAGGCCGCTGTCATCATCGACCGGCTGCTGGCTATGGGCGACGTGCCCTCCTCCGCCTCGTTCTCTACAGAGACCGCCCCCGCCTGGGCTTACCAGTCGGTGGTGAACATGGACGCCGTCTCGGTACTGCCCAGCAGCGCTAACCTGTCCCAGCCGCTGAACCGGGCGGAGGCGGCGGAAATGCTGTGCGCTATGCTGGACGTGCTGGAATCCAGGACCACCAGCGGCTGGTTCTGGTAAGCCATGAAAAAGGCACCCTCCCGGGTGCCTTTTTTCATTCCTCAGAACCAGGCGGCATTTCCCGCCCCTGGGGGAGCGCATCCCCCTCAAAGGGAAGCTCCTCCGGTACGGAAGCCGCCATGTCCCGCTTGTACTGCATCTCCGCCCACTGCTCCTTGGTGATCAGCAGCTGGCGGGGCTTGGACCCCTCAAAGGGCCCCACCACACCCTTCTCCTCCATCTGGTCCACCAGACGGGCGGCACGGCCATAGCCCAGCTTCAGCCGCCGCTGGAGCATGGACACCGAGGCCTGTCCGCTCTCCAGCACCACGTCAATGGCGGCGGGAAGCAGCTCATCATAATCACTGCCGCCGGGGTCAGGCCCGCCCACGCCTTTGGCGGCCTTGTCCTTGTCTGCGGCGTTCTTCTCAATTTCGTGCAGCACCTGCTCGTCGTACTGGGCCGACGCACCCTCCTTCACAAAATCTACCACATTGGCCCGTTCCTCATCCGTGATGAAACAGCCCTGGACGCGCAGCTTGTCCTGGCCCAGAGGGGCGTACAGCATATCGCCCTGGCCCACCAGCTTTTCCGCGCCGGTGGTATCCAGAATGATGCGGGATTCCAGGCTGGACGCCACCGCCAGCGCAATGCGGCTGGGGATGTTCGCCTTCATCAATCCGGTAATCACGTCGGCCCGGGGGCTTTGGGTGGCAATAACCAGGTGCATCCCCGACGCACGGCCCATCTGAGCCACCCGGCAGATGGATTCCTCCACCTCTTTCGCCGCCACCAGCATCAGGTCCGCCAGCTCGTCAATAACGATCACGATCTGGGGCATGGTTTCCAGGTCCTCCTGCCTTCGGGCGCGGTCATTATAGGTAGCCAAATCCCTGGCCCCCACCTCAGAGAACTTCTGGTACCGCTTCATCATTTCGCTCACCGCCCACTGGAGGGCGCCGGCGGCCTTCTTGGGGTCGGTGACCACGGGGATGAGCAGATGGGGAATGCCGTTATAAATGCTCAGCTCCACCATTTTCGGGTCCACCATGATGAGGCGGACCTCCTCCGGTGTGGCCTTGTACAGCAGAGAGATGATGAGGGAGTTGGTACACACCGATTTACCGGAACCGGTCGTGCCGGCAATCAGCATATGGGGCAGCTTGGCGATATTGCCCACAATGGGGTTTCCGCTGATATCCTTGCCCACGGCAAAGGAGACCTTGGATCTGCTGTCTGTAAACGCCTTGGATTCAATGATGCTCCGGACGCTCACCGAGCTCCTGTGCCGGTTGGGCACCTCGATGCCCACCGTGGAAATCTTATCCAGAATGGGGGCCACCCGGACGGCGGACGCTCCCAGCGCCAGCGCAATGTCCCCGGACAGGTTGGTGATCTTGCTCAGCTTCACCCCCTGGTCCAGTTCCAGCTCATAGCGGGTAATGGAAGGGCCCCGGATCACATCCACAATATGTGCACTCACCCCAAAGGATTGCAGCGCGTCCTGAAGCCGCTGCTGGTTGGCCCGGAGCTCGTCGTCCGCCGCGGAGGCATTGCCGCCCCCTCCCTGATTCAGCAGGGACACCGGAGGATAACGGTAGACCGCTGGGTCCTGCTCCATACCCGCCTCGATCTCCCGGGTCATTTCCTCCTGAAGCCGGGCTCTCTGCTCCTCCTTGGATGGCTTGGCTGGCACAGGTTCCCGAAATACCGGAGGCGATACCGGCTCCTGATGCACGGGCGGCGGCGCGGGCTCCGGTTCCGGCTCCACCGGGACAGGCGCTATCGGCTCGGGGTCCGGCGGCGGGATCATGTCGTCCGCCGTCATTGCGGGGGACGCAGCAGGTTTCGGATGGTGCGTCCGAGATGGCTCCTGCATGGGATGCAGCTCGGGCACGTCCTCATACTCCGGCGGCTCCTCCTCCCGGATGGGCCCCTTGTCCTTCTGTCCAGGGATGGGCACCCCCGCGACCTTGTCAAAAAAGCTCTTTGGCCGCACCGTATCCACAGGCGTGGTGGGCTTTATCGGCAGCAGTACAGGACCGTCATCCACTGGAATATCGATGTTGGGAGACTTGGGCTTTTTCCCGCGTGGAGGCTCCACTGGGTGCCTGGAGGGCCGGGGCGGCTCCTCCGGGTAGTCGTCCGGGTCATACTCCGGCCGCTGTTCCCTCTGCTCACGGAAATAGTCTATCACGTCAGACGGAGTCATCCGCAGGGCGCACAGCACTGCCGCCGCCGTCAGCACCAGCAGGATCACGACAGCACCCACCCTGGTGAACGCGAAGCGGAACACCATGGCGATCATGCCGCTAACCATGCCGCCGGAGGCAATCTCCCTGCCCGATATCCAGAGACGGCCCACCAGCTTCTTCGACCATTCGTAGGAGGTCTGGCATAAAAGCAGGTGCATGAGCGCACCCATCAGGACCGGCAGGGCCAGCGTCCCCGTCAGGCGCAGGCGGACGGGCTTCCCCCGGTGGAAGATCAGGATCACCGCCGCCGCCAGCAGCATGGGCGGCGCGATAAAAAATCCATACCCGCACAACCCCTTGAGCAGGTTGCAGAACAGGGCAATCACCGCTCCCTCGTCCGTTTTGAAGTAGCCGATCGCCCCGAACAGGGCCAGCAGCAGGCATATCACCCCCCCCAGCTCCCGGCGGTAGGGCTTCCTCTGCGGCGTGGAGCGCCGGGACGAGGAACGGCTGGCAGACTGGGAGGCGGTGCGCTTCCCGCTCTTGCCGCTGGAGGCGGAACGGCTCCTGGAGCTGCTGCCGGAGCTTGAGGATGAAGTTCTCTTTTGTGTAGATGCCATCAGGAATCCTCCTGTTTCTTTATACCGAGGCGGGGGTGTAGAGGAAGCTGAAAATCAAAGCAATGACGCCCGCGATCCAGCAGTAATAGGCAAACCGCCCGAACTTGCCCTTGTCCGCCAGCAGCTTCACCAGACGGATGGAGAAATAGCCCACCACACCGGCCACCACCATACCGGTCAGATACATGGGGAGCAGCTTGGTGTCAAGCACCCCGGACTTGGCCACCTTCACCACCTTCAAAAGCGTAGCACCAAACACAGCGGGCAAGGACATGAGGAAGGAATACCGTACCGCGAAGTTCCTGTCGAAGCCCAGCGCCATGCCCGCAGAAATGGTGGTGCCGGAGCGGGACAGCCCGGGAATGGTGGCCGCGCCCTGGGCCACGCCCACCAGCAGTACGTCCCTCACCGTGGCGGTGCGGACGGTTTTCCGGCCCCCGCCATAGCGGTCGGACAGGAACAGGATACAGCCGGTGACCAGCAGCATGGCGGATACGAACACCGGGTTGGCTCCCAGCCCCTCCACCATGTCGTCAAAGGGCAGGATCAGGAACAGCGGCAGGGTGCCCAAAATCACCAGCAGAACCAGCCGCCGCCCCTCCGGCGGGTTGCCGCGCCCCCCCTGACGGGAAAACAGGGAGGCGATGCCCCGGAAAAATTCCACGATCATGTCCACCACATCCCGCCAGTACACCACGCACACCGCGATGAGGGTGGCGAAGTGGAGCAGGATATTATAGAGGGTGTCTGGCTCCTCCATGCCGAAAAAATGCTGTAACAGGGACAGGTGCCCAGAGCTGGAGATGGGCAGGAACTCCGCCACACCCTGCACCATACCCAAAACGATTGCCATCCAAAATTCCAACGCATTCACCTCATTAGAAGCCGCCGCAGACGCGGGGCATTATATAGTCAATTTATTATATTAGCACACTCCGCCGGAAAATTCCAGTGGCTTTCAAAAATCTCCTGCTGAAAATATGCCGCAGATAAACCTGCTCTGGCTCTTTTCATCTCATGGCTTCCCCTCTATTTCTTGTGCATTTTGCCCGATGTAAATTCCCGCCGCCTCCTTGCTTTTTACCCGGCGATTTGCTACACTGAATTGAGTTACACAAAAAATACATGGGAGGAAATTGACTTGATTACGATAAACAGCACCCCCGTCCGCTGGGAGGGCGGCCGTTTTGTCCCCGCCGAAACGCCCCAGGGCCGGGAGGGCACCATGGCCCATGGCATCCTCATGGCTCATAACGTGTCCGGCAATCCCGACCGCCTGGCCATCCGCTTCGACGCCATGGCATCCCACGACATCACCTACGTAGGCATCATCCAGACCGCCAGGGCCTCCGGCATGAAGGAGTTCCCCCTGCCCTACGTGCTCACCAACTGCCACAACTCCCTGTGCGCCGTGGGCGGCACCATCAATGAGGATGACCACGTGTTCGGCCTGTCCGCCGCCAAGAAGTACGGCGGCGAATTCGTCCCTGCCCATCAGGCCGTCATTCACTCCTATATGAGGGAACGGTATGCCGCCCCCAGCCGGATGATCCTCGGCTCCGACTCCCACACCCGGTACGGTGCCTACGGCTGTATGGCCATCGGTGAGGGCGGTCCCGAGCTGGCCCGGCAGCTGCTGAAAAAGACCTACGACATCACCTATCCCAAAGTCATTGCCGTCTACCTCACCGGCACGCCCCGGCCCGGGGTGGGCCCTCAGGACGTGGCGCTGGAGCTGGTGGGGGGCACCTTCAAAAACGGCGCGGTGAAAAACGCCGTCATGGAGTTCTTCGGCCCCGGTGTGGCAAATCTGTCCATGGATTACCGGGCGGGGATCGACGTGATGACCACTGAAACCACCTGCCTGTCCTCCGTATGGCAGACCGATGGGCAGACCAAAACCGCCCTCACCCTGCTGGGCCGGGGGGATGCCTACCAGGAGCTCTCCCCCGCTGACGGCGCGTACTACGACGGCGTGATTACCGTGGAGCTGGACAAGGTGGAGCCTATGATCGCCCTGCCCTTCCACCCCTCCAACACCTTCACCATCCGGGAGTTCAAGGCCAACATGGCAGATTTGCTCCACCAGGCAGACGTGGACGCGGCGGAACAGCTGGGGGTCAAAAACGCCCCGTCCCTGGCCAACAAAATCGTGGATGGCCAGTTCCACGTGGATCAGGGTGTCATTGCCGGGTGCTCCGGCGGCACCTATCAGAACCTGAAGCGCACCGCCGAGATCCTGCGCGGCACCGCTATCGGCTCCGACGCCTTCTGGCTGTCCTGCTACCCCGGCTCCATGCCTATCAACCTGGAGCTCACCAAAAACGGCTGCATCGCCGATCTGATGGCCTCCGGCGCGTCCATCCGCTCCTGCTTCTGCGGCCCCTGCTTCGGGGCCGGGGACGTGCCCGCCAACGGGGCGTTCTCCATCCGCCACTCCACCCGCAATTTCCCCAACCGGGAGGGCTCCAAGCCCGGAGACGGCCAGATCTCCTATGTAGCCCTGATGGACGCCCGGTCCATCGCCGCCACCGCCCGGATGGGCGGCGTGCTCACTGGGGCGGACGAGCTGCCCGATATCCCCGCCGACCAGCCCGACGAGCAGTGGCGCTATGACGATTCCGCCTACAAGTCCCGGGTGTACTTCGGCGTGGGCAGACCCCAGCCGGACACCGAGCTGGTATTCGGCCCCAACATTACCGACTGGCCCCAGCAGATCCCTCTGCCAGAAAACCTCCTGCTCACCTGCTGCGCCGCCATCTACGACCCGGTGACCACCACTGACGAGCTGATCCCCTCCGGAGAGACCTCCTCCTACCGGTCCAACCCCATCAAGCTGTCCCAGTTCGCACTGAGCCGAAAGTGCCCCAACTATGTGGCCGCGGCCAACGCCGTCAAGAACATGGAGGCCATGCGCCAACGGGGCGAGGACGTGGCCTTCGGCCTCGACCTGCCCGCCAACACCGGGATTGGATCCTTCATCATGGCCCTGAAGCCCGGCGACGGCTCCGCCCGGGAGCAGGCCGCATCCTGCCAGCGGGTGCTGGGCGGCTGTGCCAACCTGGCGGCGGAGTACGCCACCAAGCGGTACCGCTCCAATGTGATCAACTGGGGAATGCTCCCTTTCATCGCCGAGGATGTCAAGGATTGGGACATCCAGGAGGGAGACCGCCTCTATATCCCCGGTATCCGGGCTCTGCTGGAGGGGGATGGCGAGGAAATCGACGCTGTCCTGCTTCACCACAGCATTGAGACCCCGGTGAAGCTGAAACTTCCCGGCCTGACCCGGGAGGAGCGGGACATTATCCTGGCCGGGTGCCTCATCAACTACTATGCGAAATGATATGGATCGGCCGCAAAAAGCGCAAAAAGTCTGCTTCTGAAGAAAAAACGTCCCTCCGGTTTTGCCGGAGGGACGTTCCCCTTATTTCATACGCAGTAAGCGCTCAATATGCTTATAGATCAAGAAAGTTACAATAGAATCCGCCACTCCCTTGAGCAGATTAAATGGCGCCACAGCAAACAGAACCAGGGTATTCACGCTGGTAATGGCGGGGTTGATCTTTGTGCCCATTCCGATGATACCATCCAGCGGCTGATCGAACAGAACGGAAAAAGCGGGGATCAGGTAAATTGCGTTGAACAGGCTGCCCACCACCGTGATGCATACAGTGCCCACGACCATTCCGATGACAGCTCCCTTTTTCGTCTTGTTGGCGAAGTAGACCGCAGATGCGGGCAGGATCAGGGAACAGCCCACCACAAAGTTGGCCAGGTCGCCCACAAACGCGGTGGATGTCCCCTTGAGGAACAGCTTCAGCAATACCTTCAAAAACTCGCACACCACCCCGGCCACCGGGCCCAGGGAGAAGGAGCAGATCAGCACCGGAATCTCGCTGAAGTCGATCTCATAAAAGGCCGGGGCGAAGGGCAATGGAAACTCCAGATACATCAACACCGCGGCAATGGCGGCAAAAATGCCCACATAGGCCGAACGGCGGGCGGGCGACTGCTTTTCCGGCTTGAGCCACAGCCGTTCCAGCAGCATAGCCGCCGCAAAAATGCCCACAAATACCAACAGGCACACCAGCAGGAACATCACATTCTCCTGCACCGCCGTCCAAAGCTTAGACAGATTTTCAAACATAACAAAACCCCTCCTGCAAATGATGTGAAACGCCTGAAGCCATTGTCTTCCAGGCGCAACACTACCTTGGGAGGGTCACGCGTCTTCTCTCATCCGGACTGTACCGTTGGTCCCGGAGTTTCACCGGGTCCACCGCTCACGCGGGTTGCGGACTTTACCGCCAGTGGGGACTTTCACCCCGCCCTGAAGACATTCATTCACTTGTTCCGCCCATATTATAGCCCAGTATCCGTAAAAATGCAAGCCCCTTTTCTGTCGAAATGCGTCGAACTTTTTTAAAACTGATGTTCTATTTTCCCTTGACGTTTTTCCTCTTTTATAGTACAATCGTATCACTTATAAACATCCCAAAGAAAGGAGGACGCACCATGAACATAGATGCCGGCCGCACCTGCTGTTTCAGCGGCCACCGTCCGGATAAGCTGCCCTGGGGCTTTGACGAGCAGGACCCCCGCTGTACCGCCATCAAGCGCAGTTTGAGCCGGGAACTGGAGCGTCTGTACCACCGGGGCTTCCGGCACTTTATCTCCGGCATGGCCATGGGGTGCGACCTCTATTTTGCCGAGGCCGCGCTGAAGCTGCGGGAAACATACCCAGAGCTGACGGTGGAGGGCGCTGTCCCCTGCCCCACCCAGGCGGAGCGCTGGCCAGAACCCCAGCGCCGCCGCTGGCGGGCCGTTTTGGAGCGCTGTGATTTGGAAACCGTGGTACAGCAGTACTACAACCGCTTTTGTATGTTCCGGCGGGACCGGTACATGGTGGACCGTTCCGCCGCCATCCTGGCGGTGTATGACGGTATGTCGGGGGGCACACAGTACACATTGAATTACGCCATGGACAAAAAGCTGGAGATCCTGCTTCTGGACCCTTTGAATCCCGGCGCGGATGCCGTACGACTGACAATTTAACGCCCAGGCAAAAAGTAATCCCCCGGCAGAGCCGGGGGATTGCCGTGTGTTTATTGGGGATTGAGGGTGTAGTTGGGCGCTTCCTTGGTGATATAGATGTCGTGTGGATGGGATTCCTTCAAACCGGCGGCAGTAATCTGGGTGAACTGCGCCCTGGTGCGCAGTTCATCAATGGTGCCGCAGCCGCAGTAGCCCATGCCCGCCCGCAGGCCGCCCATCATCTGATAGATGGTCTCAGCCACCGGGCCCTTGTAGGGTACGCGGCCCTCTACGCCCTCAGGCACCAGCTTCTTGTTGTTCTGCTGGAAGTAGCGGTCCTTGGAACCGTGGGCCATAGCCCCCAGAGAACCCATGCCCCGGTAGACCTTGAACTGACGGCCCTGGTACACCTCAGTGTCGCCGGGGGATTCCTCACAGCCCGCCAGCAGGGAACCCAGCATCACCACATTACCGCCCGCCGCGATGGCCTTGGCGATGTCGCCGGAATATTTGATGCCGCCGTCGGCGATGATGGGCACACCATACTCCGCCGCCACCTGGGCGGCGTCAAACACGGCGGTGACCTGGGGTACGCCAATGCCCGCCACCACACGGGTGGTGCAGATAGAGCCAGGACCGATGCCAATCTTCACGCAGTCGGCGCCTGCCTCGATGAGGGCGCGGGTGCCGTCGGCGGTGGCCACGTTGCCCGCCACCAGCTGTACGCTGGGATACAGCGACTTGATGCGCATGACACACTCCAGGATGTTCCGGGAGTGGCCGTGGGCGGAATCCAGGCACAAAACATCCGCGCCCGCCTCCACCAGAGCGGCCACCCGGTCCAGCACGTCGGCGGTGACACCGATGGCCGCGCCTACCAGCAGACGGCCCTTCTCGTCACGGGCGGAGTTGGGGTACACCTGGGCCTTTTCAATGTCCTTAATGGTGATCAGGCCCTTCAAATGGAACTGTTCGTCCACGATGGGCAGCTTTTCAATCTTATGCTTGCGGAGGATCTCCCGTGCCTCATCCAGGGTGGTGCCCTCCGGGGCGGTGACCAGATGGTCCCGGGTCATCACGTTGTCGATGAGCTGGTTCATGTCCGTCTCAAACTTCATGTCCCGGTTGGTAATGATGCCGATGAGTTTTCCCCCGTCGCAGATGGGCACACCCGAGATGCGGAACTTGGCCATCAGCTCGTCCGCTTCGGCCAGAGTATGGCCGGGGCCGAGCCAGTAGGGATTTGTAATAACGCCGTTTTCGCTGCGCTTTACAATATCCACCTGCTCGGACTGCTGACCGATGGACATATTCTTGTGAATCACGCCGATGCCGCCCTCACGGGCCAGGGCAATCGCCATCCGGGATTCCGTCACCGTGTCCATCGCGGCGCTCATCACCGGGATATTCAGGGTGATTTTTTTTGTCAGCCGGGTGTGCAGATCCACATCCGCCGGAAGCACGTTGCTCTCCGCCGGGATCAAAAGCACATCATCAAAGGTAAGGCCGGTTTTGACAAACTTCTCATTCCATGAAAGCTGAGCCATCGTTCCATTCCTCCATTGTCAATATTGTATATTTGTACATTGTACGCTTTACCTTAGCCACTGTCAAGAAAAACCAACCACAACGTCATTTTTCGGCACTTTTGCCCATGTGAACCGTGGAATCAACTCATCTGGTCGGGCATTTTGCGGCTCATCCAGCAATCCCGCGTACCAGGCCAGCAGTCCAACCAGCTCCTCCGGCCTGTATCTGTCCCGCAGGGCGCCCATATCCAGGTCGCGGTCCCGTTTGGCCAGCCGCCGCCCGTCGGGGGCCAGCAGCAGGGGCGTGTGGAAAAACTCCGGCGGCTCATAGCCCAATATCCGATGGAGCCACGCCTGCCGGGGCGCGGAGCAAAGCAAATCCCGCCCCCGCACCACATGGTTCACCCCCATCAGTGCGTCGTCCACCACCACCGCAAGCTGGTAGGCAAACACCCCGTCGGAACGGCGGACAATGAAATCGCCGCAGTCTTGGGCCAGATTTTCCGCATATGTCCCGCAGTTCCCGTCCTCCAGCGCGATTTTTAAATCGGGGCACCGCACCCGCCACGCCGGACGGCGGCCGCTCCGCTCCAACGCCTCCCGCTCCGCCGCCGTCAGACGGAAGCATCTGCCGCTGTAAACCACCGCGCCGTCGTCCCGGTGGGGCGCGGACGCCGCCATACGCTGAGAGCGGGTGCAGTAACAGGGGTAAACCAGCCCCTTTTCCTCCAGCACATGGAACGCTTCTTCATAATAAGCGGTGCGTTTGCTCTGCATATAGTCCGGCTCCAGTCCTCCCTCGTCCCAGTCCAGCCCCAGCCACCGAAGATCGTCCATCAGCTGGGCGGCAAATTTCGGGCTTGTCCGCTGGGTATCCAAATCCTCAATGCGTAGTACCAGCTTCCCACGATTACTGCGCACATCCAGCCACGCCAGCAGAGCCGCCAGCAGGTTGCCCAAATGCATCCGCCCGCTGGGTGAGGGGGCGAAGCGGCCCCTGACTTCCATATATCCTCCCCCCTGTTAATCAAAAAAAGTAAGCTGCCGGTCCCCATAGCCCAAGGTGGCCGCCCGGATGATGGATTTCATGTCATACAAAATGCCCCGCGCCCGGCAGGCCTCGGCAAACACCTTCCACAACGTCCGCGCCCTGGGGCTGACACATTGATAACTGGTCCCATACCGCCGGATGTAACGCTCCTTCAGCCCCTGGCCGGGAAATGCCTGCTCCAAACTGTCCAGGAAATATTCCCGCTGGCCCTGCCGCATGGTGACTCCAAAGGCGGGATAGATGAACTGCGCCCCAGCCTGGGCCGCGCCCTCCACTACCGCCAGCACCCCCTCATCACTGTCCTCCAAAAAAGGCAAAACAGGCATGAGCAGCACCCCGGCAAACAGTCCTGCCCCGCTCAGCTCCTTCAATGCCCCGAACCGGGCGCTGGGCGGAGGCGCATTTGGCTCAACTTTTGCCGCCAGAGCATCAACCGCCGTAGTGACCGTGATCTTGCATATCACCGGGGAATGGTTTTGAACCGAAGTCAAAAGATCAATATCCCGGACAATCAAATCGCTTTTTGTAGCAATGGCAACACCGCAGTCATAGGCGTCAATCAGCTCCAGGGCATGACGCGTAAGCCGCAGCTCCCCCTCAAAGGGGTTATAGGGGTCGCTCATAGCCCCCATGCTGATAAATGCGGGCTTTACCTTCCGTGCCAGATCATCCCGAAGGATGCGCAGGGCGTCCGCCTTGGCCCTCACCCTGTCGAACTCTTTGATCTGATAGCAGTCGCTGCGGCTGTCACAGTAGAAACAACCGTGACAGCATCCCCGATAAATATTCATGGTATGGTCTGTGCCAAACCACTCGGAAGTCCGGCTTCGGAACAGCAGGTGTTTGGCGGGTATATATTCCATGGTCCGCCTCCCTCCCCAGCCCATTCAATGGGCGCAACCCCCTCCCAGGTCAGGCCCGGGAGGGGGTATTTCTCACTTCTTGTTAAAAATCCGGAAAATGTCGTCAAAGGGATCGGCCTCGGGAGGCTCCACCGCCGTGCTGGACAGCGGCTTGGGGGGCATGACGGCGCCCACCCCGGCAGGCACACAGTCGGGCTTGTCCTCTTTGGGCAGGGCCTGGATCTGAGCCGCCCTGGGGGGCTCAGCCGGAGCAGCGGCAGCGGCTTCCTCCTGGCCGGGGACGGGATTTTCCACATCGCCAAATCCGGTGGCAATGACAGTCACCCGCAGCTCGTCCTCCAAGGTATCATCGAAGGCAGTGCCCATCATGAACAGCGCGTCGGGGTCGGCCACCTTCTTGACCATCTCAGCGGACAGTTCCACCTCCTCCAGGCCCATGTCCATAGGCCCGGTGATGTTGACGATGATGCCCTTGGCCCCCTGAATGGAGGTCTCCAGCAGGGGGCTGTTGATGGCAATACGGGTGGCGTCCTCCGCCTTGTTCTTGCCGGAGCCGCGGCCCACGCCCATGTGAGCCAGCCCCGCATCCTTCATCACAGCGGTGACGTCGGCAAAGTCCAGATTAATGAGGCCGGTGGTCTTGATCAAATCGGAAATGGACTGCACCGCCTGCCGGAGCACGTCGTCCGCAATGGCAAACGCGTTGGCAAAAGTGATCTTCTCGTCGGTGGCATACTGGAGCCTGTCGTTGGGGATAATTACCAGGGAATCCACCTTCTGACGCAGCTCCTCAATGCCCTTGGTGGCCTGGTCCATGCGCCGCCGCCCCTCAAAGTTGAAGGGCTTGGTGACCACACCCACGGTGAGGATGCCCTTTTCCTTGGCAATCTCCGCCACCACCGGTGCCGCGCCGGTTCCGGTGCCGCCGCCCATGCCGGCGGTGACAAACACCATGTCCGCCCCTTCCAGCAGGGCCGTGATCTGCTCCTTGCTCTCCCGGGCGGATTCGCGGCCTACCTCCGGGTTCGCCCCCGCGCCCTTGCCACCGGTGAGCTTTTCCCCAATGGCCAGCTTCTGCGTCGCCTCGGACGCGTTGAGGCACTGCCGGTCCGTGTTCACCGCGATGAACTCCACGCCCTGCATCCCGGCCCGCACCATGCGGTTTACCACATTATTGCCGCCGCCGCCAACGCCAATGACTTTCAGTACATCCTCATGGTTCGCGGCAGAATCCATTACAAACGCCATACCCATGACCTCCTATGTAAAGCGAGTGATAGCTGTCAAATTACACTTATAAGACTATATCTTGTTTATTGTACCCTTTTTTCTCCATATGGTCAATAGAAAAACGGAACTTTTTTGGTCCGGAAGAAATTTCCTCCGCTCCGGTTCATCCCTCCCGTCGGAAATACACCCTGCCTTCCACCACCGTCAGGTCCAGCAGGCCCCCTACTCCCTCAGGAATTTTGCCGCTTTCTTTGCCGCTTTCCAGCGCGCTCTGCGTCAGCCTCAGGCAGTAATCGTAATCCCCGCCCCGGGGCAGCTTCACCCGATAAATTCCATAGCTCAGTGTGATATACGTAGCTGCGGTGCAGTCGATGGAGGCGCACTGGCCCAGCCAGCCATGGTCCTCCAGTTCCACCAGCAGATCCTTCACGTAGCGCAGGGTGTTTTCCTCCTCCTCCGCCACCTGGACCATGCCGCCGGGGTAGGCCCCCACCGCCGTCAGGCCGGTGATGGATACCGTCTGAACACTGCCGTCGTCCTTTTCCAGCAGCTTTCCCTGGGCAGAGATCAGCCACCGGCCTTCCGCGGAATCCACGCTTGCCGCCGCCACCCGTTCCGACACCTCGAGTACCACCCTGTCCGGCAGGACTTTTTTGATGGACACGTTTTCCACATAGGGAAGCTGGGTGCAGATCGCCGCCGACACCCGGCTCCTGGACAGGCCGATCAGATTGTCGCCGATCTGGATGCCGGAGGCCTCGATGATATCCTCAGCGGTGTAGCGCACATTGCCCTCCACCTCCACGGAGTTGACCCGGAAAAACACCACACAGGCCAGCACCACAGCCGCCACCACCAGCAGGATGGACAGCACCTTGTACAGCCCGCTGAATCGGCCGCGCCGCCGCTTGGGTCTGGCGTGCCTGCGTTGTCGTGCCATAGGTATCATCTCCGTTCTGATCTGTCTGTAAACAGCCCGCCGCTACGCTTCCCGGCGTTCTACCCGCGCTCCCAGCATATGGAGCATTTCCTCCAGACCCTCATAGCCCCGGTCAATGTGGTTCAGACCGGACAGGACGGTGGTCCCCTCCGCCCCCAGCGCCGCCACAGCCAGTGCGCCGCCGCCACGCAGGTCGGAGGCCTCCACCCGGGCGCCGTGGAGCCGCTCCACCCCCCGCACCAGAGCTACCCGCCCCTCGGTGGTGATGTCGGCACCCATGCGGATCAGCTCCGGCACATGGCGGTAGCGGCTGTCGAACATGGTCTCCACAAATAATGTACACCCCTGGGACGCCGCCAGAGCCGCCATCACCGGGGCCTGGGCATCGGTGGGAAAGCCGGGGTAGGGCGCGGTGCGGATGGTGGGCACGCACTTCAGCGGCGTTTCCGGGTCCCGCCCCAGTTCCACATACTCCATCCTGCTCTCCACCCGGCACCCCGCCTGGTGGAACACGGACAGGACAGTGGCCAGATGCCGCCAGTCCACCCCGCTCAGCCGCACCCGGCCTCCCGCCGCGGCGGTGGCGGACAGCAGGGTCGCCGCCACGATGCGGTCGCCCATCACGGCGTACTCCCCGCCGGACAGCGTCCTGCCGCCCTCCACGGTGATGGTGGAACTGCCCGCCCCCCGGACCTTGGCTCCCAGACAGTTCAGGAAGCTCTGCAAGTCCCCGATTTCCGGCTCCCGGGCGGCGTTGGTGATGGTGGTGATCCCCTGTGCGCCCACCGCGCATAAAATGGCGTTTTCCGTGGCCCCCACACTGGGCAGGGAAAGCTGTACATCCCCTCCCCTGGGCCTGCCCTGACAGTGGATCCCCCGGTCCTCCCGCACCTCGCACCCCATGGCCCGGATGGCGCTGAGGTGCAGATCGATGGGCCGGGGGCCCAGCTCACACCCGCCGGGATAGGTCAGGTGGGCCTCCCCCGTCCGGGCCAGCAAAGGACCCAAGAAAATGATGGACGACCGCATCGAGCGCATCTGCTCCTCAGAAATGGTGCTTCCGGACGCCCCGGCGGGGTCCACCACAATGGTATGCCCCTCCTGCTCCACCTGACAGCCCAGATGCCGCAGAATGTTCAGCGCGGCGGCGACGTCGGTGAGCCGGGGGCAGTTGGTCAGGGTCACCGGCCCCCGGGCCAGCAGACAGGCGGATAAAATAGGCAGTACGCTGTTTTTTGCCCCGTGGACGGCCAATTCCCCCTCCAGCGGCGCACCGCCCCGCAAATACATGACGCTCATATGGCAAAGCCTCCCCATAGAAAGAAATCTCACTTCATTCTATGTGGAGGGGTTCGCCCTTGTTATTTTTTCACCAGCGACATGAGGTTTTCATAGATATCCTGGGCCGCACGGGGGGAGGCAAGCTCTTTCAGCGCCTTTCCCATTGCCGCCCGGCGGCTCCCGTCCGCCAGCAGGTCCAGGGCCAAACAGTACAGGCTCTCCCCGGTGCAGTCCTTTTCCTCGATCAGCTCCACCCCGCCCCGGTCTGCCAGCACCTTGGCGTTTTTGTATTGGTGGTTCGCCGCCACAAAGGGAGAAGGCACCAGAATGGCGGGCTTGCCCAGAGCGGTGAGCTCTCCGATAGTGGACGCCCCCGCGCGGCAGATCACCAGATCCGCCGCCGCCATTACCCGGGGCATATCGTCGATATAAGGCCGCACCTCCTGGCTGGACACGGACACCTTCCGCTTGGCCAGCTCAGCGGTCATGTCCTCGTAGTCCCGCCCGGCGGCGTGGATGTAGTGGAACCTGCGGTCCTCTGCGGCCCAGCGCTCCACCAGGTCTACCGTGCGCTCGCTCATGTGTCCCGCCCCCTGGGAGCCCCAGAAGGAGATCACCAGCGGCTGGCTGTCCGTCAGGCCCAGCTCCTGCCGGGCCTGGTCCCGATCCAGCGTGAAGAACTCCCCCCGCACCGGGGTCCCGGTGACCTCCACCCGCTTGGCGTCCTTGTAATACTCCGCCGCCTCGGGAAAGCCCACCATCACCAGATCCACCTTGTTGGACAGCGCCCGGGTAGTCAGCCCCGGATAGGCGTTGGATTCATGGATGGCGGTGGGGATGCGCCGCTTCGCCGCCTCATGGACGGCGGGATAGGAGGCATATCCCCCGGTGCCCACCACCAGGTCCGGCCTGAACTGCTTCACGATCGCCGCCGCCTCGCGCTGGCCCACCGGGAGCTTGAACGCGCTGCTCACATTGTGCCGCACGTTCCTCCAGCTCAAGGAGCGCTCGAAGGTGGACACCTTCACCGTCTTGATGGGATAGCCCGCCCGGGTGACCAGCCGCTGTTCCATCCCCTTTTCCGCGCCTACAAACAGGATCTCACAGCCGGGGTGCCGCTCCTGAAATATCTCGGCCACCGCCAGCGCCGGATTGACGTGGCCCGCCGAGCCGCCGCAGGTAAATATCACTCTCATGTCGTCATCACAAACTCCGTTTCTCTCGCTTCCGCCCGTCGGCGGATGCCCGCTTCATTTTACTGCCCATTCTCGCTTCGTTCCCCCTAGTCTGCCTTGGGGGCTGCGATCTGACGTGTTACGCTGAGCACCATACCCATTTCCGCCAGCTGGATCATCAGCGCCGTGCCGCCGTAGCTGAAAAACGGCAGGGAGATACCCGTGGGGGGCAGGAAGCCCGTCACCACGCCGATATTGAAAAACACCTGCATCCCGGTCAGCGATATGATGCCCACAATCAGCAGTGTGCCAAACCTGTCCCGGGCGTGTATCGCCAGCCAGTAGCCCCGGATGATCAGCAGGGCAAACAGGGCGATAATCACGCACGCCCCCACCAGACCCAGCTCCTCGCACACGATGGCGAAAATGTAGTCGTTGTGCTCCTCAGGCAGGAACAGATACTTCTGCCGGCTGTTGCCCAGCCCAACTCCCAGCAGTCCGCCGGAGCCGATGGCGATCCGGCCCTGCCAGGGCTGGTAGCCCCCGTGCTGCAGGTCGCTGAGAGGATCGCGCCAGATCTGGATGCGGGCGGACATATAATCCGTCTGGGTAATAATGAACACCAGCGCCGGAATTACGACCGCCGCCGCCGCGCCAAACCAGCCCAGCGAAATCCCCGCCGCAAACAACACCGAAGCCGCCCCAACAATCACCAGAATCATGGCGGACATATGCTTTTGCAGGGCGATGACCCCCAGCACCACCCCAAGGGCAATGATATAGGGAACCAGCTCCAGAAAGCCGATGTTGTCCAGCCGTTCACACATTCTGCCCATGAAAGTGCGCCGGTTCCACTTTTTGGGCGGGCCAAGCTGGGTATTTCGCTTGGACAGCCGGGCGGCAAAAAACATGATCACCCCCACCTTGGCGATCTCCGAGGGCTGGAAACGGATGGGGCCGATCTTCACCCATCGCAGGGCGCCGCCGCCGGACCGGCCAAAGTAGGGAACGAACACCAGCAGCATCAACACTACCGAGCCCGCCAGCACAAACACGGACATCCAGCGGAAGTGTTGATAATCAATTTTGGAAATAAGGAACATGGCCGCTACGCCCATCGCCGCAAAAACAAACTGCCGGTTAAAGTAATACATGGGGTCGCCCTCGGTATCCACCGCCGCGTCCATATTATACATAGCGGAGGCAAAGGAGGCAGACAGCACCATGATAAGCCCAACGGCGGTCAGGATCATCACCAGCGCCAGGAAAGGCAGGTCAATCGGCCCATGGGCCAGCTTCTGTTCGATGGTCATGTCCCGCTTTGCTTTTCTGGCCATGGGACTCCCCTCCTTTGCCTCAGAAAAAAACCGTGCTTAAATTGCGTATCGGTACATCACTCCCACAAATACCAGCAGGCAGAATGCTACCGTAATGCCTGTGAAGGTAAGCACAATACGCACCTCGCTCCAGCCGCCCAGCTCCAGATGGTGGTGCAGGGGCGCCATACGGAAAATCCGCTTGCCGTGGGTGAGCTTGAAATAGCCCACCTGAATGATATCGCTCATGGTTTCGGCGATGTAGATGATCCCCACCAGCACCAACACCAGCGGGACATCCAGGGTAAACGCCATAGCGCACACCGCGCCCCCAAGGAACAGGGACCCGGTGTCCCCCATGAACACCTTGGCGGGGTGGAAGTTATACACCAGGAAGCCCAGCAGACCTCCTGCCAGCGCCCCGGCGAAAACGCCCACCGCCCCCAGCTTCCTGGCAAGCTCGTTTGTGGCGCCCAGCTCCCACCACTTTGACAGTACGGCAAAGAACACGCACACCGCCAGCGTCACTGAACCCGCCAGACCGTCCAGACCGTCAGTGAGGTTGACGGCGTTGACACAGCCCACCATGACAAAGGCGGCAAACACCAGATACACCCCCCAGTTCAGCGGAATGGAAGTGTTGACAAAGGGGATATACAGGTTCGGGGTGAGGTTGTGGGTGCTGTTCAGCAGCGTCAGGAACGCGATCGCCGCCGCAAGCTGGAGCAGAAATTTCCATCCGGCGGTCAGGCCGGTGTTCTCGTGCTTGCGGATCTTGGCAAAGTCGTCCACAAAGCCGATGGCGCCGCACACCAGGGAAAAGCCCAGCACAAACAGCGCCTGCAAATTTCCCGCCGCAATATCCCGCCAGCCGAATACCACAACCACAGCAATTGCCGCAGCGATGAACATAATCCCCCCCATGGTGGGGGTGCCCTCCTTGTTTTTGTGCCAGTTCGGCCCGATTTCTTTAATGGACTGTCCCGCGTGCAGGGCCCGCAGGACCGGGATCAAAAACCAGCCCACCACTGCCGAAATCACAAAGGCGGTTATTCCCGCCAGCAAAATCCGCATTGTACTCCCTCCAACCTTCTTTTCTTTTGTATCGTCAAAACACCTGAGAATCGGCAGCCCAATTTCAAAGAGGGCAAAGCCCTCCATTCCATTTCATGGGCCGGGTTTCGCCTATGAAGTCCACCACAGGCCGCTTCGCGGCCCCTGCGGCGCATTCGCGGCGCAGACTTCAAAAGAAGTGATTTGCTTTTTTGAAGTGTGGTGACTATCGTTCCGTTTTCTCTCTGCTCAGCCGCCCAGACGGGCCGCCGCCTCGGCCAGGGGCACCCCCAGCGCCAGCGCCCCCGCCAACGCCGCCAGGTGGTCGTACAGCCGTGGCTCCCGCCCCGCAGGCACCCGCACATGGAGCAGGTCTTTGTCGGTCAGCGCCTCAAACTCCAGCCGCTCCCCCCTGAGACGGACATTTTTGGCGGTCAGGTCCGCCTGGGGCCGTCCGTCGGAGTAGCCATACACCGCGCCGCTCCCGGCTGCGGCAAACCGCCGCCCCTCCGGGTCGTCCAGTCCCACCACCGTCACCTCCGCCCGGCGGGACAGCTCCCACCGGGCCGCGGCACAGCCGCTCAGCGCCCCGGGGGTGGACGGCTCAAAATTTTCCACCACCACCGCCCGGTACCGGCCGTCCGCCAGCGCCGCCTGACAGGGGGTGAACTCCACCACCGGATGGGGCTGGAGCCTGCGCAGGAGCTGGGCCGTCAGTGTGCCGCCCCGGCCAACCACCGCCACAGGGGCTTCCGCCTCAGTCGCCCACATAATCGCCATACTCAACACTGCTCACAAACCGCACCTCCACTACGGTGCCAAGGGACACCAAAGTGCCCTCAGCTATAGACTGGCTGGCCTGCACCACATTGGAATCGTTGTAGTCCACCACACCGGTGGCCCGCATGAACAGGCCCAGTTCTTCCAATTTGTTTTTGCTTTCGGCGGGATTCAGTCCGGCCAGACTGGGTACCGGCACCTGTTCCGTCGGCGCGTCCTCCCCAAGATAGAGTATCACCGTAGAACCGCCGGGGATGGAGACGCCCGCCGCGGGCACCTGGGCCTGGACAATGCTGCCCGTACCCACTGTACGGCACTCAAAACCCACGCTTTGCAGGCTCCCCTTGGCCACTGTCAGCTCCTCGCCCGTCACCTTGGGCATGGCAGTATCCGCACCAGCCAACTCATCGTCGGAATACGTCCGCTCCACCCCCATATAGTCCAAAATGCTGGCAATCAGCGGACCCGCCATGGGGGCGGCGATGTTGCCGCCGCTGATGTAGGTGCCGCCCGGCGTGTAGTTGGACGTCCCGCCGGCACGCAGGGGGGTGTCGAACACCAGCAGGACCAGCACCTGGGGATCATCCGCCGGGGCAAAGCCCATGAAGGAGCACATAACATCGTTGTTGGACTGGTCGTCCGCCCTGCGGTCCAGCCGCTCCGAGGTGCCCGTCTTGCCGCCGATACGGTAGCCGCTCATGCTGGCGTTGTGGCCGGAGCCCTCCTTGGCTCCCACCACCTGCTCCAGGATGCCCCGCACCTTGTCGGAGGTGTCCTCGCTGATGACCTGGCGCACCTCTGTCGTCTCATGGTAGTGCACGGTATTCCCTTCGCTGTCCGAGACGGACTGCACCACATAGGGCTCCAGCAGATGCCCGCCGTTGACGACGGCGGCAAAGGCCGTGATCATCTGGATGGGGGTTATTTTCATACCCTGCCCGAAAGAGGAGGAGGCAATACTGGTGGCCGCGTAGGGACCTTTGAAATACTCCTCCGTCCACCAGATGTCATCGCCCTCGCCCGCCAGGTCGATGCCGGTCTTATCAAACAGACCGAAGTCCTCAAAATACTTCCACATGGTATCCGTACCCAGCCGCTCCGCAATCTTCATCATAGCCACGTTACAGGAGTTCATCACCGCCTGGGTCAGGGTCTGCTCCTGATGGCCGGATTTCTTATGACAGCTGGTGGGCTTGTCGGCCCCCGGGAACAGCATGGACCCGCCGCAGTAGAAGGTGTCGTTCATGGAGACGGCCCCCTCCTCCAGCGCCATGGCTACGGTGATGGGCTTGAACACGGAACCGGGCTCGTAGGCGTCCGACAGTGCCCGATTGCGCATTTGCTCGCTCCAGGCTTCCTTCCATGCCTTTCCATACTCCTCGCTGTCCTCCCCGCTGGCATCGGCAATCTTTTGCAGCTCGGCCAGCGTGTTTTCATCCAGGACCTCCCCCCAGTTGTTGGGGTCAAAGTCCGGCGTGCTGGCCATGGCCAGGATCGCCCCGGTCCTGGGCTCCATGACAACACCGAAAGCCCCCTCCTGCACATAGTAGGTCTCCACGCCCTCCGTCAGGGTCTGCTCCAGCATGGCCTGGATACGCTCATCCACGGTGAGGGTCACGTCACAGCCCTCCTCCGCGTCAAAATACATCTCGTAGCCGGAGATCATCTCCATACCCATGCCATTCTTGGACGTAACCACCCTGCCCAGAGAACCGGACAGAACATCTTCATACATGGCCTCGATCCCCTGGGCGCCCACCTTGTTGCCGCCGCTGTTCTCGTTCTCGTTCATAAAGCCCAGCACATGGGAGCCAATGGTGGAAAAGGGGTAATACCGCTTGCTGGACGGGGTGAGGTAGAGCAAGCCCGAGATTTTGTTCTCACTGGTGAACGCCCGGACCTTTTCCGCGTCCTCCTCCTCCAGCTCGGTATACAGCTCCAGATATTGAACCTTGGTGTTTTCGATCCGCTCCCACAGCTTTTCCTCGTCATAGCCGAAAGTGCTCACCACCCAGTCCACAATGAGCTTGCGCCTGTCATAGATCGCCTGCTGATAGGCGGTGGAGTCCGGGTTTCCATCCTCGTCCTTGTACTTCTCCTCATCAATAGAATTGTACACCCCCAAGGGGGACAAAATCAGCTTATAGACTGTGGCTGACATTGCCATAGCCCTGCCCTCCCGGTCATAGATCGTGCCCCGGCTGGCGGCAACGGCTACATCGTTGGTCTGCTGTCTGGCTGCTCTTTCCTCCCAGTAGGTGTGCTCCACGATTTGCAGCCGGTAAAGCTGGCTGATCAGGGGAAGGAACATCCCCACCCCCAGCACCACCATCAGAAAAATAGTGCGCCGGAACAGGCTGCGGTTGCTGCGTCCGTGGTCCCCCTTCCGATGCGTCCGATTGGGTTCCTGCATAGGCGATACCTCCATACCACAATGGGAAAAGAGGGCGCGGGAAACGTATCTCATTTCTCGCGCCCCGGTGTTTCTCTGTTTGCAGTCTATGTGGCAGACTGCCCCGCTTATGACAACAAATCGGTGAGATACTGTTCGGCCCGCTGAAGCAGGGCGGAAAGCCCCTCCCCCGCTCCGTCATAATAGATCACGCTGTCCGACGCGGACAGGTCCAGATATACCGTCTGACCGGCCGTGGCCCGCACCATGGAGCCGTCGGACAAAAACAGCTTCTCAATGGATTCCAAATCAAAAACCAGCTCATACTTGGTCTGGAGCGTCTGCCCCTCGTCCTGAAGGTCGGCCAGCTCGCCGCGAAGCTCCACGATATCATGGTTGGCCACCGCCAGCTGCGCCATGCTCATAACAAGCAGCAGGGTGCACGCAAGCACGGAAAACAGGCCCACCACCGCAAAGGGGGCCACAGCGCTCTGAGAGCGCACCCGTATTTCGGGCCGGGCCTTTGGACGCTTCCGGGGGGTGATCCGGGGGCGGCGGGCAGGCTCCGGACGGCGGGCCGCATTCCCCCGGACCTGCCGCTGGCGGGAACTGGTTTTGACAGATTCCTGCTCCGTCTCGGGCTGGTAGGCCACGCTGCCGTAGGTGCGGTATCTTCTGCTTCTTTTCTGTTCAGCCATAGGGCACACTCCTCCGTGTTTGGTCTATGTGTCCACAGGGACCTTGGTTTACAGCTTCTCGGCCACTCTCAGCTTGGCGCTCCTGGCCCGGGGATTGTCCGCCAGCTCCGCCTCGTCTGCCACGATGGGCCGCTTCCCTACCAGGCGCACCTTCGGGGTCTTGCCGCACACACACACCGGGAAATCCGGCGGGCAGGTACAGCCCTTCGCCCACCCGGCATAGGCCGCTTTTACCAGCCTGTCCTCCAGAGAGTGGAAGGAGATGATGGCAATCCGCCCGCCTGGATTCAACAGGTCCAGCACGCCGTCCAGCAGCCGCTCCACCTCGCCCAGCTCGTTGTTTACCGCGATCCGGATGGCCTGAAAGGAGCGTTTCGCGGGGTGCTGCTTTTCCCTTCTGGCCCTGGCGGGCATGGCACCGCAGATGATTTCCGCCAGCCGTCCGGTGGTTTCAATGGGGGCTTGTCCCCTCTCCCGGATAACAGCGGCGGCGATGAGGCCGGAATAACGCTCCTCGCCGTACAGCCGCAAAATACGCTTCAATTCATCCTGGCTCCAGTCATTCACCACGTCCCTGGCGGTGAGGGGAGCGGACTGATCCATCCGCATATCCAGCGGGGCGTCCTGCAAATAGGAGAACCCCCGGCTGCTGTCATCCAGTTGGGGAGAGGACACCCCAAAGTCAAACAGCATCCCGTCCACCCCGGCCACGCCCAGGCCGGACAGGATTTCCTTCAGATCACCAAAGTTTCCCCGCACCAGGGTCACCTTGTCCATGTGCCCCTCCAGCCGGGCGGGGGCGGCGTCCAGCGCGGCCTTGTCCCGGTCCACGGCAATAAGCCGCCCCGTAGTAAGGCGTTTCACGATCTCCCGGGAGTGGCCCGCGCGGCCCAGGGTGCCGTCCACATAGATCCCGTCCTCGCGGATCCTCAGCCCATCCAGGCAGGGGCTTAAAAGTACCGGTTTGTGGGTATATTCCATATCAAATCCCCAGATTCTTCATCAGGTTGGCAATGGTCTCGGGATTCAGTTCCTGCCGGGTCTTGGCTCTCCAGGTCTCCGCGCTCCACACCTGGGCCCGGTCATTGTTGCCGGTGATGACCACATCACGCTCGATTTTCGCGTAATCCTTCAAATAGCCCGGCACCTGGAACCGCCACTGCTTGTCCACCTCGCACAGCTGAGCGTAGGCAAAAAACAGGTCCAGTGCCGCCGCGTCAGTGGTGGACAGCTCGGACACCTTTGCCCTCAGCCTGTCCCATGTCTCCATCGGGTACAGGGTCAGGTTTTCCTTCACGCCGACGGACAGGTAAAATTTGGCTCCCAGCCGTTCTCGGAGCTTGGCGGGCACGATAAGACGACCGGCATTGTCGATGCTGTGCTCATAGGTGCCGGTCATCCCTTTCCCTCCAATCTCCCCCAAGAAACAGAAGTTTTCCTCCAATTCACTCCATTACGCTTTTCAGTATACCTTACCCCCCCAGAAAAAGCAAGAACTTTTTTCCATCTGATTTCGCCGTTTCCAAACAAAATTCGCCATCCGATTCACGCAAACATCCGTTTTATAGCTTGCTGCACAGCGCTTCAAACCCGTGTAACCGTTGCCGCCCAGCGTTTCCGGCCTCTATTTGCACGAAAAAAAATTCCGCCGCGGGATCCCGCGGCGGAATTTTTAATCAATTTAGCAGTCCAAATTTTATATAAAAGCTTTTACCCATCAGCCTCGGCATCATACATACGGCTGCTGCCGGACTGGCTGCCGGACGACCCCGTCCCCATCCCAGTGCGGAACTGATTATGCACCTGCCGCATCTCTGCATGGGCCGATGCCAACGCGTCCTCCGTCCGGCGCAGCAGATCCACGCAGTACTCGTTGGTCTCCCGGCAGGTCTTTTTGGCCTCCTCCTCGGCGTGAGATACGATCTCCCGCGCCTTCTGACGGGCCTGCGCCATTACCGGAGCGTCGCTCACCATCTGGTTGGCCTCAATCTCGGCCCGCTTGCGGATCTCGTCCGCCTCACGCTTGGCGGCGGCCAGATATTCATTCCGGGCATTGAGGATCTTACGGGCTTCGGCCAGATCCACCGGGAGCTGCTTTTTCGCGTCCTCAATGAGATCCAGCGCCTTATCCCGGTCAATCACGCACTTGTCGCCGCTGAACGCGGCATTCTTCGCCTCATCAATCATATCAAACAGCATATCCAGCAGTTCGTCTACGGCAGTGGCCATTTCCATATCTCCTTTCGTAAACTTGTGGGCGGTACAGCGGCATCAGATCCCACCAGCGGCGGCCGCCACCTTGGCCCGCACCTGTTCAATAATCTGCCGGGGCACAAAATCGGACAGCTCCGCTCCGTATCTGGCCATTTCCTTTACCACAGTGGAGCTGAGGAACGCATATTTCGGGCGTGTATACAGGAACACGGTGTCCAGCTTAGGATAGAGCTTGGCGTTCACCATAGCCATCTGGATCTCCGCCTCATAGTCTGACACCGCCCGCAGGCCCTTGACCAGCACACGGGCACGATTGCGCTTGGCATATTCCGCCACCAGCTCCCGGGAGCAGTCCACCCTGACGTTGGGCAGGTCCTCCGTCACTTTCCGTATCAGCTCCGTCCTCTCCTCCGGGGTAAACAGCCCGTTGTCCTTGGCGGAATTGACACTGACACACACGATCAACTCATCGAAAATAGCAGAGGCACGCTTGATAATATCCAAATGGCCCAGGGTCACCGGGTCAAAGCTTCCGGGATAAATGGCACGTTTCATATGTCATGTCTCCTGCAGTATAGGGTAAATTTAATCTTGCCGTAGCGGTGCTCCTTCCCCTTCTCGTAGGGGGCGGGCAGCTCCGGCAGAACGTGGTCCGCCGGACTTTCGCAAACTATTATACCATTTTCCACCACAATGTCAATCGTAGTAATCAGTTCAATGGCCCGCTCCAGATTTCCGGAGGCATAGGGCGGGTCCAGAAAGACAAGCCCATATTTCTCCCGGCCGCGGCTGAGAAAAGCCGCGAAGTCTTTTCCGTGGCAAACGCTGCGGTCCTCAAAGCCGCAGGCTTTGACGTTCTGCCGCACCACCTTCAGCGCGGCGGGGGCGCTGTCCACAAAATCGCAGAACGCCGCCCCGCGGCTCAGGCACTCGATGCCCAGCTGTCCGGTGCCCGCGAACAGATCCAGCACCCGCCTGCCCTCGATGTCGAACTGGATGGCGCTGAACAGCCCCTCTTTCATTTTGGAGGTGGTGGGGCGGGTGTCCAGGCCGGGCAGCTCCGCCAGCCTCCGCCCCTTGGCTGACCCTGTGATCACTCTCATGGCGTCTCATCCTTTCCCTGTTGATCGTCCGGCTGATGGAAATGGGAGTATACCGCCTGGGCGGTGTTTTTGGGCACCACGGCGGCAAGCTCCTCCAGCGAAGCGGCTTTCACCGCTTTGACGCTCTTGAACGCTTTCAGAAGCTGTGCCTTCCGGGCGGGACCCACTCCCGGTATCTGGTCCAGCGCCGAGCCCTTCAAATGACCGGCCTGCTGCTGGCGGTGGAACTCAATGGCAAAGCGGTGGGTCTCCTCCTGGATACGGCCCACCATAGCGAACAGGGCCTGGTTCGCCTGTATACCGATCTCCCGGCCGTCCCCGGCCACCAGCGCTCGGGTGCGGTGGCGGTTGTCCTTCACCATGCCGTATACCGGGATACCCCCCAGCCCCAGGCGGGCCAGCGCTTCCTCCGCCACCTTTACCTGCCCCGCGCCTCCGTCCATCAGCAGCAGGTCTGGACGGGCGGCAAATTTCTCGTCCCCATCCAGATAGCGCCGGAACCGCCGCTCCACCACCTGCTCCATGGAGGCATAGTCGTCGGCGTGGGGCATATCCTTTAATTTAAAGTGGCGGTAGTCCCGCTTCAGCGGCCTGCCGTCAATGTGGACTGTCATGGAGGCCACAATATCCGAGCTTCCGGTGTTGGAGATGTCGAACGCCTCAATCCGGTGGGGCAGCTCCTCCATCCCCAGCAGGGTTCCCAGCGCCTCGGTAAGCTTGGACCGCCGCTCCTCCGCCGTGGTGGCCCGGAGCACCTCCTCGGCGGCGTTCTCGTTGGCCAGCTTGACCAGCTCCATCTTGGCCCCCCGCTGGGGGGTGAGCACCTCCACCTTGCGGCCCACCGCCTCGGTGAGCATCCGGGCCAGCTCCACCTGCTCGTCAATGTCGCAGGGCAGCAGGATCTGCCGGGGAAGCTGGCTCCGCCCGCCGTAATACTGCGCCGCCAGGGCGGACACTGTGGACGGGTCGTCCTCCATGGGGACCGCCATCAGCTCCCAGTCCTTTGCCGCCAGCTCGCCTCCGATGTAGTGGAGCACCACAAAGCAGCTTTTGGCCTCCCCCCGGTGGTAGCCCACCACGTCGGTGTCCGCCAACGACCCGGCCACCGCTTTCTGACGCTTGGACAGCAGCTGGATGGAGCGGATGCGGTCCCGGAGCTGGGCCGCTTTCTCAAATCGCAATTCTTCTGCCGCCAGCTCCATTTCCGCCGTCAGCTCGTCAACCACCTCGTCCTGCCGCCCCTCCAGCAGGCGCACCGCCTGGTCGATGGAGCGTTTATATTGGGTCTGGTCCATCTCGGGGCGGCAGTAGCCGTCGCACACACCCATATGGAAGTTGAGGCAGGGACGCTCTTTTCCGATGTCCTTCGGAAACTTCCGGCGGCAGGAAGGAAGCCGCAGGGCTTCCCGCAGGGCGTCGATGATACCCTGGCTGGCAAAGCGGGAGCCGTAGGGTCCAAAATATTTTGCCCCGTCGTCCTCGGCCTTGGATGCCAGGGAAAACCGGGGATAGTCCCCCGCCGGCAGCCGGATATAAGGGTAGCCCTTGCTGTCCTTCAGCAAAATATTGTACCGGGGCTGGTGCCGCTTGATCAGGGCGCATTCCAGCACCAGGGCCTCAAACTCCGACTGCACCACGATTACGTCGAAATGATCGATCTGGCTGACCATGACCCGGGTCTTTTCGTTGTGCCGGGACTGGTCCTGGAAATACTGGCTCACCCGGTTTTTCAGCGCCTTGGCCTTGCCCACATAAATGACCTCGCTGGCGCTGTTCTGCATGATGTAAACGCCGGGCTTCAGCGGCAGGGCGTGTGCCTTGTCCCGCAGTTCGTCAAATGTCAATGGAGCCCGCCCCCTTTTACAAAAAAAGCGCCGCTGAACGCGGCGCTTTTCGTGATCTGTCGCAATTACTCAGAAAACTCAGAGTTAATCAGTTCCACCAGAGCGTTGATGGCAGCCTCCTCATCGGGGCCGTCGGCAATGAGGTTGATGGCCGTGCCCTTGACGATCCCCAGGGACAAAACACCCAGCAGGCTCTTGGCATTCACACGGCGGTCATCCTTCTCCACCCAGATGGAGCTCTTGTACTCGTTGGCCTTCTGGATAAAAAACGTAGCCGGACGGGCGTGCAGGCCGACCTGGTTGTTTACCGTAGTCTCTTTCATATACATGAGCGATTCCCTCCATCAAAAAGTTTCGGCCCCGGGCTGCCCATGGCGCACACAGGCCCTACTCCGAATCTTTGTACAATGATAGGATACCAAATTCATCCCCAAAACGTCAAGAGCATTTTCACCAAATTCTCACAGGGACTTTCACAAATTACACCCACAATTCACTACACAGGCAGGGGTTTTTTCCGCCGCCTGATCCGCTTGGGGCAGAGCCAAAACGTCTCTCCCCCGCGGACACAAAGCAGGCGTTTGTCATCTCAGCGTGGCCACTGTCACGCCGTCCTCCCCCTCGCCATAGGCACCGGGGCGGAACTCCTTCACATAGCGGCTTTTCTTCAGGTGCTCCCGCACCGCCTTGCGCAGAGCCCCGGTGCCCTTGCCGTGGATGATGGTCACCGTCTCCAGCCTGCCCATCACGGCGTTGTCCAGGAACAGGTCCACCGTACCCAGCGCCTCGTCCACCATCATGCCCCGCAGGTCCAGCTCCGCCTTGGCGGCGGACGCCCGGAAGGGACGGCTCACCGACGCAGCCCGCTGCTTGTCCTTGGCGCTCTGCTTTTTCCGGGCCGTCACGTCCTCCAGCACCCGCACCTCGCTCTGCTTGGCTTTCAGCTTCAAAATTCCCGCCTGGAGCTGGAGCGTGCCGTCCTTGTTGACGCCCACCACCTCCGCCTGGGTGCCCATTTTCAGCAGTTCCACCGTATCCCCCGCCACAGCGTCCCGGGCGGGCGGCGGGGGCGGCAGTTTCTCTTTTCCGCCCCCCAGCGCGGCGTCCGCCTCGTTCAGTTTCCGGCGCAGGTCCGCCCGCTGTTCGTTGTCGTCTACCCACTCCTTTGCCTGCTCCTGGCGTCGGCGCATCTCGTTCAGCTCTTTAAATGCCTGGTCGGCGGCATCCCGGGCCTGCTCAATGATGGCGCGGGCCTCCGCCTGGGCCTTTTCCGTGGCCTTCCTCCGCTCCTCCTTGATGTGGGCGCGATACTCCTCCGCCTGCGTGCGGGCCTCCTCCATCTCCCGGCGCAGCATTGCAGCCTGCTCCTTTTCTTTCTCCATGGCCTGCCGCTGAATATCCAGCTGGCTGAGCACATCCTCAAAGCGCACGTTTTCCGCGTCGATGCGGTCAGCGGCTTTCTGGATGATATGGTCGGGCAGACCCAGCCGCCGGGAGATGGCAAAGGCGTTGGACTTGCCGGGAATGCCGATGAGCACCCGGTAGGTGGGGGCCAGCGTCTCCACATCGAACTCGCAGGAGGCGTTCTCCACCCCTTTTGTGGTCATGGCGTACACCTTCAGCTCGGCGTAGTGGGTGGTAGCGGCCACCGCCGCCCCCAGCGCCCGGGCGGATTCGATAATGGCCGCGGCCAGCGCCGCACCCTCCACCGGGTCGGTGCCCGCCCCCAGCTCGTCAAACAGGATCAGCGTCTCATCGTCCACCTGCTCCAATATGGCCACGATGTTGGTCATGTGGGAGGAGAAGGTGGACAGGGACTGGTCGATGGACTGCTCGTCACCGATGTCCGCCAGCACAGCGGAGCACACCTTGATGGTGGACCCGTCCGCCGCCGGGATATGCAGGCCGCACTGGGCCATGAGGGTCAGCAGGCCCAGGGTTTTCAGCGTCACCGTTTTGCCGCCGGTGTTGGGTCCGGTGATGACCAGGGTGTCGAACTTCCCGCCCAGCATCAAATCATTGCGCACGGCAGTCTTGGGGTCCAGCAGGGGGTGCCGGGCTTTTCTCAGCTCAATATGACCGCCCAGCGCCGGCTCCATAGCCCCCATGGCGGAGGACAGCTTGGCCCGGGCAAAAATACAGTCCAGGGACACCAGGGTCTGGTAATCATCCTCGATATCCGTCTTGAAGCCCGCGCAGTCGGCAGACAGCTCCGCCAAAATGCGCTCGATCTCCTTCTGCTCCTTCGCTTGCAGCTCCCGCAGCTCGTTGTTGGCGTTCACCACCCCCATGGGCTCGATGAAGAAGGTGCCGCCTGAGCCGGATACATCGTGGACCAGGCCGGGGATGTCGTTTTTGTGTTCGCTTTTCACAGGCACCACGTAACGGCCCCCACGCATGGTGATGATGGCCTCCTGCAAATACTTGGACTGGTTGGACGAGATCAGACGGTTGAGCACGTCCCGCACCTTGCCCGCCGCCGCCCGGATGTGCCGCCGGATGTCGGCCAGTTCCGGGGAGGCCGCGTCAGCGATCTCCTCCTCGCTGAGGATGGAGCCGGTGATCTTGTCCTCCAGAAAACGGTTTGCAGTGAGGCTCCCGAAATAGCCGTCCAGCACCGTCTTGGCCTCGCCGCCGCCCGCGCCGTACTCGTGGACGTTCCGGGCGCACCGCAGAACCTGGGCGATATCCAGCAGCTCCCGGGTGTTCAGCGCGCCCCCCCGGTCCGCCCGCTGAAGGGCGGCCGCCACCGGCTTCACCCCGGACAGGGAGGGCGTGCCGTGCTTCACCAGCAGGTCAAATGCGGCGGTGGTCTGCTTTTGCAGGCGGCTTACGTCGTTTTGCACGCTGACGGGCCGCAGGGCCAGACAGCGCTCTTTGCCCTCCTCGGTCACCGCCTCGTTGGCCAGCAGGGCCAGCACCCGGGGCAGTTCCAAAGTCTCAATGGATTTTTCAAACAGCTGTGTCATAGCATAATTCCTCAATTTAATTTCGTCGGCCGTTGGGCCATCGGTTTATAAGTAATGGATTTATAGAAGTCCAGCGTCCGGAACCCTCGCTCCAGCCGGGTCATGAGGTACGCCTCCGATGCCTCGGACAGGCGTTTCATGCCCTCCTCGTCCAGCCGGAAGGACAGCAGGCGCTTGCGCGGCCCCCACACAATATGCCGCAGAGCGGCCAGCGCCGCCGCCGTCAGGGGCATGGACACCCCCTCCCCCAGCTTATCCCGGCAGGCGGCACAGTGGATGGTGCCCTCCCCCAGGTGAATGTGGGGCTCCTTCGGCTGTTCCCGGAAGCACACCCCGCACCGCTCCAGCTGGGGCTCGTACCCCGCCAGCGCCATGGCCCGCCACTCAAAGGCGGCCTTTACCTGGACCAGGGGAACGTGCATTTTGTCCAGGGCGTGGAGGCAGTTCAGCGTCATGCTCAGCAGGGCCGCGTCTGGCTGGCCCTCCTCGGCCAGCACCTCGGCGGCCTCCGACAAATAGCTGGCCAGAGACAGCTTTTCCAAATCCGACCGTATCCCATCAAACAGCCGCTCAGAAGCCGTCTCCTTCACCGACCACATCCCCCGAAACTCGTACAGGGTGAACTCCCCCCAGGCCAGGAGCTGGCAGGCGGAAGCAATGGGGCTGTCCTTCCTGCGGCACCCCCGGGCGGTCACGGTGAGTTTCCCCTCAGTCTCCGTCATCAGGGTCAGTATCTTGTCCGATTCCTTGTAATTCACCTCGCGCAGGACGAGGGCGTTTGTGGTCAGGTGCATAGCCACACTCCTATGTACGTCCCGGCAGTCCGCCGGAACGCGTATATTTTAGTAGATATTCCTCCGGTTGCCCGGTATGCTGCTGGACACCGGGTACGGGCTGTCAACCAGCGGGCTGGTCAAGCCCTGTATGCCGTCCTGATCTGCTTCAGGCAGCGGCGTTTCCTCACCGTCCCGGCTCATCAGCCACGCCTCCGGCATCCCGGTGGTCCAAAACAGCTTCCAATACTCTCGATTCATTGCCGTCCCTCCTGTACATACCATTAGCATGGACAGCGGCGGATTGATTATGTCAGGGAAATTTTGTGACCATTTTCATGTTGGGTTGTATTTTTTGTCAGGCTTCCCCTCCGGCCCGATGGGCCTCCGCCAGAGCCGAGGCCGACCAGCGCACCAGCCGGGCAAACGCTGCTTCCGGCGCTTCCCCCTCTTCCGGGGCCAGCATCGCCCGCTCGTCCCCTGTCAGGCAGGACAGCAGTTCCCGACGGGTCTGCACCCGCCGTCCGCGGCGCAGTTCGTACAGCGTCCTCAGCACAAAGAACGCGCTTTTCTCCGCCGCGCTCAAAAATCCAGGCCATTCCTCCCGGGGCGCGTACAAATAGGTGTGGACAGCGGCGTGGTACAGCCCCGACGCGCCGATGGCCGCTCCCTCCGCCAGCTCTCTCCGTCCCATGGGCGGCAGAAGCCCGTCCAAGGCGCCGTAAACCGTCTGCGTATCCTGCGCCAGCGCCAGCAGGTCATATTGGGGCCAGTTCTTCAGCTCCGCCGCCCCGCACAGGAAGCCGCAGGCCTTCTCCCCCTCGGGCATGGCGGACACAATGGCTTTATAGGCATCCAGATCGGACAGCTCCACCCGGTCCAGCACCGTCACCACGTCGATATCGCTGTCCTCATTGGCCTCGCCCCGGCCATAGCTGCCCTGCAAGCCCAGAAACAGCAGGCGGGAGCCGAACTTCCTGGACAGCTTCCCGGAAAGCTCCCGCATCCATGCTTCAACTGCCACCATGGCTCAGTCCTCCCGGTAGCCAAAGTTCTGGATCGCCGCCGGGTTGTCCCGCCAGTTCTCCTTTACCTTCACCCAGGTCTCCAGGTACACCTTGGCCCCCATGAACGCCTCCATGTCCTGCCGGGCCTGGGTGCTGACCTTTTTCAGCATGGCCCCGCCCTTGCCGATGATGATGCCCTTGTGGGACGCCTTCTCACAGTATATGGTCACGTGGCAGTCGATGATGTCGTTGTCCCGCTGGGAGAACCTGGTCACCTCCACCGCCGTGCCGTGGGGGATCTCCTTGTCCAGCTCCCGAAGCAGCTTTTCCCGGACGATCTCCGCCATTATCTGCCGCTCCGGCTGGTCGGTCACCGCCCCGTCAGGGAACAGCTGGGGCCCCTCGGGAAGCCAGCCTCCCAATACCTCCAGCAGCTCGTCCACGCCCTCGCCGGTTTTGGCCGAGATGGGCACCACCGCGTTCCAGCCGTGGGCCGCACCATATGCCGCCATCACCGACAGCAGTTTTTCCTTCTCCACCGTGTCGATCTTGTTGATGACCAGCGCGGCGGGGACGCCCAGCGCCTTGATGCGGTCGATCAGTTCCTGCTCCGGTTTGCCGATTCGGTCCACCGGCTCCACCAGAAGCATCACCCCGTCCACGTCTGCCACAGACTGCTTTACCACCTTGACCATGTAATCGCCCAGGCGGGTGCGGGCCTTGTGCAGACCCGGCGTGTCCACAAACACAAACTGACTGTCCCCCCGGTTCAGCACGGCGCAGATGCGGTTGCGGGTGGTCTGAGGCTTGGGGGAGACAATGGCAACCTTCTCCCCCGCCAGGGTGTTGGTCAGGGTGGATTTGCCCACGTTGGGCCGTCCGCAAATGGTGATAATTCCACTTTTCTTGATGTTCATATTAGGTAATCCTCAACTTCCTTTTATATGACGGCATTGAGCATCGCCGCACTTTACTTGTTTACCGTTCCAGCCCCAGCTCCGACATGACGGCTTCCTCCCGCGCCCGCATCTGGGCCTTCATGGGGCCCTCGTCCAGGTGGTCGTAGCCCAGCAGGTGCAAAACGGAATGGACGGCTAAGTACGCCAGCTCCCGGCGGTTGGAATGGCCGTACTCCTTGGCCTGTCCCTTGGCCCGCTCCAGAGAGATGCACATATCCCCCAGGGGCGCCAGCCCGGTGGCCGGGTCGGCGTCCTCCGGGGCGGGCTTGTCCCCCGGGGACAGCTCGAACATGGGGAAGGACAGCACATCGGTGGGCGCGTCCACCCCCCTCATGTCCACATTGACCCGGCGTATGCCCGTGTCGTTGGTAACCAGCACGCTGATCTCGCAGGGCACGTCCACCCCTTCCGCGTCCAGTACGGTGCGGATCACACGGCGCAGGAAGGAGCGCAGGCCTTCGTCCACACCGGGGACGTCGGCGGAAATGATGATTTTATGCTTTGGCATTACCGGTTGACCTCCCGTTTCTCTGTGCGGCCCATGAGCCAGTCAACGGATACATCGTAAAAATCTGCGATTTTAATAAGGGTATCGTAGTGGGTTTTGCAGCCGTCCATTTCAAGCCGTTGATAGCTTCGCCCCGGCATTTCTATACCCTTCGCAGCCTGCTCCTGCGTAAGACCGCGCTCCGCCCGGAGCAGCTTTAGTCTATCATTAAAAATCATAACTGTCACCCCTTGACATTCCACTTATGGCGTGTTATATTATAAACACGTCATAAGTGCGTATTGAATGGAGGCACATATCATGCAAGAAGAAGTCCCCTTTCTGGTCGAAGAACTCTATTACCACTTTTCCCACGAGCTTGTCCCCGAAAGCTGGGTCGGAGGCTTTGAGAACAACCCCGTCCAGGGCCACGGTCTATGGTCCTTTTACCAGGGCTTAAAACTGGGTATGCGCCTTTCCGCCATCTGTTTAGACCAGCTTTAACGCTTGTCCCGCTTTGCGGCGCGGCGGTTCTCATCGTCCTCATACGCCTTGATAATCCGCTGGACGATCACGTGGCGCACCACGTCAGCCCCTGTGAGCTGGCGGATGGCGATGTCCTCCACACCCTTCAGCACCCGCATGGCCTCCTTCAGCCCGGACACCTTGTCCACCGGCAGGTCAATCTGGGTGGCGTCGCCGGTGATGACGATTTTCGAGCCGAAGCCCAGCCGGGTGAGGAACATCTTCATCTGCTCCCGGCTGGTGTTCTGGGCCTCATCCAGAATGATAAAAGAATCGTCCAGCGTCCGCCCCCGCATATAGGCCAGGGGGGCCACCTCGATGTTCCCCCGCTCCACATACTTCTGATACGTCTCCGCCCCCAGCATATCGAACAGGGCATCGTACAGGGGCCGCAGGTAGGGGTCCACCTTGGACTGCAGGTCGCCGGGGAGGAAGCCCAGCCGCTCCCCGGCCTCCACCGCGGGGCGGGTGAGGATGATTCGGTTCACCTGCTTTTCCCGGAACGCCGCCACCGCCGCCGCCACCGCCAGGTAGGTCTTGCCCGTTCCGGCGGGGCCTACGCCGATGGTGACGGTGTTGTTTTTGATGGCGTCCACATACTTCTGCTGGCCGATGGTCTTGGCCTTGATGGGCTTGCCCTTGGCGGTGACGCACACCACGTCCCCCGCCAGCTGGGCAATCTTGCCCTCGTTCCCCGACCGCACCAGCTCGATGATATACCGAACATTCTGCTGGCCGATGGCCTCCCCCTTGGCGGACAGGGTAAGCAGGCCCTGGATGGCCTTCACCGCCCACATGACATTCTCGCCCTCGCCGCTTATCTTTAAATTGGATTCCCGGTTCACCACCAATACGTCCAGTTCCTGCTCAATCAGGCGGATGTTCTCGTCGAACAGGCCAAACAGGTTGACGGCCTCCTCCATCCGCTCAATGCTGATGCTCTGCTCTGTCATGGTATCGCTCTCCTTTGTATCATCCACAGCCGGGTCAGCCGGCTTCCTCCTCCGGCTGCGCGCCCGGTATCCTGCCCACCTCGTCCTCCCGCTCCACGGTGCGGCCGATCTCCTCCCGGCATTCCGCCAGCAGGGTTACCGTCAGCCGCCCGTTTTCCTCCCGGGTCACGAAGTCGGTGCGCAGAACCTCGCCCTGATGGGCCTCCATCAGCTCCGCCAGCCGTACCTGCAAAATTTCCTCCAGCTGGGCCGCGGCTGTATCCCGGTCCACCGGCTCCTCCCGCAGGGTATAGCCCCGCTTGGTCACCGTGGTCAGGGCGGCAGGCATCGTGCGCCCGAACAGGGTCAGCTCTGCAGTCTCTGTTATTTTATCATATCTTCCCTGGGAAATGCTACTGTTTTCAAAAAAATCCAGATCAAACCACAAAAATTTTATTCCGTATCCCCGGCTTTCCTCCCCAGTGTACTCCTTCACCTGGACTGTCAGGGGAATGGTCTCCTCCAGGGTGCGCCAGGTGCGGGCGGTCACATCCCCCACGGCGCGTACCACCATATAGCCGAAATCCACCGTGCCGTACTCCGGCTCCTTCAGATCCAGCGTGCCGGATATGAGCACCTCGCCCTTGGCTACAATGTCCCCGTCGGCAAACATGGCCCGGCCTGTGTCGGCGTGGATGTCCTCGATCATGCCGTCCGACGCTGCCACGATGTCGGCGGGGATATCCTCGTCCAGCATCTCCGGCACCTTTTCCGCCTCCCGCACAATGATTTCCGCCCGGGTGCCGTAGATATTGATCGCCATGTAGCTCAGCTCCGGCAGGCCCAGCAGGGCTTCGTTGGCCGCCTCCCGCTGGGCGATGGCGGGGCCGTAGGCCCCCGGCTTCACCCCCACCCGCTGGAGTTGGGACAGGATAACGGCGGTGGGCACCGTCTCGTTGCCCGTCACCTCGATCACCAGCAGGAACCGGGACAGCCAGCTTACCGCCAGCAGGCACGCCGCCAGCCCCAGCAGAAAGCCCCACCGCCGCTTGACCATGCCCTCCGCCACCACGGGCGCCCCCCGGCGGCTCCGCTCGGTGAGTTCGCACATGGCGCGCTGGGCCAGCTCGTCCAGCCGCTTGCGGTCCCGAAGGGTGATGCGGAAGGTAAAGCTGGTTTCGTCCAGCCAGCACAGCTTCCAGAATTGCAGGCGGTTCTGGGCGCACAAATTCAGGAGGCGTTCCGGGAAAGCCCCCACGGCCTCCAGCTCCACATAACCCCGCAGCAGGTTGACAAGTTTTCTCATGCCTTCAACCCCTTTTCAAACACGATCCGCTCCACCTGCACAGACGGCGGTTCAGCACTTTTTCCGCGCCGTATTCTTGCAAACAGCTCACCGCGCAAATTCCACCGCCCGGATCTCCCCGGTGATCAGCAGCTCCTCCGGGGTCATGGCCCGCAGTTCCAGGCCGCTGCCCCGCACCAGCACCACCAGGCTCCCCCCGGATATGTGGATTTCCTCCGGCCCATAGGCCAGGATGCCCCGGTGGGGGGACATACGCAGTTCGCCGTCACCCACTACCTCCACCCGGGGCACATTGGCCACCGCGTCGGCGGGCAGGTCAAACATTTGTGCCGCCCGGGCCAGCAGCCCGTCCTTTTCTCCCACTGAACATCACCTCTGGGAAGGATATGCAGTCAGACACCCCGCCTTGCCTGTCCCACGGGAATTTGTGGACTTTTTCCCCCGTCTGTGATACAATGGCCCAACAACAACAAATTTGTCTTGAAAAGGCGGTATTTATGGATTACAGCAAAATACGGCGGGACACCGCTGTCTACACGGTGGACAAGCCCTCCACCCTGCTCCCCTTCCTGCTTGAGCAGGTGAAGGGCAAGAGCCGGAACAATGTGAAATCCCTTCTCTCCCGCCGCCTGGTGGCGGTGGACGGCGTGCCCGTCTCCCAGTTCGATACGCCGCTGGCTCCAGGCCAGCAGGTGGCCATCCTCCCCTCCTCCGCCCCCAGGGCGGACGCGCTCCCTTTCCCCCTTCTCTATGAGGACGAGCACCTCATTGTGGTGAACAAGCCCGCCAAGCTGCTCAGCGTGGCAAACGAGAAGGAAAAGGTCCGCACCGCCTACCACATGGTCACCGACTACGTGAAAAGCCGGAAGGTGGGCGACCGTATTTTCGTCCTCCACCGGCTGGACCGGGACACGTCGGGCGTGCTGATGTTCGCCCGGGACGCCGAGACCAAGGAGCTGTTCCAGAGCAGATGGAACGAGGTCATCACCCGCCGGGGCTATCTGGCGGTGGTGGAGGGGGTGCCCCGGCCCGAGCGGGACACCATCCGCTCCTGGCTGGTGGAGACGGGCACCCACCTGAGCTTTTCCGGCGCGCCCGGGAAGGGAGCCAGGGAGGCTGTCACCAGCTATGAGGTGAAAAAGACCGGGGGCGGGTACGCCCTGCTGGACATCAGCATCGAGACAGGGCGGAAAAACCAGATCCGCGTCCATATGAAGGAGCTGGGCCATCCCGTGGCCGGGGACAAGCAGTACGATGCCCGCACCAACCCTATCGGGCGGCTGTGCCTCCACGCCAGTGAGCTGTCCTTTATCCATCCCGCCACCGGGGAACAAATCACCTTTAAAGCCAAAATGCCTCGGGATTTTAACCGGGTGTTTCGATGATTATGCTCAATCATGGAAAATGTTTTATACGCCGGCTTTAAAGGGTCACACAACTCATCTTTTCATCTGGTTTCTTCTCTTCCGGGAGACAAGGTATTCTTAACGAATTCCTTTCACGGCATCCTAAAAGATATCGAATCGCTGGATGCCGGATACAAAAAAGTAATTATGTTTGGCTCAGACAAGATGCTTATACACTCCATTCGGTTTGAGTTGTCGGCTGAAAAAGATTCCACTTTGCTCCACACCAAGGCCGACTTATCCGAATATCGTGCAAAAGCCGAAAAATCTGCTTTGAATTATACAATATCAGATCGCCCTACTCATTACCTGTGCAACGAGGCATACTATCAGATGATGTGGAAAATGGATTGTCCCGTCATATTTGTTCACATACCAACAGCAAAAAACATATCAGCAAACTTCTTTGAAAAACTATTGACGGTTTTCCGCTAAAATGCAAACCGCCCCTGCCAGCTTGGCCAGGGGCGGTTTTTTCAAATCATTCAGCTCAAAAAGTCCTTCAGCTTCTTGCTCCGGGAGGGATGGCGCAGCTTGCGCAGGGCTTTGGCCTCGATCTGCCGGATGCGCTCCCTGGTAACGTTGAACTCCTTGCCCACTTCCTCCAATGTGCGGCTCCGGCCGTCCTCAATGCCGAAGCGCAGGCGCAGCACCTTTTCCTCCCTGGGGGTCAGGGTGGACATTACGTCCACCAGCTGCTCCTTCAGCAGGGTGAAGGATGCGGCCTCGGAGGGCTCGGAGGCGGTATCGTCCTCGATGAAATCGCCCAGATGGCTGTCCTCCTCCTCGCCGATGGGGGTCTCCAGGGATACCGGCTCCTGGGCGATCTTCAAAATCTCCCGCACCTTCTCCACCGGCATCCCCATCTCCTCCGCCGTCTCCTCCGGGGAGGGGTCGTGACCCAGCTCCTGCAACAGCTGGCGGTTCACCCGGATCACCTTGTTGATGGTCTCCACCATATGCACCGGGATGCGGATGGTCCGGGCCTGGTCCGCGATGGCCCGGGTGATGGCCTGGCGGATCCACCAGGTGGCGTAGGTGGAGAACTTGTAGCCCTTGGTGTAGTCGAATTTCTCTACCGCTTTGATGAGGCCCAGATTGCCCTCCTGGATCAGGTCCAGGAACAGCATCCCCCGGCCCACGTACCGCTTAGCGATGGACACCACCAGACGCAGGTTGGCCTCGGCCAGCTCCTGCTTGGCCCGGTCGCCGGACTTGATGGCCTTTTTCAGCTCCTTCAGCATCTCTCCGGGGATTTCCTCCCCGGACTTCTCCAGCTCCGCCATCTGCTCCTTGGCGGCGGCCCCCGCGCCCATGCGCTGAGCCAGGTCCACCTCCTGCTCCGGGGTGAGCAGGTCCACCTTGCCGATCTCCTTCAAATACATCCGCACCGGGTCGTCAATGGCAAAGGAATCCACCAGGGTATTGGGGTCAACGATCTCCTCCTCCGGAATCTCCTCCAGCTCGTCAGAGGAAGGGATCACATCGTCGTCCAGTTCGGGCACAAAATCGTCCCCTGCGGTGTCCACACCCAGGTTTTCCAGCACATCATATACCTTGTCAAGCTGCTCCGTCTCCAGGCTGATGGATTCCAGCACCTCCATCATCTCACTGGAGGACAGCTTGCCCTTCCTGCTCCCCGTCTCCACCAGCTCGATCAGCCTTTCGCCGCCCTGGACGCCCTCGATCATCTTGGTCAGCTCCGCCTTCGCCGCCTCCAGCTTTTCCGGGCTTACCTGCGCGTGGGGGGCGCTGTCCATCTTCTTCACGGTCTTTTTCTTTTCACTCATTGGTCCCTCATCCTCCATAGGCTTTTTTCTTTTTGAGTACATTTTTCAATGCAACGAGACCCTTCTCGTCTGATATGTCCAAACTGCTGGCTTCCAGTAGGATCACCTGCTTATAGTCCTCCAGCGCCGCCTCCGCCGTGTTCCGGGGCTGAGGCTCCTGGACGGCGGAGGCCAGCTGGTCCATCTCCTCCGGGGCAAACTGCCCGTCCAGCGCGGACAGAGACACGCTTTTCCCCGCTTCCCACCGCTCTCTCAGCAGGATGAACGCCTTTTTCAGCACAGGCGAGGAGAAATGGCCCTCATTCACAGGCTCCACCTTCCGGAAAAACTCCCCGTCCAGCAGGACGATGCGCAGGATGCCCTTCTCCGCCTGGGCGGACCGGATGTTCTCATACCGCAGGCCCCGCGCTTTGGGCTGTATGCGCTGGGACGGCGTCAGATTCTGCCGCTCCTCCTGCTTCCTCGCCTGCCAGCTCCGCTTTTTCCGCTGCTGGTTCACCTCCTGGAGCACCGCTTCCTTGGATACTCCCGCCGCTTCGGCGCACCGTCCGGCGTAGATCTCCCGCTCCACCGGGCTGGGAAGCCCCGCCAGCACTTCCGCCGCCGCCAGCAGGTACTGGGCCCGCTGGTCGTCCCGGCTCAGGTCAAAGCCCGCCTGCACCACGCTCAAACGGTATTCCGCCGAATTTGAGCTTCCATTCATCAATTCCTCAAACGCCGCGGGCCCGCAGTTCTTGATATAGTCGTCCGCGTCCTGCTTCACCAGCTCGCCGTCCTCTGTCCGGCGGCGGGGCAGGCGGAGCACCTTCACCCCCACCTCCGAGTTCCTCAGCAGAGCGATGGCCCGCTGGGTGGCGTCCTCTCCGGCGGCGTCGTTGTCGTAGCACAGCACCAGCTCCTTTGTGTACCGCCCCAGCAGGCGGATGTGCTCCTCGGTGAGGGCGGTGCCCATGGTGGCCACCGTGTTGTCAAAGCCCGCCTGATGCAGGGTGATCACATCAATATTGCCTTCCACCAGAATGAAATTGGGACGTTTGGTGTTTTTGGCGTAGTTGAGGCCGTACAGAATGGAACGTTTCTTGAAAATGGCCGTCTCCGGCGTGTTCAGGTATTTGGGGGTGGAATCGTCCATCACCCGGCTGGTGAAGCCGATGACGTCCCCCCGCACGTCGATCACCGGGAGCATCAGGCGGTTGCGGTATTTGTCGTACACGCCGCCCCCCTTGCCCGCCACGGCCAGCCCCGCGTCGATCAGATCCGTCTTGTCATACCCCTTGTCCCGCATGGCGAGGATCAGCGTATCCCAGGCGTCCGGGGCCGCGCCCAGGCCGAACCGGGCGGAAAATTTCGGGCTGATCCGCCGCTTGTCCCGGATATAGGACGCCACCGCCGTTCCCCTGGAATCGGCGAGCATGGAACGGTAAAACCGGGCGGCCTCCTTATTCAGCTCCAAAATCCGCTTGCGCTTTTCCCGCCACTGGCCGTCCCCTGCTGTCTCCTCCGGCATCTGAAGGCCCGCCTGATCGGCCAGCTTGCGCACCGCGTCGGGAAAAGACAGGTTTTCCATCTCCATGACGAAGCGGATGGGCCCGCCCCCCTTGCCGCAGCCGAAACAGTGGAAAATCTGCCGGGATTCATTCACCGAAAACGACGGTGTCTTTTCATGGTGAAACGGGCACAGCCCCCAATAGTTCGCCCCCTTCTTGGTCAGGGGCAGATAGGCGGAAACCACATCCACAATATCCAGCCGTCCGTTCAAATCGTCCAGGAAGCTCTCCGGTATGGCCATCATCCCACCTCCTGATATTAGCCATATTTGCCTCTTTTTATCACAGTTTTGTGAATTTATCCCTTCAGCGGGACCGCACGGAACGCCTCCCCCGCCTCCATTGCCTCGATGGTGCCGGCGGTAGCGTCCACCAGATGGGCGGAAAATTCCGCCGCCCGCTCCTCCGGGATGAGCACGGACAACAGCACATCCGCGCCGTAGTCTATGTTCTCCTCCACGCCGCCAAAGCGGAGCACCATCCGGCGCACCTCCTCAAACCGGGCGTAGCTGCACGGCACCTCCATGGCTACCCAGCGGCGGACAACGGAGATCCCCGCCGCGTCCAGGGCATCCTTGGCGCTCTGGGTGTAGGCCCGCACCAGTCCCCCCGCGCCCAGGAGCACCCCGCCGAAATACCGGGTCGCCACACAGCACACGTTGACGACCTTCTCCTTCTGGAACACGTTCAGCATGGGCTGTCCCGCGGTGCCCTGGGGCTCGCCGTCGTCGGAATAGCGCACCGGGCCGTCCTTGATGAGATAGCACCAGCAGTTGTGCCGGGCGTCGTGGTATTTCTTTCTCGTCTCGTCGATCCGGGCCCGGGCCTCCTCCTCCGTCTCCACCGGCCAGACATGGCCGATAAAGGTGGAGCGTTTCTCGGTGAATTCCGTCTCAGAGGGCCGGGTGGGCACAAAATATTCCGTCATTTCACCACCCACCCTCTCGGGATAAACAGCTGGCTGAACCGCTCCACGGCATAGGTGTCGGTCATGCCCGCTATGTAGTCCAACGCGGCCCGCTCGGCCCCCTCCCGCACAAGAATATCCTGGTATTCCGGGGGCAGCTTGTCCGTGTTCTTGTAATAGTATTCATAAAGCTGGCAAATCATGTCCTCCGCTTTCCCCTCCTCCCCCTTTGCCCGGGGATTGAAGTAGACGGATTCAAACATAAACTGCTTCAGCTCCGCCATGGCCTTGGCCACAGGCTCCGACTGGCGGATCATATCCCCTTCCCCGCTGGTACGGATCACATCCATGGTCAGCGTCTCGATGCGCTCCCCGTGGGTGAAGCCAAGCACCTCCGAGATGTGAACGGGGATGTCGGTGGGAAAGATGATGCCCCCACGCATGGCATCATCAATATCGTGGTTGATATAGGCGATTTTGTCTGCGAACCGCACCAGCTGGCCCTCCAGGGTGTCCGCCACCGGACCGGCGGTGTGGCACAGGATGCCGCTCCTCACCTCGTGACACAGGTTCAGCCCCGCGCCGTCGTTTTCCAGACGGTCCACCACCCGCAGGGACTGCTCATAGTGGCGGAACCCCCCCTCCACCATCCGGGACAGCGCCCTCTCCCCGGCGTGGCCGAAGGGGGTGTGTCCCAGATCATGGGCCAGGGCGGCGGCTTCGGTCAAATCCTCGTTCAGCGCCAGTCCCCGGGCCATGGTACGGGCAATGCGGGACACCTCCAGTGTGTGTGTCATGCGGGTGCGGTAGTGGTCCCCCTCCGGCTGGAGAAACACCTGGGTCTTGTGCTTCAGCCGCCGGAAGGATTTACAGTGCACCACCCGGTCCACATCCCTCTGAAAGCAGGTGCGCATGGGACAGGGCGGTATGTCCACCTTCCGCCCCCTGGAACTGACGGAAAGACAGGCCCGGGGCGACAGGCTCTGCCGCTCCAGCGCCTCTGTGCGCTCCCGAATCGTATGCTTCATGCTGCGTCCCTCCCAACTGGGCAACGTTGCCTTTATACACTCTTATACCCTGCTGCCGGGAAAAAACCTTTTTATTTTTGCAAAATTTCTCAAAATTATTTCTTTTGTCATATTTGCCCCCCCTCACACCGTATACTCAAACAGCATTTTGACCATAGAAATGGGGGAATTGCGGTGAATATCACAGTTTCGCTGGCACGTCTGCTGGTGCTGTCAGTGATTTTTGTAAATGGCTGGACAGACGCTCCCAACGCCATCGCCACCGCCGTAGGCTCCGGAGCGCTGAGCTTCCGCCGGGGGGTCATACTGGCGGCGGCGTGCAACTTCGCCGGGGCTGCGATGGCCTGTCTGTGCTTCCCCGCCGTCGCCGCCACCATCGGGGAACTGGTAGACTTTGGCGACCCCCATTCCGCCGCGGCAGCACTCAACGCGGCCATGCTGTCCATCGTTCTGTGGGCTGTGGCGGCGTGGCGGTTCGGCCTGCCCACCAGCGAAAGCCACGCCCTGCTGGCGGGGCTGTCCGGCGGAGCGCTGGCCCTGGGGGGCGGGCTGGCCCGGCTCAACGGCAGGGCCTGGCTGATGGCGCTGGCGGGGCTGGGGCTGTCCCTGCCAGCGGGGGTCATCGCGGGGCGGCTGATCCGCCGCGTCCTCACCGGGAGGCTCCGCAGGCCCGCCCTGGGACAGCGGTGGGCCGCCGCCCTCACCGCCCTGCTCCACGGGGTACAGGACGGGCAGAAGTTCCTGGCCCTGCTGCTGCTCACCGACGGACTTGACGGGACAGAGGGCTCCTCCCGGCTGGCGCTGGCCCTGCTCACCGCTGGAGTGATGGCCCTGGGCACCGCCCTGGGCGGCAAGCCCATCGTGGAAAAGGTGGGCACCGAGCTGGCCTCCCTCTCCCCCGCCGAGGGGCTGGCGGCGGACCTGGGGGCGGGGGCGGTGCTGCTGGCGTGCTCCGCCCTGGGACTGCCCGTGTCCACCACCCACGCCAAGGTGGCCGCCGTGTGCGGCGCGGGCCGTGGGGCCAGCAGGACCGTTATGGGGCAGATGGCGGGGGCCTGGATTCTCACCTTCCCCGCCTGCGGGGGAATCGCCTTTCTGCTGGCGCGGATCATGACGAGATAAAAGTCCGGCCCACAGGAGCGGGCCGGACTTTTTTACTTATTCCAGTTCAACACGTCCCGGTTGAGGACAAAATACTCGATACCGGAGTACAGGGTGGTGGCGGCGATCACAAGGACGCACACCCAGTCCAGTATCTCCATGGGTATGGGCAGGACCGTGAGGTGCATCAGGCACAGGCACACCATGGTGGATGCCGTTTTCACCTTTCCCGACCACCCGGCGGCGATGACCCGTCCGTTGTCCACCGCCACCAGCCGCAGGCCGGACACGGCGAACTCCCGGGCAATCACGATCACCAACGCCCAGTCCGGGAAACGCCCCACAGAGCAGAAGCAGGCCATGGCTGTGAGCACCAGTACCTTATCCGCCAGGGGGTCCATGAACTTGCCGAAGTCGGTGACCTGGTTGTAGTGCCGCGCGATGTAGCCGTCCAGCAGATCCGTCAGGCTGGCGGCCACAAACACCGCCAGGGCGGCATAGATGCTCCACGCCGCGTCGATGTGCCACAGGATCAGGTACACCGGGATCAGTACCACCCGCAGCATGGTCAGTTTATTGGCTGTATTCATACTTGTCCTCCTTTTTCCGCTCCATCCTGGACGGCCCGCGCCCAGCTCTCCGGATATTTTTCCTGCATTAGGTGTACTCGAAATGCCGCACCCCATACATCAGGGCCATGGGCAGGCTGGCCGTCAGGCATACCTGCCGGGGCTTGCCGAAGCGGCTCCCACTGGGCCGGAGGGTCTTCAGCCCCGGCTCCGGCGAACAGTGATACAGCGTCATTCCTCGATCTCCCCCGTCAGGTCGCCGTCGGACACGCCGGTGATCCGCACCCACACGAACTCCCCCGCCGGGACAAGCCCCGCCGCTGTGAACAGCACCCGGCCGTCGATGTCCACCGAATCGGCATAGGTGCGGCCCGCGTAACAGCCGGCCTCCCCGTCAAAGCCCTCGCACAGTACCTCCATGCACGTGCCCAGCCGCTGCTCATTGTATTCGTCCATGATGCGGGACTGGAGGTCCACCACCAGCTCTACCCGGCGGGCGGCGGTCTCCGGCTCCACCTGGTTTTCCATCACCGCCGCCAGAGTCCCCTCCTCCGGGGAGAACTGAAACACCCCCGCCCGCTGGAGCTTCTGCTCCCGCAGAAACTGGCACAGCTCCTCAAATTCCGCCTCGCCCTCCCCGGGCAGGCCGCAGATCAGGGAGGTGCGCAGCACCACGTCCGGCATGGCGGCCCGGACCCTGGCAAACAGCGCTTCCAGCTCCGCTTTTGTGCTCCGGCGGCGCATGGCTTTTAAAATCCCGTCATTACAGTGCTGGATGGGGATATCCAGGTAGTGGAGGACCTTCGGCTGGGCGGCAATGGTCTCGATCAGCTCGTCGGTAATGGCCTCCGGGTAGAGGTAGTGGAGGCGTATCCAGTGGAAATCCAGCTTGCAAAGCTCGGTGAGCAGCTTGGCCAGCGTGGTGCCGTCCTTCAGGTCCAGCCCGTAGCGGGTGATGTCCTGGGCAATGACGATCAGCTCCTTCACCCCCCGGCGGGCCAGTCCCTCCGCCTCGTCCAGCAGGGCTTCCATGGAACGGCTGCGGTACCTGCCCCTTAGCTTGGGGATCACGCAGAACGCGCACCCGTTGGAGCACCCCTCCGCAATCTTGAGGTAGGCGGTATAGGGCGGCGTGGACACCCACCTCTCCCCGTCCTCATAGGTGCGGTGGATATCTCCGAACTCCTCCGGCCTCTCCCCCGCCATGAGCCGCTCCACGGCGGACACCACATCGGTGTAGCTGCCGGTGCCCAACAGGCCGTCCACCTCGGGCAGCTCGGCCCGGATATCGTCGGGATAGCGCTGAGCCAGACAGCCCGCCACCAGCAGCTTTTTCAGCTTCCCCTGGCTTTTCAGCGCCGCCAGCTCCAAAATGCTGTCGATGGCCTCGCTCTTGGCGGATTCGATGAAGCCGCAGGTGTTCAGCACCGCCACATCCGCCCCCTCCGGGTCGCCGGTGACGGCGTGGCCCGCGTCCCGGCAAAGGGCCATCATCTGCTCGGTGTTTACCAGATTTTTGGCACAGCCCAGGGACTGAAATGCCACTTTATACCCCATTTATTCCCATTCCTCCTCCCGGAGGCGCTCCAGCGCCCCGGAGATTTCGTCCCAGCCGTATCCCCGGCGGGCCAGATAGTCGGACACCTTTTTCAAATTCTCCCGGGTAGGCTCCCCGCCCCGGAGCTTCTGCCGGGCCAGCTGGTCAATCCGGCTGTCATCCGGTTCCCGCTCCCCAAGGGCGTCCTCCCAGTACTCCCGGGGCACCCCCCGGCGATACAGCTCATCCCGCAGCTTCCGGGGGCCGTACCCCTTGGCGGCGTAGTGGCGCACCACCATGCGGGCGTATTCCTCGTCGTTCAGCAGGCCAAGTTCGGCAAGCCTGTCAGCCACCGCCTCCGCCCGTTCCCGGACGGCCTCCCGCTGGGTCTCTATGGTTTCAAGGCCGGGGGCATCGTCCAGCTTGTCATAGGGGTACTTCCCCTTCTTAGGCCGGGGCGGGGCGCACAGCTTGTCCAGCAGCTCCCGCCGGGACATGGGCCGCTGGGACAGCAGGCCCACCGCACGCTCCATAAGCCTGGAACGCTCCCCGGCGGCGGCAAGGGCTTCGCCCTCCCCGCCAGTCAGCTCCTTCCCTGTGTACAGGCCCAGGGACACCACGTCCCCCTCGCCCACGCGGACGATGGACGCGTCCTCCAGCCACACCAGCCAGCGGCCCTCCTTATGCTTGGAGGGCTCTAATTTCTCAATTTTCATCGTTATCTCATCGCAGTCCGTTCCGTCGATGGGCAGAATCGGTATTCCCCCCACCCCGCTCGTCAGTGAGCTTAAAGTTCTTTTTGCCTGCCTTTTCTTTCAAAAAAACAGGCTATCCTTCAAAATCGTCGGCGGACACATCCACCGCCCGGCCTGCGGCCTTGGCGGCAATCTGGGACTGGCGGCTCATGAGCTTGTAGGCGTTGGCACGCACCTCCGCCTCCACCTGCTCCGCAATTTCCGGATTGTCCTGAAAATACTTCTTCACCGCATCCCGGCCCTGGCCCACCCGGGTCTCCCCCATGGAGAACCAGGAGCCGGATTTCTGCACGATATCCAGCTTTACCGCCAAGTCCACCAGCTCGCCCAGCTTGGAAATACCCTCGCCGTACATGATCTCAAATTCCGCCTCCCGGAAGGGGGGCGCCACTTTGTTCTTCACGATCTTCGCCCGGGTGCGGTTGCCCACCACCTCGGTACCGTTCTTGATGGCCTCAATCCGCCGCACCTCCATGCGTACCGACGAGTAGAACTTCAGCGCCCGTCCGCCGGTGGTCACCTCCGGGTTGCCGTAAACCACCCCAACCTTCTCACGAAGCTGGTTGATGAAGATGACAATACAGTTGGTTTTGGCGATGGAACCCGCCAGCTTGCGCAGGGCCTGGCTCATCAGCCGGGCCAGCAGGCCCACATGGCTGTCGCCCATGTCGCCCTCGATTTCCGCCCGGGGGGTCAGCGCCGCCACCGAGTCCACCACTACCACGTCGATGGCCCCGGAGCGCACCAGCGCCTCGCAGATCTCCAGCCCCTGCTCGCCGGTGTCCGGCTGGGAGATCAGCATGGAGTCGATGTCCACCCCCAAAGCCCGGGCGTAGGTGGGGTCCAGGGCGTGCTCGGCATCGATGAAGGCCACCTCGCCGCCCCGCTTCTGGGCCTCGGCCACAATGTGCAGGGCCAATGTGGTCTTACCGGAGGATTCCGGACCGTAGATCTCAATGATGCGCCCCTTGGGTACGCCGCCAATACCCAGAGCGACGTCCAGGGACAGGGACCCGGTGGGGATGGCCTCCACCACGATGTGGGAGTTCTCCCCCAGGCGCATGATGGAGCCCTTGCCAAAGTCTTTCTCGATCTGCGCGATGCAGGTGTCCAGCGCTTTCTTTTTATCCGCGGCGGGGGCGGCGGCCTCCACCTGCTTTTTCTTGTCTGCCATGTACGATCATCCTTTCCCGCCGGCGAAATTATCTGGAGCCGCCGGCCCTTGCTGTCCCATATCTTACTCTTTTATGTGTCCCATAAACCGGGTGTTTTAAAAATATTTCGTTTTCTTCCGCCTTCGCCTGTCCTTCTCACAGGAAAGGCCCGTCAAAAAATTTCCCCTTGAAAAAATTCTCATTTTCCAGCTTTTTCGCGGTCAGCCGAAACATCACACAGCCGTCCGGGCACACGAACACCTTGCTGTCCGGGCTGTCGCCGCCGATGTTCTCCAAATCGCCGCCGCTCCGGACCGCCTCCATCACCGGAAACATCACCATCATCATCTTGGAGCAGATGCCCTGCCCGTCCTGATTGACGGGACAGCCGTAGGTGCAGGTATATCTGTCCCCGACTTCCTCCCCGTTCCGGCAGTACCGCTCCGTATGGTCCCCGTGGAGAAAGCCGATGACCTCTATCTCAAATTCATATTCCTCGTCATACCATTTCTTCATGCTCTGCCCTCCGTCCGTTACAGCCCTCCACCACCCGCCAGTGCATCCCGGGGTCCATGGTGGTCCGGAGGTCCTGATAGCCCTGCTCCGCCATCAGCGCCTCCACCGCCTGGGCCTGGTCATAGCCCACCTCAAAGATCAGCTTTCCGCCAGGCCTCAGGGCGCATTTCCATTTCTTCGCGATGGCTCGGTAAAATTTCAGCCCGTCCTCCCCGCCATCCAGCGCCAAGTGGGGCTCATAGTCCTTAACAGACGGGTCCAGCCGCCTGATCTCCAGCGTTGGGATATAGGGGGGATTGCACAAGATGAGGTCAAAATCCCGCAAGACCCGGGGGGGCGGGTCCAGCGCGTCCACCTGGGCGGCCTGCGCCTGCCCGCCCAGGCCGCACCGCCGGATGTTCTGGCGGCACACCCGCAGGGCGTCCTCCGACCACTCCCCCAAAATCACTGACGTGTTGGGACAGTTCTCCGCCACCGCCAGCCCGATACAGCCGCTTCCCGCGCACAGATCCAATACCCGGGTGCCCTCGGGCAGGTCCCGGACAAACAAAATCCCCCGCTCCACCAGCGTCTCCGTGTCCGGCCGGGGGATCAGCACATCCCGGGTGATGTCCAGGGTCAGGCCATAGAACTCCCATTCCCCCAGAAGATAGGCCACCGGCTCCCCTTTCATCCGGCGCTCCAGCAAATCGCGGAACCGCTTCGCCGCCCCGTCGGAGGCGTACAGAGGCAGATCGCGGATCAGCTGGGTACGGTCCTTGCCGGAGGCAAGGCACAACAGCTCCTGAGCCTCCAGCTGGGCCTGCTCCACCCCCGTCTCCTTCAGGGCACGGCGGGCGTCCAGATATAGATCGTTATAGGTGGCCGGCATTGGCTCTCGCCCTCTCTCCTCTTTTATCTCACCACTGATCCGCGCCCTTTTCCTCGGGCAGAACGCGCTTCAACGCCTCAATCCCCACCTCGATCATGGAGTCGTCCGGTTCAAAGGTGGTAAAGTTCTGCATCCACATACCCGGGCTGCGGAGCGCCCGGCACAGCGGGCCGTCGTGCCCTCCCACATAGCGGTTGAACTCATAGGTCACCCCCACGATGACGGGCAGCATCAGCAGATGCAGGGCCATGCGCAGGAAGGTATTTTCAATCTTCAGCGGCGTAAACACCACGATAGACAGGAAAATGGACACCGCGATGACTACAAACAGGAAGCTGGTGCCGCACCGGGGATGGTGCCGGGGCTGTTTGCGGACGTTTTCCACCGTCAGCTCCAGGCCGTTTTCGTAGCAGTAGATGGTTTTGTGCTCCGCGCCGTGGTACTCAAACACCCGGTGGATCTCTTTCATTTTGGAGCAAAGGTACAGATAGATCATGAAAATGGCCACCTTCAGCAGGCCCTCCAGCACCGAGCGCACCCACAGAGGCATGGTCTTCCACACCAGCCCGATCAGGCCCGTCAGCGCGGTGGGCAGCAGGATGAACAGCCCCACCGAAAAGCAGATGCCCAGCACCGCCGCCAGCGTGATGATGATGCCCATGGCCTTATCCTGCTCAAAGTGGTCGCTGATCCATTTGTCCAGACCGGTCAGTTCTTCCTCCTCCATGCTGCCGTCGTCGGACACCTCGGCGGAGTGCATCAGCGCCTTCATCCCGTGTACCATGGAGCCGCAGAAGATGAACAGGCCCCGGACAAAGGGCAGCTTGGCCAGCCCGGAGCGGGGCTTGATGGCCTCCTCGGTGATGTCCAGCTCCCCGTCCGCCTTACGCACCACCACCGCCCGCTTGGCGGGGCCCTGCATCATGATCCCCTCGATCAGGGCCTGCCCGCCGCACGTGGTCTTGAACGGGGTACAGGTTTTTACATCTTGTTTTGCCATATTATGTTTTATCTCCTTTGTGCCGTCTTCCTCCCGCAGTCTCCATACAGTGTACCAGAGCCGGGGGAAAAATGCAACCACAGTTTAAAACTTTTGTTCGACTCCCTGCTCTTTACACATTTTCTACCCCGATGGGGAGCCGGACGGTCGCCACACAGCCGCCCCCCGGGGCGTTGCCGATCTCCAGCGCCCCGTTGTGGCTGTTGATGATCTCGTCGCACACAGCCAGACCGATGCCTGAGCCGCGGACCTTGGAGGAGCCCTTATAAAACTTGTACTTGATATAGGGCAGCTCGTCCTCTGGCACGCCGGGGCCGTGGTCCCGGACGCGGATAACCACCTCGTCCGCCTCCTCGTTCTCCTCCCGGCAAATCGACACCTCAATGCGCCCTCCCGAGCCGCCGTGCTTGTCCGCGTTGTCCAGCAGGTTGCAGAACACCTGGCGCAGCCGCTCCGGGTCACCGCTGATGATGGGTAGCTCCTCCTCGCACTCCGTGTAATCCAGGGCCAGGTTTTTCCGGCGGAAAAACTCCCGGTAGGTGTAAACCGCGTCCTCCAGCTCCGCCACGATGTCAATGGGCTCCACCGACAGGTTGAACCGCCCCGTCTCCATCCGGGAGAACTCCAGCAGCTCCTCCACCATGCGGGTGAGCCGCTGGGCCTCGGACACGATGATGCCCATGCCCTTTTTTACGTCGGAGGCGTCCCGCACCTCCCCGTTGTAAAGCGTCTCCGCCCAGCCGCTGATGGCGGTCAGCGGGGTGCGCAGCTCGTGGGACACCGACGAGATAAATTCCGACTGGGTGCGCTCCGCCTGGTCGATTTTCATGGACATATCGTTGATGGTGTCCACCAGATCGCCCATTTCATCGTCGGAGTGGGATTCCATCTGCACGCCGTAGCTGCCCGCGGCAATGCGCTTGGCGGTCTCCGTCACCCGGATCACCGGGTCCAGCACGGATTTGATGAAATAGGACGCGGTGATCCCCATCACGATCAGGATGATCAGCCCGATGGCGGAGGTGACCGCGATAATACGGGTCATTTGGGCCTCCACCTGCCGCAGGGATGTGACCATGCGCACCATGCCCACCACCGTGTTATTGTAGACCACCGGGGCGGAGGCGGCCACGATGTGGTCGCCGGTGCTGGGGTCCGGCCCGTAATAGGGCACCACCCGCTTGGAGCTGATGGCGTCCTCCACGTCCGGCGTGTCCACGTTGGCGCCGGAAATGTCCATCATGGACGAGATCATCACCCGGCCGCTGCCGTTCAGGATCTGGGCCTCGATGGTGCTCTTTTCCTCAAACTGGTTGATGAACTGCCGGGCGGTAAACAAATAGGTGGTCTCGGTGTAATTGCGGAACATCCCCGCGGCGGTCTGGGCCTTGCTCTCCAGGGAGGCCACGACCGTGGAGCGGTAATAGCTGTACATGGCCAGCGAAAACGCCGTCACCGCAATGGCCACCACCACAAAGGTGACCGCCAGCGTATTCACCAGCCAACGCCAGCGAAGCTTCCTGCGGGGGCGCCTGCGGTCCTGCTGCTGGAGCTCCTCCGCCGCCAGCTCCGCCGCGGGCTTTACGGGCTTGCGCTTACGCCGCTTCCCCCGGCTCTCCGGCTGTTCCATGTGCCCCGCCTCCTTCCGCGTTTAAATCTCCCACTTGTACCCGAAGCCCCACACCGTAATGACAAAGGACGGATTCTGCGGGTCGTCCTCCAGCTTGATGCGCAGGCGGCGGATGTTCACGTCCACGATCTTCAGCTCCCCCAGGAACTCCGTACCCCACACCGCCTCCAGGATCTCCTCCCGGGACAGCGCCTTGCCCGGGTTCTCCATGAACAGCTTCACAATGGAATACTCCACCTGGGTCAGCTTCACCCGCTTGCCGTTTTTCTCCAGGGTGCGGTTGCGGGTGTTCAGCAGGAAAGGCGGCTGGTCGATCTCGTCCACGTCCCGCATGGCCGCGCCGCCGGTGCGGCGGAACAGGGCGTCCACCCGGGCGGTGAGCTCCGCCGGGGAGAAGGGCTTGGTCACATAGTCGTCCGCCCCGGTCATCAGGCCGCTGACCTTATCCATCTCCTGGGTGCGGGCGGTGAGCATGATGATCCCGATCTGGGAATTGCCCGCCCGGATGCGGCGGCACACCTCAAAGCCGTCCATGTCCCCGGGGAGCATGATGTCCAGCAGAGCCACCCTCACATCAGGATTCTGCTGGATCAGGGCCAGGGCCTCCTCCCCAGTGCCCGCCTCAATGGTATCGTACCCCGCCCTCTTTAAATTGATGACCACAAAGCTGCGGATATTGGATTCATCCTCCAGCACCAAAATCTTCCTTGTCAATTCCAACTCACCTTTCCATGTTTCATGACGCGGAGCGCTGCGTGGTCGCCCACTCCACCATAATCAGCTTAAAGCGCTGGGCCAGCTCATCCCCGTTCAGCCCGCAGTCCCACACGCTCTCGTCCAGCACGGCGCAGTAAGTGGCGGTGCTGTCGGAAAACAGGGTGGTGCGTCCGGCCAGCTTGGAACGGGCGCTCCGGTTGTTGCCCGTCAGCCGATAGATAGTGAGGAACTTCTTTGGCTCATCGTTCTTATCCTGGTCGGGCCAGTAGTAGAACACCACCGCCCGCTCCCCCCGGCTGCTGAGGCTGTCGTCCCGGGCCGCGGCGATGTTCCCCGTATCCCAGCCGTTGGGCAGGACCAGATACCAGCTGTCCGACACCGCGTGGTAGGTGATGCAGCTGGTGCTGCCCGTCCCGCGGGAGTCAAACTGCTGCCAGTAGATCAGATACTGGCTGGAGGGGTTCTCCGGGTCCAGCGGGGTGAGCGGCTGGGGCCTTGGGATCTCCAGCACACCGTCGTTGTTGATGTCGGTGGCCCCCACCTCGGTGTACGAGCGGGCGGTGGCCAGGCTGGCGCCGGTCTCCACGTCCCGGGTGACGTTGACAAGCCCGCCGTCCTCCCGCACCAGAATGTCGGTGATCATCCCGTTTTCCATCTCCACGGCCACGTATACCCCCAGCCGTCCGTCAGACAGGTAGCCCACCTTGGAGTTGGCCACGTCCCGCATTCCATCGGTCAGAGGGGCTGCGGAGCTCATGGTCAATACGCCGTCCAGGTACTCATAGTATTCCGCCCGGTTGTAGCCCTCGCCGGTGCTGTCCTGCTGGAACACCACGATCTCCTGCTTGCCGTCCTCGTCCAGGTCCGTCACGATATACGTCTCGTTGTAGGCGGTGCTCAGCAGCTCGTCCGCCTCGGACCCGGTGAGGTTGTAGGCCGACAGGATGTGTACGCCGCCGCTGAGCTGCCAGCTGACAATGATCTCCCGGCTCCCGTCCCCGGTGAGGTCCTCATAGGCCACGGAGTTGATGGAGTTGCCCTCGCCGGACAGCATATGGATCTGGCGGTAGGTGTTGTCGGTCCCTTGCCGGAACAGGCACACCCGCATGGGGCGCTCCTCCGCGGAGGTCACCCGGAGGAACACCGCAGCCGTCTCCTGCTCACCGTCCCCGTCCATGTCCAGCAGCTGGATGGTGGAGGTATTGCTGCCGTAGTTGATGGTGGCGTATTCCGCGCCCAGCTCGTTCATGGTGGTCTCAATGGTGGCTTGAAGGTCCTTGTACTCCTGGGGCAGGACGGGCAGGGCATATAGTTTGTCCACTGTCTCAAACACACAGCCGCTCAGGCCGGCAGCCAGCGCCGCCGCCAGCGCGCCCAGCAGCAGGCCGCGCAGTAATCTGTGTTTCACTGCTTCCCGCCTCCTTATTTTATGGTATTCCAGGCACGGAGCGCCGTTCGATATATCAGCTCATGCCCAATAACATCCGCACGGCGGATATTATATCATAGTTTTCCCGTCCTGCCTACGGATTTTTGGAAAGAAAAAGCGAAAAAATAAAAAATTGAAAAAATCTCAAAAAAACATCTTGCATTTTCAGATTGGATGTGTTATGATGTCTAAGCTGTCAGTTAGATATGCGGCTGTAGCTCAGCTGGATAGAGTGTTTGGCTACGAACCAAAAGGTCGGGGGTTCGAATCCCTTCAGCCGTACCAGCCATGGACAACGAAATCACTGTATACCCTCAAAGCCAGTGATTTCAACGTCTTGACGGCCCTCGGATGTAAAAATCCGGGGGCCGCTTATTTTTGTTATTTTCCCAAACTGGCGGGTCTCGAACCCACGCAGCAGCGCTGCCCATGCGCCCCATCCAAAATATTTCCACACAGTTTCCGCGCCGTTCCATTGACCTCCGTGGTCGAAGGAACGGCGTTTTTTGTAGCCATTTGTCCCGCCAGTGCCAGCCCCCCATTCCAGACAGTGCGCATGACCGCACCACTGGCCCGCTGGAGGGTATGGGCGCCAGCTCCCCCGCCGCAGCCTTCGCTAAGAGCCTGTTTAAAATCATTTGACAAAAAGGGACAGGAAGTAGATAATAGAGGAAAAACAGGTGGGGAATGAGGGAGCTGCACGAATATCCAAGTGATATCAGCCGGGAAGAGTATGCTCAGATCCGAGAGGATTTGGAAGGGGCAAAGAAGAGGACACGACCGAGGAAATATGATTTGTATGATGTGTTTTGTGCGGTGCTGTACGTGATACAGGGCGGAATACAGTGGCGAATGCTGCCAAATGATTACCCCCAATGGCAGAGCGTGTATTACTATTTCAGAGTTTGGTCGGAAAAGGATGAAGCAGGGGTAAGTATTTTGGACAAAGTGCTGCAAAAACTGGTAAAACAAATACGAAACGAAGATTTGAGGCGGGATAAGACCACCTTTGGAATTGTTGACGCACAAAGTGTGCAGAATGCAGATACGGCCGAAGAAAAGGGATATGACGCAGGAAAAAAGTATCAGGAATCAAACGCCACATCGTAGTTGATACGATGGGACTGCCTCACGCCATAGCTGTAACAACGGCTGATGTTACAGATCGGGATGGGGCGATTCAGATGATTCTTCTCAACCTGGACAATCTTTCTCATGTGGAGAAGTTTTTGGTGGACGGATGCTATTCCGGCGAGCAATTTGCCAATCAGGTCAAGGATATTTGCGGCGCACAGGTTGAGGCGGTAAAACGCAGCGAATTACACAAGTTTATTGTGCTGCCGCGCCGTTGGGTGGTAGAGCGCCTTTTCGGCTGGCTCGACAAATTCCGCATAGATATGCGGGGTTGCCGCTATCTGCCCCGCCACTCACCTCCACGGTTTCTGTAGTGTACCGAACACTCCCGTGGTTAGTATAGCAAATCATCATTACTGACGAAAGCACCCTTATTTCATGACCCCGTCGGTGCCTTTCGCTGAAAGGCGGATTATCGATATGGCAAAGACAATACTGATTATTGAAGATGAAATCGCAATACAAAACATCTTAGCCGAGCCGCTTAGAGCCTGCGGCTATGAAGTTGAGACCGCATCGGATGGTCTGGAGGGTATCAATGCTTTTCATTCCCATCACATAGACCTTATCCTTTTGGATATTATGCTACCGAAAATCAATGGATATGCTGTTTGCGAAATGATACGACAAGAAGCCCAGACCCCGATTATCCTTTTGACTGCCCTTGATACAGAGGACGACCAGATAAAGGGATTTGATTTGTTGGCAGATGACTATATCACGAAGCCATTTTCGATTAAATTGGTACTAAAGCGTGTGGAAGCATTATTTAGAAGAACAGAAACAGCGGATATGGATACGGACACCCTTCGATATAAAGAACTTCAGATAAGTGCAAAGCAAAGGCAAGTCCTTGTATCGGGTGCGGAGGTCATTCTCACGCAATCCGAGTTTGATATTTTACTGCTTTTCCTTAAAAATCAAGGACGAGTATTCACAAGAGATGAGCTGCTTAACCTTGTCTGGGGATATGAATTTATCGGCGAGGAAAAAAGCGTCAATTTCCACATTATGAATCTGAGGAAAAAGTTAGGTGTAGATTATATTGAAACTGTCAGAGGGGTGGGATATAAAGTTGCGAAAGAAAATCAGTAACTCTCTAAGTACAAAAGTGTTCCTTTGGGTATTTACCGCATTGACTTTGTGCAGCGTTTTGATATACGGCATCGTCCTTGTATTTGTGCCACAAAGTTATCAACTCACAGGCAGCAAACAGTTTGAGAACAATGCAGGAGCGTTATTCTCTGCTCTGGAAAACAAAAGCTATGAGGAAGGGACGACACTGATTACAAATTTCTGCATTGAGAACAACGCCGTGGCGATGTTAGGAAACGAAAAGAACAGCGTTACTTTCGGGGACTTTGAAACCATTGCTGATGACCTGTCAACGGCACAGACCTATACAACTGATGTGACCTTTGCAGAAAATAAAGCAAGCTATACGCTTTCTGTCATCTCTCTATCCAAAACGGCAAGCGAACTGTTCAGTCTGCTGCTCCGTTTTATTCCGTTGGTATTGACGGTTATTCTGCTTCTCTCTGCCCTAAGTGCTTTCATTTGCAGCCGAGTGATTGTTGTACCGATTGCAAAAATCAGTCAGATTTCCAAGCGAATGACCGAGCTTGATATGACTTGGAGATGTGATACAGACAGAGGGGACGAAATCGGCGTACTTTCTTCCAGTCTGAATACAATGGCGGCAAGGCTGCAAAGTACAATGGAAGAACTGGAAACGGCAAATCAGCAGCTAACCAAAGATGTTAAGAACTTTCAAAGGTTGGAGGAACAGCATAGGAATTTCTTTGCTGCTGTTTCCCACGAGCTGAAAACACCGTTGACTATTCTGAAAGGTCAGCTTGAGAATATGATATTAGGTTTTGGAGATTACCAGAACCACGACAAATATCTGCCGCAGGCACTAAAATCCGCCGAGGACATCGAATACTTAGTGAAAGAGATACTATCTATTACCAAAATGGAAACAATGAACATCGGCAGCTCTTTGGAAACACTTTCTTTAGCTGATATGGTAAGTAAAGTAGTTATAGAGTTGCAGCCTTTGGCGACTGAAAAAGACATTGCTATTTTTCAGAATATCTCCGAAGATATAAGTGTGTCAGTCAATCGCAGTCTGTTTCGTAAGGCATTATCCAACATCATTGGCAACGCCATCCGCCACTCAAAAGATGGAGCTAAGATTTATGCGGATTTTGACAGGGATATGCACATTCTGGCTGTGGAAAACACAGGCGTATTTTTGGATGAGGATAACTTGGAAAATATGTTCACGCCGTTTTACAGGGCAGATAAATCCCGAAGCAAAGTCACAGGTGGAAGTGGCCTGGGATTATACATTGTAAAGACAATCCTTGACCTGCACCAAATGGGATACCAAATCTCAAATACCGACAAAGGCGTTGCGTTCTATCTAAAACTGAACTAAAACCATCTTCTAAAGAAGCCGTCAGTTATATCTGGCGGCTTCTTTATGTCCATAAAAACAAATGAAACGCATATCAAATGCTAACCAAAAACTAATCAAAAAAAGATATGATTGTCAGCAGAAAGGAGATGAAGCCTAAATGGATTGTAAAAAGCGGGCAGGTCTGTATCTGCTCCGTAAAAAAGGAAAAGCCATAAGTATCTTTCTTCTCATTATGGTCGTTTCGACCTTTCTTATTTCATGTTTTTCGCTCCTTACCGCATCCGAGAAGTTAGCGAGTGACATCCGAGAAGCTTTAGGAGCTGCCTTTTATCTAAGGGCGAGTACAGGCGTTGTATCAGACGAGAATGGCGAAATGACTGTTACGGAAAATCATATCCGTATTACTGACAATGAGATAAAGCGGATACAAAACTGCGGCAATATTGCGTACCACAATCCTATCAATTATGGATATGCCAAAGGCGAACAGCTTACCAAAGGCAATCCCATTGCCTTTATCCACGGAGAGAAACACACCGAGGATAACAATATGGGGGCTGTTACAGCACTTCGCTATTCCGCTTTGGAAACAGATTTTGTAGACGAGGTACTGGCTCTTGCCGCAGGCAGACACATTACTGAAGCAGATACAAACGCCGTTTTGATAAGCTCTGAGGTGGCGGCTGTAAATGGCTTGTCTGTTGGAGATAAGATTGTCCTGTCATCGTCCGAGCTTGGAGAAGCTGACGGCGAGTACATTGATGTGTGGTCTGGGGAAAGAAAAGAGACAGTTGTAACGATTGTAGGAATATACGATATTCTGGAAGCTGATGCGAATGTAACAGCAACCGCAGGCAGACAAGAAAATCGTATTTACGCAAGTATTGATGTTTTGACACAGCTTGCTGAAAGCGAACCGTCTGTTTATACAGGCGAGGTCGGTTTTTATGTGACTGACCCAAAGACACTTGATGAGATTGTATCTAAGGTGCAGCAGATAGAAGAAATTGATTGGAAAACGCATTTTATCCGCACGAATGATTTTCAGTATTCCCAAATTTCCGATAGTCTTACTTCTTTAGGGGATTTAATAAAAATCCTGTTGGCGTGTGTTTCTATAGTGAGTGCCGCTATTTTGACCTTGATTTTAACTTTGCGTATCAGAGGTCGCATACCAGAAGCAGGCATCCTTTTAGGAGCAGGTATCCCGAAAGGGGAAATCATAAAACAGTTTCTGTTAGAAGTATTGAGTGTCGCTGCCACCGCATTTCTGTTTTCTTATGCTGCGAGCTTTGGCATAAGCCATTACTTAGGTAATCATCTGCTTGCGGATTTTCAGCCTGATCTTATCAACGCTGCGGCATTACAGAATGGAATGAGTGATGCAGTGAGTATTGACAGCTATCTCACTCTGGGTATTGGAAAAACCCTGCTGATATATGGAGGCCAGCTTATCGTAGTGGCGCTTTCCGTACTGTTCTCATCGGCTTCTATCTTGAAGCTGAAACCAAGAGAGATACTGACAAAAATGAGCTGAGGAGGATATGCGTAATGAATTTTGTAAAGAGAGCTTATCTTTACTGCTTTCGACAGAAAGTAAAGACATTGATTTTGTTTTTGGTATTAGCGATTATTTCGACCTTTCTTCTGACAGGTCTGGCAATCCGTGATGCCTCCGAGGGAGCGGCTGAGGATGTGCAGACAGCTATCGGCGGTAAATTATTTTTGGAGATTGACCCTGCCAACCAATACGATTCGAGCCAAGACGGATACGGTATTACCTATACCTATAATGGCGATTACATTACCCCAGAGATTTTAGATGCCATTTCAAAGGTGGACGGCGTTGTAGATTATAACTCTGACAATCCGAGAGGATTTTGGGGAGCAGGTGTGGACTTTGAATATTTACCTGCGGCGTTTAATTTGAGCTACACTCCTTATGGAGAGTCATCTGCTTATACAGCAGCTCTTTCTTCCGAAAAAAGCTCTGATTTTGAAAGTGGAAAATACAGTCTTGTAGACGGCAGACACATCACACCCGAAGATAAGTATGTTGTGATGATTTCAAAAGAGCTTGCGGATTACAATAAGCTTTCTGTGGGCGATATCATGACAATGTACTGTCTTGACTCTGACAGCAATATGAAGCTTGAAATCATTGGTATTTTTGAAGGTACGGAGGGTACTTCTGGAAACGGAGGTTTTTCTGTATCGGATATACCCGCAAACTGCGGCTATGTGGACTACACGACAATGTTTGAAAACTTTGGCCGCAAGATAGATGGTTATACACAGATTGATATTTATGTGGAAGACCCTGTAAGCATCCAGAATGTCTATGATAAAGTAAAGAACCTGTCAGAGCTTCGTGGGAAATCCTTGAAGCTAAGCATTGATACGGATGAATATGAGGTCGTACAAGCACCGCTTGAAACCTTGCAGAGCTTGGTAAACACTATCATCGTGATTATCGTAGTTGTAAGCTCTCTTGTGCTGACACTTCTTTTAACTCTTTGGATTAGAGGGCGTAAAAAAGAAATTGGCGTTTACCTGTCTATCGGCAAGAGCAAGGCGGGCATTATCGGACAATTTTTTGTGGAAACGGTGACTGTAGCGATTATCGCCTTTGCAACTTCTGTTTTCTTTGGCGGTCTGATCGCGGGAAAAGCAAGTGAATTTCTGGTGTCCAGAGTAACAACAGGTGCGGCAACGCTTAATGTTGAAATTTCAGCGGCATATCTATTGCCTCTATACCTTATCGGTATTGCCATGATTGCCGCCTCGGTGGTACTTGCATCGTGGACGGTGTTCCGTTTGAAGCCGAGAGATATTCTTTCAAAGATGAGCTAAGGAGGTATAAAACGATGAGTATTATGGAGATAAAAGGAGTTCGCTACTCCTATGATAACAAGCGAAATGTGTTAAAAGGCGTGAGTGCCGAATTGGACGCAGGGAAAATGTACGCCATACTTGGACCGAGTGGCTGCGGAAAGACAACGCTGCTTTCCCTGCTTGGTGGGTTAGACAGTCCTCTTGAGGGTCAAATCCTTTTTGATGGACAAGACATTGAAATCACAGGTCTTGCGGCACATCGTAAAAATAATGCAGCCTTTATCTTTCAGAGCTATAATCTGATTGACTATCTAACACCAAAAGAGAATGTAGCTCTCACTTCTAAACTGCCGCCACAGCCTATTTTAGAGCGTGTCGGACTGACCGAAGAAGAAAGCAAACGAAATGTTTTGAACCTCTCTGGCGGTCAGCAGCAGCGTGTAGCGATTGCCCGTGCATTAGCATCTGATGCAAAGGTCATCCTTGCCGACGAGCCGACAGGTAACCTTGATGAAGATACTGCGGCAGAAATCACAAAGATTTTAAAAGAATGTGCTCACCAGATGAATAAATGCGTGGTTATCGTTACGCACTCCAATGAGCTTGCAAAGCAAGCTGATGTGATTTTGAAATTGCGAAAAGGAGAACTGCAAATTGCAGATACTCCCGATACAGATACGAGAAAAGGACAGAAAAACTAAATACAGCATTTATCACATACCATTAAGGGGAAAAGGCTTCAACCCTTGCAAGCCGGGACTTTGAGCAAGTCAGCTTTCCCAAAAGCTCAGCCCCCAATCCCCCAAATTGAGTTGACTTCATTTTTAGGGACCGAATTTGGGGATTGATACAGGGTATTCCCACAGAGAAGGACTATCAGCATGAGGAAAAAAGTTCAAGGGACAGTGTGAGAAACGAGTGCTGGGCACCGTTTGAGGTAAGATGTAATCGGAGCACATCGCTTTCTTTGGGCGATATGCTCCGATTGTATTCTATGTAAATGATGCGCAGCAGGCACGGCGCATTTTTGCGGTTTGCGCCTCCTCTAATATGGACACGCCGCCGCCGCATACATTTTTAGTGGAGGTGGTGTCCATGTGGACGGCATGGCTGTTATTGACATTAAACGGGCTTTTTTTCACTTTGCGGCTGGCTGGGAATACCGGTTCTTTTCCCCGGGCCCTCACCCGCGAGGAGGAGCAGGATTGCCTGGAGCGGATGGCTCAGGGTGATACTGACGCCCGGGATGAATTGATCGAGCACAATCTACGGCTGGTGGCGCACATTGTTAAGAAGGGGTACAGCGGAAGGAGGAATTTCCCCGGTTAAAAACGACCCCGCAGGGGCCGCCGAATTTCAGATAAATGTCCAAATGGAGTTCTTCTTTGGTACTGCCCTTTTTGACCTCGATTTTATCTAAAATGGTAGTGACCAGTACAGAATTGACGCTGTTTTGGAAGGTTAGTTCCTCTTCCAGAGCAGAGCGGATTTCCTGTAATTGCGCCGTGGTCTGCGGCCCTTTTTCTGCCTCCGACTGGAGCGCCGCCAGCTTTTCCTCCAGTGTCTTGATTTGCTCATTAAACCCATCGTTGCGCTGCTTGAACTCCGCTGTGGAGATGACGCCCTCAATGCTCATCTCCAGCAGGCGGTCTTTTTTTGCCTGGATGGAGGAAAGACCTTCCTCAATGTGACGGATGTCCTGGGCATAGTCGTGCTCGTCGGGGACAGACTGGAGGACGGTCACCACTGCGTCAATAATAGCTTGTTTATTCTGGACCAGTTGGTCAAAAATATCGGCCATAATCTGGTCCAGCTCTGTGGTGCGCAACTGGGGTGCGGTACACCCTGCCCTCCCCCGGTTCCGGTACACCCGGCACTGCCAGACCTCCTTTTCTCCTTTGGCGCTTTTCAGCACCTGCCGGTGGAAGCTGGTTCCATGTTCCTCGCAGATAATCTTGCCGCTGTAGGGGTAGCGGTTGTGGAACTCCGCCGCGCTCTGGTGGGACATCATCTGCTGGCTGCGGCGTTTGTAGAGGGCGTTGGCCCGGTCCCACAGCTCCACCGACACGATGGCCGGAATGGAAGGATCCGGATACATGACCCACTCGCTTTCGTCCAGAAAAACCTTCCGTTTACTGCGGTAGTCCACCGTCTGGGATTTGTTGGCGCAGTACCAGCCTTTATACTTAGGGTTGCAGAGAATGTGCCGGATGGTCAGGACGTTGAAGGCATTCCCCTTCCGGCTGGTGAAGCCCTCGTCGTACAGCGTCTGGGAGATGCGCCGGATTCCCATCTGCTGGTTAGCGTAGAGGTAGAAAATCCGCCGTACCACCTGGGCTTCTTCCTCGTTGATCGTGAGCACACAATCCTTCTTGTCATATCCCCACAGCTTGTCGTTGCCCAGTACATGACCGTTTTTAATGGCCTGCCGGAAGCCAAATTTCAGCCGCTCCGACAGCTTGCGCACCTCGTCCTGGGCCACCCCGGCCATGACCACCAAACGGAACTCGCTGTCGCTGTCCAGGGTGTTGATATTGTCGTTCTGGAACAGCACCCCCACGTCGTGCTCCAGCAGCTCCTGGGTGTATTTAATGCTGTCCAGAGTGGAACGGGAAAAGCGGGATATCTCTTTGGTGATGATGAAGTCAAAACGACCTGCTTTGGCGTCCCTTATCATCCGCTTGAAGCTATCCCGCTTTTTTGTACTTGTCCCGCTGATGCCCTCGTCGATGTACCCTTCTATGTAGGTCCAGTTGGGTTTCGACTGAATCAGCTCGGTGTAGTATTGAATCTGGTTCTCAAGGCTGTTGATTTGTTCGTCCTTGTCGGTGGAAACCCGGGCGTAAAAGGTCACCCGCAGCGGCAGGTCAAAGATGGTTTTTCCATTCCGCATCTCACGGCGTATCTGGAGCACGTTCATGTCCGCTCGCCTCCTTTGTCAAGCACACAGGATACCGGAAAAATTCCGGGAAGTCCATCACAGAATGTACCAAATCAACCGCGCCGGAATAGGTGGAATTCGATATAAGACCAAGGGAACGGATATGATCCAGCAGGACGCTGACCAGCTCTCTCTGTGCGCTTTCCAATTTACATCACCTCAATTCATAAATATTGCTGCCAGAAAGAAAAAATGCCAGGCGGACAAACTCCACCTGGCATTTGATTGATAAATTACCTGATTAACCTTTTGTTGGATTCATTCTTTTGCCGCAAAAAACGCAAACACCTTTGCGGACAAGCATCCACACATTTTCCGCACCGGATACACTCTGGGGAGCGGGAAATTTCTTGCAGGGAGAGGCCCACTGGACAGGCTTTTTCGCAGGCCATACAGGAAACGCACAGCTCCTTTTCCCAATGGATCTGCACAAGGCTGAATCGATTGAACCAGCCATAAATGGCCCCTAATGGGCATAGATACTGGCAGAAGGGCCGGTAAATCTTGATGGAAAGCAGCACAATGCCAATCAGAATACTCAGTTTCCAGAGGAACAGGCCGCCAGCTTGGCTCTGAAGAGCCACATTTGTGCCAAGCAGAGGGATTGCACCGAACAAGGTACCGGAGGGACACAGATATTTGCAGAACGCGGGAACTTTCGCAAATCCCCCAAACAAAAACATGGAGCCGACACACACCAAAAGAATCAGCACTGCGTATTTTCCATACTTCAGGATGTGGTGATAAGGCAGACGCTTTTTCTTTTTAAAGATGGGGATCTTATGCAAAAGATCCTGCACCAGACCAAAGGGACACAGCCAGCCGCAGACGAAGCGTCCCAGCAGGCTCCCGAACACAAAAAAGACGCCCAAGGCAGCGAAGGGAACATGAAAACCGCTTTGATTCAACATCGCCTGCAGCGCCCCTATTGGGCAGGAGGCCACAGCTCCGGGGCAGGAATAGCAGTTCAATCCCGGAACGCAGGCGTATTTCAAGCTTCCCTGGTAAATTTTCCCGTTTACAAAGCCGTATGCATATCCATTCGTTACGATGGTGAACAGCAGCTGTACCGTCAGTCGAAGTCTTTTCATAGGTCACCCGATCCCGATGCACTCCAGGCAGATCATGACTGCCTTTCTCCAGATCACCTCAAGCTGTCCCTGAGCAGCCCCGAGTCCGAGAAACACCGCCCCGATCAGAACGCCCAGGCTCCAGCCTTTACATTTCTTCCAGAAGCCCATGAATGATCTCCTTCCACTTCTCTTTTTCTGCGGGACCGGCAACGCCACCCAGGTATGCCCCCTCTCCGTCAAAAAAGAAGGTGGTAGGTACACCGCTCACGCTGGACAGAATCGCCTGACCGATGGAGTCGTTGGCCAGCAGATGGGGATAATCCGCTCCGGTTTCCTGAATCAGGCGTTCCACGAGTGACTGATCCTCGCCCTCCATCACATCGCTGACGATGCCGATGAGCTGGAACTCCGCCGGGTCATACTCCGCCGCCAACTCGCCCAGCCCTGGCATCTCGCTGAGGCAGGGGTTGCAGTAGGTTGCCCATACATTGACCATGGTGAGCTTGGACTGGGAGAAAATCTCCTGGGAAACCGTGTTTCCATCCAGATCCGTTCCCTCAAAAGTGATAAAAATGGGAGCGGTTTCTTCCTGGTCCTGCGGCGCGGACTCCGAAGATGCCCCATCCTGATCAGGGGAGTCGCCTGCTGTTTGCGTTTCGGGAGTACCCCCGGCTGGCAGCTTGCTGTTGTCCCCGGCGCAGCCGCCAAGCAGAATCAGCGACAGCATCAGAACCATGAAAAGCGTTTTTTGCAGTTTGTTCATGTCAGTTCCTCCGTTTTTCATAACTTTTTCTGTCTTATAAGAATACAAGCCTCAACACGATCCATGATGATGCCATGGTCTCGGTGGGGATAATACTCCAAAATTGACCGTAAAACCTCTTGAATGTCGTTTGTCGTAAGCTTCGGCATTGCCAATTGCGTCCCGTACAAGCTCCGGGCTGTATTCATCTGCCGGGTGAACGTAGTATTGAAGGGTCTGGCCCGCAGTGCGGAAATCAATGCGGGCGGAGAGATATCCATTCGAGAAAGCTGTGTGTTGGACAAAAGCCCTGCGCCATTATCAAAAATTGGGCAATAGCCGTATTTGCCGTTTTGCTCAATAACCGCGATATTATTTAAATGTCGGTCATCGTTGCAAAATAGAGCGTCTACCTCAAATAGCAGGGTCAGGTATTGCGGAAACTGCTCTAAACCTGTGATCTCTGCTGCCATTTCCGCCAGATAGGCAATCCGTTTTTTGTCACTGGAAAGGCGAACCAGTTTCTCTCTCAAAGGTTTTCCCAAGTGACTGGACAACAGGCGATTAACCGTAATGAGTGCTTGGCCAGGTTGTAAAAAGTTCCCGCTGGAGCAGCCTGTGCGCTCCCGGCCATGGACTTGCAGGCGTTCCATATGATAGCGTACAAACGTGAAGGGCGTGTCCGTCTCAAGATTGCTCCGCTCCAACAGTACGGAAACAACGGTTTCCGTCAGTGCCTCATAGCCAAACTGATCCAGCTTGTACCAACAGTCCGCTACCTGGTCATACCACTTCTCCTGATTTCCCTTCGAGGAGGTTTCCGCAATTTTTTCATCTGTCACAAGCCGGATCGTCATTTCAGCACCTCAATGGTCAGCCATTGCTGATCCTCTGCCATACGTCCGCCGGTTTTCTTAATAATGGCTAAGGGATCGTACTCGTCCAATCCCAAGGTTTCTAAATACTCCCGCAGTCCGGCTCGCTGCCGGGGGATGCAGCGATCTTCAAGGAAACGTTGGAAATCCTCCCAGCTGGGCAGCAGGTTATTTCCAAATGCGGTTTTTATGGTAGGAACCGCCTGGTTCTCTACCATCACCGTCTGTGCGGTAAAATCCGCATAAATTGTAGAGCATAGGGCATCCCGATCATAGAGACGTAAAGCACGTACCTCATGGCCTTGTGCCAGCTGCTGCTCCGCGAACTCAGAACCGCTGAGCATACGGGACAACATAATTTTCGTCCCATCAAAGGTCAACTTCAGCTCCCGCCGCTTCTCTGTAATCCCCAGTGCCTCCACCCATGTGGCAGGCAATGTAATCTTACAGGTTTTGGAATCGCTGCCGGCTGTTCCTCCAACCGAGCTGATATTTACCCTTGCGATACGCCGTTCCATGTTCTCACCTCAATTACATTATACGGTATTCGGTACGAATAATCAAGAATGAGCCAAAACAATTGGGCCGATACTTTTCGCTTTGTTGGAATCTGTATCACTTTCCATGTGCTTTCACCCAAAAAATTGCAACATCAATCTAGACAGTGTTTACACGAGTTAAGTGCGAATAGCAGCCCAAATAGCGATACAACGGACGTGTACCGCAGCGATAAAAGCATCTGAGGTTTTGGCATAGCGAGTGGCAATCCCTCTCCAGCGTTTCAGAACCAGGAAGCAGTTTTCTACCAAATGGCGCAGTTTATAGAGATATTTATCGTAGTCGCGCTGTTCTTTACGATTCTTCTTCGGTGGGATCACAGGATCCATCCCTGCCGAAATCGCATAGGCCAGAATCTCATTTGCGTCATAGCCCCGGTCTGCCAGCAAAGTTTCCGCAGAAATGCCCTCGATCAGGTGGACAGCTTCTTTACAATCCGCTCTGGTACCTTCTGTAATAAGGA
>CAJTGJ010000001.1 GCA_910575695.1 Oscillospiraceae bacterium | reverse complement strand
ATTTTAGCACACTGTCGGCCGCTTGTCAAGCCCTTTTTTAAACTTTTTTGCAAATCTTTTTGCTCAAGTTCCGGACCCTCATCCAAGCCTCGCTCTCGCGAACTTTGATATCTTACCACACTCTCGGAGGTTTGTCAAGTGCTTTTTTCGACTTTTTTCAGAATTTCTTCTGCCAGCCTTTCAAGCTCCTGCCCTCTCGTTGAGCGCTCAGTTACTATACCAAATCATTCCTCAGTTGTCAACACTTATTTTTGATTTTTTCAGTCTTTTTTTCAACTTGGCTTCCCGACCACAAAATATGGCGTTTTTCACCGCCCCAGCCACTATTTATCCACTCCCCCAGGACATACTGCCGTCAGCGCCGCCAGCGCCAGACACCCCAGCGGCAGCACCGCCCCCGGCAGAATCCGTACAATTCCGGTCAGCGCCGTCCCCGCCGCCGCCAGGACCGCCGCCGCGGGCCGCTGTTTTTCCCCCCAGCTCCGGGACAGCAGGCCGGCCAGCGTCAGGTCCGGCAGCAGCCACAGCGCGGAGACCAGCCCCTCCAGCCGCGCGCTGTCCCCCAGCAGTCCCGCCGCCGCAAAAAAGGGCTCATCCAGACGCGCCGCCACCGCCGGGCTGAGCAGCCCCGCTGTCAGCGCCGCCAGCGCGGCGCTCAGCACCCCCAGCGCACCCAGCCACACCAGCCCCCGGCGGCCCCCCCCCGGCTCCTCCTGTATCTTATATAGATGGGGGAGCGCAAACAGCCCTGTGGACAAAATCACGATCCCCGCCCCCAGGGATTCCTTCCAGCCCCCCGCCTGCTCCATGGTCCACGTCCACTCCATCCTAGGCACGCCCAACAGGAGGACAGCCGCCGCTGTCACCCCCACCGCCAGCCACAAGACCTCCACCGCCCGGAAGAACGCCGCCGCCTTCCCCCAGCCCATCCAGACCAGCGGCAGGGCCAGCAGAATAACCAGCCATCTGGCATCCCCTTTCTCCCCCGCCGCAGACCACAGCCGTCCCGCCGCCCGCTCCAACGCGTCCGCCATAAGCGCCACCGCCCAAAGCCCATACAGCACCCTCAGCACCGGATGCAGGGGCCGGTGTCCCACCCGGCGCAGCAGTGCCCAGCCAATCATGACCCCCAGCGGCACGCAGGCCAGCAGCCACCACCAATCCGTCCGCCCCGCGGCGGCGGCTCCGACGGACAGCCCGCCCACCAGCACCGCCACCGCCAGCTGCCTGGAGGACAGCCTTTCGCTATTCATCCGATCCCCTCCATTCCACCCAGTCGACCAGCATCAAGCGGCCCTCCCACTCCATCAAAAGGGGCAGACTCGCCCCGCCCTTGTACAGCGCCGCCAGCGCCTCCACCACCGTGGGGGCCTCCACCCCCTGCCGCTCCAGCAGCTCCAGCGCCGACGCCGGGTCCTCGCACTCCGCCAGCAGCGCCCCCGCCCCATCCTCCGCCCGGAACACCCTGGCCGCCGCCCCGAGCTCCTCGTTGCGCAGGGCGCTGAGGAGCACATCCTCCAGCGCCGCGTCCCCGCCCACTATAATATAAGAAACACTGGTCAGGGACAGCTCCCTCCCCCCTGACCAGGGCAGCTTTTCCAGCGCCTCCCGAAAATCCGCTCCGCCGCACGCGCCCCGGCTCTGCTCCTTCTCCTGGTCCCCGCCGCCGCACACCGCCGTCAGCGACACCGGGCCCGGGCCGTCCACCCCCAGCACCCGCACCAGCGCCAGCCCTTCCGGCTCCTTGGGCGCGGGCCTCCACCCCGCCAGCAGGACAACCGCCGCAATGCACACCAGAAGCCATCTTCTCACCCCTGATTCCTCCTGTTCTCCGTGTTCAGATAATCGGGCCTGGTTTCCACGTCAGGAAGAGGCTCCCGCAAAACCGTATGCCCCTCCCTCTGCATCCCGGCGTTGGATGCGAAGGGGGTAAGGTAGGCAATCCCAAAGGTCTCCAGCTTGGCCAGCCGGTACACCAGCGCCACCCCCGCCAGCACCAGCCCCGTCAGCCCCAGCAGCCCCCCGGCCACGGTGATGCCGAACCGGCACAGCCGCAAAGCCCCGGCGAAATCCTGGCTGGGGGCGGTGTACCCGGCGATGCCCGCGATGGCCACCACCACCAGCACGGCGGGGGACACCAGCTTGGCCTCCACCGCCGCCGAGCCCACCACCAGCCCGCCCAGAATGGAAACGGTCTGCCCAATAGACGAGGGCAGCCTGAGCCCCGCCTCCTGCAGGACCTCAAAGGCCAGCAGCATCACCAGGATCTCCGTCAGCGTGGAAAAGGGCACGTCCGCCTTGGCGGCAATGATGGACAGGGTGAGCTTCACCGGGATCAGCTCTGGGTAAAACAGCACCGCCGCCGCGTACAGCCCCGGCAGGAACAGGGTCACCAGCATACAAAGATACCGCAGCACCGACAGCGCCCCCGCCACCGCCCAGCTGGTGCTCCGGTCCTGCCCGGTGCGGAAGAAGCTGTCCAGGGTGGCGGGGAACAGCCACCCCATGGGGATGCCGTCCACCAGCACCCCCACCCGTCCCTCCGCCAGCCCGGTGCAGAACCGGTCGGGCCGCTCGGTATAGGCTGTCAGCGGGAAGGCCGTCCGGCTCTCGTCGGTGACATACTGCTCCAGGCTCCCGGTCATCAGCAGGGCGTCGATGTCGATCTGCTCCAGCTTGGCCTTCACCTGGTCCGCCAGCTCCGGGTCCGCAATCCCCTCCACATATAATACGTCCACCGGGGTGACGGACTGCCGCCCCACGATCTGCTCCTCGATTTTCAGCTCCGGGGCCCGGAACCGCCGCCGCACCAGCGACGTATTGGTACGCAGGCTCTCCACAAAGGAATCCCGCGCCCCCTTCACATCCGGCTCGTTTTCCGGGCCGGACACGGAGCGCTTTTCCTCCGTCCCCGCCGACAGGGTGAGCGCCTGCTCTTTTCCCGGGAAAAACAGGGCCGCCGAGCCGTCGATCATATCAAACACCACCTGGTCCATGGTGTCCCGGCTCTGCACCACCAGGGAGTACAGTCCGCCCCGGAGCATCAGGTCAAAGGCCGCGTCCATATCCGGCGCTTCCCGCAGGGCCTCGTTCTGGGTCAGGGGCCTCAGCACGTAGTCGCAGGCCCGCTCGTTGCGCACCTGTCCGGCGATAAACAGCATTTCCACCTGTTTGTCCGGGTCATTGTTCAGGTACAGCGTCCGACGGTTGAAGTCGGCGCACCTGTCAAACACCTGCGCCACCCTGTCCGCCGTCAGCGGCCCGTCATACCGCGGCTCCCTCCGGGGATGGGGAGGCGGCGTCTCCTTTTTCGTTCCAAAAAAGCCCATCATCCAGTCTCCTTTTGGGAGATAGTATGCCGCGCCGGTATGGCTGTTATGCAAATAACAAGTCAATTCATGCATTTTTGTCCGATTATTTCGCCAAAATCAAATTGACGCCCCTTGAAAATTGTGCTAAAATACACAAAAGGGCGAGCAGTACAACTCTTGAATTTGAAAATATCGGAAAAGAGGAGAAAGCCTTATGTATCGTATTGTGAAAAAACGGGTCTTGAACCCCACCGTCACCCTCATGGAGGTGGAGGCCCCCGCCGTGGCCCGCAAGGCGGAGCCGGGGCAGTTCATCATCCTGCGGGTAGACGAGGAGGGGGAGCGCATCCCCCTGACCATCGCGGCCTTTGACCGGGAGAAGGGCACTGTCACCATCATCTTCCAGATCGTGGGCGGCACCACCGAAAAGCTGAACCACAAGGAGGAGGGCGGCTTCCTCCAGGATTTCGTGGGCCCCCTGGGCCGGGCCACCGAGACGGAGGGCCTGAAGCGGGTGGCCGTGGTGGGCGGCGGCGTGGGCACCGCCATCGCCTATCCCGTGGCGAAGAAGCTCCACGACGTGGGCTGCCACGTGGACCTGATTGTGGGCTTCCGGAATAAAGACCTGGTGATTCTGGAGGAGGAGTTCAAAGCCGCCTCTACCCAGCTGATCATCGGCACCGACGACGGCTCCTACGGCAAGAAGGCCCTGGTCACCGACCTTCTCAAAGAGCAGATCGAGGCTGGCGCGAAATACGACCGGGTCATCGCCATCGGCCCGGTGATCATGATGAAGTTCGTGTGCCAGCTCACCAAAGAGTACGACATCCCCACCGTGGTGTCCATGAACCCCATCATGATCGACGGCACGGGAATGTGCGGCGGATGCCGCCTGTCCGTGGGCGGCGAGACCAGGTTCGCCTGCGTGGACGGCCCCGAGTTCGACGGCCACAAGGTGGACTTTGACGAGGCCATGGCGCGGGGCGCCATGTACAAGGATTTCGAGCGCCATGCCTATGAGGACGCCTGTAATCTGTTCAAGCAGGAGGTAAAGTAAGATGCCCAACATGAGACCAGACAAGAACCCCATGCCCCATCAGGACCCCCAGGTCCGGGCGTGTAATTTCAACGAGGTAGCCCTGGGCTACACCAAAGAGCAGGCCATTGACGAGGCCCAGCGCTGCCTGAACTGCAAGAACAGCCCCTGTGTGTCCGGCTGTCCGGTACAGATCGACATACCCGCCTTCATCGCCAGGGTGGCGGAGGGCGACTTCGAGGGCGCCTACCAGATCATCTCCAAGGACTCCGCCCTGCCCGCCGTATGCGGCCGCGTCTGCCCCCAGGAGAGCCAGTGCGAGGCCAAATGCGTCCGGGGCATCAAGAACGAGCCGGTGGGCATTGGCCGCCTGGAGCGCTTCGTGGCCGACTGGCACAACGCCAACGCCACCGAAAAGGCCGTCCCCCCCGCCTCCAACGGCCACAAGGTGGCGGTGATCGGCTCCGGCCCCGCCGGCCTGACCTGCGCCGGCGACCTGGCCAAGAAAGGCTATGAGGTCACCGTGTTCGAGGCCCTCCACCTGGCTGGGGGCGTGCTGGTGTACGGCATACCCGAGTTCCGCCTTCCCAAGTCCATCGTGCAGAAGGAAGTGGACACCCTCAAGGAGCTGGGCGTGAAGGTGGAGACCAACATGGTCATCGGACGGGCCATCACCATCGACGAGCTGAAGGAGGAGTTCGGCTTCGAGGCGGTGTTCATCGGCTCCGGCGCGGGCCTGCCCAAGTTCATGAACATCCCCGGCGAGAACCTGAAGGGCGTCTATTCCGCCAACGAGTTCCTCACCCGCATCAACCTGATGAAGGCCTACAAGGAGGGCGCGGACACCCCCATCCAGCACAGCATGAAGGTGGCGGTGGTGGGCGGCGGCAACGTGGCCATGGACGCGGCCCGCTGCGCCAAGCGCCTGGGGGCCGAGGTGTACATCGTCTACCGCCGGAGTGAGACGGAGCTTCCCGCCCGCGCGGAGGAAGTGGAGCACGCCAAGGAGGAGGGCATCATCTTCAAGACCCTCACCAACCCGGTGAAGATTTTGGGCTATCACAACCCGGATGATCCCCGTGACCCGAAAAACGGCTCCGTGTCCGGCATCCGCTGTGTGGAGATGGAGCTGGGCGAGCCGGACGCCTCCGGGCGCCGCCGTCCCATCGTGAAGCAGGGCAGTGAGTTTGAAATCGACCTGGACTGTGTGATCATGGCCCTGGGCACCAGCCCCAACCCTCTCATCAAGTCCACCACCCAGGGGCTGGAGACGGAGAAGTGGGGCGGCATCATCGCCGACGAGCACGGCCTCACCAGCCGGGAGAACGTCTACGCCGGCGGCGACGCGGTGACCGGCGCGGCCACGGTAATCCTGGCCATGGGCGCGGGCAAGACCGCCGCCGAGGCCATCGACAAGGCCCTTTCCAAATAAGAGAAGCTGTGCTATTATAACTGCCAGGGCTTCGGTCCTGGCAGTTGTCCTTCCCGGAGGTGATTCCACATGAGGCAATATAAAATCGGCTTTTCCATCTGGGGCTTCCTTCTGTTTCTCATCGTGATGGCCCCCACCCTGATCTGGCTTGCCGTCCCCGCCCCCCACGATATCCTGCGGGCGGAATCCCAGACGGAGCTGGCCGACACCATCGCGTCGGTGTGCCAGGTCCTGTCCGTGGCGGCGCTCTGCCTGGTGGTCAATCCAGACAGCGGCCCTCTGCGGCCAACCCCTCTGCTGGCTGGCGTGGTCATCTGTATCGTCCTTTACGGCTCCGGCTGGCTGCTGTACTACGCGGGAATGACCGCCCCGGGGGTGATCCTGCTGCTGACTATCCCGCCCTGCGGCGCGTTTCTGCTCTTTGCGCTGGATCGAAAAAACATCCCCGCCCTGATCCCCGCCGGGATCTTCTCCCTATGCCATCTGTACTATGGGATCGTCAACTATATTCTTTACTAACCCCGGACCGCCCCGGCAGTTCGGTCATATTCAAAGGAGGCGTCAGCGTGAACGCGGATATCCTGTTTTTCTTCTCGGAGCACCTGGAAGCGCTTCCCTTATACGAAGATCTGGAGCGTCAAATTCTATCCAGCATCGAGAACGTAACCATAAAGGTGCAGAAAACCCAGATTTCCTTTTCCAACCGGCACAATTTCGCCTTTGTCTCCTTCCTGCCCGCCCGGAAGGCCAAGGACCGCCCAAAAACCTGGCTCACCGTCACCTTCGGCCTGCCCCACCGGGTGGAATCCCCGCGCATCGACGCGGCTGTCGAGCCCTACCCCAACCGCTGGACCCATCACGTTCTGATATCCGCGCCGGAGGAGATCGATGAAGCCCTGATGGGCTGGATCCAGGAAGCCGCCGCCTTTTCGGCGGTCAAGCGCCGGACCACTCCCAAGGCCGTGGACGCCCCTCTTTCCAAAACCTGAAACCTGTGTTATAATAACGGCCGGGGTCGCTGCCCCAGCCGTTATTTTTCGTTCCACATTGATTTATGATTAAGAATTCCAAACAGAAAGGCTGATTTCATGTCATACGCCATCCTCGCCGTAATCCTGGTCATCATGGACCAGCTGACGAAATATGCCGTCCGCGCCGGCATCCCCCTGGGCGGCACCAAGCCCTTCATCCCCGGCATTTTGGACCTCACCTACGTCCAGAACACCGGCGCGGCCTTCTCCATCCTGCGCACCCACACCTGGCTGCTCACCCTGACCTCGGCGGTTGTGGTCCTGGTGATATGCTATCTCATCGTGAAGGGCTTTTTCAAAAACGCCCTGGGCCGGTGGGCCGCTATGCTGGTGCTGGCGGGGGGCATGGGCAACCTGATCGACCGGGCGGTATTCGGCTGCGTCACCGATATGCTGAAAACCACCTTTATCGATTTCCCCGTGTTCAATGTGGCGGACTGCTGCATCACCGTGGGCGTGCCCCTGCTGTTCCTGTATGTCCTGCTGTACGTGGGCAGGGACGAGAAAAAGGAGGACAAGGCCGATGAATCCGCCCAGCTTCCCTCTGACGGTCACTGAGCCGGGCCGTGCGGACGCGGTAATCTCCGCCGCCCTGGACGGCCTGACCCGCTCCGCCGCCCAGCGCTGGCTGGAGGAGGGCCGGGTCACCCAAAACGGCAAAGCGCTGAAGAAAAACGCCCGTCTCCAGCCCGGGGACGAGCTGCTCCTCACGCCCCCCCAGCCCGCCCCTGTTGACCTCATTCCCCAGGACATCCCGCTGGACGTGGTGTATGAGGACGATGACGTGATCGTAGTCAACAAGCCGGTGGGCATGGTGGTCCACCCCGCCCCCGGCCATCCCGACGGCACGTTAGTCAACGCCCTGTTATATCACTGTAAAAATTCCCTTTCCGGCATCAACGGTGAGCTGCGCCCCGGCATCGTCCACCGCATCGACCGGGACACCTCCGGCCTGCTCATCGCGGCGAAAAACGACCGCGCCCATCTCTCCCTTGCCGCCCAGCTCCAGGACCATTCCCTGTACCGCCTGTACCACGGCGCGGCGGTGGGCACGTTCCGGGAGGACAGCGGCGCCATCTCCGCCCCCATCGCCCGCCACAAAACCGACCGCAAGCGGATGGCGGTTGCCCCCGAGGGCCGGGAGGCGGTCACCCACTGGCAGGTGGTGGACGCTCAGAACGGCTACACCCATCTGACCTGCCGCCTGGAAACAGGCCGCACCCATCAGATCCGGGTCCACATGGCCCACATCGGCCACCCGCTCCTGGGCGATACGGTATACGGCGCGAAAAAACCCGTCCCCGGCCTGGCGGGCCAGTGCCTCCACGCCGCCCGTCTCACCTTCACCCATCCCGCCACCGGGGAGCGCCTGACGGTGGAGGCCCCCCTGCCGGATTGGTTCCGCGGGATTTTGAGGCGTTACGGACTGCAATAAGGAGGAAAAGCCATGAACCTGAGGAAAGTAAAGCAGATCATGTGGGGCATTTTCGGGGCAATGGCCCTGTCGCTGCTGATTGCCGCGCTGACCGACAGCGTTATTTTCGTTGTCCTCGGGACGATTCTTCTGCTGGTATTCATAGGCTTCAATTTTTCCATGTGGCGCTGTCCCTACTGCGGCGAATACCTGGGCCGGGACACCAAAAATTTTTGCCCCTCCTGCGGCCATGAGCTGGAGGATTTGAAAGAGGATACAAAATAAAAGCATACCCCCTTCCATTCCGGGCAGGTTTCGCCCAAAAGGAGGATACTATGGAAATCACCATTACCCCGATGACCCGTCCGCTGTGCCATGAATTTTATCAAGATTTTGAGAACGACCCGGATATTTTTATGGATATGAGCCGCTATGTCCCCTATGAGTATACGTGGGAACAGACGGAGCGGTATTTTGAGGAACAGCAGTCCCCCGACCGCATCGTTTTCATGATTATGGAGGGCGGAAGGCCGGTGGGCGAGGTAAAGCTGAAGTACATCGACCGGGAGGCGAAGCAGTGCTCCCTTGGCATCCACCTGCAAAATGACGGGGCAAAAAACCGGGGCGTGGGCACCGCCGCCGAGCGGCTGGCCTTGGACTACGCCTTTGACACGCTGGGGATGGAGACGGTGAACGCCGACGCGGTGCTGAAAAACAAGCGCAGCCAGCACGTGCTGGAGAAGGTGGGCTTTGTTTTTGTCCGGGAGGACGAGACGTTCCGTTATTACGTCTGCAAGCGCACACGATAACCGCATATCGTTTCCCCTTCCGGGCACACTAAGCCCAAACATGGAAGGGGAGTTTTTATGCTTAACCATCGCAAAGCGGCCGTGATCGGCTGCGGCTTTGTGGGCGCTTCCATCGCGTTCAGCCTGATTCAGCGGGGGCTGTTCAGCGAGCTGGTGCTCATCGACGCCAACCAGGACAAGGCGGAGGGCGAAGCCATGGACCTGAGCCACGGCCTGCCCTATATCGCCGCCATGGACGTGTACGCCGGGACGTACGACGACCTGAGCGACTGCGCCCTTATCATCATTACCGCCGGGGCCAACCAGAAGCCGGACCAGACCCGGCTGGAGCTGATCGGCCAGAACGTGGCGATTTTAAATTCCATCATCCCCCAGATCACCGCCCGCCCCTTTGAGGGGATTTTGCTGGTGGTGTCCAACCCGGTAGACGCGCTGACCTACGCGGCGTTCCGGATTTCGGGCTACCCGGCCCACCGGGTGATGGGCTCGGGCACGGTGCTGGATTCGGCCCGGCTGAAGTATCTCCTGGGGGAGCATCTCAACGTGGACAGCCGTTCCATCCAGGCGGTGATTGTGGGCGAGCACGGCGACAGCGAGCTGGCGGTGTGGAGCGGGGCTAACGTTTCCGGGGTTGCGCTGGACGATTTCTGTGAAATGCGGGGCCACAACAACCACCGGGAGGCGGAACAGCGCATCTATGAGGAGGTGCGGGACAGCGCCTACGAGATCATCAACCGCAAGGGGGCCACGTACTACGGCATCGCCATGGCGGTGGCCCGGATCGCGGAGTGCGTCATGAAGGACGAACGGGCCATCCTGCCGGTGTCGGTGGTGCTGGGCGGGCAGTACGGCCTGCGGGATCTGGCGCTTTCCATCCCGTCCATCGTAGGCCGCCGTGGGGTGGAGCAGATTCTGGAGATCCCCCTGGCGGACAGCGAACGGGAGGCGCTAAACGCCTCCGCCGCCCAGCTCCGGGAGGTCATTGGGGAATTGGAATTGCCGTAAGCGCAAGAGCCTTCCTTTTTTCTTTGAAAAGAAAAAAGGAAGCGAAAAAGAAACTTGAAGCTGGCATGATTTCTAATTTTGCTTCACTGGAAAAGAAGCGCCCCCGGTCTGTTCCGGGGGCGCTTGGGTTTAATGATGTCCGCCGCAGTAGCCGTTCCCATGGCCCGCGCCGTGGTGTCCGCCAGCGCCGGACGCGGACGGGGACACCGACCAGGGATTGCAGCCCCCATCGCACACGCCGCCGCTGTGCGCGCCGTTACAGGCGTACACCGCGGAGCCGCCATGGACATGAAGCCCCGATATGGCACAGCCCTCCACCGGACACACGGGGATCTTGGCCGGCAGGGTGTCATAGTAGTGGATCACCTCGCCGTTTTCATGGTAGTGCGTCCCGGAAACCGCGCAGCCTGCAGCCGTGCAGACAGGCAGCTCGGTGTACTGATCCACCCAATCCGTATACCACACCCCATCGTGGGTGTGGCGTTCGGTATTGCCGCAGTCGGCCAGGGTACAGATATTGCCGCCCCTTATGGCGTAGCTGCCGTCCGCTGTCGCCCAGAGGTAAGGCGTGGTCTGGCCTTCCATCCCCTTTGCGGCCCCGGCCTGGAACCAGTCGGCGTCCTCCCGGGTCATTTGTCCGCCGGACACCAGGTCCTCCAGCATACCTTCATACTCCTCCAAGGTCATGGGCATGGGGCCCGCGTCTGTCACGGCCGTCCCGTCCTGACCCCTCAGCTCCGCCGGTTCATAGCTCACCGCCAGCTGCTCCTCCTCCGTCAGGGCCAGATACCAGTCCAGCCACTCCAGCGTCTCCGGGGACAGACCGGCGCGGTTATACACCCGGCCATGGTATTCCACATAACCGATTCCATGCTTACTGTTGCTGACGGCAAACTGACCGATGACATTGCCCTGTTCGTCGTACAGGGGGATCAGCCGCTCCGCTGGCTGGGTTTCCAGCCATTCCATATACGCCAGGGCCTCCTCCGGGTTTTTCACCTGGCCCCCCGGGCCGTCCAGGTCGCTCTGCCGGATATAGCCCTCCTCGCCCTTCGTCCCAATGGCGGGGACAAGCCCGGATTCCGTGGGCTGGACCACCGGGGTGGGCTCCACACCGTCAGCATACTGGGACAGCGCCTTCACGATCGAATCCGGAAGGATGAACCGCTCCACCACGCCGGCCGGGTCCACAGACACCTCGTGCCCGTCCCCGTCCAGATAATAGACATCGAACCCCTCTTGGTGGCTGTCCCGATGGGTAAACAGCCCGCTGGGCCCTGTAAAGGTCCATTCCAGCATCACGCCGTCCTGGGACAGCGCCTCGGCCCGCTCCATAATCCCGTCGGCCTCCTCCTGAGTCATGGAACCGTCCGCCATGTGCTCCGCCAGCGCCTGGGTCATGGAACCGTCCGCCACGTGCTCCGCCAGCGAATCCCTCAGACAATCCAGGCTGAGCCTGATTTTCAGCAGCTCCCCCTCCGGGCTGAAGCTGAACGTATAGAGCATCGGCGCGGGCGCGGAGGACGTGGTGCTCTCCTCGTCCGGCAGGCGCTCCGCCGGGTTGCTGGCAAATCCCACCGTCACGGCCAGCACCAGCGCCAGGGTCAGCGCCGCGCCTGCCACGGTCGTTTTCTTGTATTTCATGATTGCAATAATCCTTTCCTCGGCCGATTTCCGGCCGAACGTCTGGCAGAAGGCAGGGCCCTCCGCCTTGGTTGCCAGGGACACGAGGGCGTTGGCATACTCCGCCCGCCGCTCCGCCCCCAGCCGCTTCACCGCCGCCCGGTCGCAGGCCAGCTCAATGTCCCGCCGCAGGAGCCGCGCCATCAGCCATACTGCCGGGTTCCACCAATGCGCCGCCAGCGCCGCCGCCGCCACATAATGCCAGAGGTTATCCCGCCGCCGGGCGTGGACGCCCTCATGGGCCAGCACACACTCCAGCTCCGTCCCGGACAGGCCGGGGGTGAGCACCACCGTGGGCCGCACCGCCCCGAAGGTCAGCGGCGCGCCGTCCACAGGCCCCTCCCGCAGGCGGACGTACCGGGGCAGAGAGGCGTACCGGGGATCGTCCCGCCCCACCGGGGCGGCACAGTCCACCGCCCGCCGCGTACGGAGGTAAGACCGCACAAACCAAAGCCCCAGCCCAACCCCCGCCGCCAGCCAAAGTCCGGACAAGAACATTTCCCAGGGAAATCCCGTCTCCACAGGCGCGGGCGCGGGAAGAAACTCAGGCGCCGCCACAGGGGCAGCCGGCTCTCCCACGGCGGGGACAGCGGGCGTGAAAACGGCGTCAGGCGGCGGGGATACGCTCTGCGCCTCCGGAACGAACAGCCTCCACAGAGACAGCACGCTTTCCGGCGCGGCGGGGGTGAGCAGACGGAACAGGCACACCGCCCACAGCGCCAGCCGCGCCTCGGGGGCCAGACGGTCCTTCATCGCCCGGCGCAGTACCGCCGCGGCCAGGATCATGGCCGTGCCGTAAACCGCGTTTTGCAGCAGCTGTGCCATATCCCACACCTCACTTCCAGCCTTCGATCAGTTCCCTGAGCTCAGCGGCCTCCGCCGGGGCCAGCTCCTCGCTGAGGAACGCGGATAGAAATTGAGCCCGCGACCCGCCGAACAGCCGGGTAATCAGGCCGTCCGTCTCCCGGCGCTGGGCGTCCGCCCGGGTAATCAGCGCGGTGCACAGGAAGCCCGGGTCAGACCGGCTCACGGCCCCCTTGTCCACCAGCTTTTTGATGACGGTGTACGTGGTGTTCCGGTTCCAGCCGCAGCATTCCGCCAGCCGCTTGGCCAGCGCCCCGGCGGTCTGCGGCCCGTCGTCCCACAGCGGCTCCATCACCTTCAGTTCCGAATCAAACAATCGCTCCATTTTTACGGCCTCCTTTGGGGGTTGGGACAGAAACGTGACTATTGCAATAGTAAGCCCAAGACAATACTACTACAATAGTCACCCATTGTCAACCCTTTTTGGAAAATAAAAAACCTCCCGGCCTCCTCAGAGCTTCCGGAAGCGCCGCAGATATTCCAAATGCGCCGTCAAAACCACCCGGATATAGGATGAAAGGGAACGCGAGGAAGCCTCCGCCTGTCTGCTCAGCTCCTGGTACAGCTCCTCCGGCAGCAAAATCGAAACCGTTTTCTTTTGTCCTTTGGCCATAGAAACCACCTCGCTCCATTCTACACTGTTTCAGAGTGATTGTAAATACTCTGTTTCAGATTTGGATATAGTTTGGAACATGAGGTGATTCCATGTTTCATCAAAGAATCCGTGATTTGCGCGAAGACGCCGATTTATCACAGGAAAAAATTGCAAAGGTGCTTTGTATGTCCCAGCAGGGATATTCCAAATATGAAACGGGCGAAAACGACATTCCCACAAAAATTTTAATCGCCCTTGCCCTATTCCACAACACCAGCATAGACTATCTGCTGGGCCTGACCAACGAAAGGAATCCCTATCCCAGGGCAAAATAAAAAAGACGGGCGGCAGACACCGCCCGTCTTTTGATTTGTTCTCTTTACTTCACAATCTCGCCCCGGGCCTTTTTCTCCTCAATCTCCCGCAGGGCGTCCTTATAGGACAGGTTGACCCGCCCCTTCTCGTCGATATCGGTGACCTTGACCCAGATCATATCGCCGATGTTGATGACGTCCTCCACCTTGGCCACCCGGCGGTTAGCCAGCTTGGAGATGTGAACCATGCCGTCCTTGCCGGGGGCCAGCTCCACGAACGCGCCGAACTGGAGGATGCGCACCACCTTGCCGTAGTACAGCGAGCCCACCTCGGGCACGAACACGATGGTATCGATCATCTTCTTGGCGATCTCGCAGGAGGCCGCGTCGGGGGAGGCGATGTGGATGGTGCCGTCCTCCTCGATGTCGATCTGAGCGCCGGACTCGGCGGTGATCTTCTGGATAACGGAGCCGCCCTTGCCGATGACCTCCCGGATCTTGTCCGGGTCGATCTTCAGGCTCATCATCTTGGGGGCGTACTTGTTCACCTCGGGCCGGGGCGCGGCGATGCAGGGCAGCATAATCTCGTCCAGGATGGCGAACCGGGCGTCCTTGGTAATCTCCAGCGCTTCCCTGATGATGGCGTGGGACAGGCCGTCGTTCTTGATATCCATCTGGATGGCGGTAATGCCGGACTTGGTGCCCGCCACCTTGAAGTCCATCTCGCCGTGGAAGTCCTCGACGCCCTGTATGTCGATAAAGGTGGTAAACCCGCCGTTGTCATCCTGGATCAGGCCGCAGGAGATGCCCGCCACCGGGGCCTTGATGGGTACGCCCGCGTCCATCAGGGCCAGGGTGGAGCCGCAGATGGAGCCCTGGGAGGTGGAGCCGTTGGAGCTGAGCACCTCAGACACCACCCGGATGGCGTAGGGGAACTCGTCCTCGCTGGGGAGCACCGGCTCCAGGGCCCGCTCCGCCAGAGCGCCATGGCCCTTTTCCCGGCGGTTTGTGGACCGGGCGGCCCGGGCCTCGCCGGTGGAGTAGGCGGGGAAATTGTAGTGGTGCATATACCGCTTTTCCGTCTCCTCCCAGATGGTATCCAGCTTCTGGGCGGCGGAGAGGGTATTCAGCGTACAAATGGACAGCACCTGGGTCTGTCCCCGGGTAAACAGGCCGGAGCCGTGGACCCGGGGCAATACGCCCACCTCGGCGGCCAGGGGCCGGATCTCATTCCTGGCCCGGCCATCCACCCGGTGGCCCTCCAGCAGCCAGGTTTTGACGATCTTCTTCTGGAACTTGTAGGTGATCTCCTCCAGGAACTGGTCCATGTCGGGGTGGTCCTCGAGATACTTCTCGTGCCACTTCTCGATCATGGCGTTCCAGCGCTCCTCGCGGACATTCTTGTCATCGGTGTCCATCGCGGCCCTGGCCTCGTCCAGGAAGTCGGCGGTGATCTTGTCGAACAGCTCCTGGTCAAAGGCGGCGTGGTCGTAGGCCATTTTCTCCCGGCCCACTTCGCTGACCATCTGATTGATGAGGGCCACCTGCTTCTGGATCTCCTCGTGGGCCTTGAGGATGGCGTCATACATGATGTCGTCAGGCAGCTCCTTGGCCCCCGCCTCGATCATGATCACCTTTTCCGCGGTAGCGGCCACGGTAAGGTCCAGCTGGGACACATTCTTCTGGGCCTGGGTGGGGTTGTACACCAGCCGCCCGTCCATATAGCCCATCTCCACACAGCCGATCGGACCGGCCCAGGGGATGCAGGACACGGCCAGGCAGGCGGACACGCCGATCATGGCGGTGACCTCGGGAGAGCACTCCCGGTCCACGCTCATCACGGTGCAGGTGCACACCACGTCGTTGCGGAAGTCATAGGGGAACAGGGGGCGGATGGAGCGGTCAATGACCCGTCCGGCCAGCACGGCGGGCAGGGAGGGCTGGCCCTCGCGGCGCATAAAGCTGCCGGGGATGCGGCCCACGGCGTACAGCTTCTCCTCGAAGTCCACGGACAGGGGGAAGAAATCGATGCCGTCCCGGGGGCGGGGGGAGACGGTGGTGGCCACCAGCACGGTGGTCTCGCCGTAGGTAACCATGGCGGAGGCGGTAGCCAGCTCGGCCACCTTGCCCATGTTGATGGTCAGGGGACGGCCGCACAGGTCCATGGACCAGGTTTTCTCGTTGGGAAATTGCTTGTGGGTGATGACAGTTGACATTGGGTGTTGCTCCTTTCGTTTTGTAAATAGACGTTTGAGCCGACACCTCTTAGCACTTGAACATAAGCCCCGGCTGTTGCCAGGACCCATGTTCAACTGCTAAAAGCGCGGCTCTTGGTGGATGGGACTATTTGCGGGTGCGCAGGACCTTGCGGACCTTGCAGGCACATAGGAAAACAAGGCCCCCGTCCAGGACGAACAGGAGGAAGGAGATCCACGGCGTATGGCTGAGCGCGGCGATGCCTACGATCAGGAGGATGCCGAACACGGCGGCGAACACCAGTGTGGTGGCAGCCAGGATGAGGACACGCAGCCACTTGGGAAGGCGATGGTCGACGGAGGCCTCGATACCGCAGTTCAAAAAGACCTCTCCGATAGTTTCCGCCAAAACTTCCAATAAAAATTCCATGGGTGTATCCCTCCTCATGGGACAAGGGCGGCGCGGTGACCCGCGCCGCCCCTGCTGAAACCTTACTTGCGGATGCCCAGCTTGGCGATGATGGCGCGGTAGCGCTCGATGTCCTTCTTCGCCAGATAATCCAGCAGCTTGCGGCGCTTACCGATCATCTTGTACAGGCCGCGGCGGCTGTGGTTGTCGTGGGAGTGTACCCGCAGGTGCTCGGTGAGCTCCTGGATGCGGGCGGTGAGAATGGCGATCTGCACCTCGGGGGAGCCGGTGTCAGTCTCGTGGGTGCGGTTGGCCTCGATCACGGCCGTTTTCTGGTCCTTGCGGATCATGGGTGGTTCCACCTTTCCATTTGATTTCCCTGCCGCTGGGTGATGGGCGGGTGAAGCCCCGCGTACAGCGGGCTTTGTCCCAAAACTAAGCAGGCGGGACACGCCCCTTTATTGGAACGTGCCACTGAAGCATACCACAGCTTTCCCCATTTGTAAAGCGGAAAATACCTGTTATGCCGCTTTTCTTGCAAAATAAATGAAAGCGGACCGGTTTCCCGGCCCGCTTTCCGTCTTGATTTCGCAGTCTGGCGCCTCAGAACATCAAAATCCGAAGGATCAGCGCCGCCATCAGCCCCACCACCGCCAGCGTAGCCGCCAGCTCGGCCCGGTTGCGGGCGGCCTCGTGCCTGCGGCGGGGGCGGCGCACCAGCTCCCGGCCCTCGTACTCCCCCAGGCCGCTCTGGGACTCCGGCTCCTCCAGCTCTACCAGGTTCTCCGCCTTCCAGGCCGACAGGTCGATCACCTTGTCTCCCCCCTCCGGCCGTCCGGCGGTGCTCAAGCAGCGCACGCCCATCCGTCCGGTGTCGCCCACCGCCCGCTCCAGCTGTCCGTCCAGGGTGCGGCTCTGCCACTGATTCTGTGTCACGTAGATGGTTTTCATTGCTCAAAGCCTCCTCTTTTTGTGTCTGGCCTCAGCATACCTGATGGGCTGTCCCATAAGCCGGAATCTATCCCCCCTTCCGGCGGGGGTTTTTCTTTTCTTGTACCTTATAATAATATATTCGTTCGATTTTGTCAAGGGTTTTTCATATTTTTGTTCGATTTCACCACGAATATTTTGCAAGCTTTCCGCCAAATCGCCCCGCCCCCAAAATGTTGTGGCGGTCTGCGCGGACCGTTCCCTATCCGTAGTGCCGCCGCCTTGCCGAGGGTGTCAAAAGAATTGTCCCATTTGCCTTTCGTGCCGGCAAATACCCGCCAATTTCCTCATCCGCCAAAATGGCCGGACAGGCGGTGGCTAACCGCCTAAATGGGAATCAGCTTCCTTTTCGCCGTTTATATTCCTCACTCCCGATTTGCTGTTCTGATCATATCATGGCCAATGTTTCATTTCAATCTGCCGCAGGTGAAATTCACGGAAATCAATTTGGGGGAAAGAGCGGTGCGGGGACACACATTGAGTTCCGGGGGTAAAGTTACCCGTGTCCGGCTCCATCATCACCCACACGAACGGGAAAAAATCCGCCCCCGGCGCACCGGGGGCGGATTTCTTATCGTGTTCGGTCAGGGCAGGTAGTTCCGGGGGTTGACGCTGGTGCCCTCCACCCGGACCTCGAAGTGGCAGTGGTTGCCGGTGGAGTTGCCGGTGGACCCGGCCAGGGCGATGATCTGCCCCTGGTACACCTTCTCGCCCACGTTCACCAGAACGGAGGAGTTGTGGCCGTAGTAGGTGATCAGGCCGTTGTCGTGCTGGATGGCTACCAGCTTGCCGTAGCTCCCGTTCCAGCCCGCCTTGATGACGGTGCCGCCGTCCGCGGCCTTGACGCCGGTGCCGTAGGGGACGGCGATGTCCAGGCCCAGATGGAAGTCATAGCTCCCGTACAGGGTGCGCCCGCCGAAGTTGGAGGTGATGGTACCCCGCACCGGCCAGATGAAATAGCCGTTGGAGGCGGTGACGGGCCGGGGGGTGGTGCCGTTGTAGGTGTAGGTGGTGGTGGCCTCCTTCAGCGTGGCGGTCTCCAGCACCTCCCGGTCCTGCTCCACGCCGTTCATATAGGTGACCTTGGCGCTGACCTGAGCCAGGCCGTCCTCGCCCTGCTCCTTCACCTCGGTTTCGCCCACGTACAGATCCTCGCTGTCAATATACTCCACAGGGCTGGGGATGACCTCCTCATAGGTGACCTCGGCCACCGCCTGCACGGACAGCCGGGGCACGGCCTGCTGGGTGACCAGCTCCTGGCCCACCCACAGCTTATTCACAATCACGTCGGGATTGAGGATGGACAGCTCATTGGGGTCCATGCCCAGGGAGTAGGCGATGGCGTTGAAGGTGTCGCCCTGCTTCACCTCGTACACCGCCTTCTCCACCTTCAGGGCGCTGAGCTGCTCCCGGATGGCGTCCTCGTCAAACCGGGTGTTGGAGGGGACCTCCACGGGGTAGACCTCCACATCCTCCAGGAACTCATAGCGCACGGCGTTCTCCGGGATAAAGGGCTGGGCGATATCGTCCAGCATCTGATAGAGCTCATCCTTGCCGGCGGCATAGCCCAGCTCCTGCCCGTCCACCGAGATGGCGTAGGCGGTCATATAGGCCCCCGCCTCGTCGAACAGGGTGGCGGCCACCTCGTCAGCGTCGCTGAGGGCGTCGGGGGCCACGTAGACCGGGGCCAGCGTGACCTTGGCGTCAAAGCCGTACTCCTCGCCCAGGACGCTGGACACCCGGTTTTCCACGCTGCCCAGGATGGCGTCCGCCTCGTCCTTGCCGGATACCACGGCCACCTGCTGGCCGTTGACCTCCATCACGTAGGCCCGGGCGTAGGTCCCCTTGAAGGCCATCACGCCGATGCCCACCGCCAGCACCGTGGCGTACAGCAGCGGGGAGACAGGGTGCCGGGCCACCACGTTCCGGATCCTCGCGGTGTTCCGGCCCAGCTTCCTCCAGCCGCCGGCAAAGCCATTCCACCGGCCCCGGAGCGCCGCCGCGTTGGCCCCGGCCCTCCTGCCGAACTCCTCCGCCCACTGGGCGAAGCGGTTCCACAGCTTCCCGGCCTCCTCCTTGATGTCGGGGGCATTCTGCCGGGGCTGGCCGGACGGCCCGTTGTCCTCAGCCTTGGCCGGCTCCTGCACCGGCATGGTCTGCTCGATATACTGCTTCCATGAGCGGGCCTGGCCGGACGGCCGGCCCCCGGTGATCTCCTTCGCGCCGCTCTCGCCGGCGGGGGCGTCTTTCTCCGCCGCGGCCTGATCCGGCCTGCGGTTGTCGCGGGTGTGCTTCACAATGTTCCCTCCTGTTGAGATTTTGCTGAATGGGGCAAGCTATCTTCAGTTAAAAAAACGGAAAGAGTTACAATTTGGTTACAGGCCATATCCTACACCTATTTTCCTCCCGCGTCAAGCCCCCATTTTTGAAAACCTGCCCAAACCTGCCGCACCTTTTGGCGCATCTTGTTGAATATTGGCGAATCAGGGAAAAAAACGCCGCGTTTTCCAGCGTTTCCGGCAAAACTTCCAAAAATTGCATCCCAATTTCAGCGCATCTGCTGGCGCGGAATTACTCCGCGGGGCTGATTTCCGCCCCGTCCGCCTCCGCTCTTGACAGCGCCCCCGCTTTCGACTAAAATAAACGCAGCCGCAGCGTAAATGGAATATCACAGGGGCGCTGGATGCAATTCCGGCTGAGATGTGGAGGCCAATGCCCTCCCGGTCCCTAAAACCTGATCCGGGTAATGCCGGCGTAGGAAGTGTATTCGACAGGGCGGGCTTATGCCCGTCCGCGCCGTTGTCGATTCTCCCGCTACCGCATTGCACCGTTTGCATTGCGGTATACTTATTTCAGGAGGAAACGACAATGAAGAATGTGAACCAGACCACCCGTATGCTCTGCGAGGGGGCGGTCAGCATCGCGCTGGCCTACGCGCTCACCTTTGTGGAGCTGGACCTGTGGTTCCAGGGGGGCTCCATCAGCGCGGCGATGATCCCCATCATCCTGTTCGCCGTGCGCTGGGGGGCGGGCTGGGGTATCGTCGCCGGTCTGGCCTTCGGCACGCTGAAGTATTTCCTGGGCCTGGACAGCTTTGTGATCAGCTGGGTTTCCATCGTGTTCGACTATACCGGCGCCTATGCCATGGTGGGACTGGCCGGACTGTTCAAGCGCAAAGCCAGCCTTGCCCCCGTGGCGGCGCTGGTGGCGGGCGCGGCCCGGTTCGTGGTGCACTACATCAGCGGCGTCACCGTCTACGCCGAGTGGATGCCCGAGGAGTTCATGGGCCTGACCATGACCTCCCCCTTCTTCTACTCCGCGCTGTATAACGGCGGCTATATGCTCCCCAGCACCCTCTTGGCCGTGGTGGTGTGCGCGGCGCTGATGAAACCCCTGAGCAAATTCCTCAACGGGGAAGATTTAACGTAAGGACTGATTTTTGTGGGCAAATTCGACGGCGTGCTGTTTTACACCGACTACGACGACACTTTATATAACAGCGCCCACACCGTCTCCCCCGAGAACCACGCCGCCATCCGCTATTTCATCGAAAACGGCGGGCGCTTCTCCATCGCCACCGGACGGGCCCACCGCACCTTTACCCCCCAGATTGAAAGGGAGCGCCTGGAATTCAACGCCCCAGTGGTGCTGTCCAACGGCGCGGCCCTGTTCGATTACGAGACGGACGCCTACCTGGTGCAGACCTGTCTGGAGCACGGCACCCCCGCCCGCCTGGCGGAGCTGTGCCGGGAGTTCCCCGCGCTGGCTTTTGAGGCGTACCACGGCGAGGACATCTACGTCCACAACCCCAACTACGTCACCCAGGCCCACCTGGCCAAGGTAGCCAGCCCTTACCGCGCCGCCCCCATCCCGGAAATGCCCACCCCCTGGACAAAGGTCATCCTGGAGCAGGACGAGTCCTGTTTAAAGGCGGTGCAGGCCCGCCTCCTGGCCCGCTGGGGGGAGCACTACGAGGCCATTTTCTCCAACCGCTACCTGCTGGAGCTCACCGCCAAGGGCTGTCACAAGGGGGCCATGGCGGCAAAGGCGGCGGAGCTTCTGCACATTGCCCCGGGGCGCCTGTACTGCATGGGGGACAATCAGAACGACATCCCCATGCTGGCGCTGAGCGCCATCCCCTTCGCCCCGGCCAACTGCGCCCGGGAGGTGCGGGACTGGGGCGCGCGGGTGCTGGGGCACTGTGACGAGCACGCCGTGGCCCAGGCCATCGGGATTTTGGACGGGATATATTGACAACAGGGCGCGGCACAGCATGGCCGCGCCCTCTCCCCGCCCTGACGCAAGTGACTGCCCCGCATTTTTTAGTACATGATTAATTGTTTCTTAAGATTTTCTCAAATTTTCTTTTTTTCCCTTTTTCTGGATGTTTTGACCTTATTTTTTCTGTTCTGTAACCGATAAAGGAATGGGTCCGGACTTTGCCCGGTCCCAAAACAAAAACAAGGAGCGATAGAATCATATGAAACCGATCAAGCGCATCACCCTGCTGGCCCTGTCCCTGGTCATGGTGCTGGGCCTTACCTCCTGCGACGCCCTGAGCAGTCTCGGCATTGGCGTCTCCAAGCCGGATATGCCCATGGAGATGGGCTTTGACGACCACACCGTCGTGCTGGGCCAGACCACCACCGCTGAGATGGAAAGCTGGGGCTGGAACGTGCAGTTCACCGGCTCCCAGAACGAGATCAGAGAGGACGCCAAGTATGTAGGCTGCTACTACACCATCAGCAAGGGCGAGGGCTCCGGCAACGAGTTCTGGGTGACGGTGTGGGTGCCGTTCCAGAAGAACTTTAAGGGCGAGGACGGCGTGGACTTCTCCGAGGAGGAAAAGATGTCCAAGACCGAGGGCGTGGTGTGCCTGGTGAACGTGCGCAAGGACGCGGCGGAGAATTTCAAGATGACCTATAACGGGGTGGACTACCAGACCCTGACCTGGGACATGGCGGAGGAGTGGGGCGCGAAGCCCACCGACCGCTCCAGCGACTATTCCCCCATCTACGAAATTGCCGCGGCCCAGGGCACGGTTAAATTTGAAAAGGGCTACACCGGCGAGGATGAGCCGGGCGAGCTCACCGTGTCCATGAACTCCGGCGCCTTCAGCAAGCTCCAGAAGTAACAAAACAGCCCCGCCGCGTCTGCGGCGGGGCTGTTCCATCGTCACTCTGATGGCTCCACAGGGGTGATATAATAGGGCCTGCCGCTGTGCCGGACATACCGGACCCACTGACCCCGTTCCCGGTCAAACTCATAGAGGGCCTGACCCTTGATCAGCAGGGGCCGGGTCCCGGCTTCACCGCTTAACGTGACAGTCTCCCCCTCCTGTGCATAGACCCCGGTCTCCATGGGCTGCTCCCCCTGGCGGTAGAGGGTATAGGCCCCTTTGTCAAAAACATAGTAAATCATCGGCCCGGGCATATCCATAGGAAGGCTGCCATAGGTGCCCTCCACGCTGGCCACATCCTGCAGCTGGCGGGCCGCCTGGTTCGCGCCGTACAGTGCCGCGTACATGACGCAGTTGAGCGCCGCGAGCAGGATCATGGCCGCAGTGAGCAGGGGGTGGTCTTCTGCCGTCTTGCGCATGGGGGAGCCTCCTTTCAGAATGGAGCCGTTTTCTGCTTTGTATGATTTTACATTTTTATCCTATCACAACACAAAAGCATTGTCAATAATAACCATATCTTGTTCCCTGTATTTTTTCTAAGCGCTGTATACTTCCATGCCTTCCTCTCCAAACAACACAACGCTTCCACTGCCGCCATGGCAAAACGAACCCCTCCCCGCAAAGCAGGGAGGGGCGCTCTCATTTTCCCTCCAAAAAATACGACGCCTCCATATCCGCCGTTGCCAGAGCGAAGGCCAGCGGGTACTGCTGGAGGGCCTGCCCCACGGTGCGGTCGTCCTCGGGGCCGGAGAAGCCCATGTGCCAGCGGATGGCCATGGCCTCCTCCCGGGTGAGCCGCATAAAACCCGAGATGATGTACACCGACTTCTCCCCGTGGCCGTAGGGGAGCTTATCCTCATAGAAGAAAGTGGGCACCTTCTCCCATTTGCCGGTGGCGTCGTCCTTCACGTTCCGGGTGCCCGCCTTATAGCACCCGATCTTGCACAGGTCATGGAGCAGGGCGGCGATGGCCGCCGATTCCATGGGGTAGTCCAGCCCGTAGACCTCCCTGACCCGCTCCCGGGCCAGATAGGCCTCCAGGCACCGGAACACGTTGACGCTGTGGTCGCACAGCCCCCCGGCGTAGGCCCCGTGGAACCGGGCGGACGCTGGGGCGGTGAAAAAGTCGCTTTTGTTTTGCAGGTAGTCCAGCAGCTCCCCGCTGCCCTCCCGGTGGATGTGCTCGGTATAGATTTCGATAAATTCCTCTTTCCCCGGCATAGCCTGACCTCCTTATCATTTTGCCGCCGGCGGCCCGCTTTTTTTTCAAAGAAAAAGCGGGGCAAAAAGAAACTTGAAGCTGGCCCTCCCTGCCTGCCGCCGGTCTGTTTCCCTACCCTCTATTATAGCAAAAAAAGGCGCCGGGAGCAACCCCGGCGCCTTTGGTCAGTCCTCGAAATCCATCCCGATTCAAGAGGCTTTCCAGGAGATCATCACTCCCGATAGCCCTCCGGATCGCTCTGCGTATCAAACGTCACCGCCCGGTCCGCCAGCTCCTCCATCGCCGCCAAAGTGCTGGTGGCCGTATCGCTCAGGGCAATGCGGATATAATAGCCCCCCTCATCCCCCTGGCTGTCCGAGCGGAAGCAAAGGGCCTTGTCCGGCTCGTTGCTTGCCCACTTGTCTTTGGTCACCCGCCGCACGCCGAGCCGTCCGGCAAAGAAGTCCTCCTTCACCGCCGCCAGCAGGGCGGGCGCGTCCCCGGCATACCAGACGGCATCCTCCCGCTCGCCGGCGTATTCGTCATACCCCCGCGCGGCGCACTCCAGCCGTCCGCCCTCCGCCAGATACGCCTCCAGCCGGTCGAAGCCGTACATCTGCCAGCACAGCTCCCGATTGTCATAGATCTGCTGGAGCGCCCAGGCGGCGGCGCCCTCCTGGTCCACCTCGCCGGGCTGGACCCACACCATGGTGTACCGCCGGGACATTGTGCTCCCGTTTTTCAGGGTATAGGTCACATACAGGCTGGTGCTGCCGCCCCCGAGCCTGGCCTGGGTCTCCCGCTCCTCGTCCCGCTGGGCCACGGCCTCCTGGTGGATGACAGTAATCAGCCGGATCAGCTCCGGGTCGCTGAACGAACCCCTGAACTCGTCCCCGTCGTCCTGAAGATACATCACCTCCAGGCCGGACACAGACACGCTGTCCACCTGGTCCGGGTCGGGCACACGGGTCTCAAACCCGGTGAGATCCAGGCCCACCACCAGGAACATAGCGATGAACACCGCCGCCACCGCCAACCCTCCCTTCCACGCGCCGAACACCCGGAAGGATTTTTGCAGCAGCATTTCCGCCGCGAAATACCCGATCACGCACCAGACCACAATGGCAATCATCAGCATAATTTCCCCGCCGCCGGTGAACATGACGGTAGCCATGCCCAGCGCCAGCCCCGCGCACAGGGCCACGCCGTACTTGAACACCGGGCGCATGGCCCGGACGGACACCACGTCCCCGGCGCTCTCCAGCCGCCGGACGCGGTAGAGGAAGAACGCGCACACCGTCAGCAGCAGGGCCGCCAGGGCGTAAATGCCCACCGCGCCCAGGCCCTCCGTCACCAGCACCCGCTGTCCGCCGCTCAGGACGGAATCTGTTGTGGAGTCCTGGAACATCCGGGTATAGCTCTCCACCGCCCCCTCCAGCCACACGATCGGGGTAAACCAGTTCACCACCTCATACACGCCGCCGGCAAAACCGGCAAAGCCGTGATAAAACGCCCGGAACACAACGGACAGCAGTTCCGTGACGCCCATGACAATAAAGTTGAATATGATATAAAAGGCGGGCAGGGCCAGGATGTGCCCGGTAAACATTCCGCAGAACACCGCCAGGGAGTAGAAGAAGAACCCCTCCCCGCAGCTTACCGCCAGCCAGAAGCCCAGCCCCTGCCAGCACACCACGCCCCCCGCCAGCTCCACCAGAAGGGTGAGCAGGAAAATCACCAGGTTGGGAACAACCAGGAAGGCCAGCCCCGCCAGGTAATGGGTGAGGAACAGCCCCTCCCGCCGTATGGGCAGGGAGCCGAACAGGTTGGCGGACCGGGCGTTGTACAGGTGGCTGAACACCGCCATGGCGCACAGCACACCGAACACCGCCGCCAGCTGGAGCGCGATCTCCGCCGCCGAGGGCACCTGGCTAAAAGCGAAGCCCTCCATATAGCTGCCGTAGTCGTTGAGACTGTAGTTGTCCATGCGCAGCAGCATCAGCCCGTTCAGGGGCAGCGCCACCAGCCAGATGGCGGAGTACGCCCCCCACAAAGGCCAGAAGCGGCAGATGGTTTTCTTGAAAACCGTCCAATCAAAGAACGATGTCCCGGACCGCATAGTCCTCACCTCCCATTTCATAGATAAAGATCTCCTCCAGGGTCAGGGGAAGCGCGTCGGCGAAGAGAGGGTCCAGCGGCTTGAATTTCGCCGTGACCTCCTCCGCCGTCCCCCGGACGATATAGGTGTACACCCGCCCCACATGGCTGGTGTGGACAATGTGCAGGTCCTCCGGCAGCTCCGGCGGCGTCTCGGCCTGAAATGCGATTTGCAGCTTGACGGTGCCCCCCTGCAATTCGCTGAGGGAGCGCTCCAGCGCCACCCTGCCGTGGCTCAGAATGCCCACATGGTCGCACACGTCCTCCAGCTCCCGCAGGTTGTGGGAGGACACCAGCACCGTGGCACCCCGCTCGGCCACGTCCCCCATGAGCAGGGACCACACCTGCCGCCGCATCACCGGGTCCAGCCCGTCCACCGGCTCGTCCAGCAGCAGGTAATCCGGCTTGCAGCTCAGGGCCAGCCAGAAGGCGGACTGCTTCTGCATCCCCTTGGACAGGCGGCGTATGGCCCGTTTCTCGTCCACCTCGGGGAATGCCTCTTTCAGCCTTGCGTACCGCTCCACATCGAAATTGGGATAGATCCCCTTGTAAAACTTCATCATATCCCGGGTGGAGGCGGAGCCGAAATAGTACAGCTCGTCGGGAATCACCGCCATGCGCCGCTTCGCGGCGGGGTTTTCATAGATGGGCGCGCCCTCCAGCAGAATATCGCCGGAATCCTGCCGGTAGGCCCCGCACAGGTGGCGCAGGATGGTGGATTTGCCCGCCCCGTTGGGGCCCACCAGCCCATAGATGGCCCCCTTGGGAACCGTCATGGTCAGCCCGTCCAGGGCATGGAAGCCGTCAAAGCTCTTGACCACGTTCTTGACCTCGATCATTTCGCATCCTCCTTCCAGGCCGCGCACCGCTCCCCCAGCTCCGCCGGGGTCATGCCCAGGTAGACCAGCTCCTGGACGATAGCGTCCAGCTTGGCCAGCAGCTCCTCCCGCCGCTTGCCGGTGACGTCCTGGGGCAGGGCGGCAAAGCTCCCCTTTCCGGGCACCGAGTAGGCGTAGCCCTCGTGCTCCAAGGCTTCATAGGCCCTCTGGATGGTGTTGGGGTTGATGGCAAGCTGCCCCGCCATGGACCGCACCGAGGGCAGCTTATCCCCCGGCGGGATGGCCCCCGTGATAATCAGACGGCGCAGCCCGTCCCGCACCTGCTCATAGATGGGGCGGCCGTCCCGGTAATTCAGGCTGAGCATGGCCCCGCCTCCTTTCCATTTTTGTACTAATTGTATTGTATGTCTTAGTACAGTTATGATATCATAGAAGGATGCCGCCGTCAAGTGCTGGAAAATTTTTCTAAACTTTCCGATTAATTTTTGCAAAAGACGGCTGACAAACCCGATCCGCCCTGCTATAATAAATCTGCGGGACGTTACTTTTCCCGCGTGGGAAAAGTAACCAAAAGGACGCTTAGGGGGATGCCCGCCGGCCGGACGCTTCGCGTCCTCAGGCCGGGCCTCCCCCTAAGAACCCCCTTGATTTACGGGGGTGCTCTATACGGGAGATGTGTTGGAGGGTTTCCGGCGCGCGGGGTCGGGATGTATTCCCCCCTATTTCTGCTGCCGCCCATTTGCGGGCACTGAAATAGGGCGGGGTCCACGGCCTGCGCCTCCTGCGGCGGGACTTACCGCCCTCGGTGCTGGCTGGTGCGCTCCTTCGCCAATCCAGCGGTGGGACGGCCTGCCGGGGGTTGACCGACAGGCCAGCCTCCAGCGCCCCGCAGCCTTGACTGGCCCGCAGAAAAACCCCCGGCAGACCGTCCCGCCGCGGAACGTTCCGCATATGTCATTTCTTCCCCAATCCATCTGTCTTTGAAGCTGAAAGGAGTTCTTTTTCTTGTCCAAACTGGAAAAACACGATTTGAATACCGCCGCTTTCCTCAAATGCGTCGGCTCCCTCCTGGACAGCCGGGAGGTCAGCTCCATGAAGCAGTGGCGGCACCACTTCTCCATCACCTGCTATGAACACTCCCTCTTTGTATCCTATGTGGCCTTCCGGCTTGCCCGGTATTTTGGCTGGGATTTCCGTGCCGCCGCCCGGGCGGGACTGCTCCATGATCTGTACCTGTATGACCCCGCCGACCCTGCCGCCCACCCCGGCAACCAGTGCCTGGACCACCCCGAATTTGCCCTGCGCAACGCCCAGGCCCTGTGTCCCGACCTGTCCGACAAGGAGAGCAACGCCATCGTCTCCCATATGTTCCCCCTGGCGGTCCATCTGCCCCGGTGCCGGGAGGCCCTGGTGGTGAACATGGCGGACAAATTCTGCGCCACCGTGGAAGTGATCCACCTCTACCAGACCCGGCGGCTCCAGCGCTGGCTGCCCGCCCCCACCCGGATCTGACCCCTGCTCTCTGCCGTTTTCACTGCTTTTCCCCTTTTTTTCGATATTTTTTTGGTGAAATGGGATATTTTTCGCAAATCGTGAAAAACACTTTCAAAAACTCCGCTTGTCTGATATAATCGTTTCAGACGGCTGTTTGCGCCATCCTGACATACTTTTGTGCTGAAAACCGTTCATATAATCACCACACTTGATTGTGAAAGAGAGGAAGTCGCGCATTATGATCTCACACGGCAAGGATTTGAAAGTCTTCTCCGGCAGCTCCAACCGGGCCCTGACCCAAGACATTTGCAGGGAGCTGAGCATCCCCCTGGGCAACGCCGAGACTGGCGCTTTTTCCGACGGCGAGAATTTTGTCTCCATTTATGAGACCGTCCGCGGCTCCGACGTGTTTGTCGTCCAATCCACCAGCACCCCGGTGAACGACAACCTGATGGAGCTTCTCATCATGATCGACGCGCTGAAGCGGGCCTCCGCCGGGCGGATCACCGCCGTGATCCCCTACTTCGGCTACGCCCGGCAGGACCGCAAGACCAAACCCCGCGACCCCATCTCCGCCAAGCTGGTGGCCAACCTCATCACCCGGGCGGGCGCCGACCGGGTGCTGACCATGGACCTCCACGCCAACCAGATCCAGGGCTTTTTCGACATCCCCGTGGACAATCTGCTGGGTTCGCCGGTGTTTGTGAACCACTTCTTCCGCCGCTTCGCCCCGGTCCACAGCGAGACGGTGGTGGTCTCCCCCGACGTGGGCAGCGTGGCCCGGGCCCGGGCTTTTGCCCAGAAGCTGGATATGCCCCTGGCCATCGTGGACAAGCGCCGCCAGAAAGCCAATTCCTCCGAGGTCATGAACATTATCGGCGACGTCACCGACAAAAACGTCATCCTGCTGGATGACATGGTGGACACCGGCGGCTCCCTGTGCCACGCGGCCCAGGCCCTGGTGGAGATCGGCCGCGCCAAGTCCGTCACCGCCTGCGCCAGCCACGGGGTGCTCTCCGGCCCCGCCATCGAGCGCATCAACCAGTCCGAGCTGGACGAGGTGGTATTCCTGAACACCATCCAGCCCCGGAGCGACCTGGCTGAAATCTGCCCCAAAATCAAACACCTGTCCGTGGCCCACCTGTTTGCCGAGGCCATTGAGCGCATCTACGAGGAGCGCTCCGTGTCCAAGTTGTGGTCCTGACCGCGATATCAAAAAAATCCCGCTCCGGGGCAGTGCCCCGGGGCGGTTATGTCCATTTCTGCCATCCTATTCAAGCCCTTGTGAGGTGTCCCTATGCTGTTTCAAAAAAAAGCGCCCGTATCCTGGCTGGTGGTGGGCCTGGGCAACCCCGGCGGTCAATACGAAAACACGCGCCATAACGCGGGCTTCCTGACGGCGGACGAGCTGGCCCGCCGGGGCCGCTTCGCCATCCAGCGCCTCAAATTCAAGGCCCTCACCGCCTCCGCCGAGCTCGGCGGGCAGGGGGTGCTGGTGATGAAGCCCACCACCTACATGAACCTGTCCGGCGAGGCGGTGGGAGAGGCGGCGCGGTTCTATAAAATCCCCCCCGATCATGTGCTGGTGATCTCCGACGACGTATCCCTGCCGCTGGGCAAGCTGCGCATCCGCACCGGCGGCTCCGCCGGGGGGCACAACGGGCTGAAAAGCATTATCCAGCACCTGGGCGCCGACCAGTTCCCCCGCGTAAAGGTAGGGGTAGGGGAAAAACCCCACCCGGATTACGACATGGCGGACTGGGTGCTGGGCAAATTCCAGGGCGAGGACAAAAAGGTGATGGACGAAACCGTCAAACGGGCGGCGGACGCCGTGGAATGCTACCTCAGGGACGGCCCGCAGAAGGCCATGAACCGCTTCAACTGAAGGAGATCCGCGTTCCGAGATGGAGAGCCTCTTGAAAAAGCGCTTTGTCGTGGATGGTTTCTATCTTGGACTCCAGCTCTGTCAGCGCGTCTAACAGATCTTCCCCATCCCTTCCAAGACGAAATATGATTTCGTCTGCCAACGCACATTTCCGGGCCATCAGCAGTGTCAATTCCTTGTCCTGCATACTTTGTTGACCGATTCGCTCCGTTATCATATAATAAAGCTCATTCATAATTTCCGACACGATGATTCCCCCTGTTATGTATTACTCATGTCTACACACAGTATAGCAGGTTCTTGTCTACGTGTCAATAGAAATGAGGTATCACTCATGGAAAAATTTTCGGCGCGTATCAAAGAGCTTCGTCAATCTCAGGGACTATCACAGGAAGCACTTGGGAAAATTATTGGTGTAAAAAGATACTCTGTTTACACCTATGAAAAGGGAAGAAACTATCCAGATATTCCACATTTGATGGCGTTAGCGGATTATTTTGACGTGACAACCGATTACCTGCTGGGCCGCAGTGACAACCGCAAATGAGAAGGGCTCCCACCAAGCCTTCCCCCCTCTGGGGGGAAGGTGCCCCCGAAGGGGGCGGATGAGGGGGAGCGAAAGCGGCGCAGAATGGAACTGTGCTCTGCGTTGTACGTCCCCACCCTCATCCGTCACGGCTTCGCCGTGCCACCTTCCCCCTGGAAGGGGGAAGGCTTTTCCGGCTCCTTCCCCACGTTGCGATCCTCCAAATTTCTCAACCTGAGGTCACGCCATGAAACTGCTTTTGGACATTTTAAAAGAGGTGCCGGAGTACCTCCGCCTGGAAGCCGCCCTGGAGGGGGGGCGCTCCCCGGTGGAGGTGTCGGGCCTGTCGCCGGTCCACCGGGCGCACTTCGCCGCGGGTCTGCTGTCCCGTCTCAAGGCCCCCGTGGTGCTGGTGTGCGCCGACGAGGCCGAGTGCGCCCGCTTAGCCGCCGACGTGGAGGCCCTCACCGGCACTCCAGCCGCCATGCTTTGCGCCCGGGAATTCCTGTTCCACGAGGGGGCGGTGGCCTCCCGCCAGTGGGAGCACCAGCGCCTTGCCGCGTTCCACGCCATGGCTCAAGGCAAAGCGAAGCTCATCGCCGCCACGGCAGAGGGCCTGCTCCAGCGCACCCTGCCCCCCGAGGAGCTGGACGCCCACGCAGTCACGGTGGAAATCACCGGGAGCTACGACCTGGACGAGCTGGCCGACCGCCTTGCCGCCCTGGGCTATACCCGCTGCCAGCAGGTGGAGGGCGTGGGCCAGTTCGCCCTGCGGGGGGGCATCCTGGACGTGTACTCCCCCGGCTTCGACAACCCCGTCCGGGTGGAATTCTGGGACCAGGACGTGGATTCCATGGGCCTGTTCGATCCTGCCTCCCAGCGGCGGGCGGGCCGTCTGGACCGGGCGGTATTCCTCCCTGTCAGCGAGCTTTTGCCCGTAAAGGGTGAAAATGGCCAGTGGGAACGGCTGGGCGACCGGCAGCTCCCCGCCCGCTATTCTAAATTGGCCACTGCCGCCCACCACCTGCCCCCGGACGCCATCGTGTGCCTGTCCGAATCCAGCCGGGTGGCGGAACGGGCGAAAAACTGGCTGTGGCAGTTGGGGGAGGACGTAAAGACGCTCATCGAAAACGGCGCGGTGGACGGCAGGCACGCCGTCTTTGCCGCCGGGATGGATGATCTGATGGCCGTACTTTCCAACCACGCCCTGTGCTTTCTGGACTCCTTTACCACCTCCGCCGCCCCCCTGCCGCCCCGGGAGATCATCATCGCCCAGGGCCGCCAGCTCCCCTCCTTCGGGGCCAGCCTGGACGCGGCGGCGTCCGACCTGGCCCAGCTCCAGAGCGCCAACACCGGAACGGTGGTGCTGGTGGGCAGCGAGCAGCGGGCGCTGAACCTGCAATCCATGCTCCGGGAGCGGAAGGTGCGCTCGGCGGTGGACTTCCAGCTCCACGAGCTCCCCCAGTCCGGGGGCATCACCATCGCCGTGGGCGGGCTGTCCGCCGGGTTTGACTATATCGGCTGTCCCTACGCCGTGCTCACTGAGGGCGGGAACGAGCCCCGCAAAAAGGGCAAGCGCCTGAAACACGCCGCGGACCGCCGGAAGGTGGACTCCTTCACCGATTTAGTCCCCGGCGACCTGGTGGTTCACGAGAACCACGGCATCGGTCGTTTTGTGGGCATGGTGAAGATGCAGGTGGACGGGGTGGAAAAGGACTACGTGAAGCTGGCCTACGCCGGGACGGACACCCTGTACGTCCCCGCCACCCAGCTGGACGCCATCGCCAAGTACATCGGCGGCGGGGATGACCCGGAAAAGAAAAAGCTGTCCAAGCTGGGGGGCGCCGACTGGGAGAAGGCCAAGGCCCGCACCCGGAAGGCCGTCAAGGACCTGGCCAAGGGCCTGATCCAGCTCTACGCCCAGCGCCAGCGCCAGCCGGGGTACGCCTTCGCCGCCGACAGCCCCTGGCAGAAGGAGTTCGAGGACGATTTCCCCTACAACGAGACGGAGGACCAGCTGCGCTCCATCCGGGAAATCAAGAGGGACATGGAGGCCCCCCGGCCCATGGACCGCCTGCTGTGCGGCGACGTGGGCTACGGCAAAACCGAGGTGGCCATGCGGGCGGTCATGAAGTGCGTGCTGGACGGCAAGCAGGCGGCGATTCTGGTGCCCACCACCGTGCTGGCCCGCCAGCATTATCTCACCGCCCGGGGCCGGTTCGCCAAGTACCCGGTGGAGATTGACATGGTGAGCCGCTTCCGCACCCCCGCCCAGATGAAAAAGACCCTGGCCGGGGTGGAGGACGGCTCGGTGGACGTGCTCATCGGCACCCACCGCCTGCTCCAGAAAGATGTGCATTTCAAGGACCTGGGGCTGCTGGTGGTAGACGAGGAGCAGCGCTTCGGCGTCACCCACAAGGAGCGCCTGAAGGAAATGTCCAAGCAGGTGGACGTGCTCACCCTGTCCGCCACCCCCATCCCCCGGACGCTGAACATGGCCCTGTCCGGGATTCGGGATATGTCCGCCATCGAGGAGCCCCCCGCCAGCCGCCAGCCGGTGCAGACCTACGTGCTCGAGCACGACTGGTCGGTGCTCGCGGACGCCATGCGCCGGGAGCTGGAGCGGGGCGGGCAGGTGTACTACCTCCACAACCGGGTGGACACCATCCAGCGCACCGCCGCCCACATCAAGGAGATGCTGGGGGAGGACGTGGAGATTGCCGTGGGCCACGGCAAGATGAGCCAGGACGAGCTGAACGACGTGATGACCCGGGTGTCCGACGGCGAGGTGGACATTCTGGTGTGCACCACCATCATCGAGACGGGCATTGACATCGCCAACGTGAACACCCTCATCATTGAGGACGCGGACAAGATGGGGCTGGCCCAGCTCCACCAGATCCGGGGCCGGGTGGGCCGCTCCCCCCGGCGGGCCTACGCCTACATGACCTACCGGCAGGGCAAGGTGCTCACCGAGATTGCCGCCAAGCGCCTGTCCGCCATCCGGGAGTACGCCGAATTCGGCTCCGGCTTTAAAATCGCCATGCGGGATCTGGAGATCCGGGGAGCGGGCAACCTGCTGGGGCCGGAGCAGTCCGGCTTCCTCATGAGCGTGGGCTATGACCTGTATCTGAAATTGCTGGAGGAGGCGGTCTTGGAGGAAAAGGGCGAGAAGCCCCAGCCCCTCCCCGAGTGCGCGGTGGACCTCACCGTCCCCGCCTCCATCCCGGACCGGTACGTCCCCGACGCGGGCCAGCGGATGGACCTGTACCGCCGTATCGCCCGCATCCGCACTTCCGACGACGCGGACGACATGACCGACGAGCTGATCGACCGCTTCGGCGACCCGCCACGCCCGGTGAACAACCTGATTACCGTGGCCCTGCTCCGGGGGCAGGCGGCGGCCTGCGCCATCATCGAGATCACCCAAAAGGCCGAGAGCCTGTGCTTTGTGCTGGACAAGGTGGAGCTGGAAGCCGTCTCCGCGCTGGCCCAGCAGTACCCGGGCCGGATGATGTTCTCCCCCAGCGACAAGCCCGCCCTGACCCTGAAGCTGAAAAAGGGGGAGGACCCCCTGCGCATGGCCTCCCAGGCGGTGGAACGGTACGCCCAGGCCGTCCAGGGCGGGGCACAATAAAACCTACGGTTGACAGATCCCTCCGTTTCGCCTATCATATAATAAACAGCGCCCGCTCCATCGGGGCGGGCGCGTTTTTCATTGAAATGAAAGGAGCGGATCTCATGAACCTGAAAAAAAGGCTTATACTGCTCTTGGGCGGCGCGGCCATACTGATGGCGGAATGGCTTCTTGTCCGCTTTCCCCTGTTTGGCCTGCATGGGATGAGTGGCTGGCCCTTTGACCTGTTCCTCGTGGGGCTGATTGCGGTGATCATTGCCGGGGCCTTGGGCGCGAAATGGACCGTGCTCGGCACGCTGGCGGGGTATTTGATCGGCTTTTTCTGCGGCGAGATCTTTGATATCCCCATCTCCGATGGCTACCACACACAGGGCCCGTTCATCTGGGCGTGCGTATTTCTGGCCGGGATCCTGCTGGGGATCGCCGCGTCTGTCATAATCCCCCTTGTTACAAAGAGGAGAGCTGTAAATTAGAACCTCATTTCAAGCGGCGGGGCGGAACAGAAAAACCTTGTGCATCTTTTCCGCGAAAAACGGTTGACAAATCCCGGTTTGGCCTATAATATAAATAGCGTCCGCTCCAACGGGGCGGGCGCTATACCAACTACGGCTGTGAACAGGACGAGTACCCGGCACACTGTCTCTCAGAGAGCCGCCCGCATTGGTGGGAGGGCGGCGGGACGGCCCCGGTGAAGATCACCTGCGAGCCGCGGACCGAACGCTGTCTGCCAGTAGGCTCCGCCGGGGGTTCCCGTTACAGAACGCACGAGTGCCGTACGATGTACGGAACGGGAGTGGTACCGCAGGGGTTTGCGCCTTTGTCTCCTATGGGGGACAGGGGCGTTTTTGCTTAACAGCAAAGGGCCAGGCGAATCCCCAGGGCCAGGGCGGTGCGCATGATCGCCTGCCGCTCCAATGTATCAAGGCACAGGTCTGCCGCACGGGCTTTTTCCAAATGGTCCTTTTCTTCCTCCCCCAAATGCGCCTCTAACCACTGGAAATGCTCCAACGCATATCGCTGGTTTTGGCGGTATTCCGATTTTGCGAAACAGCAGGGAAACGCGCTCCGCTCTATCTCTTGTGCCAGCATATCGAGTATGTCATCCATGTTTTCACGCCCTTTTAACTTTTCATTTGAACTAGTCCGATTATAACATTTCAGAAAAATCCTGTCAAGGGGGTTATTATGAAATTAGCAGAACGATTAAAGGAGCTTCGGAAGGAAAGAACCCTTCGACAAGAACAGGTTGCCGTTGCGTTGGACATCAGTATGAGTGCGTATTGCCATTATGAACAGGGCAAACGGGAACCGACTGCCTCTGTTCTGTACCGAATGGCAGACTATTATGACGTCACCACCGATTATCTGCTGGGCCGGAGCAACGAGCGCAGATAAGCTTTGCGCCCCATCAGATAACCCCCAGAGCGAAACGCAGTTTCGCGGTTCAAGTTCTTTTTCGGTTCCTTTTTCTTTCAAGAAAAAGGAACGCCCGCCCGGCGAGGGCAAACACCACGATAAAGGAGAAACTACCATGGACTACAACCAAACCATCCACCTGCCCAAAACAGGCTTCCCCATGCGGGCGGGCCTGCCCAAGCGCGAGCCGGAGCTGCTCAACCCCAGCTGGACCAGGGTAACTTACCGCAAGCTGATGGAGAAGAACGCGGGCAAGCCCAAATTCGTGCTCCACGACGGCCCCCCGTACGCCAACGGCAACATCCACATCGGCACGTCGCTGAACAAAATCCTGAAGGACATCATCGTCAAGTACCGGAACATGACCGGGTACTGCGCCCCCTACGTCCCCGGCTGGGACACCCACGGCCTGCCCATCGAGACCGCCGTGCTCAAGGACAAGAGCGTGAAGCGGGAGGAGATGAGCATCTCCGAGTTCCGGGACAAGTGCCGCCAGTTCGCCACCCAGTATATCGGCCGCATGACCGAGCAGTTCCAGCGGCTGGGCGTCATCGGCGACTGGGATAACCCCTATATCACCCTTCTGCCCGAGTTCGAGGCCAAGCAGATCGAGGTATTCGGCAAGATGGCGGAAAAGGGCCTGATTTACAAGGGCATGAAGTCCGTCTACTGGTGCCCCCACGACCAGACCGCCCTGGCGGAGGCGGAAATCGAGTACCAGGACGACCCCTGCACCACGATTTTCGTGAAATTCCCCGTGAAGGATGACAAGGGCAAGCTGGGCCAGTACTGCGACCTGTCCAGGCTGTTCTTCGTGATCTGGACCACCACCCCCTGGACCATCCCCGGCAACACCGCCATCTCCATGAACGCGGACTTTGACTATGTGCTCCTCCAGGCCCCCAACGGGGAAGTGTACGTCATGGCAAAGGAGCTTGCCGAGGGCGTGTGCAAGCAGGCGGGGCTGGACTTTGCCGCCTGCAAGGTGCTGGCCACGCTGAAGGGCTCCGACTTTGAGCTCATGGCGGCAAAGCACCCCCTGCTGGACCAGGATTCCGTGATTCTCAACGGCGATCACGTCACCCTGGACGCCGGTACCGGGTGCGTCCACACCGCCCCCGGCTTCGGCGCGGAGGACTTTGACGTGTGCAAGCGGTACGACGACGCGGGGCTGACCCATATCGGCGTACCCGTCCCCGTCAACGCCAAGGGCGTGATGACCGACGCCCGCTACAACGGCCAGTATTACGCCAAGGGCAACGACCAGGTGGTGGCCGACCTGGAGGCCGAGGGCTTCCTGCTGGCCAAGGTCCAGATCACCCACTCCTACCCCCACTGCTGGCGGTGCAAGCACCCCATCATCTACCGGGCCACCGAGCAGTGGTTCTGCTCCGTGGACGCCATCAAGGACCAGGCCGTCCAGTCCTGCGACGGCATCCAGTGGCACCCCGCCTGGGGCAAGGACCGCATGGTGTCCATGATTACCGAGCGCAATGACTGGTGCATCTCCCGCCAGCGGGTGTGGGGCGTGCCCATCCCGGTATTCTACTGCGATGGCTGCGGCGAGTCCATCGTCACCCCCGAGACCATCGCCCACGTGGCGGAGCTGTTCCGGGCGCACGGCTCCAACATCTGGTTCGACAAGACCGCCGATGAACTGGTCCCCGCCGGATTTGCCTGTCCCAAGTGCGGCAAGGCCCATTTCTCCAAGGAAAACGACATCATGGACGTGTGGTTCGATTCCGGCTCCACCTGGGCCGCCGTGGCCAATGAGCGGGACAACCTGAAATACCCCGCCGACGTGTACCTGGAGGGCGGCGACCAGTACCGGGGCTGGTTCCAGTCCAGTATGCTCACCTCCATCGCCTGCAGCGGCATCGCCCCCTACAAGCAGATCATCACCCACGGCTGGACGGTGGACGGCGAGGGCAAGGCCATGCACAAGTCCCTGGGCAACGCCATGCCCCCCGAGGAGATCATCAAGGACTACGGCGCGGATATGCTCCGCCTGTGGGTGTCCTCCGCCGACTACACCCAGGATATGCGCATCTCCAAGGAGATCATGAAGCAGCTCAGTCAGGCTTATCTGAAGATCCGCAACACCGCCCGGTATATGCTGGGCAACCTGAACGGCTTCGACCCGGACAACGCCGTGGCAGTGAAGGATATGCTGGATCTGGACCAGTGGGCCGTGGCGGCGTTCAACGACCTGGCGAAGGCCGTCCGCGCCGGGTATGAGAGCTATGAGTTCCATACCGTCTACCGCGCCATTTACAACTTCTGCGTGGTGGAGATGTCCAACTTCTATCTGGACATCATCAAGGACCGGCTGTACTGCGGCGACAGCGCGGGCCGCGCCTCCGCCCAGTCCGCCCTGTTCCTGATCCTGGACGGCATGACCCGCACGCTCGCCCCCATCCTGGCTTTCACCAGCGAGGAGATCTGGGCGGCCATGCCCCACCGCTCCACCGACGACGACGTATCCGTACTGTTCAACGACATTCCGGACTACGACCCGGCCCTGGCGCTGAACGAGAAGGAAAGCGGGCGCTGGACCAAGCTGCTGGAGGTGCGGGATGTGGTGCTCAAGGCCCTGGAGGACGCCCGGGAGCAGGGCGTCAAGAAGAACCAGGACGCGGAGATCGTGCTGACCCTGGACAGCCCCCTGGACTTCAGCGAGGACGAACTGGCCACCCTGTTCATCGTCTCCAAGGTGACGGTGGCGCAGGGCCAGGATACGGCGGTTTCCGTGAAGCTCAGCGAAGCCCCCAAGTGCCCCCGGTGCTGGAACCATGATGAGCGCATCGGCACGGACGGCCACCACGAGGAGCTGTGCGACCGGTGCGCCAGGGTGCTGAATGATTCTCTCCCTGCGGGAGAGGAGGGCGTAATCCAGAGATTGGAGCGATAACATGGACAGGCCGGTTACAACATTGTTTATGCTTATGTCCGTTGATGGAAAAATCAGCACAGGGGCGGCAGATAATTTAGATGTGGACAGAGATTTCCCCAAAATCGCGGGCGTTCGGGAAGGGCTGCACCAGTATTATGAGATAGAGCAGACCACCGATTTGTGGTCGCTCAATTCCGGCAGGGTGCAGCAAAAGCTGGGCGTCAACCGGAAGAAGCTCCCGAATAAGACGCCTGTTTCCTTTGCTGTGATCGACAACAGCCATCTGACCGGACACGGCATCCGCTACCTCTGTGCCCTGTCCAAGGAATTTGTACTGATTACCTCCAATCCGGAGCATCCTGCGTTTCAGGCGGATGAGGACAATCTTCATATCATCTGTCAAAGCAAGCTGTCCTTGCCTGACGCACTTGCAAGGCTCAAGTCGGAATTTGGCTGCCAGAGACTCACCATACAAAGCGGCGGCACATTAAATGGGCTGTTCCTTCGGGAAAAACTGTTTGATTATATTGACATTGTGATCGCCCCCATTTTAATCGGCGGCAAGGATACCGCCACACTGATTGACGGGGCGTCCCTGCTGTCAGAAGGCGAACTGCCCCAGTTAGGCGTGCTGAAATTGCAGCAATCCACGGTCCTGAAAAACTCCTATCTCAGATTGCGTTATCAGGTGGTCCGCTGACGGCTTCCCATCCGCCCCAAAAGCGTCATATAATCAACCCACAATAGACAGGGCAAGGCAAACCCATTGCGGTCTGCCTTGCCCTTAATCTTAATTTCTTTGTCGCCTTGTCCTTGCGGGGCTTTTCTATCGTTATCCGTTGGGCTGCTTCACCACGCCCACAAACAGCGGCAGGTTCCCCTCCCCGGTGATGGCGAACAGGAAGGGCCGGTCCAGGGTGAAGTCCACCACCTCGTCGGGGGGCAGCGCATCCCCCACCAGCATCAGGTCCACATAGGACGCGGCGGTACAGCCCTCCTCGTCGATGGTCACCCGGGCGGCGTGCTGGGCCTGGCTGAGATACACCGGGCCGTCGGTCTCCACCCCCAGCGGGGTGAAGTCGGACGCGTCCCTGTCAAACACATCGGTGACGCCCAGCGCCTTCAGTGCGCCGCTCAGATCCAGATCCGACGACACGTCGAACTTGGGCAGGGACAGGTTAATGCGCAGGTATTCCTGGTCGGGCCAGCCGGGGATAGCCTCCTCTGCCTGCACGTTATAGCCCTCATATTTCCGGGCCGTGATGAACTCCATGGCCTCGCCGCTGGCCATCAGATCGTCCACCGTGTACCCATCGTCGGGGAGAATCAGCCACATACTATACTCCCACACCTGGAAGCCCAGGGGCACCGCCCCGAAATGCTCCCCCCGGAAGTAAGTGCCATGAACCTCCTCACGGTTCATATACTCCGCCTCCACGTCCCCGGACGGGGCATGGAACACGCCCTGGGTGTTCTGCCCCGGGTCAAAGGGGTCGCTCCAGGAGCCCTTGAAATAGAGGGTGGACACCAGCCCCAGCACCGTATCCGGGTCAAAGGACAGCCCCTCCGCCTGCCGGGCCAGCTCTCCGCCGGTCATAGCGTTGATCCAGCTGCGCAGGGCCTGGTTATACTCCTCCGTCCCCATTTTCCCGGAAAAGGCGGAGGCGTGGTAGACCTCGGCCAGTGTGTCCAGCGTTTCCTGGTTATAGCTGACGCCGTCCCTCAGCCACAGGGAACCGGCCATAGCGGAGATACCCAGCTCATCCTCCAGGTAATAGGTCTGCCACAGGGCGGCGGCATCCTCCCGCAGGGCCTCCATGGAGTCCGCCCCCAGCAGGTCCACGATCTGCTGACGGCTCTCCCCGTCCGCGCTCTCCGCCAGCATGGCCAGCGCCATATAGATGTTCAGCGGGGAATAGACCAGATTATCCTCCCCGGCCTGGGAAAAAAGCTGTACTGCCGACCGGGACAAAAACCCGTTCAGGTCCCCGTCAAACTTCGCCTCGCTCCCGTCCGCCGGGAACGCCTCGGCCAGCACAAAGGGCTGTGCGTCGGGAGGCAGGCCGGCGCTCCGGCCTCTCCCGGTATTCCCCGGCCCCTCAATATCCTCCGGCACGTCGTTGTTGATCAGCGCCATTGGCTCCGCCGACTCGTCAGGGATGTCGTCAGGCATCCCCACCCCCAGCCGCAGGGCCGCGCCGCCGATAACGGCAAGCACCAGCACCGCCGCCGCCGCGCCCATCCAACGGATGTTGGAGCGCGTTCCCCCGGGCCGCGCCGCCCGTTTCTTTACTTCCTCGGGGACGTGTATCCCCTCGTTTGCCTTTTTGTAGCGATTCAAAGCGTTACCTCCTCAAGCATATCCCGCAGGAGGGCACGGCCCCGGCTGAGCTGGGACTTGACGGTGCCCTCCGGTACCCGGAGCATCTGGGCGATTTCTGCCACGGACAGGCCCTCGAAATAGTGCAGGTGGATGACAGCCCGGTATTTCCCGGGCAGGGACAGCACCGCGCTGTACACCTCGCGGTAGTCGTCCTCCACCCCCACCTCCTCGGCGGTTTCCAGGGGTACGATGCGCTTGCGCCACGGGGAGGCGGTGAGGCTTTTGGCCCGGTTCACTGTACAGCGGATGAGCCACGCCTTGCGGTACTCGTCGTTATGGAACTTCTCCTCGTGGCGGAAATAGCGCAGGAACACCTCCTGGAACACATCCTCCGCGTCGGGGACGTTGGCGGTGCGGGCCAGCGCCAGCCTGTACACCATGTCCCCCCAGCGGCTGACCACCTGGGTGCGCTGTTCCTCCGTCAGTGCCATCGCCGTACCTCCTCTCTGCCAGCGCCCCGGCCGCGGCGCTGGTTTCGCCTGTCATAATAAATACCCTGCATCGGGGCAGAACGTTGCGCGGGAAGGAAAAACCCCCGCTTTCGGGCGGGGGCTTCCGGTTATGCCTGGGGCCCCTGCCCGCCGCCGGGCTTGTTGTTGGGCCTGCGGTGGTGGGGGCGGTAGCGCCGCTTGTGGTTCTGGTTCTGATTCTGGCCCTGTCTGGCCTCCACTGCCTGGGCCGAGGTGAGCTGGACCTGGGGCTTGGACCTCTGTCCGGACTGCTGGCGGGGCTTGGACTGGCCCTGGGAGGGGCGGTTCCGGTTCTGATTCTGATTTTGATTATTGTTCCTCCGGCGCTGGCCGTCGCCCTGTTTCTGCTGGCTGCTCATATACTGCTCCAGCATGGCCCCCAGGTCGGCGGGGCCGTCCCCCTTGCTCCCGGTGCGCATCCGCTCCCCCTCTTCGGTGCGAAGCTGTTCCAGCTCCGCCTTGGGGGGCGGCTCATAGCCCTCGGGCCGCCTGCCCTTGCCCGAGCGCACCACCCGGATCTCGTCGGTGAGGTAGCTCTTGGGCTGCTCGCCGGGGTCGGCGTTCTCCAGGCGCACCTTGACCTGCTCCTTCAGCAGATTGACCGAGGCCACCGTCCCCGTGCCATCGGGGCACTCCACAAAGGATTCCTGCTTGGGACAGCGCTTCACCGCGTCCTCATAGGCCCCCTGCTCGTATTTCAGGCAGCACATCAGCCGCCCGCAGGTGCCGGAAATTTTGGTGGGGTTCAGGGAAAGGTTCTGCGTCTTGGCCATCTTGATGGACACGGGCTGGAACTCGCTGAGGAACTGGGCGCAGCAGAAGGGCTTGCCGCAGATGCCGAAGCCCCCCAGCATCCGGGCCTCGTCCCGGACGCCGATCTGCCGAAGCTCGATCCGGGCCCGGAAAATCCCCGCCAGGTCCTTCACCAGGGCGCGGAAATCCACCCGCCCGTCGGAGGTGAAAAAGAAAATGATCTTGCCCCCGTCAAAGCTGTACTCCACCTGGACCAGCTTCATGTCCAGGCCGTGGCGCTCCACCAGCTGCTGGCAGATGCGCATGGCGTCCTTCTCCCGGCCCCGGTTGTCCCGGACCTGCTTTTCGTCCTTTTCCGTGGCAAAGCGCACCACCGGGCGCAGGGGCTGGACCACCGCCTCGTCCTCCACCATGGTGTTGTGCCTGACGCAGGTGCCGTATTCCAGGCCCTTGCCCGTTTCCACGATCACGTTCTGGCCCTCGGCCACGTCCAGGCCCATGGGGTCGAAATAGTACTGCTTGCCGCCCGGCCGGAACCGGACGCTGATGATTTCCGTCATTAGGATATCCTCCGTATTATGGTAAAAACAGGTGCTTTGAATTGTTATAAAGAAACACCTATTTCCTGAAATATCTTGTTCGCATTTTCCTCGTCGCACTCAATATAAGCAGCCCCGGCGATTCCGCTTGTCAAGAACACCGCATAGCTGCTCTTCATCTTCGTGATCATACAGATCAGGTCCGTATTTATAACAGCGTCCTCTTTCGCTCTTTTGTTTTTTACCTTGATAAATCCCATTTATCCCACTCTCTCATGTTGATATAATCAGGGCTGGAACAGCCGCGCCGCCAGCCAGCCCAGGGTCAGCCCCGCGCCGGGCCGGAACACCGCGTTTTCCCGGCAGGTTTTCAGCGCCTGGAGCACCTTCACCCCCCGCCGGGGATTTTGGGCCAGCCGCCGGGAGACCTGGCCCTCCACCGCCAGCAGCAGGGCGGACAGCCCGTCCGCCTTGGGCTTTTCCAGCTCCAGCTCCACCAGGGCCTGGGCGGCGTCCAGCTCCGTCCCGGTGAGCAGCAGCTCCGCCAGGGCGGCGGCGCGGGCCTGAAGCTCCGGGTCGGGCTTATCCTCCTCCGGGGGCAGGGCCAGCAGCTCGCACCGGGAGCGCACCGTGTCCAGCAGGCGTCCCGGCTGGGCGGCGTCCAGCAAAAAGGCCGCGTAGGCGGGCCCTTCCTCCAGCACCTTCAGCAGGGCGTTCTGGGCGGCGGGGTTCATGGCGTCCGCCGGGGCGATGACGTACACCTTCCGCCTGCCCTCGTTGGGCCGGATGTAGGCGTCGGCCCGCAGGGCGCGGATCTGGTCCACCGCGATCTCCTGCTTGTCCGGGGCGGGGGCGGTATGGAATACATCCGGATGGGTGCCCGCCGCCGCCTTCCGGCAGGCACGGCACCCGCCGCAGGGGGGCCGCTCCCCCTCACACAGATAGGCCGCCGTCAGCCGCCGGACCAGGTCCGCCCGGCTGTCCCCGTTCCCCCCCGTGACGAGGTAGGCGTGGGACAGGGGATTGGGAAGCGCCGTCATACCCGCTCGAACCGCTCCACGTCCACCACGAAAATGGTGGCCCCGCCCACGGTGACCTCCACCGGCATGACGGGCATGAAGCCGTAGCTCATCTCGGTGATGGCGGGCACCATCTGCTGGCGGCTGTGGGAGCACTCCCGGATAAGGTCGATGGCGTCCTGCACCTGGCCGTCCTGCACGCCGATGAGCAGCGTCACGTTGCTGGCCAGCAGGAAGCCGCCGGTGGTGGACAGCTTTGTGGAGGAAAAGCCGTTCTGGGATAGATTCTGTGTCACGGCGTTGGCGTCGTCCCGGTTAATAATGGCGATAATCAGCTTCATAGGCAGGTCCCCCTTTTCAGACTGTCAGCAGAGCACCTCTGCATTGGTCTTATTATATCCTATTTCCCGCAAATAGGCCAGATATTTTTTTTCGATCCGCTCACCTGGCGCAATCACCGGCACGCCAGGGGGATAGGGCGCGATGGGCGCGGCGGCGATCCGCCCCGCGCAGTCCGCCAGCGGCGCTGTCTCCCGGGGGGCGAACATGGCCTGCCGGGGGCTGACTGCCGCCCGGGGCAGGGGCGGCGGCGGCAGGGGCGGGCAGTCTCCCATCCGGGAGCGAAGCGCCTCCAGCGCCTGGTCCAGACGCCGGAAGGCGTCGTCGTCATCACAGCAGGTGCAGATCAAAATGATATGGCCCCCGTCCGACATCTCGGCAAAAATGCCCCGCCGCTCCAGCTCCAGCCCAAAGGCGGGGCCGTCCTCCACCTTCAGGGTGAGCCGTGTGGGGTCCAGGGACAGGCCGTTCCCCGGCTGGAGGCTGGGAAATTTCCGGCGAAGCTCCGCCACCCGGACGGCGGCGCGCTGATATTCCCAGGTCCCCTCCCCCTCCATCCAGTCCCGGGCGGCGTCCATGGACGCCATCATGGGATAGGACGGGCTGGAGGTCCCGTACACCGACGCGGTCTGCCGCACCCGCTCCGGCCCGAAGCCGCTGGCAAACAGCAGGGCGGACTGCCCCATGGCGGGCAGGGTCTTGTGGGCGGACACTGCCGCCGCGTCCGCCCCCCAGAAGGGCGCCAGCCCCAGAAAGGGCAGATGCGCCCCGTGGGCCCCGTCCACAAACAGCCGCGCCCCGTGGGCGTGGACGATGCGGGAGAGGGCCCCGACATTCGACAACACCCCGGCATAGGTGGGCGAGGTGATACACACAGTTTTCACATCCGGGTTCTGCTCCAGCGCCTGTTCCACCGCCTCCGGTGAAATGGGCCCGGTCAGATTCTCCCGCCGCAACCAGGGCCGCTCCAGCCACACCGGCTCCAGATCCAGCAGGGCCAGGGCGTGGAACGCCGAGCGGTGGCATCCCCGGTCCATGAGCACCCGCTCCCCCGGCGCACAGCACAGGGCCAGCCCGGTATGGACACCCTGGGTGGACCCGCCGGTGAGGAACTGGCACTGGTCAAAGCCGAACCGCTCCGCCCACAGGGCCTGGGCGGCGTCAAAGGGCTCCCCCGGCTCATACAGATTCCCGGTGCCGGGCAGCTCCGTCACGTCGATGGAGGCCAGCCCCCTCAGCTCCGCCAGGGGCAGGTCCCTCCCCTTGTGCCCCGGCATATGGAACCGGGCGGGCCCCCGGGCCGCGTAGGCCCGGAGGGCGTCATACAGCGGGGTTGGCATGGCTCTCCGCGCCGCGGCTTTTTTCCTGTTTCATTGCCATCAGTCCTTCTCTGTAAACTCCCGTAATTCCTCCAAAAATTCCCGGTAATCCTCATCGGACCAGCGGAAGGTCAGCTCCTCCTCGGTGTATTCCGCTCCGGAGGTGTCCATGAAACGCTCTCCCACGTCATAGCCCAGCCGGTTGAGCACAGCCTGGGCAAACTCCCGGAAAAACATCCCGATGGCGGTGAAGTCCTTCCCGTCAGCAGTCCCGCTTTACACAGCGGGGCGGGAGAGGAGGAGATGGAGGCGAACAGGGTGTCCGTCCCCTTCCCCCGGCGGAGGAAGCCGATAAGCTTCTCGTCAAACAGGGCGTGGAGCGGGTAAATGGCGCCGGGGAGAATGTTGCAGGCGTAGTTGGACGGCTCCGCCTCGTCCACCGTCTTATTTGGGGTGATCTGGAAGCCCTCCTCGCTGGCATAGGGCTTGCGTTCGCTGGCGATGATGTCGAGTTCCTCCCCGAAGGTCAGGGCGGAGGTGAGGCAGATGATCTCCTGGAGGGAAAATAGGGGTAGCTCAGCACAGCGTACTTTTTCTTTTGTTCCATGGGGTTCTCCTTTCTATTCGTCCGTCTCGTCCCCGGCCAGCTCCAGCAGGCGCATACCCGCCGTCCCCGTGACGGGCAGGGAAAACACGATGGACTGGGCCTTGGTGTTCAGCCCCGCCTTGTCCATGATGGCTCGCATGATCCGGTTCTTGGTGGAGGTTTTCACCACGATAAGTACCATTTCCTTCTCGTTCACCAGGGAGAAGCCCAGGAATTTCTCCGCCTTCTCCATTCCGGTGCCCTTGGCGTGGAGGACGGTGCCGCCCCCGGCCTGCTGCTCCCGGGCGGCGTCCATAATCAGCTCGGTGTAGCCCTGGTTGGCGATGACCACCAGCAGCTCATATTTGGTGTCCTTCAAGGCGCTCTCCTCCCCCGCTTCAAAATCCTGGCCGTCGGTGAGAAAGGCCAGGGGCTTCTTGCCCCCGATGCTGCTCAGGGGGATAATAAAGGCGATGCCCGTGCCGGGCACGTCGATGTTCAGCTCCCGCTGCATGGCGGACTTCACCGAGCGCCAGGTGGACCGGGTGACCACGGAAAAGGCCACCACCTTCTCCGTCTTTTCCAGGCCGAAGTAGTCCAGCAGTTCGCTCCTCGCCGTCCCCGCGCCCAGGGCGCTGAGGGTGACCGTCACATGATACCGGGCGAACAGCGTCAAAAACTGCCTGGCGGAGCCCCGCTCGGTGATGGTGACCATGAGGTATAGTTCGTTCAAGCCGCTCCCCTCCCTCACAGTTCAATAATCGCGTCGTCGTCCAGCTGGTCAAAGGACAGCGCCGGGGCGGGCTGGGCCCTGGCCCCGGAACGCTGGCGGGCGGTGTAGATCATGCCCAGCACCTGGATGGCGATCAGCGGCGTCATGGCCACCATGGCCACCACCCCGAAGGCGTCGGTGACGATATTCCCGCCCACCGCCGCGCACGCCCCCTGGGCGAAGGGCAGGAGAAACGCCGCCGTCATGGGCCCGGAGGCCACGCCGCCGGAGTCGAAGGCGATGGCGGTGAAGATTTTGGGCACGAAAAAAGACAGCACGATGGCGATGGCATAGCCGGGTATGAGAAACCACAGGATGGAGATCCCCGTCAGCACCCGCACCATGGCAAGGCCGATGGACGCCGCCACGCCGATGGACAGGCTGGCCCCCATGGCGGTGGAGGAAATCGCCCCGTCGGTGATCTCCTCCACCTGCCGGTTGAGCACGTAGACGGCGGGCTCCGCCTTGACGATGAAATAGCCGATCACCATGCCCACCGGGATGATGATCCAGGGCAGCTCCAGCCCCGCCATCACCTGGCCCAGGTAGTTGCCCGCGGGCATGAAGCCCACATTGGCCCCGGTGAGGAACAGCACCAGCCCGATATAAGTATACACCAGCCCTACGGCGATTTTCTTCAGCATCCGGGCGGACAGCCTGAGGGACACCGCCTGGAACACCCCGAACAGCGCCACAATGGGCAGCAGGGACACGGCGATTTCCTTGATGTAGGTGGGCAGACCCGAACGGAACAGCGCCCACAGCTCCACGGAATCGGCGATTTCCGGCAGGACGGGGGCGGTGTACGCGCCGTCCTCCGGGCGGAAAATCATGCCCAGCGCCAGCACCGCCAGGATGGGCCCAATGGAGCACAGGGCCACCAGGCCGAAGCTGTCGTCGGCTGCGTGGCGGTCGTTGCGGATGGCGGAAATGCCCACGCCCAGGGCCATGATAAAGGGGACGGTCATGGGCCCGGTGGTGACGCCGCCGGAATCGAAGGCCACCGCCAGGAAATCCCTGGGCACGAAAAAAGCCAGGGCAAACACCACCAGGTAAAAACCCACCAGCATTGGGGGCAGGGCCACGCCCAGCAGCATACGCAGCAGGGCCACTGCCAGGAACACCCCCACCCCCGCCGCCACCGACAGGATCAGCACCATACCGGGCACAGCGGGCACCTGTCCCGCCAACACCTGGAGATCCGGCTCGGATATGGTGATCAGCACGCCCAGCAGGAAGCCCATGACGATCATCACCAGCAGCTTGCGGCTGCGGGTGACGGCGGTGCCCACCCGCTCGCCCATGGGCGTCATGCTGGCCTCCGCCCCCAGGGTGAAGAACATCATGCCCGCCACGATCATCACCGCCCCCAGCAGGAAGCACAGCAGGATGCTGGGGGAGATGGGGGCCACGCTGAAGCACAGCACCAGCACAATGCCGATAATGGGCAGTACCGCCTTCAGCGCCTCCAGCAGCTTTTCCTTCAATTTTGGGAGGGAACCCCGCAAACGCTCCACCCGCCCTTCTCAAAACGAATATGCAGTATTATATCAAATAATCCATCCCATTCCAACCTCCGGGCTGGGAATTTTTTATTTTTATTTGTTTGCAGCTGGGGACGAAACACGGAAAACCGCCGCTTGTCTCCCGCCGGCGGCTGTGATATACTGGTTTTGTATGGAAACCAGCCGGGACACCGGCGGATCGGAGGAGCTATGGAACAAAACAGAACGGCCTTTGGCCGAATGCCGGACGGCGCGCAGGTAGACCTGCTCACCCTGCGGGACGGGGCGCTCACCTGTGAGATCATCACCTACGGCGGCGCGGTGCGCTCGCTGTCCGTCCCCGACCGGGCGGGGAACCCGGTGGACGTGGTGCTGGGCTTCGACGCCCTGGAGGGCTACCTCGCCCAAGACAAATATATCGGCGCTCTGGTGGGGCGGTACGCCAACCGCATCGGCGGGGCAGGGTTCACCCTGAACGGCACGGAATACCCCCTGGCCGCCAACGACGGGCCCAATTCCCTCCACGGCGGGCTGAGGGGCTTTGACAAGCAGATCTGGACGGTGGAGGCGCTGACGGGCAGCTCCGCGACGCTCTCCCTGGCCAGTCCGGATATGCAGGAGGGCTACCCCGGCTCCCTGGAGGCGCGTGTAACCTACACCCTGGCGGACGGGGCGCTGAGGCTGGACTACCGGGCCAGGAGCGACCGGGACACCGTGTGCAATCTCACCAATCACAGCTACTTCAACCTGTCCGGCCACCAGAGCGGCAGCGTGGAGAGCCAGGACATCCGGCTGTACGCCTCCCGCTACACCCCCACCCTCCCCGGCTCCATCCCCACCGGGGAAATCGCCCCGGTGGACGGCACCGTGATGGACCTGCGCCATACCCAGCCCATCGGGGCCCGCATAGACGAGGACTTTGACCAGCTCGCCATGGCGGGCGGGTACGACCACAACTGGGTCATCGACGGCTGGGACGGCTCCCTGCGCCCCGCCGCCTGGGCCTGGTCGCCGGACACCTGCATTGTCATGGAGGCCCTGACCACCCTGCCCGGCGTGCAGTTTTACGCGGGCAATTCCCTGGACGGCTGTCCCCCCGGCAAGGGGGGCGCGCGTTACGGCAGACGGTGCGGCTTCTGCCTGGAGACCCAGTATTTCCCCGATTCCCCCAACCAGCCCGGATTCCCCTCCTGCATCCTGCGGGCGGGGGAGGCATATCAAAGCACCACGGTCTACCGCTTCTCCGCCCCCGCGCCCGGGGAGCTGGATTTGTCAAAATGAGAGAACGCCGCGCTCCGGACGGAGGTTCCGGGGCGCGGCGCCGTTGCATGGCGCGTTTATGTAAACCCTGCGGCCCAGGAGGTTCCTCCTTTTGAACTTGCACAGGTTGTTGAAATCTTTGTTGAAGTTGTGGAAGCCTTGCGAATACACGCTTTCGCGGAAACCGGGCGGAAGTATGCCCGCCGCGATGGGAGCATTTCCGTCCGGAGAAAAAATTATTTGTCCCCCAAACACCTGTCCCAGACCGTCCGGAGCTCCGCCGCGCCCCGTCCATAAGAATGCGGGAAGCCTTTGAATCGGATGGCTTCGACCATGGAAATCAGGCTTCGCCGTTTCAACTCCGCAGCGGTTCGCATTGTGCGCCTCCTGCATCGGCCTTTCCTCAAAAATTGATTTCCCCGCGGCTTCGGGGAATCCCTCTTGACAAACCGGCGTCAAGGCACTATAATGTAAAAGCTGGCTGTCCGGACGGACAGCTGTATGCGGATGTGCTGGAACTGGTAGACTGGCTAGCTTGAGGTGCTAGTGGCCCACGGCCGTACGGGTTCGAGTCCCGTCATCCGCACCAAAAAAGGACATCGCCAAGGGGCGATGTCCTTTTTTCATGCCCTTTCCGCCTGGAAAGCGTGCCAGCCGCCCCGCTCCAGATGCCTGACGACGGCAAACCCGGCGGCCTCCAGGGCGGCCCGCACCTCGTCCTGCCGCCCCTCGATGATGCCGGAGGAGAGGAACACCCCGTCCGCCGCCATCAGCGCCCCCGCCGCCCCGGACAGCGGGATGATCACGTCCGCTACAATGTTGGCCAGCACCACCCGGTTCCGCCCCGGCTCCAGCCGCGCGGCCAGCTTTCTGTCGGCCAGCACGTCCCCGGCGTACACGCTGAGCCTGTCGGGGCCAATGCCGTTCAGCGCCGCGTTCTCAAGGGCCACATCCGCCGCCTTGGGGTCGATGTCCACCCCCACCGCCCGGGACGCCCCCAGCGCCAGCGCCGCGACAGCCAAAATACCCGACCCGCAGCCCAGATCCAGCACCCGGTCCCCGGGCCGGAGCGCCTCCTCCAGCAGTTCCAGGCACAGCTGGGTGGTGGGGTGCGCCCCGGTGCCGAAGGTGAGCCCCGGGTTGAGGTACAGCGGCGTCCGTCCCTCGGGCGCCGGCTCCCCCCGCATCCAGTCCGGGACGATGTAGACCCGCTTCCCCACGGGGATGGGCTGGTAATATTTCTGCCAGGAGGTGGCCCAGTCCTCCTCCCGGAGGGAGACGGTCTGGGGCTCGTACTCCTCCAGCCCCGCCAGATACTGCCGGAGCTTCCTCTGTCCCTCCTCGCTGTCCGGGACGTAGAACTTCACCCGGCTGGCCCCCTTCATGCGCTGGGCCAGCCCCTCGTCCACGTAGTCCCAATACTGACGGTTCTGCTCCAGGAAGCGGAGAAACTCCCCTTCCTCCTCCACCACCAATCCGGCCATGCCGTTGGCGGTGAGGGTGTCGCACACCCGGTCCAGCCGCTCCGCCGGGACGGGCAGTGTGACCTCTAACCATGTATCGCTCATAGCTTCTCCTTTCCTGTTGGTGCGTTTGATGGTCTGCGTGAGGGGCAAGGGTCTCCCCTACCGTACCTTGATCTGCTTCACGCTGTCCAGCCGGATCAGCTTCTCGCACTGGTTTTTCTTCCCCTCGTTGGCCCGCACCAGCGCCCAGTCCTCGTCGGCGTCCAGCACCTTGCACTCCTTGCCCACCAGGTCCCCGTCGCTGTCCTCCAGGGTGAGCATAACGGTCTGCCCCACCTGCTTGCGCAGCTGGTCCCCCAGTCCCGCCGTCCCGCCGGGGCGGATCCCGTTTTCCCGCAGGACCCGTTCCAGCCGCTTGACCTTCTCGTACAGGAAAATGATCCCGATGAAGGCGAACATCCCAAAGAATTCCATCGTCCGCCCCTCCTCACTTCAGATCCAGGGGGGAGCGCTTCGCCGCCTCCCCGTCCTTGAGGAAGGTGATGGTGCTGATGGCGGACAGGGGGATCAGCCGGACCTCGTTTTTCTGGGGCTTCTTCTGGTTGACCACCACTTCCACGTTGGCCCAGGCCCCGTCGAAGTCCTGGATCACGCACCACTCGTGGACGACGGGCATCCCATCGTCCTCATAGAAGGTGAGCTTCACCCGCCTGCCCTGGGCCTGTTCCAGCAGCCGGGTCACCGGCGGCTTTACCGGGTTTCCCTTCTCGTCCACGCCGTCCTGGAGCAGGTAGTCGCAGCTCACCTCCAGAATCTGCGCCATGCGCACGATCTTGTCCGTCTCCGGATAGGCCGTATCCGATTCCCAGCGGCTCACCGCCTGCCGGGTCACCCCCAGCCGCTCGGCCAGCTGCTCCTGGGTCAGGTTCTGCTTCTTCCGGGCTTCCGCCAGCTTGTTTCCTAAACTCATGGTATCACCTCATATGTTCGGGGGCCCGCCCCCGGGATACCCCCAGTTTAGCAAAACCGCCCGGTTTGAACAGGGATTTTCTGTTTCGGAATGTAACGTTCCGGTTGCGCGGGCCCTGCCGGGGCGTTATTTTCTCCCTCTCCCCCTGCCGGGGCGCTGTTTTTCTTGTGTGGAAAAAATAACCAAAACAACGCTTGGGAGGCTGGCCGAGATATTACCGGGAGGATAATTCCTTCAGCGTCACCCCATAGGCCTCCCGCTCGTAGGGCAGGACGGGCAGGGCCTCCGGCGGCTCCCAGCCCTTGGCGGCAAACATCCGCCGGATCAGAAAATCCGTAAAATCCGGATTCTTGACCAGAACCGGTCCCGTGAGATGGGTGGCAAACACATTGCCGTCCACAAATCCCTCGGGCCCCTTGTCCGCCTCGTTGCCCAGCCCCAGGGACAGCCGCTCAAACAGCGGCGTCCTGATCCCCTTGGTGACGGAGCACTTGTTCATAAAGCCCACCACGGCGCTCTCCCACAGGGAGGTGTGGGCCACCACGTCCTCCGGGACCCGCTTGTCCGTCTCCAGGGTGATGTAGCCCGCCAGGCCCAGCCCGGGCCACACCTTCCCCCCGGCGTCGGTGATGGACGCGCCCAGCAGTTCCATGGCGTTCCCGGTGAACAGCACCACCGCCCCCCGCTCCACCGCCGCCCGAAAGTCCTCCCCGTAAGCGGACAGCGCGTCCAGGGCCGCTTTCTGGGTGCGCTCGGCGCCCGCGCCCATGTAGATGAAGTCCGCGCGCTCAAAATCCGGCGCGTCCTCAAACAGGGCTGTCTCCACCGCCACGGACACCCCCGCCGCCTCCAGGTGGCGGCGGAGCACCGCCACATTGGCGTACTCCCCGTACAGTGACATACAGTCGGGGTACAGATGCAAAATGGTCAATTCCATATACAAACCCTTCCTAACATAAAAGTCAATCTCCGCCGCCGCTGCGATTTTGTATCATGATGGCAATGTCCAAGTCCGGTGGCAGCAGGCCCCGGCTCAATCCTTTTCCGTCAGCGCCAGCAGCTTGTCCCGGTCGGAGAAGCAGGTGATCACATACACATCCTCATTTCCGGCTTCCTTCAGGCCGTCCGCCGCCGTGGAAATGGCCTCGCCCACCTCGATCCTGTCCGCCGGAACATGGGCGTACTTGAACCGCACCGCCAAATCGTTGCAGTATTTCCCGTACAGCATGATTTTTTTAATATGGGGCGCGTTCAGCCGGTCAAAATCGATGTCCCACAGCCAGCTGGTTTCCCCCGTAAAATACTTCCGGCTGATGGAATCCACAATAATCAGCACCGTGCAGGGCTTTTCCGCGGCGGCGACATAGGCCAGATTGGTGTCGTAAGCCACCGAGTTCTCGTGCTTGGAGGTGAGCAGGGTTCCCTTGTGCCCGCCCAGGCGGAAGGTCTGCATCCGCCCGTTTTTCAGCATATAATTGTTGATGACCCCGGCCATCACAGCGGTATCCGCCCCCGCCAGGGCGCACGCCGACCACGCCGCCAGGATATTGTACACGTTGTAAATGCTCCTGAACGCCAGCTCGATCCGGGTCTCCCCGTTGATGGTGAGCCTGCCCTCCTTCAGATCCAGCCCGGTGACGGCAAAATCCGTATCATGCCGCGTATGGCCGCAGGTGGGGCAGGTATAATGCCCGATGTGGGCGTAGTGATAACAGGAATACTCCATCCGCCCCTTGCACACCGGGCACCGCGCGCCGTCGTTGTAGACGCCGCGGTGCTCTTTTGTGCTGATGGAGCACTCGTCCAGCCCGAACCATTTCACCTTGTCCGGGCTGTGGTCCTTGCCCAGGCAGGACACCAGGGGGTCGTCGGCGTTGAGCACCAGGGTCGTATCCGGATGGACCGCCGCTTTCACGGCGTCGTACACCCACTCGGGATGTCCGTTGCGGGTGAGCTGGTCCCGGTACAGGTTGGTGACGACGAAGTGGGTGGGGTGGAACCAGCGGAAGGTATATTTGGCGTACCGCTCGTCGCTCTCCAGCAGAAGCACGTCCCCCCGCATCCGTCCCCCCAGCGTACAGCGGGACAGGATCAGGGTGGCGACTCCCTCGATCTGGTTGGAGCCCTCCTTGTTGTACACCACCTTTTTCCCCGACGCGTCCAATATGGAGGCGATCATCTCCACCGTGGAGGTTTTCCCGTTGGAGCCGGTGACGGCGATGATATGCTGGGGCAGCTTCACCCGCCCCAGCAGGTCGGGACACACCTTCAAAGCGTACTGCCCGGGCAGGGAGCTCCCCTTGCCCACCAGCTTCCCCGCGAAGCGCAGAACCTTGCACACAATTATGGCCAGAAACAACCTCATAAACAAACCGTCCTCTCCTCTATTTGCTCCGTCTGTTTTATGTTTTTTCCACTTTCTCCAAATAGATCATCAGCGCCGTCACGTCCGCCGGGGACACCCCGGACACCCGGGACGCCTGCCCCAGGTTCAGCGGACGGATTTTGTCCAGCTTCTGCCGCGCCTCCAGCCGCAGGCCCTGTATGCTCAAATAGTCCACATCCGGGGGGAGGGGCCTGTCCTCCAGCTTGTGAAGCTCCTCCACCTGCCTGTTCTGCCGGTCGATGTAGCCCTGGTATTTCACGGAAATCTCCACCTGTCCGGAAATTTCCCGGGAAAGGGCGGGCCGGTCGGGGTCGAAGGGGGCCAGGTCGGCATAGCCCACCCGGGGGCGGCGGAGCAGATCGATGAGCCGCGCCCCGTGGGGGCAGGGGGGCTCGCCCCGGTCCGCCAGAAGCCCGTCCAGCGCCGGGGACGGGGGCGCCCCGGCGTGCTCCAGCCGCTGGATCTCCCGCTCCACGGCGGCGTATTTTTCCTCCACCCGGGCCAGACGCGCCCCGCTCACCAGACCAACCCGGTGTCCGAAGGCGGACAGTCGGCGGTCGGCGTTGTCCTGCCGGTGGATGAGCCGGTATTCCGTCCGGGAGGTCATCATCCGGTAGGGCTCGTTGGTCCCCTTGGTCACCAGGTCGTCGATGAGCACCCCGATGTACCCGTCCCCCCGGGTGAGCACCAGGGGCGGCTGGCCCCGGAGCTTCAGCGCGGCGTTGATGCCCGCCATCATCCCCTGGGCGGCGGCCTCCTCGTACCCCGACGAGCCGTTGAACTGCCCCGCGCCGTACAGGCCGGGGATTTTTTTGCACTCCAGGGTGGGCAGTAATTCGGTGGGGTCCACGCAGTCGTACTCGATGGCGTAGGCGCACCGGGTCATTTCGGCCCGCTCCAGGCCGGGGATGGTGTGGAGCATTTCCACCTGCACCTCCTCGGGCAGGGAGGAGGAAAACCCCTGGATGTAAAGCTCCTCAGTGCTCAGCCCCATGGGCTCGATAAAGAGCTGGTGCCGGGGCTTGTCCGCAAAGCGCACCACCTTGTCCTCAATGGAGGGGCAGTACCGGGGGCCGACGCCCTCGATCACCCCGGAAAACAGCGGGGAGCGGTGGAGGTTGTCCCGAATAACCCGGTGGGTGGCCTCATTGGTATAGGTCAGATAGCACACCGCCTGATTCTCCGGCGGCGTTTGGGTGGCAAAGGAGAAGGGCTCGGGCCTCTCGTCCCCCTCCTGCACCTCCATTTTGGAGAAGTCCACGCTCCGGCGGTTCACCCGGGGCGGCGTGCCCGTTTTGAAGCGCCGGATGGTCAGCCCCAGCCTGACCAGGCACTCCGTCAGCGGCAGCGCCGCCGCCATGCCGTCGGGTCCGGACTGGCGGGCGACCTCTCCCACGATGGTGCGGCCGCCCAGATAGGTGCCGGTGGCAATCACCGCCGCCTTTACCGCGTAGGCCGCCCCGGTATCGGTGCGGACGGCGGACACCGCGCCGTGTTCCGTCAGGATTTCCGTGACCTCCGCCTGCTTCACCCACAGATTTTCCTGAAGCTCCAGGGTGTGCTTCATCACCTCCTGGTAGCGGCGGCGGTCAGCCTGGGCCCGCAGGGACCACACGGCGGGGCCCTTCCCCCGGTTGAGCATCCGGTACTGAATACAGGCTTGATCGGCGGCGCGGGCCATCTCGCCCCCCAGAGCATCGATTTCCCGGACCAGGTGGCCCTTGCCGGTGCCGCCCACGGCGGGGTTGCAGGGCATATTGCCCACCGCGTCCAGATTGATGGTGAAGCACACCGTCCTCAGCCCCATCCGGGCGGAAGCCAGGGCGGCTTCGATGCCGGCGTGGCCCGCGCCGATGACGGCGACATCAAATTGTCCGGCGTCATAATGCATGGCGCGGCCTCCTTTCTTTTTCTCTTCCCCGCTTCCCTGTCGGGGGGACGCCCCTGCCGGGGGCGTTACTTTTCCCACGTGGGAAAAGTAACCAAAAGGACGCTTAAGGGGGTGGCCGCCGGCCGGACGCTTCGCGTCCTCAGGCCGGCCTCCCCCTTAAGAATCCCCCGTTAAGGGCAAGGGCACGCCGCTTTCGGTGCGGAGGTAGGTTTCCGGCTTGTGCGGCTTTGCGGATGGATTTCCCTTCGTTTTCCGGCCCACTGGGGCCTGCATGGGTTGGGTACTGGAAATTTGATTTTCTCCTGAGAACGCCTGAATGGCGCCGGACATCGCTTTGCGGCGGGCAGACGCGCCCGCCTGCAAATGTTTGGCAGACGAAAAATGTTTCAGCTTCCCAGCCACGACGGGTAGACGCGCCAACCCCCACCGCGGCGTGTAAGGCCCACCGCAGGAGGCGCAGTCCGTGGCCCCCACCCTGTTACAGCACCTGCAAATGGGCGGCAGCAGAAACAGGGGGGAATACATCCCGACCCCGCGCGCCGGAAACCCAAATAAAATCCCCCGTATAGAGCACCCCCGTAAAACCAGGGGGTTCTCAGGGGGAGGCCCGGCCTGAGGACGCGAAGCGTCCGTCCGGCGGGCCTCCCCCTGAGCGTCCTTTTGGTTACTTTTCCCACGTGGGAAAAGTAACGCCCCCCGCAGGGGCGTCCCCCCCCACGGGGACCAGGGGGGAGAGAAAGCAACGCCCCCACGGGAAAAAGGGGGAAGCAGGGGGCTACCCCCTGCGCAGCGTGACAACCGCAAGTTCCGGTCGGTTGAATAACCGAAAGCCCTGAAAGGGCACCGTGTTGTTCCCCAGGCCCCGGGAAACAAAGAGGGTGCTGTCCCCCAGGGTGTACAGCCCCGAGGTCCAGTCGGGGAAAAACCGCCGCCCGGTGCCCACCAGCCCGCCCACAAAGGGCAGGCGGACAATCCCGCCGTGCCCGTGGCCGGACATGATAAAATCATACCCGGCGGCGGCGTACTCCTCAAAACGGTCGTTCCGGTGGGCCAGCAGCAGGGTGAACAGGCCGGGGGCCTCCTCCTGGATCCGGGCATACAGCTCCTGGGGGGTGGTGTGGTCGGCGTAGCCGTTGGGGTCCTCCACCCCGGCCAGCACCATGCGCTCCCCGTCCCGCTCCAAAATCTCGTACTGGTTGGTCAGGGGCGTCACGCCGCATTGGGCCAGCAGGCTTTTCAGCGCCGCCACCGTGTCCTTTTTCAGCGCCCACTCGTGGTTGCCCGTGATATAGTAGGCGGGCGCGATGGCGGACAGGCCCTGGGCCAGCGGGGGGATCATCTCCAGCTGGCCTTTCTGGTCGATGAGGTCCCCGGTGAGCACGATGAGGTCGGGGGATTCCCGGGCAACCATGGCCAGCAGGTCCCCGCTGCCCTCCCCGTACTCGTGGCCGTGGAGATCAGACAGCTGGACGATCTTATACCCGTCGAACCCGCCGGGCAGGCCGGTGAGCACCGCGTCGGTGTGGGTGGCGGATACCCCCCAGCACTGCCACTGGAACCAGGCCCAGCCGCCCAGCGCCGCCACCGCCAGCCCCGCCAGCCACCGCAGGGGATGGCGGCGCTTCCGCCTGGGACGGCGGCTCCCGCCGCTCCGTTCAGTCGTCGTCATGGAGGTAGTAGGGCCGCATCAGGCTCTTGTGCTGGGTGGAATCCTTCTGGCGGTCGGAACGGAGCGGGGCCTCGATGGGCCGGGGCCGGTCGTCCCGGCGGCGCTTTTTCTGCCCCGCCAGGGCGGGGGGCAGGACAGGCTCCTGCACGGGCCTGGCGGGCGCGCCCTGCTTTTTGCCCTTTTTGGCCTGGGCGGGCCGGGGCAGGGCCTGCTTTTGCGCCTGGGCCTTTTTCTGCCTGGTCTGGGCGGTCTGCTGGGGCGCGGGCCTGCGGGGGGCCAGCAGGCGGGCGGTGGCGTCCATAATCACATCGGATTCCAGCGGGTTGGGCTTGTAAAACTCCGTGACCGGAAGCGCGGGGTCGTCGGGGAGGGTTTCCTCCAGCCTGCCCTGCCGCACGCCCCGCCCGATGGGCTTATCCCGCAGGACCAGTCCCGCGGGCTCCGGCGCGGGGGCATCCGCCTGGGCGCCCCCGCTCTTTTTGCGGCGGCGCTTCTTTTTGGGGGCGTCCTCCTGGGGGGCGGGGGGTTGAGCATTTTTCTGCCCCTGGGAAACGGGAGGGGCGAAGGGTCTCGCCTTCGGCTCGGCCGGCGCAGAGGCGTTTCGCCTGCGCTCCTCGGCCTTTGCCTTGTTCTCGGCGTCTTTTTGACGGCGCTTCTCCTTGGCGGCGGCGCGGGCCTCCGCGTCCTCGGCGTTGACCACCCGGCCCCGCTTGTCCTTCTGGGGCGGGTCGAAATTCTCCATGGGGAAGGGGTGCCCCTCCACCACCGGGATGGGCCGTCCCAGCAGCTTTTCGATGGCCTTCAGCTCGTCCTTCTCGTCAAACTGGCAGAAAGAGACAGCCTCCCCCTCGCGCCCCGCCCGTCCGGTGCGCCCGATGCGGTGGACATAGGTTTCCGGCACGTCCGGCAGGTTGTAGTTGAACACAAAAGGGAGCTGGTCGATGTCGATGCCCCGGGCGGCGATATCCGTAGCCGCCAGCACCCGCACCCGGCCCGCCTTGAAGTCGGACAGGGCCTGCACCCGTGCGGTCTGGCTCTTGTTGCCGTGGATGGCGGCGGCGGAGATGCCCCGTTTCTGGAGGTCCTGGGCGATGCGGTTGGCCCCGTGCTTGGTGCGGGAGAACACCAGGGCGGAGGTGATCTTCCGCTCCTCCATCAGATAGGCCAGCAGCTTGGTCTTATTGGACTTGTCCACATAATAGAGGGACTGCCGGATGACCTCCACCGGGGAGGACACCGGGTCCACCGCCACACGCTGGTAATCGTGGAGCAGGCCGTTCACCAGCCCCATCACTTCTGGAGGCATGGTGGCGGAGAAAAACAGGGTCTGCTTCTGCTCCGGCAGCAGCTTGAGCACCCGTTTCACGTCGTGGATAAAGCCCATGTCCAGCATCCGGTCCGCCTCGTCCAGCACGAATATCTCAATGCGGGACAGGTCGATCAGCCCCTGCCCGTGGAGGTCCAGCAGACGGCCCGGCGTGGCCACCAGGATGTCCAGCCCCTTCCGGATGGCGTCCACCTGGGGCTGCTGGCCCACGCCGCCGAAAATCACGGCGGAGCGCAGGGGCAGATTCCGCCCGTAGGACACAAAGCTGTCCTGGATCTGGATGGCCAGCTCCCGGGTGGGGGTGAGCACCAGCGCCCGGATGACCCGGGGCCTGGGGACGGCCTTGCTCAGCCGCTGGAGGATGGGGGCTGCAAAGGCGCAGGTCTTGCCGGTGCCCGTCTGGGCGCAGCCCAGCACGTCCCGGCCCGCCAGGGCGGGGGGGATGGCCTTGCGCTGGATGGGGGTGGGGTCGGTGTAGCCCTCCTGGGTGAGGGCCTTCAAAATGGGGGCGGTCAGCCCCAGGTCTCGAAAATTCATATTGATTCTACGTCCTTTGATCATGGAGTACCCGTTTTACGGGCCGCCAGAGCGTCCTTCACACACTGCACCGTTTCCGCCAGACTCTGGCCCCCGGACGGGACGGTAATGTGGGCGCACCTTTCGTACAGCGGCGCCCGGTACTGGTATACGTCGGCCAGGGTCTGGCCGGGGGAGAGGGCGATGCCCCGGGAGGACAGGTTCCGGATGCGCCCCGCCACGTCCTCCAGGGAGAGCTGCAAATAGACCACCGTGCCCAGCGAGCGCATATGGGCGATGGATTCCTCCCGGCACACGCAGCTCCCGCCGGGGGCCGCCACCGTGCCCCGGCAGTCCAGGGAGCAGATGGCGTCCCGCTCCAGGTCCAGGAACCGCTCCACCCCCCGGGTGTCGATCAGCTGCTGGAGCAGGGCGCCCTCCCGTTCCTGAATGAGCAGATCCACGTCCAAAAACCGCAGGCCCAGGGCCTTGGCCAGCACCACGCCCACAGTGCTCTTGCCCGAGCCGGGCATCCCGATCAAAACTATGTTGTCCATCCCGCCCGCTCCCGATACCAGTATTTTCTTTGGGCGCGAAGCCCAAAACGTAACATCGTATTATATCAGGAAAGCTCTGCCAGCGCAAGAGGACACTTGAATCTGCCGCCAATTTATGTTATGGTATAAGCTGATACCATTTTGAGGAGGGGGCCGCGTGAAGCCTGACATACTAGTGATCTGCGGCCCCACCGCCTCGGGCAAGACCGCCCTGGCCGTTACGCTGGCCCAGCGCTTCGGCGGCGAAGTGGTGTCCGCCGACTCCATGCAGGTCTACCGCCGCATGGACATCGGCACCGCCAAGCCCACCCCCGAGGAGATGCGGGGCGTCCCCCACCACATGATTGACATCGCGGACCCGGAGGAAAATTACTCCGTAGCCCGGTATGTGGCGGACGCCGTCCCCATCGTGGACGACATCCTGAGGCGCGGAAAGCTGCCCATCGTGGCGGGGGGAACCGGGCTGTACATCGACAACCTCATCGCCGGACGGCGGTTCGCCCCCTTTGAGCCGGACAGCGGGCTGCGGCAGACCCTCCAGAACCGCGTCAGAACGGAGGGCCTGCCCGCCTTATACGCCCAGCTCCAGGGGGTGGACCCGGACGCGGCCCGCCGCATCCACCCCAACGACGAAAAGCGGATCATCCGCGCCCTGGAGGTCTGGCTGTCCACCGGAAAAACCATCACCCGGCACGACGCGGAGAGCCGCGCCCTGCCCCGCCGCTACACGCCGCTGACCATCGCCCTGGGCTTTCAGGAGCGCCCCTGGATGTGGGAGCGCATCGACCGCCGGGTGGATGAGATGATAGCCCGGGGGCTGGAGCGGGAGGTGCGCCGGCTGCTGGCGGACGGGGTGTCCCGGGGCTGCACCGCCATGCAGGCCATCGGCTATAAGGAGATCGCCGCCGCCATTTCAGAGGGCCGTCCCGCGACGGAAGGGGCGGAGGAGGTGAAGCTCCGCTCCCGGCAGTACGCCAAGCGGCAGCTCACCTGGTTCCGGCGGAACAAGGAGGCCAACTGGTTCAATTGGGAGAAAATACCAGATATTTCCGCCGCCGCCGCGTTTTCGACAGAACTCGTCAAAGCGTCTGGCTTACAATAAGTGCGCTCGAACTAAACACAGAAGGAGTGCATTTACATGAGCTTGACAACCACTGCGGCTGTCCTCAAACAGCCAAACATTCAGGACGCCTTTTTGTCCGCCGCCCGCCGCGCCGCCGCCCGAGTCACCGTATTTTTGATGAACGGCTACCAGATGCGCGGCATCATCACCGCCTTTGACCCCTACGTGGTGGTCGTGGTGTCCGACGGCAAGCAGCAGGTCATTTACAAACACGCCATCTCCACCATCGCGCCCGAGCATCCGGTGGAATTGGAGGGGTAGCCCCCCCTCCTGCTCCCCCCTTCCCCCTGCGGGGGGCGTTACTTTTCCCACGTGGGAAAAGTAACCAAAAGGACGCTTAAGGGGGTGGCCGCCGGTCGGACGCTTCGCGTCCTCAGGCCGGCCACCCCCTTAAGAATCCCCCGTTAAGGGCAAGGGCACGCCGCTTTTTATGCGGAGGTGGGGTTCCGGCTTGTGCGGCTTTGCGGATGGATTTCCCTTCGTTTTCCGGCCCACTGGGGCCTGCGTGGGTGGGGTACTGATGATTTTGGTTTCTCCTGAGAACGCCTGAATGGCGCCGGACATCGTTTTGCGGCGGGCAGACGCGCCCGCCTGGACGATTGAGGTTAGATGAGAAATGTTTCAGCTTACCAGCCACGGCGGGTAGAAGCGCCAACCCCCACCGCGGCGTGTAAGGTCCACCGCAGGAGGCGCAGCCCGTGGACCCCACCCTGTTACAGTGCCTGCAAATGGGCGGCAGCAGAAACAGGGGGGAATACATCCCGGCCCCACGCGCCGGAAGCCCCCAAAAAAATCCCCCGTATAGAGCACCCCCGTAAAACCAGGGGGTTCTCAGGGGGAGGCCCGGCCTGAGGACGCGCAGCGTCCGTCCGGCGGGCCTCCCCCTGAGCGTCCTTTTGGTTACTTTTCCCACGTGGGAAAAGTAACGCCCCCCGCAGGGGCGTCCCCCCACCGGAGGGCCAGGGGAGGCAGAAAAAGAAAGGATACCACCAATGAAAGAGAGCACCCTTGCCACCAAGGTCATGATTGCCATCCTCTGCCTGGGGGTCATCGCCTACCTGGCCGCGTCCTTCATCCGGGACTGGGAGGAACCGCTGGTCATCACCCGGGCCTATTCCTACACCCAGAACGTGGGCATGGAGGCCGTGGGCATCCTGGTCCGCAGCGAAACCGTCCTGCCCGATTCCGGCGGGAGCTATGTGGACCACATCCTCTCCGAGGGGGAAAAGGCCTCCGCCGGACAGGCCGTGGCCCTGCTGTACAACGATCCCTCCGCCCCCGCCGCGCGGCAGACCATCCGCGCCCTGGAGGCGGAAATCGACCAGCTGGAATACGCCCTGGCCTCCGGCACCCAGTCCACCGAGGCCTCCCGGCTGGACGCGCAGGTGCTCTCCTCCATCACCTCCCTCCGCTCGCTGACCGCCCAGGGGGATCTGACCGCTTTGGAGGAATACACCCTCAATCTGCGCACCATGGTGTTCAAGCGGGACTATACATACGGCGACACCGCCGCCGCCAGCCAGCTCAGGCTGCTCATTGAGGACAAGCGGGCCCAGCTGAACCAGCTCAACGGTTCGCTGAACCAGGTGTCCCAGACGATATACGCCCCCAGGTCCGGGGTGTTCTCCGGCACGGCGGACGGGTGGGAGGGCCTCATCTCCCCTGACCAGCTGGAAACCATCACCGCCGCCGAGCTGGCGGAGCTGATGGAACAGCGGCCCGCTCCCGCCGCCGGCGCCTCGGGCAAACTGATCACCGATTCCGTCTGGTATTTCGCCGCCCTGATTCCCGGCACCGACACCGGGCTCCAGACCGACCGCACCTATGCGCTGAACTTCTCCGGCGACTATTACGGACAGATCCCCATGAAGCTGGAGCGGGTGTCGCTGGAGGGGGAACAGACCCTGGCCATCTTCTCCTGCCGCTCCCACCTGTCGGACACCACCCTCCTCCGGGTACAGACGGTGGACGTGGTGGTGGAACAGCTGGAGGGCATCCGCATCCCCCGGAAGGCCCTGCGCATTGAGACGGAAACGGTGGCGGAAGGGGACGATGAAAACGAGGACGGCGAAAGCCCTGCCCCCGGCTCCCCCACCAGGGAGGTCAATCACTACATGGTGTACACCGTGATCCGCTCCCAGGCCTGGGGGCAGGAGGTGGAGCTGCTGTACACCGATGAAAACTTCTACCTGGTGCGGCCCGTCGACCAGAACGCCTCCGAACGCCTCCGTGCCGGGGATGAGATCATTTTGTCAACCTCTGAAATCTACGATGGAAAGGTGGTCCGATGATATGGGACTGAGAGAAAATATAGAAGCGGTGCGGGCCGGACTGGACGCCGCCGCCATTGCCGCGGGGCGGGACCCCTCGTCCATCACCCTGCTGGCCGCCACCAAGACCCAGACCTCCGACACCATCCGGGAGGCCATCGCCGCCGGCATCACGGTGTGCGGGGAAAACCGGGTGCAGGAGCTGACCGCCCATCTGGCCGGCAGCGCCTATGAGGGGGCGGACATCCATTTTATCGGGCACCTCCAGACCAACAAGGTGAAATACGTGGTGGGGAAGGTCTCCCTGATCCACTCGGTCTCCTCGGAAAAGCTTCTGCGGGCCATCGGCGCCCAGGCGGACAAGCTGGGCATCGTCCAGGACATCCTGCTGGAGATCAATCTGGCGGGGGAGGAATCCAAATCCGGCTTTGCCCCGGAACAGGCGCTGGACGCCGCCCGGACTGCCGCAAACCTCCAGGGCGTCCGGCTCAGAGGGCTGATGTGCATTCCTCCGGCATCCGGAGAGAAAGAAGAAAATTTTCAGCATTTTGAAACTTTACACCAATTAGCTGTTGACATAAGACAAAAAATGGAGGATAATAAGTTAAATATGGATGTGCTCTCCATGGGCATGAGCGGCGACTATCAGGAAGCTGTCGCTGCGGGCTCCACCTGCATCCGGGTGGGTTCGGCGCTGTTCGGCCCGCGCCCGCCAATGTCAACGCGCAAGGACTGAAGGGAGACTGCTTTATGAGCTTTTTTGATGAACTCAAACGCCTGGCCCGCCCATACGAGGACGAAGACGAGGAGATGTACGACGAGGACGACTTCGCCCCGGTGAGCACAGCCAAGGAATCCCCCCGCGAGCGCAGCCGCGGAGACCGCGACCTGGACCGGGATTCCGACCGCCGCAGCAACAAGGTGGTCAACATACACACCACTACCCAGCTCCAGGTGGTGCTGGTCAGCCCCACCCGGTTTGAGAACGCCAGCGAGATTGCCGACCATCTGCGGGACAAGCGTACCGTGGTGCTCAATCTGGAACAGACCGACAAAAACATCGCCCGCCGCCTGATCGACTTTCTGTCCGGCGTGGCCTACGCCAACGAGGGCACCATCAAGAAGGTGGCCCTGTCCACCTACATCATCACCCCCTACAACGTAGAGATTCTGGGAGACCTCATCGACGAACTGGAAAACAACGGCCTGTACTTCTGACATAGACACAGATAAGGGGGAAGCTACGCTATGATGACTCCGCAGGAGGTGGGAAGCCGCTCCTTTGCCAAGGCCACTCTGGGCGGCTACAACCTGGCCCAGGTGGACGAGTTCCTGGACGCGCTCACCGAGGACTACACCGCCCTGTACAATGAAAACGCCATTTTGAAGAACAAACTGAAGGTGCTCAGCGAGACGGTGGAGGAATACCGGGCCACCGACAACGCCATGCGCAAGACCTTGCTGGCCGCCCAGCAGATGGCGGACGCCATGGTGGAGGACGCCAAAAAGAAGCAGGCCGAGCTGGCGGACGAGGCGGAGCGGGATGCCCAGCGCCGGATGGACGAGCTGAACGCGGCCATTGCCGCCGAGGAATACCGCCTGCGCCAGGCCCAGGAATCCACCGCCGCCTATGTGCGCAAGCTGGCGGACTTTCACGAGCAGGAGATGAAGTTCCTGGCCAGCCTGGGCGACCTGGTGCCGCCGGAGCAGCTGGTGATCCAGGCGGACGACCCCTCCTCCGACATCAAGGCCGCCGTGGCCGCCCAGGTTCTGCCCGAGGAGCCCCAGACCGCCCAGGCCCAGCCCGAGGAACCGCAGACGCCTGTGGTCTCGGATATGACGGCGGTGTATACCCCTGTGGTGGGGCCGGGGGCCCAGCCGGACGATCTGGAGCTGGACCCGGACGCCACCCGGCGGTTTTCGGATATGCAGTTCGGGAAGGATTATAAGATCGAATAAGAAAAGCCCGCACGGTCTGCGCCGTGCGGGCTTTTTCTGTGCGCCTTTTAAAAGTGGGTAGTAAATAAATAGTCTATGATGCCTTCTCTCCCGCACCCGCCTTCAACCCCTGCTTTATCTATACTTTTTGTGTACACACTTATGATTGAAAGGAGTACACAAAATGTACAGAAGAATCCGGGATATGAGGGAGGACGCCGATTTATTTCAAAAAGTAAAAACCGCGCCCCTCCGCCATTGCAAAAAAATCCCGAATATGATACGCTGTATCAATCAAATTTCCCCCGAGGTGACCTGTCATGAACGACACCATTGCCGCCATTGCCACTCCCCCGCTCCCCTCCGCCATCGGCATCCTGCGCCTGTCCGGGCCGGGAGCGGCGGCGGCGGCGGACGCGGTATTCACCCCCTTCCACGGCGGGCCCATGTCCCAGCGGCCTGACCGGACCCTGGTCTACGGCGCGCTCCATGACAAGGACGGCGGCGTCATCGACCACTGCTTATGCACCCTCTCCCGCGCCCCCGGCACCTACACCGGCGAGGACACCGCCGAACTGCAATGCCACGGCTCCCCGGCGGCGCTGGCCCTGGGGCTGGAGGCGCTGTTCGCCGCCGGGGCCCGGCAGGCAAAGCCCGGTGAGTTCACCCGGCGGGCGTTTTTGAATGGAAAGCTGGACCTGACCCGCACCGAGGCGGTAGCCGACCTGATCCACGCCGAGACCCCTGCGGCGGCGCGGCAGGCGGCGGGCCAGCTGGGCGGGGCGCTGGAGCGGGCGGTGGACGGCATCTATGACCGTCTGGCCGATCTGTGCGCCCACTTCCACGCCGTGCTGGACTACCCGGATGAGGACATCGCCCCCTTTGAGGCGGAGGAGCTGGCCGGGGCGCTGAAAGAGGCGGCGGGGGAGCTGGACCGGCTGGCCTCTACCTATGAGCGGGGCCGCCTGCTCAACGAGGGGGTGCCCTGCGCCATCGTGGGGAGGCCCAACGCGGGCAAGTCCACCCTGTTCAACGCTCTGCTGGGCTATGAGCGGGCCATTGTGACGGACATACCCGGCACCACAAGGGACACGGTGGAGGAGCGTGTCAGTTTCGGCGGGGTGCTTCTGCGGCTCATTGACACGGCGGGCCTGCGGGAGGCGGAGGACAAGGCGGAGCGGCTGGGTGTGGAGCGCTCCCGGGCGGCACTGGAGCGGGCGGAGCTGATCCTGGCGGTGACCGACGGCGCAGGGGAGTTCACCCGGGAGGACCGGGAGGCGCTGGAACTGGCCGCGTCCTCCGGCAAGCCCTGGATCTGGATTGCGAGCAAGCGGGACCTCACCGGGCCCACCGCCCTGTGGGCCACGGACTGGGAAGGGAACGCCTCCGCCGCCGCGGTGTCCCTGTCCGCAAAAACCGGAGAGGGGCTGGAGGAGCTGGAACAGACGGTATCAGCGCTGTACCCGGCGCCTCCGGCGTCCCAGGCCGGGGCCATGCTCACCAACGTCCGGCAGGCGGAGGCGGCGGGAAGGGCCAGGGCGGCGGTGCGCCGGGGGGCGGATGCGCTGGAGGCCGGGATGCCCCCCGACGCGGTGGTGGCCGACGTGGAGGAGGCCATGTCCGCGTTAGGCGAGCTGACGGGCCGCACGGTGCGGGAAGACGTCACCGCCCGCATTTTCGAGCGGTTCTGCGTGGGAAAATAAAGAATGACAACCGCCCCGGCCCGGTGTATAATAGGGGGAAACCGCTCATCGCCGCCCTGTTCCCGGTGAAGCGGAATTTTGACGAACGCGGAAAACGACGTTAAATAAGGAGGTCTGCATCATGCGGGCAGTAGTGACGCGGGTGAAAAACGCCCGGGTGGAAATCGACGGAGCGGTGAGCGGAGCCATTGAGCAGGGCTTGTTGGTGCTGCTGGGGGTGGGTCCCGACGACACCGAGGCCATCGCCGACAAGATGGCGGACAAAATCTGCGGTATGCGGATCTTTGAGGATGAAAACGAAAAGATGAACCTGAACCTGGCCGCTGTGGGCGGGGCCCTGCTGGTGGTGAGCCAGTTCACCCTGTACGCGGACACCTCCTCCCGCCGCCCGGGGTTCTCCCACGCGGCAAAGCCGGATCTGGCCATCCCCCTGTACGAGCGGTTCATGGCCCAGTGCCGGGACAAGGGCTTCCGGGTGGAGCACGGCGAGTTCGGCGCGGATATGCAGGTATTCTCCCAGAACGACGGGCCGGTGACCATATTGCTTGAGGTATAAATTATGCCAGAAATTCGACAATTAGACCCCCATGTGGCGGACCTCATCGCCGCCGGCGAGGTGGTGGAGCGCCCCGCCAGCGTGGTGAAGGAGCTGATGGAAAATGCCATCGACGCCGGGGCCGGGGCGGTGACGGTGGAGATCGCCCACGGCGGCATGACCCTGATCCGGGTCGCCGACGACGGCTGCGGCATCCCGGCGGACCAGGCCCCCACCGCCTTCCTGCGCCACGCCACCTCCAAAATCGCCAGCGAATACGATTTGGAGGCCATCGGCACCCTGGGCTTCCGGGGGGAGGCGCTGGCGGCGATCTCCGCCGTCTCCCGGATAGAGCTGCTCACCCGCACCCAGGACGAGACATTGGGGACTGCCCTCACCGTGGAGGCGGGGGTGGTGGTGAGCCAGGAGGAGGCGGGCTGTCCCCAGGGCACGACTATGGCGGTGCGGGACCTGTTTTACAACACCCCCGCCCGACTGAAATTCACCAAGAAGGATTCCGCCGAGGGCGCCGCTGTGTTCGCCGTGGTCCAGCGCACCGCCCTGTCCCACCCGGAGATCAGTGTGAAATTCATCCGGGACGGGAAGCAGGAGCTGCTCACCCCCGGCGACGGGCAGCTGAAAAGCGCCGTCTACGCCGTCATGGGCCGGGACATCGCCCTGGGCTTCCTGCCCGTGAAGGGCAGCGGCGACGGGATGGGCGCGGAGGGGTTCGCCTCCCTGCCCGCCTGCTGCCGGGGAACCCGGGGTTATCAGCACTTTTTCGTCAACGGACGGTACGTAAAAAGCCGCGTGATGATGGCGGCGGTGGAGGAAGCCTACAAAAACCAGCGGATGGTGGGGAAATTCCCCGGCTGTGTCATCCACCTGACGGTACGCCCCGGCGAGGTGGACGTGAACGTCCACCCCACCAAGACCGAGGTGAAATTCCAGCGGGAGCAGGCGGTGTTTTCCACGGTGTATTACGCGGTGCTGTCCGCCCTGGACAAGGACCACACCCGCCCCCAGGCGGTAATACCCGGGGTGAAGCCCGCGGACACGGTGACCCCCAACCAGACCGCCCTGTCCCTCAACGACAGCGCCAGGAGCCTCCCCAGGACCCAGCCCTCCGGCACTCAGTTCATGCCCTCCGCCCGGTTCCAGCCCATGCCCGGCATGGCCCCGGGGAGACAGCCGGAGCCGGTATCCCCTCCCCCCGCCCCGTCCAAGCCCCCGGCGGAGGCGAAATCCCCGGCGGAATCAAAAACCCCGGCGGACCCGAAATCCACGCCGGAGCCGAAGCAATCCCGGTTCCAGTGGGTGGAGCCATTGCCGGACAACACGCCGGAGCCGCAAAAGCCATCCCCGGAATCGGTACATACCGAACAGGAAACGCCCGTCCCCGCGCCGGAGCGTGCGGCGGACAAAGCCCCCGCCGTTTCGGCCCCCGCGCCGGAGGAATCCCCCGCCGCCGGCGCGGACAGCCCCCGGGAAGCCCCGCCTGCCCCAGAGCCGGAAGCCCCGCCGGAGCCCGTTCCCCAGGAGGAGCCGTGGCTCATCCGGGGGGAGCTGTTCCGCACCTATGTGATGGTGGAGCAGGGGGACAAGATCCTGCTCATCGACAAGCACGCCGCCCATGAGCGGGCCAACTTCGACAAGCTCAAGGGGGCGGACTACAAGCCCATGGTGCAGGAACTGCTCTCCCCCGTCACCCTCACCCTGCCCCCGGAAGAGCGGGCGCTCCTGCTGGAGCAGCTGGAGCTGCTGGCCCGGTTCGGTTTCGAGGTGGAGGAATTTGGCTCCAACGCCGTCGCCGTGCGGGCGGCGCCGGACTATCTGGAGACGGGGGACATCGAGCCCGCCCTGTCCCAGCTGGCCCGCAGCCTGCGCCTGACCGGAGCCGCCGACCCGTCCGCCGCCCGGGATGAGCTTTTGCACACCATGGCGTGCAAGGCGGCCATCAAGGGCGGCTGGCGCAATGGGGCGGAGGAGCTGGAGGAGGCGGCGCGGCTGGTCATGTCCGGGGCGGTGAAATACTGTCCCCACGGCAGGCCGGTGGCCATTGAACTGACCAAAAAACAGCTGGAAAAGCAGTTCAGGCGGGGGTGACGGAAGGCCGGTATGGACGATTTTCAGCGCTTCCACCGGAAAGCCCTCCTCTGGATGCTGGGCGCCGCGCTTCTCATCCTGCTGGGCTGCTGGGCCGCGGCGGCGGCGGGACAGGCGTGGGCCGTGCCGCTTCTGCTGATTGGCTGGGGCGTGGGGACGCGGGCCGTCTACCATCGCCGGCTCCGGCGGTTTCGCCGCAGGATGTATGAGAATAGATATGGGAAATGGAAGAAGTATGAGAGCGGGGACGACGGGAAATAAAGGAGGGCCAGGGCATGGCATACAGGCTGAGTGAGATCAACGCCGCCGTGAGGCGGGACCCGGTGGGGTTCATGGAGGCGTGCGACCGGGATTACCAGGGCAAAGTGGCCCGCGCGGCGGATATGATCTGTGAAAACATGAGGAAAAGCCCGGTGGTACTGCTGTCCGGGCCGTCCGGCTCGGGCAAGACCACCACGGCGGAAAAGCTGAGCCAGGAGCTGGAGCGCCGTGGGGTGCACACCCACGCGGTGTCCATGGACGACTATTTCCTCCGCCCTGATTCCGCCGGGGTCCCCCACACCCCTGACGGGATGGTGGACTATGAATCCCCGGAGCTGATGGATCTGAAGCTGCTGGACGAGCACTTCGCCAAGCTCACCCGCGGGGAGTGGATCCTGGTGCCCAAGTTCGAGTTCGCCCGGCAGATGCGCAACGACAGCCGGGGCAGGCCGCTGAAGCTGGGGCCGGACGAGGTGGCCATTTTCGAGGGCATCCACGCCCTGAATACCAAACTCACCAGCCGCCATCCCGACGCCACCCGGCTGTATATCTCCGCCCGCAGCGACATTGTGGACGATAATGGGACGGTGGTGTTCAAGCGCACCTGGCTGCGCCTCACCCGGCGGGCGGTGCGGGACTATAATTTCCGGGGCACCGACGTGTGCGGCACCCTGGAGCTGTGGGCCAACGTGCGCCGGGGGGAAAAGCTGTACATTTCCCCCTACCGGGACACGGCGCACATCAAATTCGACACCGCCCTGGCCTATGAGACCCCGGTGATGGCCAGCTACGCCAAACCCATCATGGCGGCGGTGCCGGAGGAAAACCAGCGGCGGCACGAGCTGCTGGAGCTGGTGCGGGCCTTTGAGCGATTCGAGCCCATCGACCCCAAGCTGACGCCCGCCGGGTCGCTGATCCATGAGTTTATCGGCTAAAGAAAGCTCCTCCCCCGCTGAGCGGGGGAGGAGCTTTGATTGTTACAGCCGGACGCTGGGCACGTAGGCCCGGTGGAGCATGGCGGCGATCACGCCCCGGCTGCAGACCGTGTCGGGGTGGAAAGAGCCGTCAGGATAGCCCTCCACGATGCCGTTGGCCGAGGCCCAGTCTACGGCGGCGGCGTAGTCCGCTCCGGTGGGCACGTCATTGAAGCCGCTGGCGGGGGCGCTCTCTTTGCCCAGCGCCTGCCAGATATAGCTGACCGCGCTGGCCCGGGTGCAGTTGGCGGCGGGGTCCAGGGTCTCGTCAATCATGCCCTTTTCCGCCGCCCAGCGCAGGGCGGTTTCGGCGTAGTCCAGATTCTTGCCGGTGATGTCCACGGGCAGGGCGGCGGTGGAGTCAGGCTCCCCGGCGGCCCGCCACAGGAAGGTGAGGATCATGGCGTTGGCGCACTGATTACTGGGGGCGAAGCGGTCATTTCCAACACCCTCGGTGATTTTCCGGCCGACCGCCCAGCTCACGGCAGAGGAGCACCAGTCGGGGACGTCGGTGAAGGAGGGGGCGGGATCGGAAGCCGGGGAATTGTAGTGGATCACAACGTCCGCCGGATTGTTGGTGCTGAACATAGAATTGTCCTGTATTGCCTCCCACTGGGCTTTGCTCCCGCCGAAATAAATATCCGTCAGGCTGTCACAGCTGTCGAACGCGCAGGCGCCGATGCTGGTGACGCTGGAGGGAATGGCAGCGGAGGATAAGCGTTCGCAGTCAAAAAACGCCTGGTTTTTGATCGTGGTAACGCCGTCAATAAAATCAACGCTTTTGGGGATCGTGACGCTGGTCAGGCTGGTGCAGTATCTAAACGCGGAGGTGGAGAGCGCGGTAACGCCCTCGGGAATGGTGACGCCGGTCAGGTCCTTGCGGTCTTTAAATACACAGCATCCGATGACCGTGACCCCGTCGGGTATCACAACATCGCCGCCGGGACCGGTATACTTGACCAGCCAGCCCTCCTTGTCGATCACAAAATCGCTGTCTGCCGCGAATCCGGGGACGGCGCACAGCCCCACGCACAGGGCCAGTGCCAGAAACAGGGATAAGAATCGTTTTTTCATTTTTTCTCCTTTCTATAACGGCCTGCTCCAGCAGACCGCCCCAGGGCGGACCCCGTGCCCGCCCCAGCGGCCTGCCGGAAACATAAAAAGCGGTGTCGAGTTAAATTACTCAACACCGCCTTGAAAAACCAATGCGAACACAAAGCCTGTTCCATCGTTTCCCGCCTTGCCATTCTGACGGAAAACAGATATAATAAGCCCGTGGTACGATATCAAATCGCTGTGTTGAGTGTCGCCTCACTCGCGCAGGGCTGTGGGGTGCTCGCAACATCCCACAGCCTGCCGCCTTTTATGCTTCCACCCCAATTTAAGCCTATCACAGCGGGAAATGCAAGAGGTTTTTGCCCCGCCTGTCCTTGTCCGGACAGGCGGGGCAGTTTTGCGTTACGCCAATGCCGTCATCCGCAGATCATCCCCGTAGAAGGTCAGCTCCCGGTACATCCCCCCTATGCGGGAGGTGAGCTGGGGGGAATACCGCTGTGCCACCTGTTCTATGGACAAGTTGGTGGAGATGATGGTGTGCCGCCCCGCCTGGAGGCGGCCATTCACCACCTCATACAGGGCGGACTGGCACAGGGGGCTGGTGAACTCACTGCCCAGATCGTCCAGGATCAGCAGGTCGCAGCCCAGGTACCGCCGGGCGTCGTCCCGGGCCTGACGGCCCTCCCCGGCGTCCCGGGAGAAGCGGCGGGCCTCAAAGGCGGCAAACAGGTGGATGGCGGTGTCGTACACCACGGAATAGCCCCGGCGTGACACCTCCCGGGCCACGCACCCGGACAAAAAGGTCTTGCCCAGCCCGGTTCCGCCGGAAAACAGCAGATTTTTCAGCGGATAGTCCGGGAACTGCCGGGCGAAGCCCTCGCACACCGCCACGATGCGCCTCATGTTCTCCCTGGGGGAGCGGCCCTGCCCCTGCCAGGGCTGGTCGCTGTACACGTCCAGCCGCAGGCGGTCAAAGTCCTGCTCGTCGGTGAGGTTCAGCAGGGCGGTGAGGGCGTTCAGCTGCTCCTGGGCGCACAGCTCCTTCAGGCAGGTACACATTTTTCCCTCCGCCCAGCCCGTATCGCCGCACCTGGGGCAGGCGGGGGCGCCGTCCAGGGCGTCCGGGCCATAGCCCAGCCCGCCCAGCAGATGGGCGCGCTCCTGCTGAAGCTCCAGATTCCGGGCGCGGATGGCGGCGATCTCCGGGCCGTCCGCCGACACCGGCTTTTTTCCTGTGGCCAGCAGGGCCAGGTCCGCCATGGTACCCCGCAGGGCGGCGTCCACCGCCTTCAGCCGGGGCTGTTTGGCGTACAGCTCCTGCTCCAGCTGCCAGCGGCGGCGCTCCCGCTGGTCCCGGCGGCGCTCCAGCCGGGCCAGGGCGGTGCGCATCACATTGGGCTCGTAGGACATATCAGCCGTCTCCTTTTCTCTGTTCCTCTAAGAACTGGTCCAGCCAGTCGTTGTTTTTCTGGATCCGGTCCTGGGTTGGCTGGAAGTCCTGGGGCTGCTGCGGGGCGGGCCCGGTCCGGGCCCGGGCGGGAGGCCTGTCCCCGGCCTCCACCTGGGCGGCGGTCTTGTACCCCGCTTTGTGCCATGACTCCAGAATCTTGTTGGCGTAGGGCCAGTTCATGGCCCCCTTTTTGTACACCGTGCGCTCGTAGGCCATGCGGATCAGCTCGTCGCTCAGCCCCATGCCCACCCAGGCGGAGATGTACTCCCTCTCCCGGCTCACGGCGGGGCGGCGCTCCGTCACCCCCACCGCGGACAGCACCGCCCACTCCCGCTGGTCCACCGCCTCCTGGCGGCGCAGGTAGTCCTCCGCCCGCTCCAGGGTGTCCACCCCCAGGCGCTTCCAGCGGAACGCCTCCGTCTGGAGCTGGGGCATCCGGGGGTAGGCGGCGGGGTTGTTTTTCTGGCGGCGCTCCCGCTGGATGACCCAGCCGGTGAGCAGGAGGATCACCTCCGGCGGGAAGGCCAGAAAGTCGTAGATGGTGTACAGGCATTTCAGGTCGTTATCGGTGAAGATCCGGTTGAGCCGCCCCTCCATCTCCCGGCACAGGCCCTGGAACACCGGCTCCTTTTCCATGGCGGTGACGATCTCCCCCCGGCTGTATTCGGGCCGGCGGTCGTCCTGCCTGGGCGGGGGCGGGGCGGGGGAATCAGCGGGGGGCTGGGCCAGCTCCAGCGCGGCCAGCCGGTCGAAGGCGAGGCGCAGGCGGCTCTCGGGCCAGCGCAGGCGGGCGGCGGCCTGGGCAGAGTCCCCGCCGCAGGACAGCAGGGCCAGATAAAGCAGGGCCCCGTCGCCCTCCCCGGCCTCCACAAGCCGCCGCGCGGCCTGGGCGGACATGGACAGGATCTCGCTGGGCATCAGCAGTGCGGGCATGGTCTGCGCCTCCTTTCGATGTTTTTTTCATTATACCACCGGCGGCGGCTGACGTCAAATCTCCCCCGCGGGTGCATCCCCGGAAGGAAAACGCCCGGGCGGATAACCGCCCGGGCGTTTTCTGCGTCACAGCCGCAGAAGGGGCAGGCCGTCAGGCCCCTCCCCGCTGAGGGGCAGGGAGACGATGGCCTTGAACAGATCCCCGTCAATGCTGATCTCAAATCTGCCGCGCTGAAGCTCGGTGAGGGACTGGGCGATGGACAGGCCCAGCCCGCTGCCCGAGGCGGTGCGGGATTCGTCCCCCCGGACAAAGCGCTCCATGAGCCGCTCGGCGGGGATGTCCAGGGCGTCCCGGCTGATGTTCTTCACCGACAGCACCGCCCAGCTCCCCGTTTCCCGCAGGTCCAGATAGACCCGGGTGCCCGGCAGGGCGTACTTGGCGCAGTTGGTCAGCAGATTGTCCAGCACCCGCCACAGGTGCCGCCCGTCCGCGCTTACCCAGATGGGCTCCTCCGGCAGGGAGCGCACCACCGTCAGCCCCTGGGCCTCCAGCCGGTCGCCGCACTCCGCCAGGGCCTGGTCGGTGAGCTGGACCCAGTCCAGCTGCTCCCAGTTTACCGTCAGGTTTCCGGTGGACGCCTTGGAGGCCTCCACCAGGTCCTCCGTCAGCTTCTTCAGCCGCTGGCTCTTGCGGTCCAGCACCTCGATATACTCCGCCGCCTTGGAGTCGGTGATCTCCACCTTTTTCAGCAGGTCCACATAGTTGATGATGGAGGTCAGCGGGGTTTTCAGATCGTGGGATACGTTGGTGATCAGCTCCGCCTTGAAATGCTCGCTTTTCATCCGGTCGTCCACCGCCGCCGAAATGGCGTGGCCCAGGTTGTTCAGCTCGTCGGCGTGGCCCCGCAGGTCGGGGAGCATCCGGCGGGTGTCGATCTGGTAGCCGGGGTTGCCGCCGATGATCTCCTGGGCGCCGCGGCGGATGCGCTTCCACTGATAGGCCCAGGTACAAAGGTAAGCCGCCGCCAGAAAGCTCACCAGCAGCCACAGCCCGGCGGCCCATCGGATCGTTGCCATTGTGAAGATGGGATACGCCATACAGCTCAGCACCGCCTTCCAGATCAGGGGGATGGCCTGGACGGCCCTCCCCATGCGTTCAAACAGCCCCCAGCACCAGGCGCAGAAGGCCCAGGTCCAGGTGTTGCGCAGAAGCGTGTGCGCCTTGCACCGGGCGCATACCGTAATGAGCGCCGCCATGCCCAGCGCCGCCGCCAAGGACACCGTCAGCCCCAGAACGATCAACTGGACATACATGGGCGCGTACAGGTAGGAGTAGTTCTCTATGGACACATTCAGCCCGATGAACACGCAGGATGCACCGCCCAAAAACAGCAGGGACAGCAGGACATCGGCGGGTATGCGGTGGAACCAGTTGAGGTAAATGCCCTCCTCCCCCCGCTTGTGCCCCGCGCCGCAGCACAGGTACACCATCAGCAGGATGCCGGCGGCGCCCAGCACAATGGTGAGGGCCAGATAACCTTCTTTGTCCGACTGCCACTGGGCCAGCTTGTCGGCGGCGCGCTTGTAGGAGTCGGACACCCGGAGCTCCCTGTCCACCCAAAGCAGCAGGTTGGCGTAGGACCCGCCGCCGGAGGCGTCCTCGGACTCGTCGGTGGGCTGGGCCTCCAGCGTCCATTCCGGGCCATAAGGGTCGAGGATATAGCCGAACTTGTTGGCCTCCAGGCAGGCCCGGACCGTGGGATAATACAGGTAGAGGCCGTCCGGGGTGCGTACCCACAGCACCAGGGTCTGCCCGTCTGTATCGGCCAGAATGGTGTCGGGCTGGATGGAATAATCCGACCACTCAAGGTGGCTTTCATTGAGGTCCTCGACTGCTGAGACCATGCCGGTCAGCTCCGGCAGGACCTCCCGCCACATATCATCACAGACCGGCTCGCTGTAATCCCCGGCGTTGAGGGCCTCCTCCTCGATCTCCGTATAATATGACCAGGTGGATTCCACGCCGGGCCGGTCCGGGTCGTTCAGTTCGAACTGCTTCCAGTAGTCCGGCTCCACCCTGCCGCTGTCCTCCCGGGTGTTGCCGTAGAGGAATTTCCCGTCCTGGTCCAGGAGCTGCCAGCGCAGGTTGGTGGCGGCGGGGTCATAACGGGCCTCGAACTGCTCCAGCGCCCGCCGTTCCGGGAAGGTCAGCTCCGTCCCCTGGTCCCGCTTTTCGTACAGCCGCGCCAGGTAGCTCACCGAGTCGTAGTCCCGGCGCACCAGGTATTGCAGGGTGTAACCGTGGGCCCCGGTGTACTCATCGCTCCAGAGGGCGTCGAAATTGGCGATCTGGTACCAAGAGAGGATTGCGGTGGCGGTGAATGCCGCCACCGCCGCCATGAAGGCCAGGGCCTTCATGGCGATATTTTCCCGCCATTTCATGTCATCTTCTCCATTTTATACCCCAGCCCCCACACCACCTTGAGATACCGGGGGTTGGCCGGGTCTATCTCGATTTTTTCCCGCAGGTGCCGGATGTGGACGGCCACGGTGTTCTCGCTGCCCAGGGCCGGGTCGTTCCACACCTGCTCATAGATCTGGGCGGTGGAGTACACCCGGCCCAGGTTTTTCATCAGCAGGCGCAGGATGTTGTACTCAATGGGGGTGAGGCTCACGCTCTCGCCGTCCACCGTCACCGCCTTGGCCTCGTCGTCCATGATAATGCTGCCGTTGCGCAGGGCGCCGCCGGGGGAATCCACCGTGGTCCTGCCGCCCAGGGTGGTGTACCGCCGGAGCTGGCTTTTCACCCGGGCGATGACCTCGATGGGGTTGAAGGGCTTGGTGATGTAGTCGTCCGCGCCGATGTTCAGCCCCAGCACCTTGTCGGTGTCCTCGCTTTTCGCGGTGAGCAGGATGATGGGGATGTTGCCTCCTGACTCCCGCAGGCGGGCGGTGGCCCGGATGCCGTCCAGCTGGGGCATCATGATGTCCATGAGGATAAGGTCGATATTGTCCTCATTCACACACCGGATGGCCTCCTCGCCGTTGTAGGCGGACACCGTGCGGTAGCCCTCGCTGGACAGGTAAATTTCCAGGGCGGATACAATATCCCTGTCGTCGTCGCAGATCAGAACCGTGTACATGGCGCATCACTCCCGTTATGCATATCCTTGAATCGAGCCTGCAGGGGGAGGCGCTTGCCCCTCCCCTACGGTTAGGTTATTATTATTGTATCCGTCCCGCAATTAAGTTGCAACCGGGAAAATATTTAAAATCCGTTTAAGGGACGTCAAGCCCGCCCCATAAACAGGGCGGGCTTGGTCTTATTGGGCGTCGTACCAGCCGATTTCGGCGTACATTTTCATGTTGGGGTAGCGGCTGTGGAGCACGCTGTCGGGATAGGCCTCGTCCAGGAAGCGGCTCACCGCGCCGGAGGCGGGGATATCCCGCTGGCGCTGGTCCATGCGGCCCAGGGCTCCGGCGGACAGCAGGGCGCTGAAGGCGAGGAACAGGGCGGCGGCGCGGGCGATGCTCCGTCCCCGCTGGCGGGGGATGTACTCAATAAAGCGGAACAGCGCCGGGCAGATCAGACGCACCCAGGCCACGGCGGCCATGCCCCAGAACAGACAGAACACCAGATTCACCCGTCCGTTCAGGTTCAGGGGCAGGTGGCGGTAGTCCCAGAAGCAGGCCCCGAACAGCAGTTCCTGGATCAGGGAGCATATGTATTCATACAAGCCGCCCAGCATGGCGCCGGTCATGAAGATCCGGGCGGGGCTCAGATCGTCCATGCGGTGGAACACCAGCGTGAGCAGCACCGCCCCCATGCCCCAGACGATGCTGAACGGGCCGTAGAGCAGGCTGCTGCGGCTGGTGAGCTCCCCCCGGGTAGCCAGCCAGAATACGACCTCGATGAAGTCGCCCAAAATGCCCGCGATCAAAAACAGCCAGAACACCCGGTACAGGGTCAGCGGAGCGCGGACGGCTGAGGCCTGTGCGGTTTTGGCGGGACGCGCCGCGGTCATATCTCTTGTCATGATGTACCTCCTTACGCGGGGTGGATAGGGTATGGGATAATATAGCACCCCATGTCCAGGAAAATGCGAAAGGAAGTATAAAGTTTTTTTTAAGTTTGCGCCCACGCAAAAACCCGCCCAGATATCCAAGGCGGGTTTTCGCGTATACCATGTTTCAGTGACAGCCCTGTTTCGTTGCCGTGGGGAAACGGTGGGTTTCGCACCTGCGGCGGAAGCGGGCTCAAAGCTCGCGAGTCTAAGACTCTTTTCGGTTCCTTTTTCTCTCGAGAAAAAGGAACTCAGCCCGGGGGCCAGGTCATATCCCGGCCTGCCAGCACGTGGAAATGCAGGTGGGGGACGGACTGGCCCGCCTGGACGCCGCAGTTGGACACCACCCGGAAATCGGTGACGCCCAGCTCTTTAGCCACCTTGGAGATGACCTCGAAGCAGCGGCTCACCACCAGGGAGTTGGTCCCGTTGATCTCCCCGCAGGAACCGATGTGCACCTTGGGGATGACCAGGAAATGGACGGGGGCCTGGGGGTCGATGTCGTGGAACGCCACGCACTTTTCATCCTTGTAGATGATCTTGGAGGGGATGTCCCCCTTGACGATCTTGCAGAATAAACAATCGGGATTTTGCGTGTTGAGCATGATGCGTGAAGCCTCCTTTTATTGCTGGGGGACGACGGCGAAGAACTCCAGATCGCCGCCGCTGTTGTTGATGAGGGAATGGGCCTGTCCCTTGGGACAGTAGTGGCAGTCCCCGGCCTTCAGCGGCTCCTCGCCGCCCTCCACCTTCACCTTGCCCGTGCCGGACAGAATGTAGACAATCTCGCTGCTGGTCTCGTGGGTGTGATAGCCGATGGACGAGCCCGGGGGCAGGATGCCGTGCAGAATGCGGTTGCGCTCGTCCACCCGCATCTGGGCGTGGATCTCCCCCTCGCCGCCCATAAAGCGGGGGATAATTTCCGTTTCCATGCTGGAAAAGTCAATTAACATCGTACCGTTCCTTTCAGATGGGTTTGAATTGGTTGGCGTCCGGGTCGTAGGCGTACCCCGCCCCGGACAGTTTGGCGGCAAGCTCCGTTTTGCTTTCGTCCAGACCGTCGCATAACGCGTCAAGGCTGGCGTATTCGTCCCGGAGCTTGGTGTTCACGACACTGAGCAGGATATAAGGGTCTTGGGGGAGCATGAGCATACCTCCTTAGTCGCAGTCGATGTGCAGCAGGTGTTTCCCGCAGTGCAGGCATTGGAACAGATAGCCCTGGACGCTGCCGTTCTGGACAAGGTCATGGATCCGCTCCACGTACCAGTCCCGGTCTGGTTCGTCCGCGTCCTCCAGAATCTCGTCCACAATGCCCATCCGCTCCAGCTCCGCGTAGCCCACCGGGCCCAGATAGGCGCAGAAGTCGCCGCAGTGGGCCCGCCAGTACTCCTGCTGCCAGCCGCAGTAGCCGGGGGTGCGCAGGGTCAGCTCGTCCAGTTTGTCCGGGCCGTCCACCTCGTCCACCGATTCGCTGTCCTGGAACGCTCCGTCGAACTTCTCCGCCGCCGCGCCGCTGGCGATACAGCCGGGGCACAAGCCTTCCACATTGTCTATGGCGTAGAAGGGACCTGTATAAATTACGGGGGTTTTCTCCCCGCAGCAGGGGCAGACAGCAGGTTCATCCACCCTCTGGAAGCTCCCAGTTTTCAGAGGGTCAGGGTGGTATTTGAAAAAGGGCAGCGCTTCAGCCATATTCCTCTTCCTCTCCTGTCAGGCTATACTAAAGTATAGCACACATAATCCTGCTTGTCAGCAGGATTTTTGGCGGTCATTCCTCCTTGTCCAGATGGTCCAGCGCGTAATTACAGCACTGTATGACGAGCTGGTTCATGGAAACCCGCTCATCCTGGGCAAGCCGCTCCAGCGCCTGGACCAGCTCCAGCGGCATACGGAAGGTTTTGTTGACGTACTCCGTTTTTTCAACTCGAAACATACCGGCCTCCTTTTTTCTTTAGCTTACCCCATTTTTGGAACGCATCACATACCAGATATTTACAAATATTATACAGATATAATTTACACTTATTTTCATCTTGCAAATATGATGTGCATATGGTATAGTGTCCATACCAGAAAAAGAGAGGTGTTTGCAGAATGTCCGACAAGCCAAAGAAGCCGGTATTCAAAAAATGGTGGTTTTGGGTTATCATCGTCCTTGTAATCGGGGCCATCGGCGCGGCGGCTGGCGGGGGAGATGATAAGCCGTCCGCCGTCTCCCAGCCGCCCGCCCAGACCGCCGCGCCAACGGACGCCCCGCCCGACGTCACGGAACCCGGGCAGGCGGAGCCGTCCCAGGAAGCGGAGCCGTCGAATATCTTCCATGTGGGGGATACCCTGGAGGCGGGAAGCCTGAGCATCACCTATCAGGAATGTGACGGGGATTGGCGGGGCTATGACCAGTATTTGGGGCCGTCTGACGGGAACAGGGTGGTCCGGGCCTATTTTGTGTTTGAGAATATTGGGAATACCGACCAGTACTGCGGCGCATGGGACTTTGACTGCTACGCGGACGGGGTGGCCTGCGATACCTACATATGGTCCTCCGACGACAGCCTGTCTCAGTCCAGCATATCCCCGGGCCGAAAGCTCCAGGGCTACGTGTGCTTTGAGGCGCCGGAAAACGCGCAAACGGTGGAACTGGAATATGAGACGTCCTTTTGGACCCAGGACAAGGTGATTTTTGTTGTGGAATAAAAAACAGGCCCCCGGAGCGTTAGATGGGTGTCCGTAAAACAGTAATCCAAAAAAATTACGACTACGGCATCTGTCAGGCAGGATTGGACACGCAAAATGGGCGGAGAATGGAATTTCATCCATTCTCCGCCCGTTTTGCGTTTTTCCAGGTCAAATCATCGCCTTTTTTCCTGTCCCGAGGTGGACAAACCTAATGGTATGTTGGATTGCAGACATTACAAAGAGGGTGCATGGTTCAGCCTAGAAACTGAGCCATGCACCTTCTTTATTTTTTGCGCTTTTTTTGTGGTACGGGCCGTTTCTTACCTCTCTGGCTAACGCTATTCTCCTTGAGTTTGGACTTTTCCAATATCCCGATCAGTACCACAAATTCCTCCGGCGTTAGGTCATCGTAGTCGATACCCCATGCGGCCAGATACACCTTTGCGGCCTGCTCCGGTGGACTTCCTTTTCCCTCGATGACAGACTGAACCTTCTTTTGAAACTCCTCTATGACCGCAAAGGGAGATACGGCTGTTTTATCCCTGGGGTCCGCCGGATGGGCTTCGCGTATGTCCCGCAGAATATTCGTCAAATCATCCCGAAGGACGAAGCTGATATATTCATCCCCAGGAATCCTCGCCAAATCAAAAGTGTGGTATAACGATTCATTTTCGTCAGGTTGATACTGAGCCTGCACAGAACTCCGCATTGTTCCCATAAAACTGTTCAGATTATCGATCTCCATGCTGGCGATACGGTCAACAAAAATCTCCATATCCGTCATAAGCCGGGTGAAATCCCTGTGACACATGACCTCGGATAACAGTTTCCCGCTAAAGCGCCCGCTTTTCAACACGTTCAGAGCCTCGTTGGTCAAGCGCAGGTCGCGTACCTCCGCGTCAGCTTCTTTTTCCAGATTGCTCACGCCCATGAGGTAATCCGTGGTCACACCGTAAAACTCCGCCAGCTTCACGATGCTGAACGGACTTATGTCCTTGAAGTCGCCAGTCTCATATGTGCCAAGAGCTGACTTTGAAATTTTGGTAGCTTCCGCCAATGCCTCCAGGGTAAGACTGCGCTTCTTCCGCAAATCCTTCAGACGCTCTGTGATCGTAAGGATCATATCATCCATCACTATGCCTCCTTCGCCTTTTAGAGACAAATTATAGCATAGAAAAGAGCAATCATCCATCGAATTATGAAGTTTACAGACAGATTTCCATAAGCGTGGAAATTTGCCTGTTTTAGGGCCGATTTCCTACCTCTTGGATATACGGGAGAGGGCGAAAATTTTTAGTATGATAGGTCATGCAGAAATACCCAGACACCTTGACAACCGCATGACCGTCTGAAACGGATATGCTCCCCTGCGAAGTATGCGATGATATGAGCGTACCAACGGGAACGAAACGCCGCTGAGAGCCAGGGGCAGGAACGGGTTTCAGGGAAGAACGGCAATCATACTAAGAAAGTTAGGAGAGAACTCAAGATGAACATACGAAACGAGATAAAGGCTCATATCGTGCAGGAAGGCACGACCATGAGTGAAGTCGTTCGGACACTGGCCGTTGTCCACGGTTGGAGCGCGAGCGTCCCCAATCTTTCGGACAAACTCAAGCGTGGCACCCTGCGATACAGCGAGGCGATTGAGCTGGCCGACGTACTCGGCTACGATATTATCTGGCGGAAACGAGGGAGGACACATTGAGCATGAAGGTCAGAATTGACGAAATCAAGGTGAATCCCGGGCGGCGCACCGCTTTGGAACATGACATTGAGGAACTTGCGTTCAGCATTTCGGAAATCGGCCTGCTGAATCCGATCACGCTGACCGGGGACTACACCCTGGTCGCGGGGCTGCACCGGCTGGAGGCTGTGAAGCTGCTGGGCTGGACGGAGGTCGAGTGTACAATCACCGGCTTGGAAGGTCTGACGGCGGAGTTGGCTGAGCTTGACGAGAACTTTGCGCGGACAAACCTCTCCCCGCTGGAAATCGGTGATCTGTACAGGCGGCGCAAGGACATTTATGAAATGCTCTATCCCGAAACGAAGGCCGGGACCGCTCAGGCGATTGGTATGAACAAGGCGAAAGGGAACAACGTGGATTGCAAATTGCAATCCACGAGGAAGTCCTTCATAGAGGACACCGCCAGCGTAACCGGCTCCCACCCCAGCACCATCGCGCGGCACATCAAAATCGCAACCGATCTGACACCGGAGGCGAAGGAGACTTTGCGGGGCGCAGAAAAACCCGTGTCCAGCACGACCTTGAAGAAAATATCCAAGCTGGACCCGGACCAGCAGAAAAAGGTATCCGCCCTGCTGGTATCGGGAGAAATTCAAACGGTGGACGAATATCTGGCAAAGAAGCCGCCGTGTGAACCGGTCCAGGAAGCGCCGCAGCAACTTCCCACTGAGCAAATTGCTGCCATGATGGGTATGGCTTATTTTGCCGATGCCACAATAGCACATACTAACGATTTTCTGAAGCAGGAAGGTACTTTCGACCAAATGTCGAGAGAGAATCTCATGGATATTCTGAAGATGCTGGACGCAATCAATGGTTCAATCCGGGCCTTGAGCAATGTAATAACAGACTGCTACGCTAACAGCTAACCTCTCAGCACACCCGCGCGGGTGTGTCCGTGATTTGCAGGTAAGCGGAGGTATATCCGTACCCAGGGATACCCCGTCCAACCTGTCGCAGCCACCCGTGCGGGCGCTGCACAGAGGGAAAAACAGCTTAAAGCGCCACCACACAAAGGAGGTTTGATAGCCATTTCAAATACATACGGCTATATCCGGGTCAGCACCCGTGACCAAAACGAGGACCGGCAGCTCATCGCCATGCGGGAGCTGTCCATCCCGGAGAAGAATATCTTTTTGGACAAGCAGTCCGGCAAGGACTTTGAGCGGCCCCAATATAAGAAGCTGGTCAAAAAATTGAAGCCGGACGATCTGCTCTACATCAAGAGCATCGACCGGCTGGGGCGCAACTATGGCGAGATTCTGGAACAGTGGCGGATTCTGACCAAGGAGAAGGGCATTGACATTGTGGTGCTGGATATGCCGCTGTTGGACACCCGCAGAGGCAAGGACCTGATGGGAACCTTTCTCAGCGATATTGTCCTGCAAGTGCTGTCTTTCGTAGCGGAGAACGAGCGCACCAACATCCGACAGCGGCAGGCAGAGGGAATCGCAGCGGCAAAAGCCAGGGGCGTGAGGTTCGGTAGACCGCCCAGGCCGCTCCCGGAGAACTATTACAGCGCCTATCAGCGGTGGAAAGCCGGGGCGATCACCGGCACAGCAGCAGCGAAAGAATGTGGGATGCCGCTGTCCACCTTTCGCTACCGGGCGGAAATTTACGAAAAGGCCAAGTTGTTGTAAGAGGGCATTTTTACAGAAATGTCTACTTTTCTGTAAAATCTACTCCACTATTTACAATGAACAGAATAACATAAGAATCCTTGCTTTTCAATACCTCTATCCTTAAAATTTCGAAGATAAAACAACTTGCGGAAAAGTAGAGTTTCTGGTAAAATTTTCTCTAAGAAAACAAATCTAATGGAAAGTGAGAGGAAATGCGATATGAAAAGACGGGCGATATCAATTCTTCTTGTGCTGTGTATGGTGGTGGCACTATTACCTACTACAACGTTGGCGGTGGAACCCACTAGCGGTACTTGCGGAGAAAACCTGACGTGGACATTAGACAGCAATGGAACTTTGTCCATCAGCGGTAGCGGAGATATGACAGACTATAATTTGAGTTGGGGGATTCGTCCACCATGGGAAGATCGCGAAATTATTGCTGTTATCATCAACAACGGTGTCACCAGTATAGGTAATGATGCGTTTGATATGTGTTGGTCTCTGTCTAGTGTAACCATTCCCAACAGCGTCACCAGCATTGGGAATTCGGCGTTTTCTTGGTGCGACAGCCTGACCAGCGTGACCATCCCCGACAGCGTCACTAGCATTGGGGCGGAGGCGTTCAAATGGTGCGACAGTCTGACCAGCGTGACTATCGGAAACGGTGTAACCAGCATTGGAAGTGAGGCGTTTGCTGGCTGCACAACCTTGATCAGTGTAACTATCCCCAACAGCGTTACTAGCATTGGATCGCAAGCGTTTAAAGGCTGCGAGGGTCTGGCAAATGTGATAATTTCGAATGGTGTAATAAGCATTGGAGAGAAAGCTTTTGAAGATTGCACCAGTTTAACAAATGTGATAATTCCGGAGAGCGTAACAAGTATTGGGGTTCACTCCTTTTCCGGGTGTAGTAGTCTGACAGATGTAACGATACTGGGCAGAGAAGTAAGTATCAATTGGGGCGCTTTTGAAGCCTGCAGCAACTTAACTAGTGTGACGATCCCCGCAAGTGTTACCAGTATTGAGCCTTATGCGTTCAATAATACGCCGTGGCTAAAAAGCCTAGGAGAGTTTGCTGTAGTCAACAATATTCTGCTGGCCTATCAGGGTAGCGACAGTGCTGTGACTATCCCCAACAGCGTCACCAGCATTGGAGAGTATGTGTTCATAGACTGCGACAGCTTGACTAGCATTACCATCCCGGGCAGCGTCACCAGCATTGGGGAACGTGCGTTCCAGCTCTGTAGCGGCTTGACCAATGTCTACTATGCTGGCAGCGAGGAGCAGTGGGGAAGAATTACCATTGGAGACTTCAACGAACCACTGATGTCCGCAATCATCCACTACAACAGCACCGGCCCGGATGATGTTGGCTCGGACAACATGAATCCCGTTTATTTTCTTAGCAGCTGGGATGCCGTCACTCGAACCGTACAATTTGGCGATAATACGTTGTCCACCCCGTACACCTACACCGTAGCCGACAGCGTTAACGTATCCAACATTGACAGTCTCTTGAACAAGTACGTGCTGGTGACAATGGAGCAAGGTGACAGCTCGTTGGAGTACACCATCACCGACATCCAGCCGGTGGAATCCAAGATCGGCACTGTCTCCGCCACGGGTGAGCATTCCCTGACGATTGACGGGATCACCTATCCCGTCCGGGAGGATTATGTTCTGGCGTTGTATGATGGGAAGGAAGTCCTCTATCACGTTTATAATGGGACCATTATGGGATTTGATGTGCTGGAGGAAAAACATGGGGTGTTGGGAAGTTGGAATGATGCTACTAAGAAGGTTACCATCGGAGGAGCAGTGTATCCTACCAATTACTTAACTGACTTTTCATTCATGGACAATATCCGTGATTATTTTCAAAAGGACGTCTACTTCTTAATCGCTGATTCCTCCGGTTATTGTCCAATGATAAAAATTACTGGCTTGTACTCCCCTGGTGCTAATGTGAATGAATTTAATGCTGATATATATCATGCAAATTGGCTTTCTCAGGACATTACTTCTGCAACTAAATTAAACGAGAAGACACCAAGTGATATCTTATCAGAGCAGTTGACAAATCGTGGTATGGAATCAGCGACTGTCATGTGGAAGAGCCTTCAGGTAATTTTTGACACAATAGAAGATCCTACTTCAATTAAAGACTTTGCCTTTGAGAAAAAGGATATGTACTCAGCAATTATTTTGGATGCGTTAGAGTCTTCTGTTTCTTATGATGCAATTGACAGCTTTTTTGAAGATTACTATGATCAGCTAGGCAATCTCTTTGAAACAGTTAGCAAGGCCATACAGCTCCAACACAATATTGACATTACGAAGCCTGGGGAATTTGTTAGGATGACCAGACAGCAAAGGGCAGATGTACAGGAGGAAACAAAAAAATGGTTTGAAAAAGAATTTCCAGAATTAACAGTTGCAAACTCAATTTTTGATGGTATTTCTATGGGCTTTGACAGTATCGAGAGCTTAGAGAATTATGGAGAAAGAATTGCATCTACCTTGCTCCTTGCTAATACAAATGAATCTATGAAAGCCGTAATCCGCCAAGCTTATCAAAATAGTCGCTCAACCAACAATATTGATCTTCAACTTGCTCTAAATGAGTGCGTCCAAATTATGGATGCCAGCACAGAAGAACTATGTCAGAGACTTGTGGCTGGAGAAGTAACTGTCCTGGGTGGCAAAGCTCTGAAATATTTGATTAAGGAGCAACTTTGGGGAGAGGTTACTAAAACCCTTAATCAGGTTGCCCCAGAAGTTGCTATTCTCAAAAATGTCTACAAAGTGGAAAGTTTTCTTTGTGACAAACTGACCAATGCAAGTAGTGCTATTGAACAGTATTTGAAAATGCTCTCAACTTTGGATGTAGAAAACCTGATGAATGGTGTATATAATGATTTAAGGCAAGCATTTTTGAGTGAAAAAGAATCTCAGCAAGCTCTGGTTTATTTGGAAGCCATGAGGCTTATGTTTAAGCTTCGTGATGGAGACTGTGAATCAGCTGTGGATTACATTGATGTTATCTATACGGAGGATGTAGATATTTTTGACGATTCACTGTTACTGATTATCAAACGGTTGTTTGGCGCAAAAGATACCGATGATATCCAAGCTTTAAAAAAGTCGATCCAAAATATACAATCTTATTATGATGATGTATATATTGATACGGAAAAGGGGTGGATTTTCGGGCTGGAAGATGATTTTCCTGGAACAGGGCTTTATGAAAAGTACCTAAAATTCTATGAATCAGGAGGAGAGGCATCTCTTGTAAAAGAATATAAAGCTGCCTGTCCTGTCAATGTATATGTTTATGACCAACAAGACAATGTCGTTGCTGCAGTTGTTGATGGTCGAGTAAGTTGCTCCGTTGATGATGTAATGATTGCTCTTGTGGGCGATGAAAAAATAATCCGTCTTTACGATGGTGCAGATTATCGCATTGAGTATGTTGGTTATGACACTGGAGATATGGATATTACCATCACAGAGTTTAACGGAAATGAAAATGTAGTAAGAACAGTTAACTATTACGACCTTGCGTTGACTAATGGCAAAACATATTCTATGGATGCCAATGATGAGATTTTGAAGCCCTATGATTTAGTAGATAAAGCAAGCAACTCAACAGTACAGCATGACTATGACAGTATAGATACCAATACAGCATATACTATTAAAATTATTTCTGGCACACTGCAACAACGTGGAGAGCTTTTTACAGAGACTACTGCTTCTAAAGGTGAGACCTTACAGATTAGTGCCTATGTGCCAGAGGGGTATGAGTTTGTTCGTTGGGAATCTTCCAGTGCAAATGCTCTAATCGCTAATATCAATTCTGTTAACGCCACATTGATAATGCCAGATGAAGATTTAGCTGTTACAGCAATTATGCGGGAAACTCACAGTCCGAGCATTACTTATACGGTCACATTCGACCCTAATGGTGGGACTGTTGATACAAGTACGTCGGCAACCGCAGCAAATGGAAAGCTACGGAACTTGCCCACACCGGTTCTTAGTGGATATACTTTTGACGGCTGGTTTACAGCAGCATCCGGCGGAGAAAAAATTACCACAGATTACGTTTTCACTTCGGATACTACGCTCTATGCGCACTGGACCAAGAATAGTGGCGGTTCCTCAGGCGGAAACTCGTCCGGTGGCGGTTCTTCCAGCGGTGGAAGCAGCAGTACCAACTATTCTATCACGGCTGGCAACTTCCCTCACGGTTCTATCAATGTTAGTCCCAAGAGTGCCTCGAAGGGGACGAAAGTGACGATCACCATCCGCCCCGATCAAGGTTACACATTAGATGATTTAGCAGTAAAAGATGCCAACGGCAACTCTGTAGAATTGGTTAAAGAAACCGATGTAAGGTACACCTTCATCATGCCTGGTTCTAAGGTGACCATTGATGCAACATTCTCAGAAATTGAGCAGCATCCTTCCAGCAAAATCGACTTTACTGATGTGAGCGTTGATGCCTATTATTATGATGCCGTGGCCTGGGCCGTGGAGAAAGGCATCACTGTTGGCACCAGTGCCACCACGTTCAGCCCGGATGCTCCTTGCACTCGTGCGCAGATCGTAACTTTCCTCTGGCGGGCCGCTGGTTCTCCGTCGATGGGTGGAAGCAATCCCTTCACTGACGTGGCTCCCGGCAGCTATTACTATGACGCCGTGCAGTGGGCAGTCACCCAGGGCATTACCGTCGGCACTAGCGCGACTACGTTCAGCCCCGATGCAACCTGCACCCGTGGGCAGACCGTGGCCTTCCTGTACCGTTATGAGAAGTCCCCGGCGATTAGCGGCGGCAACGCCTTTACAGATGTTCCCAGCGATGCCTATTACACCAACGCAGTCCAGTGGGCTGTGAATAATGGTGTCACCGCTGGCACCAGCGCAACGACGTTCAGTCCAAGTGATACCTGCACCCGCGCTCAGATCGTGACCTTCCTGTACCGCGATATGGCATAAACAATTTCCGTAGCAATTCTGGAAGGGACTGGCTGACTGGAGGCCAGTCCCTTCACATTTAGTCCTGGCAGCTTCAAAATCCCTTCCGAGCGTTAGCGAGTAAGGGCGCACTTCTATACATGGCCTGCGGCCATGTATCGTGCGCTCTGCGAGGCTTCGGCCCGGACTTCCGAAAGTCTGGGCCGTTTGCGTCGCTCCGCTCCGAACAAGGGGCTGCGCCCCTTGCGCCGCTTCGCGGCTATCCCTGCGCCCCCGCCGGAAGGGTACACCCCGCACCTTCGCTTGTGCAGCGCAAGGTAGTAGTAAGCGCCCAAAAAACTTGCTGAATGTGCTAACGGACACCGTGTCAGTTAGCACATTGCACCTTTCCAGTGGGGCAAAACCGAATAATGTACCCTTTGACCGTTTACCGGATACAGCCGGTAAACGGCATTTTTTACTGCCAAAAATCAAAATCAAAGGAGGTCAACACCATGAAGAAATCACGCGAGGAATTGGAAAAGGAATGTGCCGAAGCCATCGCCAAGGTGGAGCAGTACCAGCACCAATGCCAGCGGTTGGAGAACCGCATCCGCTACTACACCGAGGGCGAGAGGAAGAAACGAAACCACCGCCTTATCGTCCGAGGAGTCGATGTGGAAAGCGTGGCCCCGGAGGTGCGCGGCATGAGCCAGGCGGTTTTCCGTACTCTGGCGGAGCAAATCTTCTCCCTGCCGGAAGTTGCCGCTTTGGTCAGCCGTATGATTGATCAGCAGGAGGATGATTGATTGGCCCTGTTCCATTTCCATGTTGGTCAGATCAAGCGGAGTGCGGGGCAGTCTGTTGTCACATCCGCTACCTACCGCGCCGGGGAGAAACTTTACAGCGAATATTACGGCGAGGTTAGCGACTACACCCACAAGGGCGGCGTGGTCTGCACCGGTATTCTCCTGCCGCCCCAGGCCCCCGCCGAGTACCAAGACCGCGCCACCCTCTGGAACGCCGTGGAGAAGGTGGAGCGCGGCAAGAAAGCCCAGCTTGCATATAGCTTTGACATTGCCTTGCAGAACGAATTTTCTTTGGAGGAAAACATCGCTCTTGCAAGGCAATTTGTTTCGGAGCAGCTTGTGGGTCGGGGCATGATTGCCGACTTCGCCATCCACCAGCCGGACAAGGAGGACGGTGGTATTCCAAATCCCCACTTTCACGTCCTCTGCCCTATCCGGCCTATTGAGGAAAGCGGCAAATGGGGCTGTAAGCAGCGCCGCCGCTACCGTCTGGACGAGGACGGGAACCGCATCATGGGAGAGGACGGCAAGCCCCTCTTTGACGCTGTTCCCACTACCGACTGGGGAAGCCCAGAAACGCTGGAGCATTGGCGGGAGGCGTGGGCCGCTATGGTGAACGCCAAGTTTGAGGAAAAGGGGCTGACGTGCCGCATCGACCATCGCTCCTATGAGCGGCAGGGGCTTGACCTGCTGCCTACTGTCCATGAGGGCGCAGCCGTCCGTCAGATGGAGGCCAAAGGCATCCCCACCGACAAGGGCGATTGGAACCGCTGGATAAAAGCAGCCAACAATCTGCTGCGGGATATTCGCAAGAAAATCGCCAGTTTGACCGATTGGATTAAGGACATAAGGGAGGAGTTGAGCAAGCCCCAGGCCCCCGATTTGGCTGATCTGCTGATTGCCTATTACAACGCCAGAAACGCCGGAGCGTGGAGCCAAAAGGCCAGGGTTGGTAATCTCAAATATTTTGCCGGGGCTGTCAACTATCTGACCGAGAATGGTATATCCACGCTGGACGATCTGAAGGCCCGCATCAAGGCCGTCAGTGACAGGAAGGAGGCAGTCAACGACGCCTTGAAAGCTATGTCCGCCCGAAAGAAGGAGTTGGAGGAATTACTTCGGTATGTTGACCTCTACCAAGAGACCAAGCCCGTCTATGACGAGTGGAAGTCCATCAAGTGGAAGGGCAAGCGGGAGAAATTCGAGAGGGAGCATGAGGGCGATTTGAGGACATTCCACATGACCCGCCGGAAGCTGGAAAAGCACCGCTCTCCTGCCGGTGAAATTCCTGTCCAGGCGTGGCGGCAGGAGTTAGCGGAGATACAGCGGAAATACCCCGCCGAGTATGAGCGGTACAAGCCCCTGCGTGACGATCTGACGAAGTTGCTGCAAGTGAAATCCTGCGTGGATACCGCTCTGCGCCAGCAGGAGCAGACCCGGCAGAAACGCCGGGAGGCGGAGCGGTAATTGGTGGTGGCGGCAAAAACTGCCGCCACCACCAGAACAAAAACATGAGAGGAGTGCAAATTTGAAGATCACCAAAAACGGACACATCCAAGTAAAAAATATTTCGGCATATTGGATTCCCGAATTGACGGCTACAGAAGTGATTGCCGGAACAATCTACACCGTCTCTGGCAGCTATGAAGGGACCGAGAGCTTCCTGCGTAAGCTGGAGCGCATCACCGCCAGAAATTTTTCCGAAAAGCAGGAGGATTCTGAATGACAAATGCCTCTGTTTCTGCTACAATAGGAACTACCAATCCTGTACTGACAGTTGCTCCCTTGAAGGAGGATACAGAAATGTCAGGAGCAACGAACAAAATCACCGCCCTCTACTGCCGGTTAAGCCAAGAGGACGAGAGAGCCGGGGAGTCCCTATCCATCGAGAATCAAAGGGCTATCTTACTCCAATACGTTAAGGACCATCATTTTCCGAACCCTGTGTTTTTCATCGATGATGGTGTAAGCGGCGTGACCTATGACCGTCCCGGATTCCAAGCGATGCTGGCCGAGATTGAAGCGGGCAACGTGGCTGTTGCCATCACCAAGGACCTCTCCCGGCTGGGCCGGAATTCCGCGCTGACCGGGCTTTACACCAACTTCACCTTCCCTCAGAATGGCGTCCGGTTTATCGCCATCAACGACAACTATGACACCATCGACCCCAACAGCGTCAACAACGATTTCGCCGGAATAAAGAACTGGTTCAACGAATTTTATGCCAGGGATACCAGCCGCAAAATCCGAGCTGTTCAGAAGGCGAAGGGTGAGCGGGGTGTGCCGCTGACGGTCAACGTCCCCTACGGCTATGTGAAGGACCCGGAGAATCCGAGGCGCTGGCTGATTGACCCGGAGGCCGCTCAGGTGGTAAGGCGTATCTTCCAGATGTGCATGGAGGGGCGAGGGCCGCAGCAGATCGCCAACCAACTCCGGGCGGATAAGGTGCTGACCCCCACCGCCTACAAAAAACAGCAGGGGCGCAGTACGCCGAACCCCGACCCGGAGAATCCTTGTGGCTGGCAGGACAGTTCCGTTGTCAAGATTCTGGAACGCCGGGAGTATACGGGCTGTACCGTCAATTTCAAAACCTACACCAACTCCATCTGGGATAAGAAGCAGAGGGAGAACCCGGTTGAAAAGCAGGCAATCTTTCCCGATACCCATGAGCGCATTATTGAGGATGATGTGTTTGAGAAGGTCCAGGTGATCCGCCAGCAGAGGCACCGCATGACCCGCACCGGCAGGAGCAGTATTTTTTCCGGGCTGGTCTACTGCGCCGACTGCGGCTCCAAGATGCAGTACGGTTCTTCCAACAACGGCGATTTCTCTCAAGACTTCTTCGACTGCTCTCTGCACAAGAAGAACAGGGAGAAATGCGGCGGGCACTTCATCCGGGTGAAGGTTCTGGAACGTATGGTTTTGAAGCATATCCAACTGGTGACGGACTACATTCTGCGGTATGAGGCCCATTTCCGCATGGTCATGGAACAGCAGATGAAGCTGGAAAGCGCCGAGAAGATTCTGACCAGCAGGAAGAAGCTCAGCCGGGACGAGAAGCGCATCGCCGAGCTGAAGCGGCTGTTTATCAAGATTTATGAGGACAACGCCAGCGGGCGGCTGAGTGACGAGCGGTTTGATATGCTGAGCCAGAGTTATGAGACAGAGCAGAAGCAGCTTGAGGCCGAGGTCGTTACCTTGCAGCAGGAGATTGAAGTACAGGCGCGACAGAGCGAGAATATTGAGAAGTTCATCCAGACGGCGCAGAAGTATGTGTCCATTAAGACACTTGACGCCTACGCCCTTCGAGAGCTGGTTCAGGCGATCTATGTGGAGGCCCCGGATAAGTCCAGCGGCAAGCGGAGGCAGAATATCCACATCAAGTATGATGGCCTGGGCTTTATCCCTCTGGATGAGCTGATGAAAGAGGAAACGGCGTGACCAAAGCCACGCCGTCCCTTGAAAACACTACGTTTTCAGCTTTCTTGCATTTTTACTGTTTTACGGCCACCGCCCCTTTGCTCCGGGGGCCTGTTTTTCGGTTAACCTCACACGCCCAGCTTCATGGCGACCACGTTGTCCACCATAGCCAGCGCGTTGTCCAGCATGAGCACGTCCTTGCCGCCGCCCATGGCGCTGTCCGGCTTGCCGCCGCCGGAGCCGCCCGCGATGGCGCACACCTGCTTGATGATATCCCCGGCCTTGACGCCCTTTTTGACGGCCTCCTTGCCGCAGGCGCACAGGAAGGTGATTTTCCCGCCGCTGACAGAAGCCAGCACCGCAACCACCCGGGCGTCCTTCTCCCGGAGCATATCGCCCATCTGGCGCAGGCGCTGTCCGTCCGCGTCGGGCACCGTGGCGGTGAGCACCTTCAGCTCGCCCACCTCGTGTGCGCCGAACAGGATGCGGTCGGTCTCCCCGGCGGCTTCCTTGGCCTTGAACTTCTCCACCATCTGATGGAGGCTCCGGATCTCGCTCATGACGGCCTCCGCTTTCTCCCGCAGCTCTCCCGGCTTGGCCTTGAGGGCCGCCGCCGCCTGGTTGACGCGCTCCTGCACCTCGCCGAAGAAGGCCAGGGTCTCCCGGCCGGTGGTGGCCTCGATGCGGCGCACGCCGCTGGCCACGGAGAACTCGCTCCTGATGCGGAACGCCCCCGCCATGGCGGTGTTGGGCAGATGGGTGCCGCCGCAGAACTCCACGGAGTATCCCCCGCCCATGTCCACCACCCGGACGGTGTCGCCGTACTTCTCGCCGAACAGGGCGATGGCCCCCCGCTGTTTGGCCTCCTCGATGGGCAGTACCTGGGTGTCCACGGCGTAGCCGGACAGGATGGCGTCATTGACGGTCTGGCTGACCTGGGACAGCTGCTCCGGGGTCATGGCCTCGAAGTGGGTGAAGTCGAAGCGCAGGCGGTCGGGCTCCACCAGCGAACCGGCCTGGTGGACATGGTCCCCCAGCACCTCCCGCAGGGCCTTGTCCAGCAGGTGGGTGGCGGTGTGGGCCCGGGCGACGGCCTTCCGGCGCTCCCCGTCGATCTGGGCGCCCACGGTGTCGCCCACCTTCAACACGCCCCCGGCCATCTTGCCGTAGTGCATATATTTGCCGCCCTTGTTCTTCTGCACGTCCGTGACCTCGAAGCCCATCCTGTCGGCGAAGATCATGCCATGGTCGGCCACCTGACCGCCCATCTCGGCGTAGAAGGGGGTTTTGTCCAGCACCACGATGCCCTCCACGCCGGGCATCAGCTCCTCGGCCAGCTCGTTCTCCACCACCAGGGCCACCACCCTGGCGTCCTGGATGGCGGTGTTTTCGTAGCCCACAAACTCCGTCTCGGGCACGTCCTTGCCGAACTCCACCCCGGCCCAGCCCAGGTCGCCCAGGGCCTCCCGAGCCTTCCGGGCCCGCTGGCGCTGTTCCTCCATGAGCTGCTTGAACGACCCCTCGTCCAGCTCCATGCCCTGCTCCCGCACCATTTCCAGGGTCAGGTCCACCGGGAAGCCGTAGGTGTCGTACAGCTTGAAGGCGTCCGCGCCGGAGAAGGTCTTTTCCCCCTTCTCCTTGTGGCCCGCCAGCATTTCGTTGAAAATCTTGATGCCCCCGTCGATGGTCTTGGCGAAGTTCTCCTCCTCCACCCGGATCACCTTGGTGATATAGTCCTGCCGCTCCCGCAGCTCGGGGTAATGGCCCTCGTTCTCGTGGATGACGGTGCCGCACACGGTGAACAGGAACGGCTCGTTGACGCCCAGCAGCTTGCCGTGGCGGGCGGCGCGGCGGAGCAGGCGGCGCAGGACGTAGCCCCGGCCCTCGTTGGAGGGCAGCACACCGTCGCAGATCATGAAGGCGGCGGAGCGGATGTGGTCGGTGATCACCCGGAGGGACACGTCCTTCTCCCGGCTCTCTCCGTAGTGGGCATGGGTGATCTCGGACACCCTGTTGGTGATGTTCATGACGGTGTCCACGTCGAACAGGGAGCCCACCCCCTGGCACACGCAGGCCAGCCGCTCCAGGCCCATGCCGGTGTCGATGTTCTTCTGCTTCAGCTCGGTGTAGTGGTTGTCCCCGTCGTTGTCGAACTGGGAGAACACCACGTTCCACACCTCGATATACCGGTCGCAGTCGCAGCCCACGGTGCACCCGGGCTTGCCGCAGCCGTACCTTTCCCCCCGGTCATAGTAGATCTCGGAGCAGGGGCCGCAGGGGCCGGAGCCGTGCTCCCAGAAATTGTCCTCCTTGCCGAACTTGAAGATCCGGTCGGCGGGAATGCCGATCTCCTCGTTCCAGATGCGGAAGGCCTCGTCGTCGGCGGGGGTGGTCTCGTTGCCCGCGAACACGGAGGGGTACAGGCGGCTGGGGTCCAGCCCCACCCAATCCGGGGAGGTCAGAAACTCCCAGGCCCAGTGGATGGCCTCCTTTTTGAAGTAGTCGCCGAAGGAGAAATTGCCCAGCATTTCAAAATAGGTGCCGTGGCGGTCGGTGTGGCCGATGTTCTCGATGTCCCCGGTGCGGATGCACTTCTGGCAGGTGGTGACCCGGTGGCGGGGGGGCTCCTGCTCCCCGGTGAAGAAGGGCTTCATGGGGGCCATGCCGGAGTTGATCAGCAGCAGGGACGCGTCGTTCTGGGGAATGAGGGAGAAGCTGGGCAGGCGGAGATGCTCCTTGGTCTCGAAGAATTTCAGGAACATCTCCCGCAGCTCGTTCAGGCCGTAGGGCTTGGGATCGTACATGGGAATTACCTCCATCTATGATGAATTAAATTGATGCGGAAGGTCAAGGGCTGTTCTTTTTCTTTGAAAAGAAAAAGAACCAAAAAGAAACTTTCACCGCGAAACTGCGTTTCGCTCTGGGATCAGACTAATTTGGCGGGTATACTACCTCAAATTCCTCGCATACCACGGGCATTTCCGGGGAAAACGTCTGTCCGGCTTCCGCCAGCTCCCGGCGGAAGAAGTCCTCGTGGACGCGCCGCCAATAGTCCAGGGAGCGGTCGCCCTCCCCCTCCCGGTAAGCCTGTTCGGCGGAAACCTGGTCGAAGGGCACGGTGTACACCTTGGTGGTGCGGATGACGCACACCGCCTCGTCCCGGCTGTCCAGGATCACGCTGTACTCCCCGGCCCGGGGCAGGGGCTCCCCTTCCAGTTCGTACAGCGGCCCGGCGCTGGCGGTGGCGGTTTTCACCCCGGCCCGGGTCAGCTCCGCCAGGGTATCCGGGTCGTCCCCGTAGGCCCAGGCCCCGTACTCGTCCCCGGCGTCCGGGTTGACGGCCTTGTACGCCGCCCAAAGCTCCTGATGGGTCATGGTTCACCTCCAAACAAAAACCGCCCCCGGCAAAGGCCAGGGGCGGAGAATCCGCGGTACCACCCTGATTTGCGCCCAAAGGGCGCGTCTCATTGCGTGCTTAACGCGCACCATACGCCCCGGTCGTCCCGGGGATGCTCGGGAGTGGCTTGTCCGGCGGCTCGCGCGAGGGCTTGCACTGTCCCCTCTCGCTTGGGCGCGGCGGGCCGGACTGGGCTCCGTCACAGCCCACTTATTTTATCACATTTTTGGCGGTTGTCAACGGGGAATGTTGACAAAGGGGCCCCGGTATATGCCCCGGGGCCTGGTTTGTTATGGTTCCGGCGGATTTTCCAGCAGGACGGACAGGTTCAGACTGTCCAGGATGTCGTGGAGCTCGTCCAGCTCCAGATATACGCCGTCCAGGTCAAAGCTGTAGTACCCGGCGTCAAATTCTGCCCAGCAGCGGGGCTTCCCGGAGGCAGAGGTCGCCATCAGAACAGTAACCTCTACGCCATCCTTGGTTTGGTAAAGCTCCGTATAGTCATAGCCCTCTGTCAGCCAGTAAATGGTATCGTTATTGGGCGCCATCATCTTGTTCACGCTGATCTGAAAGAGGGCGCCGTTTTCCCCTTGAAATTCTCCTGCGGCGCAAAAGGTGGTGACCGTTCCCATAAAGTTGGTCTGCTCGACACTGGTACAGCTGATCATCGAGTTGGGGACAGCGGTATAGTGTTCCTCCACCCAGGCGGTATCCCAGGGCGTACTCATCCACAGACTGTCAAAGCCGGACAGCCTGTCTGCCAAATACCGCTTTTGAACATAGCACGACTTCATATTGCTGCCCCAGTTCGACTCAAACGAGTACGTGCGCATTTTTGTCCAGCCGTCCGCCTCTGTGCCTATGATCTCCTCATCGGGGGTTTCCTCCCCATATACATTGAACCAATCATCCGTATCGACTGCGGCCGACCTGTATTCGCGGCCATCATACACGTAGCCTCTTCTCTCGGTCCTCTCGCCCTCATCATAATCCGATTCGTATTCCAGCCGCCACAACTCCTCTCTGCTGTCGACGTAGACCGTTTTTGTCTGGCGCACCGAGACGACAGCCGCCCCCGCCGTCATGACCAGCGCCGCGCACACCGCCGCCGCGATGAGCACCGTCCGCAGTGGCCGGATGCTTTTCCGCTTTTCGGGCCTCTGCTCCTGCCGCTCCATCAGGTTTTTCATGATACGCTCCTTTCCTTCGCTGGAATAACGCAGGGAATCCAGCGCCTGTTTGTACTCCTGTTCAGTTCGTCTGTCCATATCCGCCGCCTCCCAGCATAGTCCGTAATTGTTTCCGCCCCCGGCTCAGGTGGGCGTTGACCGCCGTCTCGCTCCGGCCTGTCATGTCCGCGATTTCCCGGGCCGAATACCCCTCGTAATAAAAGAGGTAGATGGCCGTCCGGTATTTTTCCGGCAGATCCATCACCGCGTCCAGCACGTCCGACCGGGGCGGCTCGGGGGCCGGGGCCTGCTCCGCGTCCTCCAGCGGCGCGGCCCTGCGCCGGTACGCCCGCAGCTCGTCCTTGCAGGCGTTGACGGCGGCGCGGATGACCCACGCCTTTTCGTGCTCGGGGCTGTCAAACGCCCTGTCCCCCGTCAGCAGCTTCAGCAATACCGTCTGGACGATATCCTCCCCGTCCTGGGTGGATTTCAGATAGGTGTAGCTCAGCCGCAGGATCAGGTCGGAATAGGCGTTCACCAGCCGCTCCGCCTCAGCCGCGTCCAGTTCCTTCATGATATCACTTCCTTTGAAAGGCCCTTCACCTGGAATACGATTGAGCAGGGGCAAACCTGACAGCAATCTTAATATTTTTTGACAAAGGGCATCCCTTAACAAAACCCGGCGGCGCTCCGATATAAACAATATACCACAAACAGGAAAGGAGCGGTGGACATGGAACTGCGCAGCACCCGGGAAATGCGCCGGAACGAACAGATGGCCCGTACCACGGCGGCAAAAAAGGCGGACGCGCCGGACAGCCCCGCCAAGGCCCGGTCCGCCCAGCGGGCGGACAAATGCACCCTGTCCCGGCAGGCGCTGAGCTACCTGGAGGAGCAGAACCGGCTGACCCAGGAGCTGGAAAAGCGCCGGGCCCGCCAGGAGGACAAGTGGGGCAAGACCCGGAACAAGAGCGGCGAGCTGGATATGCTGAGCAAGCAGATGGAGATGATGGAGGCGTGCATGAAGATCGCCCGCTCCATCATGAAGGGCGACAAGGTGCCCATGAAGGACCTGAAATTCCTGATGGAGAACGACCCGGCGGGCTACAAGCTGGCCATGGCCCTGCGGCGGAACAACCCCGACCCGGAGGAAATGGACAGCGTGGTGGAGGAGATGGAGAAGCGCCACGCCGGCGAAGGGGACAGCGGCGGCGGGGAGGCGTCCCAGGCGTCCGCCCCGGCGGCATCATCCGGCGGGGGAGAGGCGTCCGCCCCGGCGGAATGAACCTGTAAAAACAAACCGCCCCCGAATTTTTTCGGGGCGCGGTTTTTGTTCACGGTCCTTTTGGATAAGGGACCCTTATATTTGTAAGTCCCAAAATGTAATCTGTACTTGTCTCATAATACCCGGCTAACTTGATCAATGCCCAAAGCGGAATATCATAAGCGCCTTTTTCGTAGCGCCGGTATACTTCCCGTTTGCAGTTCAGAAAATCAGCGATTTCTTGCTGCGTTTTGTCGGAATCAATTCGCAAATCTTCGAGCCTTTGAAATAACATAGCGCATCACACCTCACCATGTGATGCTACTATTTTGTTGCATTCCAGGTCCAAATATGCTACAATATTGTGGTAATCAAAAAAGGATGGCCGCTGGCCGAGCAAATTTATGAAGTGCGTAACCGTCTGGCCGAAAGACTGAACGTTGATCCAGATGCCGACCCAGATTTTGAACAGTTGGTTACCGGGCTTGAGGGGCTCTCCCGTGCCTGTGGAAAACTGATGTACCAATACGGTTATCAGGATGGAACAAACCAGAAATAAAATCCCGTCCGGCTTTCCGGACGGGATTTTTTTATTACAGCACAACCAGCTCGCCGTCCCGCGCGTCCACCGTGAGGGTGGAATCCGGGACGGCCTCCCCGGCGATGATCTTCCGGCCCACCAGGTTTTCCACCGTGTGCTGGAGATACCGGCGCAGGGGCCGCGCCCCGTACATGGGGTCGTAGGCGGAATCCAGGATGAGGGCCTTGGCCCCGTCCGTCAGCTCCACCTTCAGCCGCTTGTCCGCCAGACGGCGGTTCAGCCCCGCCAGCAGCAGGTCGATGATGTGGTAGATATTGTCCTTCGTCAGCGGCTTGTAGAACACGATCTCGTCCAGCCGGTTGAGGAACTCGGGCCGGAAGGAGCGCTTGAGCAGCTCGTCCACCTGGGCGCGGGCCTCTCCGCTGACCTCGCCGTCCGCCCCAATGCCGTCCAGCAGGAACTGGCTGCCCAGGTTGGAGGTGAGGATGATGACGGTGTTTTTGAAATCCACCGTCCGGCCTTGACTGTCCGTAATCCGCCCATCGTCCAAAACCTGGAGTAATACGTTAAACACGTCCGGATGGGCCTTTTCCACCTCGTCAAACAAAATCACGCTGTAGGGATGGCGGCGCACCGCCTCGGTGAGCTGTCCGCCCTCCTCGTAGCCCACGTACCCCGGAGGGGCCCCGATGAGCCGGGAGACGGAGAACTTCTCCATATACTCGCTCATGTCGATGCGCACCATGTTTTTCTCGCTGTCGAACAGGGCCTCGCTGAGGGCCTTGGCCAGCTCGGTCTTGCCCACGCCAGTGGGGCCCAGGAACAGGAAGGAGCCGATGGGCTTGTCGGGGTCGGCGATTCCGGCGCGGGAGCGCAAAATGGCCTCGCTCACCAGCCGGACGGCCTCTTCCTGGCCCACCACCCGCTGGTGGAGGATGTCCTCCAGATGGAGCAGCTTTTCCCGTTCCCCCTCCATCAGCTTTGCCACCGGGATGCCCGTCCAGCGCTCCACGATGCGGGCGATTTCCTCCTCCGTCACCTTGTCCCGGAGCAGGTTGTCCTCCTTGGACTGAGCGGCGTAAGCCTCCTGCTCCTCCAGCTGCTTTTTCAGCTCGGGGATGGCGCCGTACTGGAGCTGTGCCGCCTTTTCCAGGTCGTATTCCCGCTGGGCCTTTTCCAGGTCGGCGTTGGCGGCTTCCAGGTCCTCCCGCAGCTTCTGCACCTTGCCGATGGCGTTTTTCTCGTTCTCCCACTTGGCCTTGCCCGCGTGAAAGCTGTCCCGCAGCTCGGCCAGCTCCTTCTGTATGTCCGCCAGACGGGTCTGGGAGAGCTGGTCGTCCTCCTTTTTCAAGGCGGCTTCCTCGATCTCGCACTGGATGATTTTCCGGGAAATCACATCCAGCTCGGTGGGCATGGAGTCCATCTCGGTGCGGATGAGGGCGCAGGCCTCGTCAATGAGGTCGATGGCCTTGTCCGGCAGAAACCGGTCGGTGATATAGCGGTTGGACAGCGTGGCGGCGGCGACAATGGCCCCGTCGGTGATCTTCACGCCGTGGAACACCTCATAGCGCTCCTTTAAGCCGCGCAGAATGGCCACCGCGTCCTCCACCGTGGGCTCGGACACCGTGACGGGCTGGAAGCGGCGCTCCAGGGCGGCGTCCTTTTCGATATACTGCCGGTACTCGTTGAGGGTGGTGGCCCCGATGCAGTGCAGCTCCCCCCGGGCCAGCATGGGCTTGAGCAGGTTGCCCGCGTCCATGGCCCCCTCGGTCTTGCCCGCCCCCACGATGGTGTGCAGCTCGTCGATGAACAGCAGGATGCGCCCCTCGGACTGCTTCACCTCATTGAGCACGGCCTTCAGGCGCTCCTCGAACTCGCCCCGGTACTTGGCCCCGGCGATGAGCGCCCCCATGTCCAGGGCGAAAATGGTCTTGTCCTTCAGCCCCGCGGGCACGTCGCCCTTGACAATGCGTTGGGCCAGCCCCTCGGCAATGGCGGTCTTGCCCACCCCCGGCTCGCCGATGAGCACCGGGTTGTTTTTGCTCTTGCGGCTCAAAATGCGGATGACGTTGCGGATCTCGTCGTCCCGGCCGATCACCGGGTCCAGCTTGTTCTGCCGCGCCCGCTCCACCAGGTCGGAGCCGTACTTTTTCAGCGCCTCGTAGGTCTCCTCCGGGTTGTCGCTGGTGACCCGCTGGTTCCCGCGCAGGTTTGCCAGCGCCTGCATCACCCGCTCCCGGTCCACGTTGTAGGTTTGGAACAGCTCCTTCAAATTGCCGTCCGCCGTGTCGATCAGGGCCAGCAGGAGGTGCTCCACGGAGACAAATTCGTCCTTCATGCTCCCGGCGATCTCCACGGCCCGGTTCATGGCCTTGTCCACGCCGGGGGCGATGTAGACCTTGTCCGCCTCCCGACCGGAGCCGGACACCTTGGGCAGCTTTTCCACCTCATGGCGGACAGCGGCCCGGAAGGATTCCACGGTCAGCCCCATGTTGGTCAAAAGCTGGGGGATGAAGCCGTCCTGCTGGTCCGCCAGGGAGAGCAGCAGGTGGCACTGTTCGATCTGCTGATTGCCGTGCTGGTTGGCGATATCCTGGGCGTTCTGGATGGCCTCCAGGGATTTTCGGGTAAATTGATTCATGTTCATGATGAAATTCACTCCTTTTCGGGGGAGCGGTGCTGAACCGCGCCGCGCTCCAATCTGTCGTTTCGTCTATTAGTATACCCCGTCCGGTTTGAAAATCATGAACCTGGTGTAAACAATTAGCACTCTCAATTTTAGAGTGCTAATTGTTCGCCCTACAGTTGGCCCACCCCGCCGGCAGAAACAGCCCGGGGCGGGATCTCTCCCGCCCCGGTTTCGTTATACTGGGCCATGCCGTTTTCCCTGCCCCTGCCGGTATAAATACAAAAGTACATCGACCGCCATAATAGCGGCAGCCAGCGCCAGCACAACGATCAGCCTGTTCGACTGATACGCAGCTAAAAATCTGCCATGCAGAAACAGGTCCACCGCCGTTCTCAGGCCGCAGGCAAAGCACTTTTCGTCCGTAAAATTGCATTTGTACTGAAACGGCACGACCTGAATAATCAGGCCGTTCAAAACAGCCGCGAGGTACAGGCTGAACCGGACCTCCCGCCAGACGCTGTTTTTCATGGTCATCCTTTATGCGCACCCTGCAGGAACTTAACGCCCGCAATGATCTGCAGCAGTACCGGAACATAAAAGATCAGGCCCCAGATGCACATCACCAGATACAGGATATTGGGAAAAGCCAGATGCATGACGATCAGCGACGCAATGGTCAAAACGACGTAGACATAGCCCAACACCTGCTGGATCTGCTGCTGTTTCCCTTTCGCAATCAGGATACCGACCACAAAAATGGCGACCATCAGCGCGACCCAAACAAAAAACCAACCCTTACTGGGCAGCCCGCCCGGGTCAAAGGTGATTGCGTCAGAGCTGACCTCCACGTGCTGATGGCCTGAACCCGGTTCGCCCTTGTCGAAAAACAACAGATAAGTAAAGACTGCCGCAATTACCGCGCTGCCAATTGCCGCGATATTGTTGAGAATCAGTCCTGCGGAGAGGTGGGACCGCCGTTTATCCGCAATCAGTTTATCCGGCACCTGTTCTGCGCCCCCTGCCGCGCACCCGCATTTGGGGCAGATCACCGCCTCGTCCAGCAGCTCGTTCCCGCACTTTGAACAGTATTTCAATTTCTGCGACCTCCCAGATGTGCAAATATAAAATCCGTACTTTTGCACTTTGTTTTTCCGCATTCTATTGTAACATATCCAAAATTAGAAAACAATATGCTGGCTGCATAGTGTTTCAGGGCAGCACCGTCCGCAGGGGGCAGTCGGACAGGGACACCCGGTCCGCCAGCCTCCGCAGGCCGTTGTCCCGCAGGTAGTCCTGGAAGATCGCCGCCGACTGGGTGGAGTCCGGCCCGATGATGATCTCGGACACCAGCTCCTCCATCCCGATGCCAATCTCGGCGCACATGGCCCGGAGGTCCAGAGGATAATATTTTTTGATCCGCTCCTTGGTGACGTGGTAGCAGGGCTGTACCTCAAAATGCTCCATCTCAAAGGGGGACACCACCAGCCGCATCTCGTATTCCGTGGAAAAGGAGGGGTGCTTGAAGGACACCGAGCAGGCCCAGGCCTCCCGCAGGGCCATCTTCACTTCCGGATTCTCCCCGGACAGCACCCCTCTCCCCCGGGCCAGCTCGCAGAACACGTCCACCATGGGGTGGCCCGCCATGTCGCTGCGGTAGAACACCGCCTGGAGGGACAGCCCGCCCCTGGCGATGCGCTGGAGGTACTCCCGGCGGAACGCGATGCACACGCCCCTGCCCCGGTTGCCATACCGCTCCCACTGGGCGGCGTCGTCCCGGTGGAAGGAGAAGCAGGCGGCAAAGGCGGAATATTCCTTGTGGACCTCCTCCCGGAACAGGGCCTGGAGCTCCCTGGCCCGGTGGGCGTAGCCCTCCCGCTCCAGCCGCTCCACGGCGGCGGCGCACAGGTGGTTCATAAAGTGCCGCATTTCCGCCGAGTCGTTCATGTTCAGCACATTGTTCACCCGGAGCTGGGCGCAGCGGAGGATGCCGTCCAGGGCCTGGAAATCGGTGTAGTGATAGAGTATCTGGCGGCGCTGCTGGTCCATAGCCATCCTCCCTTTCATCCGTCTGTTTTTATTGTATGGGAGCCGGTCTGGTTTGTCAAGAAACGGGAAAAATTCCTTGCCTTTTCTACCGCCATCCGGCGGAATAATTCTGCGCGGCGGAGCCATGGACGAGACAGAGGGCCGTGATCAGGCCAGGGAGCCGGTCATTGTGGACGAAGACACCTGGGCATGAAAAAACACGATCGCAAGATCGTGTTTTTTCATATTCTCAGAGCCTGCCTCGGCGGTCTGCCTGCGGAAAATCACTTCGCCTCTGCGTCCAGATAGGCGTCCACGATTCTGACGGCGGGCCAGCCGCGATCCTTTGCGGGCGTTACCTCGAACTTGAGCTCATTGGCCTTGAACAGGGGAATCGTGACGGTCTTGGCGACCGCGCCCCCGGTGATGGTAAACTCGCCCAGGACGGTGCCGTTGTCCCCCGTGATCTTCAAGATGGCATCCTCGTTGGAGTAATAGGTGAACGTGAGCGAGTCATGCTTTCCCTGCAAATTGTACGAGGCCATAATCTCGTGGCCCCAGGCACAGTTCAAATAGAGCCAATGAGAATAGGAGACGCCCGAAATCTCCTCAGTCTTTTTATCTCCGATCCTGACCTGTCCCGCGCTGCACTCCCAGTGCCCGCCTTCGGTATGATAAATATTGTAGGTTTCGATCAGGTCCACGCCGCTGGGCTGCTTGCCCAGGATGACGGTCCGGGTGGTCCCATCCCAGTCCACGCCCAGCCCCACCAGACCGGCCACCGCGCGGACAGGCAGATAGGTAGTACCTTTGTAGGTGATGGGATAGACCCGGGTGCCGTTGGCGTCCAGGAAGGTCTGAGCTTCGCCGTCCAGCGTGATGGTAATGCTGGGATCGAGATTGGCGCGGATTTCCTGCACGACGCCTGCGGCGCTGGATGCTATGGTGAGCGCTCCGACCAGGGCCAGGGCAAGCACCAGGGCAGTCATCGTTTTTTTGAGCTTCATGTTGTTTCCTCCCGTTTTCAAAAATGTATAGGTTTCTGAATGATAAAAACCGACCAGGGTTTTTCAGAAAAGTCTTGTAAAAAAGAGAGGAAAATGGTATTATAAACCTTGCAAAAGGTTGAGAAACTTTTGCAAAAAATAATGCCTTTTTGTAAAAAGAGAAAAATAAAACCCCCATCCCCCCTGCCGGGGGCGTTACTTTCTGCTCGTGCAGAAAGTAACCAAAGACACGCTTAAGGGGGTGGCCGCCGGCGGACGCTTTGCGTCCTCAGGACGGCCACCCCCTTAAGAATCCCCCGTTAAGGGCAAGGGCACGCCGCTTTTGGTGCGGAGGTGGGTTTCCGGCTTGTGCGGCTTTGCGGATGGATTTCCCTTCGTTTCCCGGCCCACTGGGGCCTGCGTGGGTGGGGTACTGATGATTTTGGTTTCTCCTGAGAACGCCTGAATGGCGCCGGACATCGCTCTGCGGCGGGCAGACGCGCCCGCCTGGACGATTGAGGTTAGGTGAGAAATGTTTCAGCTTACCAGCCACGGCGGGTAGAAGCACTAACCCCCACCGCGTCGGGTAAGGTCCACCGCAGGAGGCGCAGTCCGTGGACCCCACCCTGTTACAGTGCCTGCAAATGGGCGGCAGCAGAAACAGGGGGGAATACATCCCGACCCTGCGCGCCGGAACATAACACCATATATCCCGTATAGAGCACCCCCGTAAAACAGGGGGTTCTTAGGGGGAGGCCCGGCCTGAGGACGCGCAGCGTCCGTCCGGCGGGCCTCCCCCTAAGCGTTCTCTTTGGTTACTTTCTCTCACGTGAGAGAAAGTAACGCCCCCCGCAGGGGCGTCCCCCCACGGGGGGGCCAGGGGGGTTGAGAGAAAACAGCGCCCCCCGGCAGGCCCTTGTTTTTTCGGCTGCTTCGTAGTATAATGGCGGGTAAGCCGCTCAGCCCGGCGGCTGATCCTCGAAAAACTTCCACATGGATTGGAGAACGAAATGAAAAACTGGAAACAAATTCTTTCCCTGCTCTTGTCCCTTGCCCTGATTGTGTCCCTGTGCGCCTGCAGCGCTGAGGATTCCGGGGGAACCGAATCCCCCAGCGCCAGCCCCGATGCCTCCGCCGGGGACAGCTCCGAAAACCCGGACGCCTCCCTGGACCCGGACGTGGAGGCCACCCCCGAGATTGAGGTGGACCTGGACCAGGACGCCACAACCTTCTCTGCGGGCATCTCCCCTGACGAGGAGCTGCTCACCGTCAACGGCACCCCCGTCAACGCCGACCTGGCCCTCTACTGGCTGGGGATGAGCTGCAGCAATTTCATGTCCCAGTACGGCTATTTCGGCCTGTCCCTGGCCGACGTCATCGACGAGGAGGGCGCCACCTTCGGCGACCAGATGCGGGACAGCGCCGTTACCATTGGCGCCTACAACATACTGATCCAGAAGAAGGCGGCGGAGCTGGGCTGCCTGCCCACCGACGAGCAGATCGCCGAGGCCAAGGAGCGGATGATGGCCGAGGGCGAGGAAAACTATGAGATGATGAAAACCGCCTTCGGCCTCACCGACGAGACCATGGAGTACCTGTACCTCTCCAACAGCTACTATGAAAACGTGCTGGACGTGGTGGTTCCCACAGCCACCGATGAGATGCTGAACAATTACGCCTATCAGGCCAAGCATATCCTGCTCAAGACCATTGACGACAGCCAGCAGCCCCTTTCCGACGAGGAAATCGCCAAGAAGAAAAAACAGGCGGAGGATTTCCTTGCCCAGCTCCAGGCCGCGGACGATCTGGAGGCCAAATTTGACGAGCTGATGAACGAATACAGCGAGGACGGCCGCAATGAGGACGGCGCCCTGGCCGCGCCTGACGGCTATACCGCCGTCCTGGGAGACATGGTGCCCGAGTTTGAGGCGGGCGCCCTGGCGCTGAAGCCCGGCGAGATCTCCGGCCTGGTGGAGACGTCTTACGGCTACCACATCATCCTGCGGGGCGAGGTGGAGGACATTCAGAGCTACGCCGACGAGTGCCGGGAGTATCATCTGGATGACGAGCTGGAGGCCATGCTGGACGAGACGGAAATGGTCCGCTCCGCCGCGCTGGACGAGCTGGATGTGGCTGATTTCTTCAACCGCTATTCCGCCTACCAGAACGCCGTCTTCGCCAAATACCAGCCCGAGGACAGTGGGGACGACCTTGGCCCGGTGTCCAGCGACGGGGTGGGCTGAGCCTCGCAGCCCCGCGCCATGTCTGGCGGCCCGCAGGTTTGAGGCAGTGGAAATTGGCCTCTCCCCTTGTTGACAAATGGAGCCTGCCATAGTATAATGAGGATGATAAGGGAGTAATCGGCAGGGATTTTCCTGTGACGCCGGCCAACAGCAAGGCAGAGATGCCTGGCCCCGTATGAAACGATAAGACTTATCCGCAGTTGTGGACTGCGGATAAGTCTTTTTCTTTTTGCACCGCTTGTCCACCCTTCCCTATCATTCGACCCCGCTCTTTGTTTATAGTAAATGGAAAAGGAGTGTTGCGTACATGAGCCAATGGTATGCCAAGACCCCCGGGCAGGTGCTGTCCGAGCTGGACGTGCGCCAAAGCTCCGGCCTCTCCCCCCGGCAGGCGGAGCAGCGGCTGGAGAAATACGGACCCAACAAGCTGGCCGGGGCAAAAAAGGAGCCGCTGCTGGTCCGGTTCCTCAACCAGATGAAGGACCCCATGATCATCGTCCTGCTCATCGCGGCGGTGCTGTCGCTGGCCTCCTCCGGCGGGGAGGACTGGATCGAGGCGCTGATTATCCTGGTGATTGTGGTGGTCAACGCCTGCATCTCCATCTCCCAGGAGAACAACGCGGAAAAGGCGCTGGAGGCCCTTCAGAAAATGTCCGCCCCACTGGCCAAGGTGATCCGGGATGGAAAGCAGCTCCGGCTGGAAACCGACGCCCTGGTCCCCGGCGACATTATCGTGCTGGAGGCGGGGGATCTGGTGCCCGCCGACGCCCGGATTCTGGAGTGCGCCAATCTGAAGGCGGACGAATCCGCCATGACCGGGGAGTCCGTCCCCGTCGCCAAGCAGGCGCTGGATTCCCTGCCGGAGGAGACGGTGCTGGGCGACCGGCACAACATGGTGATCTCCTCCACCGTCATCACCAACGGGCGGGCGGTATGCGTGGTCACCGCCACCGGCATGGACACCGAGGTGGGCCGCATCGCCGGGATGCTGATGGGCCAGGACGATACCTCCACCCCCCTCCAGTGGAAGATGGCGGAGATCTCCAAAACCCTGTCCTTCGTGTGCCTGGCGGTGTGCGCGGTGATGTTCGGAGTGGGCATGCTCTACCATCGGGGGCTGCTGGAGATGCTCATGGCGGCGGTGTCCCTGGCGGTGGCCGCCATCCCGGAGGGCCTGCCCGCCATCGTCACCATTGTGCTGGCCCTGGGGGTGCAGCGGATGGTGAAGCATAACGCCATTGTGAAAAAACTGCCCGCCGTGGAGACCTTGGGCTGTGCCGGGGTGATCTGCTCGGACAAGACGGGCACCCTCACCCAGAACCGCATGACCGTCCAGCAGGTGTGGACCGCCGGGGATAAGCACCGCCGGGAGGCGCTGACCGTGGGGGCGCTGTGCAACGACACGGTGCTCTCCCCGGACGGGAAAACCACCGGCGACCCTACCGAAACCGCCTTTGTGGACGCCGCCCTGGCGGACGGGCTGGACAAAAACATTCTGGAGCGGGAGCTTCCCCGGGTGGCCGAGCTCCCCTTCGACTCCGACCGGAAGCTGATGAGCACCGTCCACCCCATCGGCGGGAAATTCCGGGTGATGGTGAAGGGCGCGCCGGACGTCCTGCTGTCCCGGTGCACCCGCATCCTGGCCGGGCAGGCCGTCCCCATCACCGCCGCCCTGGCCCGGGACGTGGAGGCCGCCAACGCCGGCATGGCGGACCGCGCCCTGCGGGTGCTGGGCTGCGCCTACAAAGACATGGACGCGCTGCCCGCCGGAGATCTGACCTCGGATAAGCTGGAAACCGGCCTCACCTTTGTGGGCCTGGTGGGCATGATCGACCCGCCCCGGATGGAGGTTAAGGACGCGGTGGCCCAGTGCTACGCCGCGGGCATCCGCCCGGTGATGATCACCGGCGACCACAAGCTCACCGCCATGGCCATCGCCCGGGAGCTGGACATCTGCCGGAGCGGGGATCTGGCCATCACCGGGGAGGACCTGGACTTCATGCCCCAGGAGCTGCTGGAGCAGGATGTGGAAAAGTTCTCCGTCTACGCCCGGGTGTCCCCGGAACACAAAATGCGCATCGTAAAGGCGTGGCAGAAAAAGGGCATGGTGGTCGCCATGACCGGGGACGGGGTGAACGACGCCCCCGCCCTGAAAACGGCGGACATCGGCTGCGCCATGGGCATCACCGGCACCGACGTGGCAAAAGGCGCGGCGGATATGATCCTCACCGATGACAACTTCGCCACCATCGTGAAGGCCGTGGAGCAGGGCCGGGGCATCTACTCCAACATCAAGAAAGCCATCCATTACCTGCTGTCCTGCAACATCGGGGAGATCGTCACCCTGTTTCTGGCCACCCTTTTCAACTTCCATCAGCAGCCCCTGGTGGCGGTACAGCTCCTGTGGCTGAACCTGGTCACCGACTCCCTCCCCGCCCTGGCCCTGGGCATGGAGCCGGTGGAGCCCGCTGTCATGGAGGAAAAGCCCCGCCCCGCCTCCCAGCCCCTGTTTGACAAGGCATTCTCCCTCCGTCTGGCGTGGCAGGGCCTTATGGTGGGCCTGCTCACCTTAGCCGCCTACTGGCTGGGGGAATATGTGCTCAGCGACCCCGCCCTGGCGGACGCCACCGCCAACACCATGGCCTTTGCCACCCTCACCTTCTGCCAGCTGTTCCACGCCTTTGACGTGCGCAGCGAGACCCAGTCCATGTTCCGCATCGGCCTGCTGTCCAACCCCGCCATGAACAAGGCGTTTCTGGCGGGGATGGCCCTCCAGCTGGCGGTGCTGCTCGTCCCCCCGCTTCAGGCCGTGTTCCAGGTGTGCTCCCTCAACCTCGTGGAATGGCTGTGCGTGCTGGGGCTGTCCCTGACCCCGCTGGTCATCTGCGAGCTGGAAAAGGCCGTCCGGCGGGGCGGGCGCTGAACGCGCATCCCCCTTCTCTCCCCCCCTCTTATGCCCCCTGCCCGCCCGGCAGGGGGCTTTTTTCTGTACCTATTTGATTTACTTGTCCACTCTCTCGAAAAACTCCCGATTCCCTGTTGATTTTTTAGGTGATAAAGTATATAATTTTCATGGTAAAAATCCCAGCACCGCAAATCCACATTTTAGTTTTTTGGAGGTCGTTTATCATGAAAGATCTATACGTTGTCAGCTGCTGCCGTACTGCGGTGGGCGCTTTCCAGGGCTCCCTGGCCAATACCCCCGCTTCCGACCTGGGCGCTGTTGTGGTGAAGGAAGCCCTGAACCGCGCGGGCCTGAAGCCCGAGCAGGTGGACGAGCTGATGTTCGGCTGCATCCTCACCGCCGCCCAGGGCCAGAACCCCGCCCGCCAGGTGGGCATCAAGGCCGGCCTGCCCTACTCCGTCCCCGCCTACACCGTGGGCATGGTATGCGGCTCCGGCATGAAGTCCGTCATCGAGGGCGCCCGGGCCATCCTGGCCGGCGACGCTGACGTGGTGGTTTGCGGCGGCACTGAGAACATGACCATGGCTCCCTACGCCGTCCCCTCCGCCCGCATGGGCGCCCGTATGGGCAACACCAAGATGGTGGACACCATGGTGAACGACGGCCTGTGGGACGCTTACAACAACTACCATATGGGCACCACCGCCGAGAACATCTGCGACATCTGGGGCATCACCCGGGAGGAGCTGGACGAGTTCGCCGCCAGCTCCCAGCAGAAGACCGAGGCCGCCCAGGCCGCCGGTAAGTTCGTGGACGAGATCGTCCCCGTGATGGTGAAGAAGAAGAAGGAAATGGTGGAGTTCAAGGTGGACGAGTACCCCAAGGCGGGCGTCACCAAGGAGTCCGTGTCCAAGCTGCGCGGCGCGTTCCCCGTGGGCCCCGAGGGCGTGGAGGACGAGGTCGTCCACACCTTTGACGTCACCGGCGTCCATGAGGCCGACGCCAGGAAGCACGTCCAGCGCGTCACCGCCGCCAACGCCTCCGGCATCAACGACGGCGCCGCCGCCATCATCCTCTGCTCCGGCGAGGCGGTGGAGAAGTACGGCCTGAAGCCCATGGCCAAGCTGGTGAGCTGGGGCCAGGGCGGCGTGGACCCGAAGATCATGGGCGTGGGCCCGGTGCCCGCCTCCCGTCAGGCCATGGAGAAGGCCGGCGTGACCATCAACGACATCGACCTGGTGGAGGCCAACGAGGCCTTTGCCGCCCAGTCCATCGCCGTGGCCCGCGAGCTGAACTTCGACATGAGCAAGGTCAACGTCAACGGCGGCGCGATTTCCATCGGCCATCCCGTGGGCGCGTCCGGCGCGCGGATCATCGTCACCCTGCTCCACGAGATGCAGAAGCGGCCCGACGCCAAGCGCGGCCTGGCCACCCTGTGCATCGGCGGCGGCATGGGCGTTGCCACTATTTTTGAGAAGGTCTAATCCCCCATCCAATCACTTCACGATAGAAAGGAGATTGCAAAATGCCATCTGAGAACGAAATGAGGAAAATTGAACTTGCCACGCTGTACGAGCTTCGTCTGACCATCTCTGAGAGTGACAAGACGGACTACACCAAGGAGGAGCTTTTGCAGCTTCTGGACCAGATCGCTATCGTGAAAAAATAGTTCCCTCTGCCTGGGCGGGCGTCCGTCCGCCCAGGCTGCAAATAAACATTGGGAGGTCATATTAAAATGCCTAAATTCGTATCCATCGAGGAAGCGGTAAAGCTGATCCCCGACGGCGCCACCGTCATGTTCGGCGGCTTCATGGGCTGCGGCAGCGCCCATAAGTTCATTGACGCCCTGTCCAAGAGCGGCGTGAAGGATCTCACCGTCATCTGCAACGACGGCTCCATGCCCGGCGGCCCCATGGGCGAGGATTACTACGCCGTGGCCAAGCTGATCCATAACAAGCAGGTCAAGAAGCTGGTGGCCACCCACGTGGGCCTGAACCCCGAGGTCGCCCAGCAGAATATGCAGGACAAGACCCTGGAGGTCGTCCTGGTGCCCCAGGGCTCCCTGGCGGAGATGATCCGGGCCGACGGCGCGGGCCTGGGCGGCGTGCTCACCCCCACCGGCGCGGGCACCATTGTGGAGGAAAACCCCTACTGCATGGGCAAGCAGACCATCAACGGCCGGGATTACCTTCTCATGGCCCCCATCCATGCCGACTTCGCCGTCATCGGCGGCTACAAGATCGACAAGGCGGGCAACGTCTGGTACAAGGGCACCACCAGCAACTTCAACATCGTCATGGCCACCGCCGCTGACATCGTCATCGCCGAGGCCGAGCAGGTGGTTGAGTGCGGCGAGATTGCCCCCGAGGATGTGCGCACGTCCGGCGTGTTTGTGGATTATGTTGTCGAGGGAGGGCTCTACTAATGGAAAAATCTGAGATCAAAGGCTTTATCGCCAAGCGTGTCGCCAAGGAACTGAAGGACGGCGACGTGGTCAATCTGGGCATCGGCCTGCCCACCCTGGTGCCCAACTATCTGCCCGAGGGCATCCATGTGACCCTTCAGGCGGAGAACGGCACCATCGGCTCCGCCGCCGCCAGCAAGGAAAACCCCGACCCCATCCACGACGTGGACGCGGGCGGCTCCCCCTCCGGCGTGGCCGAGGGCGGCTGCTTCATTGATTCCACTGTCTCCTTCGGCCTGATCCGGGGCGGCCATGTGGACGCCACCATCCTGGGCGGCCTGGAGGTGGACGAGGAGGGCTCCCTGTCCAACTGGATCATCCCCGGCAAGAAGATGCCCGGTATGGGCGGTGCCATGGATCTGCTGGTGGGCGCGAAGAACGTCATCGTGGCCATGGAGCACACCGCCAAGGGCAACCCCAAAATTCTGAAGAAGTGCAAGCTGCCCTACACCGCCGTGAAGTGCATCACCAAGATCATCACCGAGATGGGCGTCATGGAGGTCACCCCCGAGGGGCTGGTGCTCACCGAGTACAATCCCGAGTTCACCGTGGAGCAGATCCAGGCGGCTACCGAGGCCACCCTCATCATCTCCCCCGAGCTCAAGAGCATGGTGTAAACGGCTCATAAAAAACATCAAAGCAGGGCCGATGGATTTCGGCCCTGCTTTTTGCTTTTGATTCCATGTGGAGGTATCATCATGTTTTGGAACTTACGGATACGCGCCGGAGAGGATGAAAGAAAGGTATACGCCGAGGCTGACGAATACGGGATCATCTGCAAGGCACAGGACTTACAGGGAATTGCGGAACGTTTGGACAAATATATCAAAAAGACAAAGGTGCGCGGAGCGGGCCTGGCAAAATATATTGGGCGCAGCCATCTCCTCCAGCGCAACGATGAAAACTGGTATGAATGGAGTATGGGTCTTTCCTGCTCAAAAGAGGGACGATTAAGTAATGAGCAGGGACGGCTGTGGTATTTTGAGTTAATGCCAAACCGGCATTATCATTTGGAGGGTGACACGGCGGAAGAGGTTTATGAATTTCCCGAACGAAAGGATATCCCCTACTACTTCATTCTGGTTAAATATTACTGGTATTATGAGGAAAACGGCAAGATCATTTACACCGATTCTGATGAAGCCCGAAACAAGCGGGAGGCGTTTTTTCAAGGTTTATTTGACTGCATCGGATTTCCTGTAGAAGCCTTGTATACTTACCCGAAGGATTCCAGCACGATCTTCAATAAATAGGCAGAGCAAGCATCCCCCGCCGAAAGGCGGGGGATGCCTCTGCTTATTTGGGGATATGTATGGTCAAGGTAATCTCGCTGTCCGTCTCCTCCCGGCCGCACTGGGCGTTGACCCCGGCGGATTTCATCACCGCCAGCCCCCGGTTCACCGTGTTCAGGAACAGCCGCACGTCCCGGATCTTATACACCGGCGTGGCCTTCTTCGGCAGCTTCCGTCCGCCGCACAGGCGGTCGATGTATTCCTCCGTTTTCGCCACGTTGAGCTGGTGCTTCAGGATGTACTCCACCGCCAGCCGCTGGCGGTCCGGGCTTTCCAGCCGCAGCAGCGCCCGGGCGTGGCGCTCGGTGAGGTGATGGGCCCGGAGTGTGTCGATCACGTCCTCCGGCAGCTTCAGCAGACGCAGCTTGTTTGCCACCGCCGACTGGCTCTTCCCCACCCGGCGGGCGGTCTCCTCCTGGGTGAGCCTCCCCCGCTCCATGAGCTGGCGCAGGGCGGCGGCTTCCTCCCACACGTCCAGATCCTTCCGCTGAACGTTTTCCACCAGGGCCAGCAAGGCTGAGGTCTCCCCGTCAGCCTCCACCGGAAGGCAGGGCACCGTGGACAGCCCCGCCTGCTTTGCCGCCCGGAGGCGGCGCTCCCCGGCGATGAGCTCCCAGCCCTCCCGGGTGCGGCGGACGGACAGGGGCTGGAGCACCCCCACCTGGGCAATGGACAGGGACAGCTCGGACAGGTCCTCCGGCTGGAACTCCTGCCGGGGCTGGTTGGGGTTGGGGCGTATTTCGGACACCGGCAGCTCCAGCACCTGCCGCTTTGCCGTTTTCTGAAAGAGAGCCATAAAAAAGCGCCTCCCTGCTGTGATATGGACAAGCATACCATAACAGGGAGGCGAAATCCATCGAAGCGGGACAAGCTCCAAACAGCTTTGCATGGTCCCTCTCAGGCCCGCATAAAGCCCTTCCCGAAAATCTCGCTGGAGTTGGTCACCAGGATAAAGGCGTGGGGATCGGCGGATTTCAGATAGACCCGCAGGGCCACCGCCTGCCCCCGGGACAGCGCGGTGAGCACCACCCATTTTGTCTCGTGGGAGTAAGCCCCCGACCCCTCCCAGTAGGTGGCGGAGCGGTTCAGGGTGTGGGTGATAAAGTCACAGACCTCCTCCGGGCGGGAGGTGACGGCGATGAAGCTCTTGCGCCGGTTCAGGGATTCAATCACCGAATCCACCACCACCGACTTCAGCACCAGACCCAGCACCGAGTACAGCCCCGCCTCGATGTTGACAAAGTACAGGGTGGACGCGGCGATGAGCACGTCCACATACAGCAGGGCCCGCCCGATATCCATATTGCTGAACCGTTTGAGCAGCATGGCCAGGATGTCGGTGCCGCCGGTGGAGCTCTGCATATTGAACAAAATCGCGGAGCCCAGGGAGGGGAAGATCACCGCGAAAAACAGCTCCAGCATTTTTTCGTCGGTGAGCGGCCCCGCCAGCGGCCACAGACACTCCATGCCGGACAGCATGGCGGAAAACAGGACGGAGCAGTACACGGTGCGTACGCCGAAGCTCCTGTCCAGGACCATAAAGCCCAGAACCAGAAAGGCGATGTTGATGGTGGACGCGAACATGGACGAGCTCACCGCCGGGAACACCGCGTTGAGGATGACAGCCAGACCGGTGACGCCGCCGGTATTGAAGCTGTTGGGGAACTTGAAGAAGTAGACGCCCGCGGCCACCAGGAAGGTGCCCAGGGTGAGCAGGAGGTACTCCCGCGCCACGGCCAGCGTTTTCTGCATTGGGTATTGCCCTCTTTCCAGACAGAATGACAGCCCCGGCTTTTTCCCCGCCGCGGCCGTCCCTTATTGTACCAGAGTTATCCCAAAACGGCAAGGGGTTTTTTGGAAAATCAGCGGCATTTTTGCCGTTATTTTGATACATAGCGCCAAATGAATTGGGAGGGATTTTATATGAAGGAATTGGAAGACCGCATCCGCCGGGACGGCGTGATCGAGAGGACGGCGAGGCGGCTCCGGCCCTGAGCTTGGTTCATTCTGCGCTGGCCGGGCCTGCACCTGATCTGCGGCGGCGATTTGGACAAAAAAGCGAACCGGGGCGGAAACCCCGGTTCTAAAGGATGGAGGATAGAATGAAAAAGAAAGGATATCTCTTGCAAGTATTAAGATACCTCTGAGATGTTGCGAAAGTTCACAATAAAGTGTTACAGTTGTGTTAAATCTCCCGCAAACCTTGAAAAAAGTTTTCCAGCAGGGTCCGGCACTCCCGCTCCAGCAGTCCGCCGTAAATTCTGGGGCGGTGGTTGAAGCGCTCCTCGAACAGGTTCAGCACCGAGCCGCAGCAGCCGGATTTATCCTCCCGGGCCCCGTAGCGCAGGGTGCTGATGCGGGAATTGATGATGGCCCCGGCGCACATGGGGCAGGGCTCCAAAGTGACGTACAGGGTACAGCCGGTCAGCCGCCAGCTCCCCAGGGCGGCGCAGGCCTCGTTGATGGCCTCCACCTCGGCGTGGGCGGTGGCGCGGCCCTGCTCCTCCCGGCGGTTGCGGCCCCGGCCGATGATTTGTCCCTCCGGGGACACCACCACACAGCCCACGGGCACGTCGCCGTGGGGGATGCACTCCCCCGCCAGCTTCAGGGCTTCCCGCATATAGTCTTGATCCGTCATCGGATCACCTTCCTTCCTCTGTGGCCCCCTTGGGGGGCGCGCACCCATTGCCGATCTAAGATGTTTCACGTGAAACATAGAATAATGGACTCCCCCAAACCGGGGGAGTCCATTGTATCATAGGCCAAAAGAAAAGTCATCTATTGCGGGCAAAAACTTGAGCTTCTTGTTCGCCCTTTTCGCACCAAGGCTGCCAAACAATCTTGACGTCCTCCCAGTCATTTTCTTTGGAGAGAAGGGATTCATCGAGATTGTCACCGTACGGCACCTCATACGACACACCATCGTAGACGAAATGAGTTGCGCGGTAGTTATACCCATACGCGCTGTATCCGCCTTGGTTGGGGAGCTCCTGCCAGAGACACCAGCCGAAATCCTCCGAGGTGCCGCCGAGAATGAGTGAACTACTCAAGCCGGTCTCCGGGTCAGTGTGTTCGACGATATAGGGTGTTTCCATGTCGATTCGGTCAGTGATATCGGTGCGCTCCCCGTTGAGCACCAGCCAAAGGCGGCCATCCTCCAGCACAAGGGGGTCCTCCGGAAAAGCATTCCTCAAATCGGAATAGATATGTCGGTTCGGCCCGCTCATCTCCACATCGGCCACCATGGTCCCGCCAGTGAAGAGTTGATAGGTCGTCATGGGCAGGCCCGCCGCAACGCACAGCACCCCCACCGCCGCCAGTGCGGCCGCAATCAAAACTGTTTTCAGGTGCGGCCTGGGCCGCTTCTTTACCGGAACCTTCACCCGCGCCAGCACCCGCGCCTTCACCGCCTCCGGATTGGCCGTCTCCCCGCCGTCGGGGAAAAACTCGTCATCCGTGTACCCGTCCATCAGTTTGGAAATCTCCAACCGCTTCATGTCCGTAACCCTCCTGTTCTAAGATTGCCTTCAACGCCGCCCGCCCCCGGCGCAGCCAGGTCTTGGCGGTGGACTGGTTCAGGCCCATGGCCTCCGCCGCCTCCTGGACGGTCTGGCCGTAGTAGTAATGCCGCACGAACAGCTCCCGCTGGGGCCGGTCCAGATGGCCCAGCGCCCGGTTCACCATTTGGGCTGTCTCCTTTTTGTCCAGCTCCCGGTCGGGGCCGTCCGCCTCCAGCAGGAGCACGTCCTCCTCCAGGGGCAGGCTCTCCCGGCTGGCCCGGAGCAGGTTAAAGGCACGGTTCCGGGCGATGGCCCCCAGGTAACCCTTCACCTGCCCCGGCCGGAGCTTGGCTCGGTTGCCCCAGGCCGCTAAAAACACGTCCGCCGTCAGCTCCTCCACGTCCGCCTGCCGGCCCCGGAGGATCCGGGAGATGACGGCGGAGACGTAGGGGGTGTAGCGGTCGATGAGCGCCTCCAGGGCGGGGAGGTCGCCCTGGCGCAGGGACTTGATTAACTGTTCTTCTGTCAAACCATTTTCACCACCTTGGAATTGTTTCACGTGAAACGCCGGTGTTTGCTCTTGGGAGCCTCCCGGCTGAAAAAGCTCTTTCGCCTATCATAACACAGGATTGGGGAAAATGGTTTCAGAATTTTTCTCCAGGTTATCGGGGAAACGGTTGCAATCAACTGCCAAACAGGATATAATGATCTTTACCTGCCTTGCGCGCGGCCCGATGTTTCACGTGAAACATTCGGCGGTTCGCAGGGTCGAGAGAAAGGGGAGCTACCTCCTATGGGCAAAAGTATCGCCGTCGTCAATCAAAAAGGCGGCGTGGGTAAAACCACGTCCTGCGTCAACCTGGCCGCCGCCCTCACCGCCCAGGGGGCGCGGGTGCTGGTGTGCGACTTCGACCCCCAGGGCAACGCCACCTCCGGCTTCGGCCTGGACAAGACCCGTTCCCCCAGCATCTACGATGTGATCTTAGGGGGCGCGCCCCTGTCCAAGGCCATCGTGCCCACCAAGTGGGCGGACGTGGCCCCCTCCAACAAGGCCCTGTCCGGGGCCACAGTGGAGCTCATTGGCCTGGACCGCCGGGAGTTCCGGCTGAAGGACGCCATCGACGAGGTGAAGGGGGACTATGACTTCATCTTCATCGACTGCCCCCCCTCCCTGGAGCTGCTGACCCTGGACGGGCTGTGCGCCGCCGACACCCTGCTGGTGCCCGTCCAGTGCGAGTATTACGCCCTGGAGGGCCTGTCCGACCTGCTGTACACCGTGCGGCTGGCGAAGCAGCGGCTCAACCCGGCCCTGGAGCTGGAGGGCGTAGTGCTGACCATGTACGACGGGCGCACCAACCTGTCCCTCCAGGTGGCGGAGGAGGTCAAGCGGCACTTCCCCGGCAAGGTGTACGCCTCGGTGATCCCCCGGAACGTGCGCCTGTCCGAGGCCCCCAGCCACGGCGTGCCCGTCATGGTGTACGACCCTCTCTCCCGTGGAACAGATGCCTATGAGGCGCTGGCCAAGGAATTCCTCAAAAAAAATCCCATTGCGGCTGTGAAACGGTAATTTGCCTGGTACTGCGCATCCTCGGGAATCTGCCTCTACCTGGCCGCGCCGTAGGGGAGGGGCTTCCCCCTCCCGTGGAACAGACTATACAACATGGAGGGCATTCCCCTCCCCCTACATAGAAAACAGGAAGGAATGAACCAGATGGCAAAAGTCAAAGGCCTGGGCAAGGGGCTGGACGCCCTCATGGGGGATGCCTCCCTCCAGACCCAGGAGGCGGGCTCCGTCCTGCTCCCGATCTCCCAGGTAGAGCCCGGGCTGAACCAGCCCAGAAAGCGGTTTGACAACGAATCCCTGGCGGATCTGGCCTCCTCCATCGAGGAACACGGCATCATACAGCCCCTGACGGTGCGGCGGCTGTCCACCGGATACTATCAGATCATCGCCGGGGAACGCCGCTGGCGGGCGGCAAAGCTGGCGGGCCGGAAAGAGGTCCCGGTGGTCATCATTGAGGCGGACGACCGCAAGGTGATGGAAATCGGCCTGATCGAAAACCTCCAGCGGGAGGACCTGAACCCGGTGGAGGAGGCGGAGGGCTACCTGGCCCTGCTCACCGACTTCGGGCTGACCCAGGAGGAGCTGGCCCGGCGGATGGGCAAGTCCCGCCCCGCCATCGCCAACGCCCTGCGGCTCACCGCCCTCCCCCCCGCCGTCCGGGAACTGCTGGTGGAGGGAACCATCTCCGCCGGACACGGGCGGGCCATCCTCATGGTGGAAGGGGAACAGACACAGGCCGCCTTTGCCCAGAAGATCGTCAGCGAGGGCATGAGCGTCCGGCAGGCGGAAGCCGCCGCCAAAAACTTCACCCTGGAACCGCCCAAGGAGAAAAAGCCTAAGCCTGTGGATGAAAACCGCATCTACATCGAGACGGCGCAGAAGGACCTGTCCCTCCGGCTGGGCCGGAAAGTGACCATCTCCAACGGGCGGAAAAAGGGCAAGCTGGAGCTGGAGTATTATAATGTGGATGACCTCAACGATCTGCTGGAGCAGCTGGGCCAGCTCCGGCCCACGGAGAAACCCGGGGAAGGGGGCGGCGAGGAATGAGCGGCAAGCCCCAGGAACACGGCGGCGACCAGGACGACCTGCTGGAGAAGATCATTTCCGACGGCCTGAACAGGATAGACAATCCCGGTCAGGAGCAGAAACCCGCGCCCCAGGAGGAGCCCTCCCCTCCCCCCGCTGAGGAGGAGCAGAAGCCGCCCGAAAAAAACAAGCGCTCCTCCGTTTATATCTACCTGCTGATTTTGTTCGGCGCGGCCTTTATGATGCTCCTGCTGGCCTACTTCGTCCAGCAGAGGAACAGCGAGACCGCCATCAGCGACCTGCGCAACTCCATGAACCTGTCCCGGACGGAGCTGATGGAGCAGATCGAAACGCTGAAAGCGGAAAAGGAATCCCTGGAAAAGGACATGGAGCTTCAGGAAGAGGAGCTCACCCAGGCCCAGGAACGCTGCGAGGATGAGCGGACGGAAAAGCTGGCGTATATTGATGAACTGACGGAAAGCCAGTTCTATCTCAGCTATTCCACCGCCCTGGAGTTTTTGGAGCGCTTCTGCAATGAGCGGGACTATCTGATGGCGGCAGTGATTGTGGAAAACTGCGACGAGTATTTCAATGAGAAAAATCGGGAATACGTGGAAGCATACAGGAGGGTGCTCCCCCCTCAGAGCGGGATGTATATGGAGCTGCGGGAGGAGGTTTTTGAGAAAACCGGATGCATGGTCCTGTCAGAAAAAGAGGACGGCAACGGCGAAACCACCGAACGTCCCCATATCGACGCCGCCAGCGGCAGGTACAGCGGCGAAGCCATGAGAGCCGCCCGCCTTTTGTGGAACATGATCTTCTCGTATTTTAACCGGGACCTATACCGTGCAGGTACACAGGCCAATGCGCTGAGCGCGGACGCCGGCGACCTGACCGCACTGCTGTATGACGGTACGTTCCGGCCCTCCACCGCGGCGCTGTATGAGCAGATCATAAAGGACCTGGAGGAAGGGGGATTTGTGGAGCCCAACGAGGACAGCCCGGAATAGGCCGCATCCCGGCCCTTTTGGGACGGGCCGGCGATGGATGTTTCACGTGAAACATCCGCCCTGCCAACGGGCCACGATTGATTGGAGGCAGACCATGGATGACAAAAACAAAACCCCGGAACAGATCCTGGACGAGATCATGAACCGGGCCTCCCCTCCCCCTGTGTACTACCCGCCCAAGCCCGAGCCGGACGCCCCGGACCCGCCTGGGAACGCTCCCCCGCCCTCCGCTCCGCCCGGGACTGCGGCCCAGACGGACGCCCCCGCAAAACCCCATCCCTGGCTGTGGGGGGCGCTGGGCGCGGCATTGCTGGCGCTGGCGGTGTGCGCGTCCCTGCTGGTGAACGCCAGCAGAAAACTGAACGCCCGGGAAAGCGCCCTGGAGGAAAACACCCAGCTGGCAGACAGCCTCCAAAAGGAAAATGAGGAATTAGAGAGTGAATTGTCCAAGGCAGAGGCAGAACTTCAAGAATTAAACGGAAAGTCATTCCAAAACAGTCTGATGGACAAACAAATACGCCAAAACCAGTTCTTCTGGTTTATCCAGCAGTTCATGGAAGACGGCGACTACACCATGGCGGCAGTTACTATGATGATCAATCAGCAATACTTTTTTGACCTTCCGGATGGCGCGTCATTCTCCGATGGAGAGATCTGGCTGCCCTACCCGAGGCTGAACTCCGCACAGCAGCAGCGTTTTGACGAATTTGTGGACGAACTTGTTGACCGCGGGTATCTCAAGCACTTCTACAAGCACCTTTACGACAGCAGCCCCAACGGAGTCAACTATGCCCAGCAGTGGGAGCAGGAACACATTGAGGAGATCAACGTGCTGTCCCTTCTCTGGGCCATGCTGGACGAATATTATGTCTCCGATAATCCCTTCGCGCCCGCCGAATGGATCGTGAGATATCAAACCTTCGCCTCAGACGAGGTGAGCTGGGACGATCTGTCCGGCCGCATCCGCGAAACCGCCGGTGATTACGCCCTCCAGCTGTACCGCCAGATGCTCGTGATGCTGACGGAATACTTGGTTCAAACAGAGGACGGTTATGAAATCGGTAACAGTAATGATACAAGTCATATACTCCCCTTCGACTTCCCAATTTCAAGAACGCCCTAGTGAGGACCGAGAAAACGGCTTCTGATCTTCTATCCTTGAATAAAAGAAAGGCATGATATTATGTTGGACATCAAATTTATCCGGGATAACCCGGACATAGTAAAAGAGAACATCAAAAAGAAATTCCAGGAGGAAAAGCTCCCTCTGGTGGACCAGGTGATTGAGCTGGACCGCCGAAACCGGGACGCCATGACCGAGGCCAACACCCTGCGGGCCGACCGGAACAAGCTGTCCAAGCGGGTGGGTATGCTGATGGGTCAGGCCAAAAAAGACCCCTCCAAGCTGGAGGAGGCCGAAGCCGCCAAGGCCCAGGTCAAGGCCAACGCCGACCGTCTGGCGGAGCTGGAACAGCTGGAGGCCGAGCTGGCGGCGGAGATCCGGAAGATCATGCTGGTGATTCCCAACATCATTGACCCCTCCGTGCCCATCGGCCCGGACGATTCCGCCAATGTGGAGGTGGAGCGCTTCGGCGAGGCTGTCGTGCCCGACTTTGAGATCCCCTACCACACCGACATCATGGAACGCTTTGACGGCGTGGATATGGACGCGGCGGGCCGTGTGTCCGGGGCGGGGTTCTATTACCTGATGGGGGACATCGCCCGGCTCCATGAGGCGGTGCTGGCCTACGCCCGGGACTTTATGATTAACAAGGGCTTCACCTTCTGCGTCCCCCCCTTCATGATCCACGGGAACGTGGTGGAGGGCGTTATGTCCCAGACCGACATGGACGCCATGATGTACAAAATCGAGGGGGAGGATCTGTACCTCATCGGCACCTCCGAGCACTCCATGATCGGCAAGTTCATCGACCAGATGATTCCCGAGGACACCCTTCCCCAGACCCTGACCTCCTACTCCCCCTGCTTCCGCAAGGAGAAGGGCTCCCACGGCATTGAGGAGCGGGGCGTGTACCGCATCCACCAGTTTGAGAAGCAGGAAATGATCGTGGTGTGCAAGCCGGAGGAATCCATGGACTGGTACGAGAAGATGTGGCGCTACAGCGTGGAGCTGTTCCGCTCCATGGACATCCCGGTGCGCCAGCTGGAGTGCTGTTCCGGCGACCTGGCGGACCTGAAGGTAAAGTCCTGCGACATCGAGGCATGGTCCCCCCGGCAGCAGAAGTATTTTGAGGTTTGCTCCTGCTCCAACCTGGGCGACGCCCAGGCCCGCCGCCTGAAAATGCGGGTGCGGGGCGAGAGCGGAACCTACCTGCCCCACACGCTGAACAACACCGTGGCCGCGCCCCCCCGTATGCTCATCGCCCTTCTGGAAAACAATCTCCTGCCCGACGGCTCCGTGAAAATCCCCGCCGCCCTTCAGCCCTACATGGGCGGGATGCAAGTACTGGCCCCCAAGCACTGAGCGCCAATCTGTCCGATGTCCCACAAACAACTTTGATAAGGAGAGATTCCCATGAAAAAGCTCTGGAAAGCCCTCGGCATCACCGCTCTGGCCGCTCTCGTCCCCATCCGGATAAAGAAGGATGAAAACGGCACAAAAAGCTATCAGTCCCTCCTGTGGAAGCTGGACGTGCTCCCCGACGAAGGGGAGGGCCGGGATATCAATGTGAAGCTGATGGACGGCGTACTCACCGCCCCCCTGATGAACGCCATTGCCTCCCGCCAGGAGGCGGAGCTGTTCACCGACGATCCCGAGGAAGCCATCCTGTTTGCCGGTGAGATGCAGTCCATCGCGGACGAAGCCCAGGCGGAGGCAGACATGATGCAGGACATGGCCGACAGCGCTCAGGACGCCGCAGACGCGGCCCAGGCCATGGCTGAGGAAGTCCAGGAAGCCGCCGAAGCCGACTTCGATCCCGAGTTTTGACCGGAATGAAGAAATTTTTACAGGAATTCAGGGTATTCATCAACAAAGGCAACGTGCTGGGCCTGGCTGTGGGCGTGATCATCGGCGGCGCTTTTTCCACCATCACCACCTCGCTGACCAACGATATCATCATGCCTATCGTGTCCATCTTCCTGGGGGGCGTGGATTTCTCATCCATGTCGGTGGCCCTGCCCACCTTTTACCCCCTGGCGGAGGACGCCATGCCCAACACCCTGAATTACGGCAGCTTTATCTCCGCGGTGGTCAACTTCCTGATCCTCTCCCTGGTGGTGTTCTGCATCGTCAAGGCGGTAAACCGCGTTATGGAGGGCGCCAGGAAGAAGGAGGAGGCCGCGCCTCCTCCCCCGCCCGCGCCGTCGGCAGAGGAAAAACTGCTCACTGAAATCCGTGATTTATTAAAGGAGAACCGGAACAATGACTGAAACGCAGACCAACGGACAGCAGGAGGGCGGGTACACCCCCGCCTCCTTTGAAAAACGCACAGCGGCCTGGATGGGCATCGCCTACACCGTCATGCTGTGCTTTGTGCTGAACTACGCCCTTTACACCGGCGGGGGAAACCTCCCCGGCACCTTTCCCCTGTTCCTGATTCCGGTGTCAGTGGCCCTTGCGGCCATCCTCATCCACCGGATGAAGCAGCGCACCTGCCCCGGCGGGGTGGCGGGGGGCATATTCGGCCTTGTCCTATGCGCCGTTGGCGCCGCGCTGGGGCTTTTACTGGGCTTCCCCGCCCTGCTCGGCGCTTTCATCCGCTGAGCCATGAGGGATATGATCGAAAACGGACTGGCTGAGCTGGGCCTGTCCGGACAAGTGCCGGAAGCCGCCCCCGCCCAACTGGAGCGGTTTGGGCGGCTTCTGCTTGAAAAAAATGAGGTCATGAACCTGACCGCCATCACCGAGCCCAGACAGGTGGCGTCCCTGCATATGCTGGACTGCGCCGCTCTGCTCAACTGCGCCGGGTTCCAGTACAAGACCCTCATCGACGTGGGCACCGGGGCGGGCTTCCCCGGCATCCCGCTGAAGATCCTGGTACCGACGCTTTACGTCACCCTGCTGGACGCCCAGAACAAGCGGGTGGACTGGCTGGAGGAGGCCTGCGACCAACTGGGCCTCACCAGCATGGCCCCCATCCACGCCCGGGCGGAGGAGGCGGGGCTGGACCCGGTGCTCCGGGAGCAGTTCGACTTCGCCACCGCCCGTGCGGTGGCCGACCTGCGGATCCTGTGCGAGGTATGCCTGCCCTTTGTCAAGGTAGGCGGGTACTTTCTGGCCATGAAAGGCATCGACAGCGACGAGGAATTGGACAGTGCCCGCCCCGCCATCCACGTGCTGGGGGGAAAGGTGGACCGATGCGTTGACTATGCCATCCCCGGCACGGCGGTGAACCACCGGATCATTATGATTGAAAAAAAGGGCCCGACCCCGTCTCAATACCCCCGGCGGTGGGCTAAAATACAAAAGAGAATGCTGTGAGCCGGAGCGGCCCGGGCGAAAGCTGAAAAATGTTACATAAATGAAAATTTATTTAAAATTTTGTTGTCATTGAGCGAGTTTTGTGTTATGATTTTCACGTAACGCTGGAAGGGGAAAAACCATGGGAACCTCCGTTATGATCACATCGGGAAAGGGCGGCACCGGGAAAACCTCCCTCACCGCCGGGATCGCCTCCTGCCTGGCCGCGCTGGGCCAGCGGGTGCTGTGCATCGACCTGGATATCGGCCTGCGCAACCTGGATCTGGTGCTGGGTATGTCCGACAAAGCGGTGATGGATTTTTCCGACGTGATGGCCTACCGCTGCTCCCTGCTGTCCGCGGCGGTGGAACAGCCGGAGATCAAGGGCCTGTATCTGCTCACCGCCCCCCTGGCCCCCGACGGCCTGGATATCCAGCGCTTCTGCGAGGTGGCGGAAGAGGCCAGGGAATGCTTCGACTACGTATTTATGGACTCCCCCGCCGGACTGGGGGGAGGGTTTCAGCTTGCCATGGCGGCGGCGGACCGTGCCATCGTGGTGTCCGCTGTGGACCCCGCCGCCCTGCGGGACGCCCAGCGGGCGGTGGCTGAGCTCCACGCCCTGCCCCAGCTCCATCTGGTGATGAACCGGGTACAGCCCAGGCTGATCCGCAAGCTGCGCACCTCCATCGACAACGCCATGGACGCGGCGGGGCTTCCACTGCTGGGCGTGGTGCCGGAGGATCCCGCCGTCACCCTGGCGGCGGCGGCAGGGGTGCCCCTGGTGCTCACCACCTATAAGGGCGCGGCCCCCGCTTATTTGAACATATCCAAACGAATTTTGGGCCAGCGAGTGCCCCTGCTCCGCATCCGCTGACTTTAAAAGGAGATCCAGCTCCACTCTTTTGTACACTATCCATCCAACTAAGGGCCGCAGCCCTTAGCGTCCCCCAGAAAGGAGAAGGGTAACATGAACATCGCACTGATGAGCCACGACAACAAAAAAGAATTGATGGTCCAGTTCTGCATCGCGTATTGCGGCATCCTGTCCAAGCACACTGTATGCGCCACCAGCAACACCGGGCGCCAGGTGGCGGAGGCAACCGGCTTACCGGTACAGCTGTTTCTGGCCCACTCCCAGGGCGGCACCCAGCAGATCGGCGCCCGGATCGCCTATGAGGAAATCGACATGGTTCTGTTTTTCAACGACCCAAACTCCGACGACCTGGATAAAGACATTCATTATATCAACAATCTGTGCGACCTGCACAACGTCCCCATGGCCACCAATGCCGCCACAGCGGAAATGCTGATCCACGGCCTGTCCCGGGGCGACCTGGACTGGCGCGAGCTGATCAAGCCCACAAAACCGTTAAAGGTGTAAATAACGGCATATTCAAGAATCCCGCGAGGGGGAGGGGCTTGAGGCGGACCATACGCCCGCGGCACGCGGCCCCCCTCCCCCGCGGTTTTGTTTCATGAGAGAAGGAGATCATACCGATGGCAAAACAAAAACCCCGTACCCTGTCCGGGTTTATGGAGCTGCTCCCCGCCCGGCAGGTTCAGTTTGAACGGATGGCGGAGGAACTCCGCCGCACCTATTCCCTCTACGGCTTCACCCCGCTGGATACCCCCATCATCGAGGCCAGCGAGGTATTGCTGGCGAAGGCCGGCGGCGAAACGGAAAAGCAGATCTACCGCTTCAGCAAGGGGGACACCGATCTGTCCCTGCGGTTCGATCTGACGGTGCCCCTGGCCAAATATGTGGCCCTGCACTATGCCGGCCTGTCCTTCCCTTTCCGCCGGTTCCAGATCGGCAAGGTCTATCGGGGGGAGCGGGCCCAGCGGGGCCGGTTCCGGGAATTCTATCAGGCGGACATCGACATCATCGGCGACGGCAAATTGGACATCGCCAATGAGGCGGAAATCCCGTCCATCATCTATCAGACCTTCACCGCCCTGGGGCTGAAACGGTTCCAGATCCGGGTGAACAACCGGAAAATCCTCAGCGGCTTCTACGCCATGCTGGGCCTGTCGGACAAGTCCGGGGACATCATGCGGGTGGTGGACAAGCTGCCCAAAATCGGCCCGGACAAGGTGCGGGAGCTGCTGACGGACGAGGTGCTGGCCCTCACCGGAGAGCAGGCGGACGAGATCCTGAAGTTCATATCCATTACGGGAAGTAATAATCATGTTCTTTCCGCCCTGGAGGAATACCGCAGCCGCCACGAGCTGTTCGACACCGGACTGGACGAGCTGAACACAGTGGTGAAATACCTGTCCGCCTTCGGCGTGCCCGAGGAAAATTTCGCGGTGGATCTGACCATCGCCCGGGGGCTGGACTACTACACCGGCACCGTGTATGAGACATTCATGCTGGACCACCCGGAGATCGGTTCCATCTGTTCCGGGGGACGGTATGATAACCTTGCGGAATATTATACGGACAAACAACTGCCCGGTGTGGGCATTTCCATCGGCCTGACCCGGCTGTTCTACGTGCTCGAGGAGCAGGGTTATCTGAACGACAGCCTGATCACCTCCCCCGCCGACGTGCTCATCCTGCCCATGACGGACGATCTGGCCCCGGCGATTTCCCTGGCCACCCAGCTCCGGGGAGCGGGCATCCGGACCCAGCTCTACGCCGAGCAGAAAAAATTCAAGCAGAAAATGTCCTATGCCGACAAGCTGGGCGTCCCATACATTCTGTTGTTGGGTGAGGATGAAATCACTCAGAGTAAAGTATCCCTGAAGAATATGTCCACCGGTGAGCAGGAGCTTTTGTCCGTGGATGAGGCCATCCGGAAGATGCTCGACACCATTGGGGCCGGGAACGCCGCCGCACCCATCCAGGAGCCGGAGCGGGGCTGAGAAACCCGCTCAACGGTACGCCTCACGGACGAAGCGGGATCAGGCTCTGTCATTTTTGGCTCATCCGAGTAAATACCTGTTGTATAAAAATAATTAAAATATTACAAATTGGAGATGATTCCAATGGTTCAATCACGCACCCACACCTGCAGCGACCTGCGCATGGAACACGTGGGCCAGCAAGTCAAGCTGGTGGGCTGGATGGAAAACGTCCGGGAGGTGGGTCAGAATCTGGCCTTCGTGGTGCTCCGGGACTTCTACGGCGCCACCCAGATCGTCCTGGAAACCGAGGACATGATGGCGGCTGTCAAGGGCCTGAACAAGGAATCCACCATCTCGGTGGAGGGCGTCGTCCGGGAGCGGGGCAGCAAAAATCCCAAGCTGCCCACCGGCGACATTGAGGTGGCGCCCAGCAAAATTGAGGTGCTGGGCCGCTGCCGGCACAACGAGCTGCCCTTCCAGATCAACCGCTCCCGGGAGGCGGACGAGACCCAGCGTCTGAAATACCGCTATCTGGATCTGCGCAACCCCGAGGTGAAGAATAATATCATCCTGCGGTGCAGCGTGGTGGCCGCACTGCGGGCCGCCATGACCGGCGAGGGCTTCCTGGAGATCACCACGCCCATCCTCACCGCCTCCTCCCCGGAGGGGGCCCGGGACTACCTGGTGCCCAGCCGGAAGCATCCCGGCAAGTTCTACGCCCTGCCCCAGGCCCCCCAGCAGTTCAAGCAGCTGCTGATGGCCTCCGGCTTTGACCGCTACTTCCAGATCGCCCCCTGCTTCCGGGACGAGGACGCCCGGGGCGACCGCTCCCCCGGCGAATTCTACCAGCTGGACATGGAGATGGCCTTCGCCAGCCAGGAGGATGTGTTCTCCGTGCTGGAGCGCGTCCTCCCCCCCATTTTCGCCAGGTACGGCAAATACAACACCGCCTCCGAGGCCCCCTTCCAGCGCATCCCCTATCTGGAGGCCATGGAGAAGTACGGCACCGACAAGCCCGACCTGCGCATCGACCTGACCCTCACCGACGCCACGGAGCTGCTGGCGGGGTGCGGCTTCCCGCCCTTTGAGGGCAGCACGGTCAAGGCCATCGTGGTATCCAGCTTCGAGGGCGCCCGGAAGCAGATCGACAAGCTGTGCGCCGACGTGGAGGTGCAGTCCGGGGAAAAGGCGTACTGGTTCCGGTACGACGAAAAGGGCGAGATCGTGGGCGGCATCGCCAAGTTCGTCCAGCCCATCAAGGACCAGGCAGTGGAGGCCCTGGGGCTCACGCCGGGCTGCTTTGTGGGGCTGACGGCGGGCAAGCTGCTCACCGCCCAGAAAACCGCCGGCGTGCTCCGGAACAAGCTGGGGGCCTTCTGCCCCGGCCACATGGACGCGGAGCGGTACGAGTTCTGCTGGATCGTGGACTTCCCCATGTACGAAATCGGGGAGGAATCCGGCGAGCTGGAATTCTGCCACAACCCCTTCTCCATGCCCAACGGCGGGCTGGACATCCTGAAACAGGCGGCGGCGGGGGAAGTGGACCCGCTGACCATCACCGCGTTCCAATACGACCTGGTGTGCAACGGCGTGGAGCTTTCCTCCGGCGCGGTGCGGAACCACGACCCGGAAATCATGATCGAGGCGTTCCAGCTGGTGCGGCTGGGCGAGGAGGACGTGAAAGCCAAGTTCCCCGCCATGTACAACGCTTTCACCTACGGTGCGCCCCCCCACGCGGGCATCGCCCCGGGGGTGGACCGGATGGTAATGCTGCTGGCCGGGGAGGACTCCATCCGGGAGATCATCCCCTTCCCCATGAACAAGAACGCCCAGGACGTGATGATGGGCGCGCCCGGCTTCGTGGAGCAGAAACAGCTGGACGAGCTGAACATCATGTGTACCGCGAAAGAGGAAGAATAAAACAAGGAAAAGCCCCTCCTGGCCGGGAGGGGCTTTTCAGCGCCTGTCAATATCGATGATCTTCTTCAGGTCGGAACCCATGGCGGCCTTCCATCCCGCGGTAAACGCGTCGCGGACCAGGCTGTACATGGCCTCACTGGTTTTTTCGTACTGCTCGTCGTTGAGGAACTGGGAAAGCGCGTTGTCAAATTCAATTTCATTCATAGTATCACCACATCATATTGTATATGATCTAATATGAGTTGTCAATATTATATTGGCTAAAATGTTATGATAAATCAGGTGATGTTATGAAACCCCTAAAAGTCAGAATCAGTATCACACTCGACGACCCGATCTATCAGAGGATCAAGGGTTTGGCTGAGTATGATGACCGCTCCGTCTCCAGCTATATCAATCTCGCTCTGCGGGACCATCTGAACCAATTGGACCGAGAAGCACGGGAATGGGAAAAGCGCCGGGAATAACCCCGGCGCTTTCTCTATTCTCAGGCTTTCAGCTTCTGCCACTCCCCCACCGCCAGCTCGTCACAGCGGTTGTTGTAGGGGTTTTCGGCGTGGCCCTTCACCCAATGCAGATTCACCGTGTGCGTCTCGCACAGTTCCAGCAGGCGTTCCCACAGATCCGGATTGAGGGCGGGCTTTTTGTCCGACTTCACCCAGCCCCTGGCCCGCCAGCCCTTGGCCCAGCCCTTTTGCAGGGCGTCAATGACGTACTTGGAATCGGAGTAAAGCTCCACCACGCAGGGCTGTTTCAGCGCCTCCAGGCCCTTGATGACAGCGGTGAGCTCCATGCGGTTGTTGGTGGTTTTCGCCTCGCCGCCGCTCAGTTCCCTTTTGTGCTCGCCGAACATCAGGATGGCTCCCCAGCCGCCGGGGCCGGGGTTGCCGGAGCACGCGCCGTCGGTGTATAGCGTAACTGTTTTCATGATAGGATTCCTTTCCAGGCAGGCGCAAAGCCTTCCCCCCTCTGGGGGGAAGGTGCCCCCGCAGGGGGCGGATGAGGGGGCGTGCGTCAGCCCCTTCACCTCTAAATCAATAGCAGTACAAACACCCTCAAAATTTTGTCGAACCTCTTTATTCGTAAACCGAAGAATACGCAGCCCATAACCACGCACCAGGCAGTTTGTCCGCTCGGCGTCATATTCCGGCCCATTTCCTTCGTAGTGCTGGGAACCGTCCAGTTCCAGCACTAATTTCGCTTTTGCACAGTAAAAATCTACGATAAACCGACCAAACACAACCTGACGGCGAAATTGGACAGGATATGCTCTTAAATAATTGTACCACAGTCTGTTTTCTTCTTTTGTCGCATTTTTCCGAAGCTGCTGAGAAGTCCACTTCATCAGTTGGGACATCACGAAACGCCCCCTCATCCGTCACGGCTTCGCCGTGCCACCTTCCCCCCTCCGGGGGGAAGGCTTTTTTGCTGCTCCTATTCCTCTGCGGGGGCTTCAACGGCACGCGCCGTCGGTGTATAGCGTAACTGTTTTCATAAGGCGTTTTCCTCTTTTAATTTTATTCTAACGCCAAGAATACAGGAAACCAGCGCAAAAGTCAATTCTCATATTCAATTTTTTAGTATTTCAATTGTCACCTGATTTGCCGCAATCTATCAGCCTGTCTATAATACCACCTCACAGATTGTATTTTAACACTTTTTTATTTGAATTGCAACTGTTGAAGTTGCATATATTATTTTATAGTGTGTATCCTTTTATTCTCATCCAGGTAGAATATATGTCAGGTGATCTTATGAAAGTGAAAAACTACGATGTGTGGGTAAAAATCGGGCTGAATGTTTTGCATTACAGAAAAGAACAACGCCTAACACAAGCCCAATTAGCCGAAGGCTGTGATACAAGCCAGCATCATATCCAAAGAATCGAGACAGCCTCAGCGGGATGCAGTATTGATACCCTGATTGAGATCGCGAAATACTTGAATATACCACTTTACAAACTTTTCGAGTTTAAGGAATAAAGAGCGGACAAGCCAATGGCCTGTCCGCTCCTTTTATTCCGCTACAGTCCGCCGGGTTCTCCGTCTCCCCCTCATCCGTCACGGCTTCGCCGTGCCACCTTCCCCCCGGAGGGGGGAAGGCTTTTTGCGGCTCCTATTCCTCTGCGGGGGCTTCTACGTCCGGCGTCTCCCCTTCCGACGGGGTTTCCTCGCCCTCCCCCGGCTCCTTCTCCGCCAGGGACAGCGCAATCACCCGGTCGCCGTCCTCCTTGAAGCGCATCACAATGACGCCCTGGCTGGAGCGGCCGCAGGTGCGGATCTCGTCCACGTCCGTGCGGATCAGCGTGCCCGACTGGGTAACCAGCATGAGGTCCTCGCTGCCGTCCACCACCTTGACCCCCACCACGGGGCCGGTCTTTTCGGTGAGGCCGTAGTTTTTGATGCCGTAAGCGCCCCGGTCCGTGACCCGGTAGTCCTCCACCGGGGAGCGCTTGCCATAGCCGTTTTCCGTAATGGTGAGCACGGCCTTCCCCGGCTTTGCCCGGGCGGCGGCCACCACGTAGTCGCCCTCCCGCAGCTTGATGCCCCGTACGCCCATGGAGCTGCGCCCGGTGACCCGGACCTTTTCCTCCGGGAAGCACACCGCCATGCCGTTGTGGGTGGCGATCAGCAGATTCTGACTGCCATCAGTCTCCCGGACCTCGATCAGCTCGTCGCCCTCCTCCAGGATAATGACCCGCAGGCCGTTGCTGCGCAGACTGCGCAGGGCGGAAGCGTTCAGCCGCTTCACCGTACCGTTCCGGGTGAACATGGTGAGGTAGCGGGGCTCCTCGCCCTCGCTGATGTCCCGGGTGTGGATCATCACGGCCACCTTTTCGTCCTGCTCCACCTGAAGCACGTTGACGATGTTGGTGCCCCGGGCGGTGCGGCCCGCCTCGGGGATCTCGTATCCCTTTTTGCGGAACACCCGGCCCTTGTCGGTGAAGAACAGGATATAGTCGTGGGTGGAGGCGGTGAACACCGTGTTCACGTAGTCCTCCTCCCGGGTGGCCATGCCCTTTTTGCCCATGCCGCCCTTGCCCTGGGCGGCGTACTCGCTGGCGGAGGTGCGCTTGATATAGCCGTTGGCCGTCATGGTAAAGACGGACTGCTCCTCCTCGATCAGATCCTCAATGTCGATCTCGTCGGCCACGTCCTGGATCTCCGTGACGCGGCTGTCGCCGTACTTGTCCCGGATCTGGACCAGCTCTTCCCGGAGCACGCCCTTCAGCTTCTCCTCATCGGCCAGCAGCTCTTGATAATAGGCAATCTTCTCTTGCAGCTCCTTGTACTCGTTCTCCAGTTTCTCCCGGTTCAACCCCTGGAGGGCGATCATGCGCATATCACAGATGGCCTGGGCCTGGACGTCGTCCAGCCCAAAGCGCTCCATCAGCCGCTCCTTGGCGTTGTCGTAGCTGCTGCGGATGATATGGATGACCTCGTCGATGTTGTCCTGGGCGATAATCAGGCCCTCCAACAGGTGGGCGCGCTCCTGGGCCTTTTTCAGGTCGTACTCGGTGCGGCGGCGGATCACCTGCTCCTGGAAAGCGATATACTCGTCCAGGATGTTCCGCAGGGACAGGATGCGGGGCTGCTTCTGGTTGTCCACCAGGGCCAGCAGGATGGCGGAGAAATTGGACTGCATGGCGGTCTGCTTGAACAGCTTGTTCAGCACCACCTGGGGGTTGGCGTCCTTTTTCAGCTCGATGACAATGCGCATACCGTTGCGGTCCGTCTCGTCCCGCAGGTCGGAGATGCCCTCCAGCCGCTTGTCCTTCACCTGGTCAGCGATATTGCGGATGAGCTGGCGCTTGTTCACCTGATAGGGCAGCTCGGACACGATAATGCGGGTGCGGTCCTTGCCGAACTCCTCGAACTCGGTGCGGGCCCGGAGGACGATTTTTCCCCGCCCGGTGGCGTAAGCGGCCCGGATGCCCGCCCGGCCCATGATAATGCCCCTGGTGGGGAAGTCCGGGCCTTTGATATGCTCCATCAGGTCGTTCAGCGTGGCGTCCGGATTGTCCAGCACGCAGACGGCGGCGTCGATGACCTCCCGCAGATTGTGGGGCGGGATGTTGGTGGCCATGCCCACGGCGATGCCGTTGGAGCCGTTCACCAGCAGGTTGGGGAACCGGCTGGGCAGGACCTTCGGCTCCAGGCGGCTCTCATCATAGTTGGGCTCCCAGTCCACGGTATCCTTGTCGATGTCCCGGAGCATCTCGCTGGACAGCCTGGACAGGCGGGCCTCGGTATAACGGGCTGCGGCGGGGGGATCGCCGTCCACGTTGCCGAAGTTGCCGTGGCCCTCCACCAGGGGATAGCGCATGGAGAACTTCTGGGCCAGACGAACCACCGCGTCATAGATGGACGCGTCACCGTGGGGGTGGTAGTGGCCCATCACGTCGCCCACGCAGGTGGCGGATTTCTTGAAGGGCTTATCCGACGTCTGCCCGCCCTCGTACATGGAATACAAAATGCGGCGGTGGACAGGCTTCAGGCCGTCCCGCACGTCGGGCAGGGCGCGGCCCACGATGACGCTCATGGCGTAATCCTTATAGCTCTCGGTCATCTCCCTGACCAGCTCGGATTCCGTGATCACCTGGTCGGGAAAGGCGATATCCTCGGGCTTGTAATTCCGGTTATGTCCCATTGCGCGTCACCTCCTCAGTAATCCACATTCAGGGCGTATTTGGCGTTTTCTTCGATCCATTCCTTCCGGGGCTCCACCTTTTCGCCCATGAGGATGGTGAAAATCCGGTCCGCCGCCACCGCGTCCTCCAGGGTAATGCGGCGCAGGGTGCGGGTTTCCGGGTTCATGGTGGTGTCCCACAGCTCGTCGGCGTCCATTTCACCCAGGCCCTTGAACCGGTTGATGTCCACCTTTGCGTTGGGGTTGTCCCCCCGCATTTCGGCGGAGATTTTGTCCCGTTCCGGGTCGGAATAGGCCACGCGGGTGGTCTTGCCCCGGGTGAGCTTATACAGGGGCGGCACGGCGGAATAGACATAACCGTGGTCGATCAGGGGCCGCATATACCGGAAGAAGAAGGTGAGCAGCAGGGTGCGGATATGGGCGCCGTCCACGTCGGCATCGGACATGATGATGATCTTGTGGTAGCGCAGCTTTTCGATATTGAACTCCTCCCCAATGCCCGCGCCCAAACCCAGCACCAGAGGGTACAGCTTATCGTTTCCGTAGATCTTGTCCGCCCTGGCCTTCTCCACGTTGAGCATCTTGCCCCACATGGCCAGAATGGCCTGGAACCGGCTGTCACGGCCGTCGATGGCTGAGCCCGCGGCGGAATCGCCCTCGACGATATACAGCTCGCACAGGGCCGGGTCCCGCTCATTGCAGTCCTGGAGCTTGTCCGGCATCTGGCCGGATTCCAGCGCCGTCTTGCGGCGGACGGATTCCCGGGCCTTCCGGGCGGCCTCCCGGGCGCGGCTGGCCATGAGGGACTTCTCCAGAATGGCCTTGCCCACGGCGGGGTTTTCCTCCAAAAACTGCTCCAGCTTGTCGCCCACCACGTTATTCACCAGGGTGCGCATCTCGCTGTTGCCCAGCTTGGCCTTGGTCTGGCCCTCGAACTGGGCCTCGGTGAGCTTGACGGAAATCACGCAGGTCAGACCCTCCCGGCAGTCCTCGCCGGACACCTTTTCCTCGTCCTTGAGCAGCTTCGTCTTTTTGCCGTAGGCGTTGAGCACGGTGGTGAGGGCGCGCTTCAGGCCCTCCTCGTGCATACCTCCCTCCGGGGTGTGGACGTTGTTGGCAAAGGATACAATGATCTCGCTATAGCTGTCCTCGCAGTATTGCAGGGCGATTTCCGCCATGGAATCATCCCTGGAGCCCGCCATATAGATGACCTGCTCGTGGAGGGGGTTTTTGTTCTGGTTGATGAAGGTGACAAACTCCCGGATGCCCCCCTCATAGTGCATGAACTCCTCCTGCTCCTGCCCGGGGCGGCGGTCCGCCATGAGGATCTTCACCCCGGCGTTCAGAAACGCCTGCTCCCGCATCCGGCGGTGGAGGGTCTCGTAGTCATACACGGTGGTCTCGAACATCTCAGGGTCGGGCTTGAATACCACCTCGGTGCCGGTTTTTTCCGTGGTCCCGACCACGGTCATTTCCTGGGTAATGGCCCCCCGGGAGAACTTCACCTCGTAGATCTGCCCGTTTTTGCAGACCCGGACCTCCATCCACTCAGACAGGGCGTTGACCACGCTGCCGCCCACGCCGTGGAGGCCGCCGGACACCTTATACCCGCCGCCGCCGAACTTGCCCCCGGCGTGGAGGACGGTGTACACCACCTCCAGGGCGGGCTTTCCGGTCTGGGCCTGGATGTCCACGGGGACGCCCCGGCCGTTGTCGGTGACACGGATCACGTCGCCGTCCAGAATTTCCACGGTGATATGGTCGCAGTAGCCCGCCAGGGCCTCGTCAATGGCGTTGTCCACGATCTCGTAAACCAGGTGGTGCAGGCCCGAGGCGGACGTGGAGCCGATATACATACCCGGGCGCTTCCGGACGGCCTCAAGGCCCTCCAGCACCTGGATTTCCGACGCGCCGTACTCGTGCTCCACCTGGGTGGTATTTAATTCATTCATTTCGTTTTCAGCCATGGTGTTCCTCCGCTATGGTGATATAAATTAGTCGATCCCGTCCTCATCGCAGTCCTCCGGGGCAAAATCCAGACCGTCCCCGTCGTGGTACGCCGGACCGCCCTCCTTGCCCAGCAGCTCGGTGGCCCGCATCCGTCGCTTATCCTTGGCCGCCTCCACGTTCTGGTGGATCAGCTCCTTCACCTGGCGGGGATTTTTCACGTTTTTCAGATCCAGGTGGGGGATGCTCTTGTCCGACGAGTGGACGCAGATGGTGCCCACCCCGAAAATCCGCTGGCCCAGCCGCATGGTCAGCTCCAGGTCCTGCACCCGGTAGAGCAGGACCTCGTCCACCTTCAGATTGAGGAATCCCGTCTCACAGAACAGCCGGTCCCCGCTGAGGCGGTAGCGGGTGAAGGAGAGGGGCAGGCCGAACCGGCGCTTGCGGTCCTCCCACAGGTATTCAATGGATTCCATGCTTTGTCCTCCTTTTTTACTCAAATCCACTGCGCTCCCCACGGGCGGACAGCGCGGCGGAAGAAAGGGCCGTGATATATACCGACGGGGGGCCGTCCCCCTCCTGGGCGAGGACAAAGGAGCGGGGCAGATCGTCGCCCACCGCCGTTACCCTGCCCTCCTGTTCGGCCCGCTCCAGAAAGCGGCGGGTGCGAAAGGACCAGGTGGTATTGTCAAGGTCAAAAATACCAATGACATCCTGTTTCCTGATCATCACATTCTGGCCCAAATGCAGATACAAAAGCCCGCCCTCCTATGAAAACATGGTTTTCAAGCACATCTCGGCCAGGGTCCCGTCCGTTACCCGGAACGCCTTGCCGTCACGCAGCCTTGTCAGCTTCTCCTCCTCGCAGCAGGTGATGAACACCTGCCCCGAGGTAATGCGGTTGAGCACAAACTCCTGCCGCCGCTGGTCCAGCTCGCTGAGCACGTCGTCCAGCAGGAGCACCGGCCACTCCTCCGTCTCCTGCCGGAATATATCCCTTGCCGCCAGCTTCAGCGCCAGCGCCGCCGTGCGGGTCTGTCCCTGGGAGGCGTAATGCTTTGCCGCCTTCCCGTCGATCTCCACCGCGAGCTCGTCCTTGTGGGGCCCGGACAGGCAGGAGCGGGCGGCGAGCTCCGCCTCCCGGTGGGCCTCCTGGTGGGCCATGAGCTGGGGCAGGATGGCCTTTGGCCCGGCCTCCGGGTCGGTGACGGCGGACACCGTCTCGTAGCGTAGCCCCAGCCGCTCCCGCCCCCCGGAGCAGTCGGCGTGGATGGGGGGGGCCGTTCCCACCAGCCGCTTGACGAAGTGGGCCCGGTAGTGGATCAAAACAGCGCCGCACTGGGCCATCCGCAGGGAAAAATCGTCCAGGGTGCTCAGCAGGCCAGGGTACTCCCCGCTGTCCTTTAAAATACGGGTCTTATGCTGGTACAGCCGCTTGTATTCCGCCAGCGCCTGGGCATACCGGGGGCGCAGCTGGCAGATGCAGCTGTCCAGGAAACGACGCCGGGCCTCCGCCCCCTCCCGGATCAGATACAGATCCTCCGGGCAGAACAGAACGGTGGTCAGCAGGCCGGACAGCTCCCCCGCCGTTTTCAGCTTCACTCCGTTGGAGCGCAGCTGCCGCCTTGCCCCCCGGTGGAGCGCGGCCTCCAGCACCAGCGGACGGCCCCGGCTGGCCACCTTTCCTTTGAGAAAGGCGTGGTCCGCGCCGTGGCGGATCAGCTCCCGGTCGTACCGGGCCCGGTGGGAGGAGGCGGACGACAGGTACTGGACGGCCTCCAGCAGATTTGTCTTACCCTGGGCGTTTTCCCCCGCGATCACATTGACGCCGGGGTGGAATACGGCCTCCGCCCGGGCGTAGTTCCGGAAATCCTCCAGGGAGATCCCGCTGACCGTCATTCCACCACGAAAATCTGGCCGTCCAGCTCCGCCCGGTCGCCGGGGTACAGCTTTTTCCCCCGCATGGCGCAGGACTGGCCGTTGACCTTGACCCCGCCGTCCTGGATCAGCAGCTTGGCCTCTCCCCCCGTCTCCACGGCCCCGGCAAATTTCAGCAGGGCGTCCAGCCGGATAAAGGGTGTTTCTATTTTAATATGTTCTTCGCCCATAAGGACCTCCTTGAACACACCGTAGAGGAGGGCCTTTCCCCTCCTCACAGGGATTTATTCCCCGGCCCGCAGGCGGACGGGAAGCACCATATACAGGAAGTTATCCGTCTCCCCCTTGCTGGGCAGGATCAGGCAGGGAGAGGTGGAGGTATTCAGCTCCAGACGCACCCGGCTGGCGGGGGCGGCCTTGACCGCGTCCATCAGGAAGCGGTTGTTGAAGCCGATCTCCAGCCCCCCGCCGTCTCCGGTGATGGGGCACCGGTCAAAGGCGGAGCCGATGGCGGTTTTTGAGGTGATGGACAGGGAGCCGTCCTCAAATTTACAGCGCAGAGGGGATTTCAGCTTCTCGTTGATGATCAGCGACGCCCGGTCGATGGACCGCTGGAGGTCGGCGCATTCCGCCTCCAGAACCACGGCGTTATTGGTGGGGATGGTCTGGCGGTAGTTGAGGAACTCCCCCTCCAGCCGCCGGGAGACCAGCAAAGTGGCGCCGATCTGGAACATGACATGGCGGTCTCCCTGGGTGACGGTGACGGTATCGTCGGAATCGGCGCAGATCTTCTCCACCTCATTCAGGGCCGCGCCGGGCACCACGAAGGAGATGTTACCGGCGGCGCTCTGTTCCGCCAGTTTCTCCCGCCGCAGGGCCAGCCGGTAGCCGTCTACCGCCACCATGGTCAGGGTGTCCGTTTCCGTCTCAAACAGGGCGCCGGTGTGAATGGGACGGCTCTCATTATCGCTGACAGCGAAAATGGTCTGGGCGATCATGGATTTCAGACTCCCCTGGGGGAGGATCAGGCTGGCGCCCTCATCGACGCTGGGAAGCTCTGGAAAATCCTCGTCGCTGTATCCCTTGATATCAAAGGAGGTAGGGCCGCACTGGACGTGGACCGAGCAGTCGGCATCGGCGTTGACGGACACCGCGTCGTCGGGCATACGACGGAGGATCTCCCCCAGCAGACGGGCGGACAGGACGATAGCGCCTGATTCCTGTACGTCTGCTTCCACCTGGGTGATAATGCCCGTCTCCAGGTTGTAGCCGCTGATGCGGAGGTATCCGTTTTCCGCCTCCATGAGGACGCCCTCCAGAGCTTGAATGGTGCTTTTCGGGGAGACTACCCGTCCGGCGGTGGTAACGGCAGTCTGGAGAATTGCTTTTTCGCAGGAGAATTTCATAGGGAGCATCCTTTCTTCCCTCTCGGCAGGAGAGGAAGGGTTATTTAAGGTCGTAGTCACAGCAGGGGGTGTGGAGGCTGTGGAAAACCGGGGAAACCGCTTTGGGGAGCGGATTTGACCGTCCGCAGGGGGTTCCACAAAAAATCCACAGCTTGCGGAGAAAATATCAGGCCAAAAAAGCCTCCACAGGGTTCCACAGCACAGTCCGCAGGTTTGTGGAAGCGATGAGGAAAAAAAATACGGGTTTTCGAGCGCGCGCCGGTCCGCTTAATAGGCGGAGTTAACCGCGTTGGTGATATCGCGGATGATTTCCGACATCTCAGGCTGTTCCTTCATGTTTTTCTCCACGCGCTTGATGGAGTTGAGCACGGTGGAGTGGTGGCGTCCCCCGAAGTGCTGGCCGATCTCCATCAGCGAGAGCTGGGTCATTTCCCGGATAATATACATGGCCACGTTGCGGGCGTTGGCGATCTCCTTGTTCTGGCTCTGGCCCCGGATGGCGGTGCTGTCCAGCTCGTAGAACCGGGCCACCTCCTGGATGATGGTATCGGCGGAGGGCAGGAAGTTCTCCTTGGCCCGGAGGATGTCCCGTACCGCCCGGATGGTGGTATCCACGTCCACCGGGGCGCCCATCAGCTCCTGGAAGGCCATGATCTTATTGACCACGCCCTCGATCTGACGCACGTTGGAGGTGATGTTTTCCGCCACGTAGGACAGCACGGCGTCCGGCAGGGAGATGCCCCGCTCCACTGCCTTGTTTTTCAGCAGGGCCACGCGGGTCTCGTAATCCGGCGGCTGGATGTCGGCGGGCAGGCCCTGCTCAAACCGGGTGCGCAGGCGCTGTTCCAGCCGCAGCATCTCATGGGGCGGTCGGTCGCTGGTGAATACGATCTGCTTTTTCTGCTCGTATAACGTATTGAATGTGTGAAAGAGCTCCTCCTCGCTGGAGTCTTTGCCGGCGATGAACTGCACGTCGTCCATCAGGAACAGGTCCACCAGGCGGTACTTGTCCCGGAAGCCCTGCATATCCTTGCCGTGGCGGACGTGGTCGATAAACTCGTTGACGAAATCCTCGCTCTGGACGTACATGATGCGGTAGGCCGGGAAAACCTGGTGTACCTGGTTGGCGATGGCGTGGAGCAGATGGGTTTTCCCCAGCCCAGACTGGCCGTAGATAAACAGGGGGTTGTAGGCCCCCCCCGGCTCCTCCGCCACTTTCTTGGCGGCAGTGTAGGCAAACCGGTTGGTGGAGCCCACCACGAACCGCTCGAAGGTGTAGCGCTCAGACCCCTCCTGCCCAACAGGGGCGGAGGAGACGTTCTGGGCGTTGTAGGTGTCCCGCTCCTCGGGCAGGAGCAGGGCCACATCCACGTCGAAGGAGAACAGCTCCCGCAGGGCCTGTTCCACGGCAGGCAGAAAGCGGGTGCGGATGATGTTCCGCTTGAAGTCGGTGGGGACGCACAGCACCAGCCGGGTGTCCTCCAGGCTCACCGCCTCGATGTCGCCGAACCAGGTCTCAATGGATACGGCGGTCATGCTGCCTTCCATCAGGCTCTTTACTTTTTCCCAGACGTCGGCAGCAGATTTCATAGGCCCTGTCCCCCTCAAATGGTGAAAATTGTGAACTAATCTATTATATCAGAAAAGCCCCCGGCGGACAAGAGTTTTTCCCAATTTCTTTATTAAATGTAAGGGCCCGCGCCGGCAAACAGGGGGCGGGAGGAAAAAAACGGCCCCGGCGCTGCCGCCGGAGCCGTTGGTCTTATATTTTTGCAAGTTCCGCCTGAAATTCCACGGCGGCCCGCTTGTTTTCCGCGGCCTTGTCCCAGCTGTTCAGATACTCCCTGGCGTATTTTGGGTTGTTCAGCCGGAGGATTTTACGCCGCGCCGGATCCACCAGCTTGGTAATGCCCCCCGCCCCCAGGGACAGCACGGTTTGAAGCTCCTCCATCATCACGATGTTGTACCGGCACACCGCCCCGGGCCTGGCCCAGCCCACGTTTTCGAAGGAGCCGGACATATATTTCTGCCGGTAGAGGTAATAGGGGGCGTATCCCCCCTCCCGCAGACGCCGCGCGGCAAGCTCCAGCATGGTCTCCACAGTTTCCGGCGTACACAGCGCCGTGCCTGCCCCGGTGGGGTCCTCCTCGGTGAGCCGGGAGCCCTTTTTCAGCGCCAGGGTATGCACCGTGATATTGGCCGGATCCATGGCCAGAACGCGGTCCAGGGTGTACGCGAAGCCCTCCGCAGTATCCGTGGGCAGTCCAGCGATCAGATCCATGTTCACCAGCCCGCCAAAGCGCGCTCCGGCCAGCGCCATGGCCTCCTCGATCTGGGCGGCGGTGTGGTCCCGGCCCATGGCGCGAAGCACACTGTCCTCCATGGTCTGGGGGTTGATGGAAATGCGGCGGATGCCCCGGGCCTTCAGCGTTTCCAGCTTGTCCGCCGTGATGGTGTCCGGCCTGCCCGCCTCCACGGTGAACTCGCCGCAGCGTTCCATGGGCAAAAAGCGTTCCGCAGCGCTCAGAATCCGGTCCAGCTGTTCCGCCGTCAGGGTGGTGGGGGTTCCGCCCCCCATGTAGGCCGAATCAATGTGCAGCCCCTTTTCCCGCAGGAGGCTCCCCGCCAGCTCGATCTCCCGGCACAGCCCGTCCACATAGGGCTCCATCAGCGCCAGCGAGCCCTTCACGTCGGATGAAATGAAGGAGCAGTAAGCGCACCGGGTGGGGCAGAAGGGGATGCCGAGGTAAAGGGACAGGCTGTCAGGCTCCAGCGATTTCCGAACATCCAGCGCCGTCCTGGCGCACTCCACCGCCAGCGCCGCCCTGGGCGGGGATACATGGTATTCCTTCTCCAGCTCCCGCTGGGCCTGTTTTGGCGTCTTGCCCGCCAGCATGGCCCTGGTGGGCAGTTTTACGGGACGCACCCCGGTCAATGAGCCCCAGGGCAGCCCGTGCCCCAGCAGGGCCGTCCCGGCCTTGTAAAACGCCTGTTTCAAGGCGTGGGACACGGTGTGGTACACCTGCTCCTCCGGCTCGTCCAGCTTTTCCGACGGAAAGCGCACCACCCCGTTGTTCCGCCTGCCGTCCCGCAGCAGCAGGGCGCTCATGCTGGCGAGCTTTTCCCCCCGGTGAAGGGTAAAGATCACGGCGCTGCGCTCCCCGCCCAAAGCGGTGGGGATGGGGGCGTCGGGATAGTCCGGCCTCTCGTCGGGAAACAGGGTGAGCAGCATCTGCTCAGCCGCGTAGCGGTAACGCTGGGCGTCCCAGCGCACGTTGTCCGAGGTGATCCAGATCTTCATCGGCCCATCGCCATACGCAGGCAGTAGTTGCTTTTGCGCTCCTGCTCCAGGGTGGACTGCCCCTCGTGGCCGGGAAGCACCTGGTAGTCCCCCTCCAGCTCGTACAGCCGCCGCAGGGACTTCATGATCTGCCCTTCGTCCCCGCCGGGCAGGTCGGTGCGGCCCATGGACCCGGCGAACAGGGTGTCCCCGGTGAACAGCACGTCCCCTGCCCGCAGCACCACCGAGCCGGGGGTGTGGCCCGGTGTCTCCAGCACCTCCACGTCAATGCCCGCGATTTGAACCACATCCCCCTCCCGATAGGGGGTGGCATTCCCGAAGGAGCTGACGGTGGGGAAATTCTCCCCGAACACCCGGGTGGTATCCCCCACCCCGATGTCCGCGGGGTGGCAGTAGACAGGCAGGTCCGGCCACGCCTTACGCAGGCCGGGAATGCCCAGGATGTGGTCGAAATGCCCGTGGGTCAGGAGCACCGCCTCCGGCTCCAGCCTTTGCTTGTTCAGCCAGTCCGCCACCTGCTCTCCCTGGTCGCCGGGATCGACGATGCCGCACCTGGTGCTGTCCGTTTTGTGGAAAATATAGCAGTTGGTGCCGATCTGCCCCAGACGCAGAACTTTGATTTCCATAAAATCACCTCAATCAATCAGCTATGCCTTATCATACGATATTTTTCCCCATTTGTAAATATAAAACGGCCCGGCGCGAACGCACCAGGCCGTTAAAAACATAATATATCCCTTGTACCACCGCGTCACGTAGTCGAGAAAAAAATCCAACTCAATAGCAGACTGGCAGAAACGAGCATAAAGTTCTTTTTCGGTTCCTTTTTCTTTCAAGAAAAAGGAACAAGCCCTTACTGCTTGCCGGGGTCGTAGGCCACCACTGTGCGGCGGTTGGGTTCGGTGCCGGTGGAGAAGGTGGACACGCCGGGATAATCCTGCAAAGCGGTGTGGATCACGTGCCGCTCGTAGGCGTTCATGGCCTCCAATGTAATGTTCCGGCGGTAGCGCACCACCTTGCCCGCCGTTTTGCGGGCCAGGCGGTTCAGCGATTCCTCCCGCCGGGCACGGTAGCCCTCGGCGTCCACATGGATGCGCACCCGGTGGCTGCGGCCCCGGTTGACGGCGTACCCCGTCAGCTGCTGGATGGCGTCCAGCGTCTCCCCCCGGTGGCCGATGAGCGCCCCCATGCTCTCCCCCTCCAGCACCACCTGATAGGTGTCGCCCTCCCGGGTGACCACGGGGGTGGCGGCCACGCCCATGTGCTCAAACAGGCCGGTCTGGAACTTCACAATGGCCCCGGCCACGTCGTCGTCCGCAGGCTCGCCCTTGGGGAGCGGCGCGGGCTTGGGTTCCGGTCTGGGCTGCGGCCTCGGCTGGATGGGCCTGGACGCGGGGGCGGGCCGCTGAACAGGTTCCGGCCTGGGCTCGGGCTTTTTTTCCACAGCAGGAGGCGCGGGGACGGGCGGCTGCTCGTCCGGGGCCTCATAGGTCAGCTTGACCTTGGCGGGAACGGAGCCGATGCCCAAAAAGCCGGTTCTGCCCCGCTCCAGAATTTCCACAGAGACGTCGTCCCGGTCCATCCCCAGCTGGGCCAGGCCCTTCGCGATGGCATCGTCCTCTGTCTTTGCGGTGACTTCGATATATTTCAGCACAAAACTGCACTCCTTTATCAAAGTATCGTATATGGTCTGTGAGGGGGGTTACTCCTCCTCGTCGGCGTAGGCTTCCTCGTAGCCGCCGTCCTCCTCCACCAGGGTCTTGCCGCCGTCCGTCTCGGGGGCGGGGGCTTCCGCCGCGGCCTTTTCCGCCGCCGCAGCCAGATCCGGGTTGGATTCGGCGAGGATTTCCTTTTCCTCCTCCGTCAGCTCCTTAGCATCCTCCTCCACAGGCTTGGCGGGGCCGCTGGGGTCGCGGTAGGGGGTGATGGGATAGCGGTTGGGGTCGTAGGCCCGGCCCCGGGCGTAGGTGCGCAGGCCCTCCCGGCTGGCGGACACGTCCACGCCCTTTTTCTTGGACTGGGGCTGGACCTTCTTGCCGGACTTGCCGGCGGCAATGGCGGCGGCTTTCTTCTCAGCGGACTTGCGGCGGCGTTCCTTCTCGGCCTCCTTGGCCTTGCGCTGCTGCTCGGCCATCTCCAGCTGGGCGGCCTCGTAGTCCTTGCGGAGCATCGCGCCGCAGATCACCTCCTGCACCATGCCCAGCAGGGAGTTGGCGATCCAGTAGATACACAGGCCGGCGGGCATGGCGAAGCCGATCCACAGGGAGATGAGCGGGCTCATCAGCATGAGGGACCAGTTGGTTTTGACCTGCTGGTCCTTGTTCATCTGGTTGGTTTTCTGGGAGACGAGCATGGACACCACAGACAGCCCGGCGGAAATGAGGGGCAGCAGGAACAGCCCCACGGCGCCCCAGGTGACGCCGCCCTCCCAGAAGTTCAGCTTGGGCACCTGGGACAGGTCGATGCCGAAGAAATCGAAGTTGATGACGAACACGCTGGCGGCGGCGGCGCCCACGGCGGCCTTGGCGGTCTCCAGGTTGCCCGCGTTCATCATGGAGCCCAGGATCAGCTCGTTGTAGCCGCCGATGGTGAAGTCGGCCCAGCCCAGGGCGTGGGCCACGGCGGTCACCGCGTCCTCGGTGAGCCACATCATGTATTTCAGCGGGCGGCGGATGATGGCGTACAGCGGGTACAGGAACACGATGGGCAGGAAGGACCAGCCGCAGCCGCCCATGGGGCTGGCGTTGTTCTCGGCGTAGAACTTCTGGACCTCCTGGTTATAGCGCTCCTTGTCGTTGCCGCACCGCTTCTGGATCTCCTGGAGCTGGCCGTTCAGCACGGTGGTCTTGATTATGCTCTTTTTGCCCTTCAGGTTCAGGGGGAACAGCACGATCTTCACCACAATGGTGAACAGGAACAGGGCGATGCCGTAGCTGTCGAACACCTGGCAGAACAGCTTCAGCAGCCAGCTGAACGGCGTCATGAGTATTTGCCAAATATCCATGTTTGGCCTCCTACAATTTTCGGATTTTTTTCGGGGGAACAGGATCGTAGATAAAGGACTTTTCCTTGTGGAAGGGATGGCAGCGCAAAATCCGCCACAGGGACAGCGCCCCGCCCTTTACCGCGCCGTGAACCTCCACCGCCTCCAGGGCGTAGGTGGAGCAGGTGGGGATGAACCGGCAGCAGGGCTGGCGGTAAGGGGAAATATCCCGCCGGTACCAGCGGATCAGGGCCAGCAGCAGGCGCTTCATCCGCCCTCCCCCTTTTTCAGCAGGCCCAGCTTGTCCGCCAGACGGAGGAAGGACTTTTCCAGCTGGTGGTAGTCGCTGGACGCGGCCCGCACCCGGGCCACGACCACCACGTCGAACCCGGTGGACAGACTGCCCTCGTTGAGGCGGTAGATCTCCCGCAGGCGGCGGCGCACCCGGTTGCGCACCACGGCGCAGCCCAGCTTGGTGGACACGGTCAGCCCCAGGCGGTTGGTTTTCCGCCCGTTCCGGCGCACATACAGGGCCAGGCGGCTGTCGGCGGCGGTTTTGCCCCGGTTGTAGGCCCGGCGGAACAGATGGTTTTCCTTGAGCGAGACGGTTTTGTCCATAGGGGCCCTCCGTTGCCTCGGCGCGGCGTTCCGCAGGGGAGGGCCCTGCCCCTCCCGTCGTACCGATGCGTGTTTCTGTTTCCCGGGGGAGGCAGACCCTCCCCCGCGTCGGGAAAACGGACACAGGGGCGAGGGAAAAATCCCGCGCCCCGGTCGTATGGATTATCCCGATGTGTGCGCCATCAATGGCTCAGGCGGACGCGGCCCTTCGCGCGGCGGCGGGCCAGAACCTTGCGGCCATTGGCGGTAGCCATGCGCTTGCGGAAGCCGTGGACCTTGGAACGCTGGCGCTTCTTGGGCTGATAGGTACGCTTCATGCGGGAACACCTCCTGTACAGTTTGGCGGTACGCCCCCTTGATCGGAAGGAGCGCCGTCTTCCACAACGCCTTATGGGAACAAGGCGCGGTTGGCAGATAAAATCGCGTGGTTGCGTAAGATCAATTATACCGTGGTTTTCAGGGGATGTCAACATAAATTTTCAAAAAAGCCGTGAAAACCCTTGACATTCCAGGGGTGCGTTGATATACTGTCATAGCCGCTTTGAATGGGTGTGGTGTGTCCACAGGAAAGAGGAACCGTTTCCCGCCCCCGACAGCGAGCCCGTAATAAAGGAAAGGAGTGCAGCTATGCACGCGATCATCGAAACCGGCGGCAAGCAGTATAAGGTGGCCGAGGGCGACACCCTCTACATCGAGAAGCTGAATGTGGAAGCCGGAGAAACCGTCACCTTCAACAAGGTCCTGGCCGTCCTGGACGGCGAGAACGCCAGGTTCGGCGCCCCCGCTGTGGACGGCGCGTCCGTCACCGCCAGCGTGGTGAAGAACGGCAAGGGCAAGAAGGTGCTGGTGTTCAAGTATAAGCCCAAAAAGAATTACCGCCGCCGTCAGGGCCACCGCCAGCCCTACACCAAGGTGGAGATCACCAAGGTCAACGCCTGACGAGGGACGGGCTATGACCACCGTAACCTTCCACAGCGCCAACAGCCGCCTGGACGGCTTCGTGGTGGAGGGCCACAGCGGGTACGCCGAGGCGGGCGCGGACATCGTATGCGCCGCCATCTCCGCCGCCGTGGGCCTGACCGAGTGCACCATCAACGAGGTGATGGGCCTTGGGGCCGCGGTAAAGGCAAAGGAAAAAAGCGCCCGCATTTCCCTCAAGCTCCCCCCCGCCCTGAACGAGGACAGTGAAAACCTGTGCCAGACGGTGCTGACAGGACTGCTGGTGTACCTCCAGGCCATGGGGGAGGAATATCCCGACAATCTCACCGTCCTGCTGGACGATGATGACGAGGACTGAGATCCTGTAACCTTTGACAGAAAGGACGGAAACGACAATGCTGAAGCTCAATATCCAGTTTTTCGCCCACAAAAAGGGCGGCGGCTCCACCAAGAACGGCCGCGATTCCCATGCCAAGCGGCTGGGCGTGAAGCGGGCCGACGGCCAGTATGTGCTGGCGGGCAACATCCTGGTGCGCCAGCGCGGCACCCACATCCATCCCGGCACCAACGTGGGCAAGGGCAGCGACGACACCCTGTTCGCCCTGAAGGACGGCAAGGTGAAGTTCGAGCGCATGGGCAAGGACCGCAAGCAGGTTTCCATTGTGGAAATCGCGCAGTAAAATTTGCCTGGAAAGCCGCAAACGGGGGACCGTTTGCGGCTTTTTTTTCGGAGGGAGAAAAACTGCATGGACCATTTGAACCACTATGACGACTGCCCCGAGCTTCGCCGGGTGGATGAGCTGATCGAGAACTATTACCAGAAGGGGGATTATGAGGCCTGTTTCCAGGGCTGTCTGGAGCTGGCGGAGCAGGGCTATGCCCTGGCAGAGTGTCAGGTGGGGTACTTTTATCTCATGGGACAGGGGACGCCTGCCAATTTGGACAAAGCGCTCTACTGGACGAAGCGGGCGGCGGAGCATGGAGACCCGGACGCGCCGAAAAATCTGGCGGAAATGGAGCAGATCCGGGGAGACAGACGACTATGACTGGGAATACTACCTTTAAAGATAAGAAAATCCACTGGGAGCAGATACAGTAAGGAGGTCATTATGGCCAATCAATTCATCGACACCGCCCGCATCACCGTCCGGGCGGGGACCGGCGGCGGCGGCGCGGTGGCGTTCCACCGGGAGAAGTACGTGGCCGCGGGCGGCCCCGACGGCGGGGACGGCGGGCGGGGCGGCGACATCATCCTGCGGGTGGACCCCCATATGTCCACCCTGATGGACTTCCGCTACAAGCGCAAATACACCGCCGAAAACGGGAAGGACGGACAGGGCAAACGCTGCTCCGGCAAGGACGGGGCCGATCTGGTGATCCGCGTCCCCAGGGGCACCGTGGTCCGGGATCTGGAGACAAAGGAGATCATCTGCGATATGTCCGGCGAGAAGGACTTCGTGCTGGCCCGGGGGGGCAACGGCGGCTGGGGCAACCAGCACTTCGCCACCCCCACCCGGCAGGTCCCCCGGTTCGCCAAGGCGGGCCTGCCCGGGCAGTACCGGGAGGTGCTGCTGGAGCTGAAGCTGCTGGCGGACGTGGGGCTGGTGGGCTTCCCCAACGTGGGCAAGTCCACCCTGCTCAGCGTGGTCACCCGGGCCCAGCCCAAAATCGCCAACTACCACTTCACCACCCTCTCCCCCAACCTGGGCGTTGTGGCGGTGGACGAAAACCAGTCCTTCGTGCTGGCGGACATACCCGGCATCATCGAGGGCGCGGCGGACGGCGCGGGCCTGGGCCACGATTTCCTGCGGCACGTGGACCGCTGCCGCCTGCTCATCCATGTGGTGGACGTGTCCGGCTCCGAGGGCCGGGACCCGGTGGCGGATTTCGACGCCATCTGCGAGGAGCTCCAGCGCTGGTCGCCGGAGCTGGCCTCCCGGCGGATGCTGGTGGCGGCGAACAAGGTGGATATCATGGAGGATCCCGAGCTTCTGGCGAAGCTTCGTACCCATGTGGAGGCCAGGGGCTGTCCCCTGTTCGAGCTGTCCGCCGCAGCCCACAAGGGCACAAGGGAATTGATGTACGCGGCGGCGGCGGAGCTGTCCGCCCTGCCCCCGGTGATTGTGTACGAGCCCACCTACGTGGAGCGCCCGCCGGAGGTGGATACCTCGGAGGCGCTGGAGATTCAGCGGGACGGGGACGGCGCCTGGCTGGTGGACGGGCCGTGGCTGCGGCAGCTCATGGCCAACGTGAATTTCGGGGACTACGAAAGCCGCAACTGGTTCGAGCGCCGCCTGCGGGACGCGGGGGTGTACCAGCAGCTGGAGGACATGGGCATCCAGGACGGGGACGTGATCTGCCTGTATAACCTGGAATTTGAATATCAGAGGTAGCTTGCAGGGAAGGGCCTGGGACTTGCCCGCTCCCCCGCATCAAAACCGGCGGCAAATCAAAAGGGCCTGTTCAAACGAACAGGCCCTTTTCTTGTCCATTCACATTCCGCTTTTTGTGGGTCTGACTGCAGGCAGCGTCAACAGCAGAAATACCCCCGCGCCGCTGCACCCCCGCAGCCAGCCCGGACAGAAGCCGCCTGCCTGTTTTGAGGGACATCCACAGCAGCAGAAGCGCCGTTCCCCATAGCGAAAGTAGGCGAACAGAATCAGAAGAAGGAACAGCGCGCCGGATCAGTCAAAGCGGCTGGCGTTCCTTCAGGGTCTGCCGGTACCGCTCGTCCAGCGTGGCCTCCAGCTTGGAGTAGACCAGCGTCTGGCTGGAATACAGGGAAAAGCGCCCGCTGAGCAGGAAGCTGAGGGCGCAGGCCAGGGCGAAGAACAGCAGGCCCTCCCCGCCGAACAGCTCAATGGCCAGGAAGATGGAGGCCAGCGGGCAGTTCACCACCCCGCAGAACAGGGCGATCATGGACACCGCCGCCCCGAAAGCCGGGTCCAGCCCCAGCAGAGGCCCCGCCGCGCAGCCGAGGGTTGCGCCGATGAACAGGGTGGGCACGATCTCCCCGCCCCGGAAGCCCGCCCCCAGGGTCAGGGCGGTGAAGAGCATTTTCAGCAGGAACGCCCAGGGGACGCGCACTTCCCCCTCCACCGCCAGCTCTATGATGTGCCCTCCCGCGCCGTTGTAGTCGCCGCTGCCCTCGGCGAGGGTGAGGACAATCACCAGCGCCGCCCCCGCCAGCGCCCGCAGGTACTGGTTGGGGATGTATTTTTTGTACAGATGCCCCGAGGTGTGCATCAGGGAGCAGAAGGCGATGGACACCAGCGCCGCCAGCACGGCCAGCACGCCGCACCGGAGCAGGGACGCCGGCCCCAGCTCCGGCAGGCCCGCCAGATGGTACGCCTCGGCGGGCAGGCCCAGTAGGCGGGGGATGTAATTGGCGGTGAGGGCGGACAGAAGGCAGGGGAACAGGGCGGAATAGTAGAGATGGCCCACGTTCACTACCTCCAGGGCGAACACCGTGGCGGTGAGGGGCGTGCCGAACAGGGCGGAGAACAGCCCCGCCATGCCGCACTGGATGATGGTGTTGGTGCTGTGCTCCTTCAGCCGGAGCAGGCGGGCGATGCCGGCGGAAATGCTGCCGCCGATCTGGAGCGCCGCCCCCTCCCGTCCGGCGCTGCCGCCGGTGAGGTGGGTGAGCACCGAGCCGAGGAAGATCAGCGGGGCCAGCCGCAGGGTGGGGCGCTCACCGCCCCGGACGCTGGCGATGATCTGATTGGTGCCGGTGTCGTTTTCCATGCCCCACGCCTGGTAGCTCCACACGATGACCAGGCCCGCCAGGGGCATACAGAACAGCAGCCAGGGATGGGCGCCCCGCAGGGCCGTGGCCTTGGCCACGCACCAGGTGAACGCCGCCCCCGCGAAGCCGCAGGCAATCCCCGTCAGACCCGCCAGCCAGAGCCACTGCGCCAGCGCCCGGAGGGAGGGGATGACGCCGCGGGCGCGCCCGCGCAGCATTTCTAACATCTGAACCGCCCCTTTTTGAATATTTGCTTATAATCATTGTACCAGTCCTGTCAAGAGGGATATTTCAAAGAAATTTTGATGATTTCAGGTATTGCTTATTGGATTTTCCGGTGCTATAATCATGGGTGGCCTATCAAAAATATGGCCAAAAACAATGACGATTTAAGGAGAGTATCAAAATGAAGAAGAATCTGGCATTTCTGCTTGCGCTGCTGATGCTTGTGCTGGTCGGCTGCAGCAGCGGCGGCGGCGAGGGTACGCCCTCGCCCAGTGCCCCTGAGGGCACTGACAGCGTTTCCACCACCGAGCCCACCGCCGAGCCCACCGCCGAGCCCACCGACGAACCCGCTGCCGGCGACCATGTGGTGGACTACAAGTTCGACGTCCCCGAGGGCTTTGAGGAGACCGACCCCAGCGAGATCGGCGTCACCGCCTGCTGGTACCGGGCCGACGGTTCCAACATCAACCTGAACATCACCGAGAAGGATTCCACCACCGACCTGGGCTTCAAGGCCATTACCGGCGATATGCTGCGCACCACCCTGGAGGAGCAGCTGAAGCAGGCCTACGGCGAGGCCACCGAGGCCACCATTGAGGACCGCTATTTCACCAAGGACGATGTGTGCGGCCTGCCCGCCTACCAGTACTGCTACGACCTGGACCTGGACGGCTCCTCCATGAGCCAGATCATCATCTGCATCAACGCCGACCAGACCTACACCTTTACATTTACTGCCAGCGACGATGAGACCCTGGCCCTGTTTGAGGACACCGTCAAGACCATCAACCTGACTCTTGAGTAATCTGCCGGGATTTCGGGAAAAAAGATTGAAAAATTTTTCACAATACCCCTTCCCTTTGGGGGAAAGAGAGTGTATAATAATACCGCGCAAATCCCATCATTATTAAGGAGTGATACCAATGAGCATCAAAGTAGGTATTAACGGTTTTGGCCGCATCGGCCGCATGGTTTTCCGCGCCAGCGTGAATCATCCCGAGATCGAGATCGTGGGCATCAACGACCTGTGCCCCGCCGACTATCTGGCCTATATGCTGAAGTACGACACCATGCACGGCCGCTTCGAGGGCGAGGTCTCCTCCACCGAGAACGCCATCGTGGTCAACGGCAAGGAGATCCCCATCTTCGCCGAGCGCGACCCCAAGAACATCCCCTGGGGCAAGCTGGAGGCTGAGTACGTGGTGGAGTCCACCGGCCTGTTCCTGACCAAGGAGAAGGCCCAGGCCCACATCGACGCCGGCGCCAAGAAGGTGGTCATGTCCGCCCCCTCCAAGGACGACACCCCCATGTTCGTGTGCGGCGTGAACCTGGACGCTTACACCCCCGATATGCAGTTCGTGTCCAACGCCTCCTGCACCACCAACTGCCTGGCCCCCATCGCCAAGGTTCTCAACGACGCGTTCGGCATCAAGGACGGCCTGATGACCACCGTGCACTCCGTCACCGCCACCCAGAAGACCGTTGACGGCCCCTCCATGAAGGACTGGCGCGGCGGCCGTGCCGCTACCGGCAACATCATCCCCTCCTCCACCGGCGCCGCCAAGGCCGTGGGCAAGGTCATCCCCGCCCTGAACGGCAAGCTCACCGGTATGTCCATGCGCGTCCCCACTCTGGACGTCTCTGTTGTTGACCTGACCGTCAATCTGGAGAAGCCCGCCAAGTATGAGGACATCTGCAAGGCCATGAAGGCCGCTTCCGAGGGCGAGCTGAAGGGCGTTCTGGGCTACACCGACGAGGACGTGGTGTCCAGCGACTTCCTGGGCGACGCCCGCACCTCCATCTTCGACGCCAAGGCCGGCATCGCTCTGACCGACAGCTTTGTGAAGGTCGTGTCCTGGTACGACAACGAGATGGGCTACTCCAACAAGGTGCTGGAGCTCATCAAGCATATGTACAGCGTCGACCACAAGTAATTCCGCGGTCAAAACCGTTAATCAAAGGGCCTCCTGGATTTTTCCAGGGGGCTCTTTTTTGTGGTTTTGCTGTTTTCCGGGATGCTCCCGGGGACGCCCCTGCCGGGGGCGTTACTTTCTGCTCGTGCAGAAAGTAACCAAAGACACGCTTAAGGGGGTGGCCGCCGGCCGGACGCTTCGCGTCCTCAGGTCGGCCTCCCCCTTAAGAATCCCCCGTTTTTAAGGGCACGCCGCTTTTTATGCGGAGGTAGGGTTCCGGCTTGCGCGGCTTTGCGGATGGATTTCCCGTTGATTTCCGGCCCACTGGGGCCTGAATGGGTGGTGGAACGGCCCACTGGATTTTCTCCTGGGAACGCCTGAATGGTGCCGGGGGGTTATTCTGCGGTGGGGTTGGGGCGCGTATTTCCGGCATGGGGATACTCCATATAATTTCGGTAGTATATTTATCTATTTTGCATAGTTCTGGAGACGGGCTTTTGTGATATAATAAGGCCATAATGTGAGGCAATGAAACGGAACGACGAAAGGAGACAGACCAATGAGCAACCGGGAAAAATGTATTGCTATCTTGGACAGTTTCAGCGAGGGACAGCTTGCCAATATTGCCGCTATGCTCCAGATGATGAAGCAGACCATTGAGGATGCCCTTATTGCAGATGTCCCAAATGCGGTTACGGTGGCGGCTATGAGGGAAGCTGAGGAAATGATTCAGACAGGGACGGGCCAGCATTTCCAGGGGACCGCCGCAGATTTTTTTGCTATGCTTGACGCTGAGGATGACGACGATGCTTAAATTAAATGCTACGTCGCAGTTTAAGCGTGACCGCCGCCGCTGTATTAAGCGTGGTTACGATATGAGACTGCTGGAGGCTGTAATTGATACACTGATGATCCCTGCCCCGCTCCCGGCTCAAAACAAGGACCATCCGCTGTCTGGGAATTGGGCAGGGCATCAAGAGTGTCATATTCTGCCGGACTGGCTTTTGATTTATCAAGTGGCTGGTGATGAGCTGTATCTTGTACGCACCGGAACACATTCCGACCTGCTGGGGAAATAAACGCGGAAACGCCAAAGGCCCGCCGGATAACCGGCGGGCTTTCTTACCATCAACAGGACGCAAGCTCAGCTTTTTTCCTCAAACGCCGCGCCGCAGGAACGGCAGTGGACGGTAATGCGCCCCTTGCCCCGGGGCACCCGCATCTGCTGTCCGCAGTTGGGACATTTGAAGTACCGGTGCTCCTTGTCATGGGCCCGGGCCTGGAAGCAGGTCCACTTGCGCCACACAGGCCGGACGATCTGCAAGAAGCGGGCGTTTTCCTTGCGCCGCCGCTCCAGGTCCCGGGACAGGGAGCGGTACAGGCACAGCACAATCAGTATGATGGAAATAAGCTCCAGCACAAACCAGCGGGCGAACAGGAAAACCACATACAGCACCAGATACAGCGCCAACAGGAATACATTGAGCTGATCTCCGCCATAGCGCCCCGCCATGAAGCGCGCCAACCAACTGCGGACCACCGGCGCTCACCTCCAAACTGGAAAAAAGGATTTTAAGGGATTATAATTAATATAGCGCGGCTGTTTGAACTCGTCAATGGGATAACCGTAAACAATATGTGAATTTGTTGACACAGGGCCTGTCCAAAGTGGTTCCAGCCCCTGCCCTTGACAAACTCGATATTCGAGATTATAATGAAACCAGAAAACTCGATCCTCGAGATAAGGAGGCGGACCGGATGCCCAGAGCAAAATTCCAGACCCTGACGGAGCAGATGTTCTACATCCTCCTGTGCCTGCGGGAGGAGTGCTGCGGCATCGACATACTGGACCGGGTGCCCGCCATGACCGGGTGCCGGGTAAACGTAGGCTCGGGCACGCTGTACAACCTACTGGAGGAATTCCGGGCGGTGGGGATGATCCGTGAGACAAAAGTGGAGGGCCGCCGGCGGAGCTACCTGCTTACTGACTACGGACGGCGGACGCTGGACCAGGAGTATCAACGGATTCAGGCCCAGGCGGCGGACTACCGCCTGGCCTTTGGGAAGGAGGAAGAAGGATGAGGGACAAGAAACAGAGGTTGGAATTTTTCTCGTTTTACGACCACACCGGCATCGGGGCGCATCTGGAGCGGATGGCGGAACGGGGCTGGCTGCTGGAAAAAATCGGGGCATTCACCTGGCGCTACCGCCGCATACAGCCGAAGAAGCTGGCGTTCAGCGTGTGCTATTTTCCCCAGGCGTCCATGTACGCCCCTCAGCCGTCCGACGGACAGAATATGTTCTATGACCTGTGCGCCCACACCGGCTGGACGCTGGCGGCATCGTCGGGCCAGATGCAGGTGTTTTACAATGAGCGGGAAAACCCCGTTCCCATCGACACCGACCCGGCGCTAGAGGTGGAGGCCGTCCACCAGTCGGCAAAAAAGGGCTATCTGGTGTCCCAGGCCCTGCTGGGTGGGGCGGCGGTGCTGAACATCATCGTAACCCTGTTCCGCCTGTACACCGACCCCATCCGGGCGCTGGCCTCCCCCTTCGCCCTGTTTTTGATGGTGTGCTGGCCGGCGCTGGCGCTGGTCATCGCCTTTGATACGGGCAACTATTTTCTCTGGCGTCGGCGTGCGCTGGCGTCGGCGGAGCAGGGCGGGTTCCTGGCCACCAACAGCCATCCCCTGCTGCAAAGGGGGCTGCTGGCGGTGGTGCTGGCGGCGTTTGCCTGGACGCTGAGCCTCAGCGGCGGCATCCTCCTGCTCACGACGGTGTATGTATTGGCGGCGATCCTTCTGGTTTCCGGGGCCCGGGAGGTGATGAGGCGGAAGCAGGTATCTGCCGAAACCAACAGGATGGTGACCATTGCGGCCTGTGTGGCGGTGTCGCTCCTGATTGCGCGGGGCATCCCTTCCCTGGCCCTGCGCGGCGCCGGGGACGTCTCGCCGGACGCCCTGCCTCTGACGATGGACGACCTGATGGAGACAGATTACGAGTTCGCGACGGATTTTACACAGCGGCTGGAATCGCCGCTGCTGGCCAGCTTCGGAGGACGCCAGTCCCCATGGCTGCATGAGGATATGGCGGCGGGCGCGCCGTCCCTGTACTACTCCGTTACGGTGGTGAAGGTCCCGCTTCTCTATGACCTGTGTAAAAACCATCTGCTGAAACAGAACGAAAACCGAGATACGGATTTTCTGCCTATAAAATACTACGCACCCACCGACCCCGCCCCCTGGGGGGCGCAGGAGGCATATCAGTTTATGATGGGGGAGGAGGACGAGGGCATGAGGCTGGAGAATACCTGTCTGCTGTTCTATCCGGACCGCATCGTCTACTTCCGGCCAAGCTGGGAGCCCACCCCGGAGCAGATGGCGGTGGTGGCCGAAAAGCTGGGAGGACAATAACAGATGAAAAAAGGCTTCCCCGGCGGGGGAAGCCTTTTTGCGTTATCTGGCCCAGTCCCGGCTGCGGCCCACGGCCTTGTGCCAGCCGGTCAGGAGCTGTTCGCTGTCCTCCCTGGCCATTTTGGGCTGGAAGGTGTTGTCGCACATCCACAGGTGCTTGATCTCGTCGGTGCTCCCCCACACGCCGGTGGCAAGCCCGGCCAGATAGGCCGCGCCCAGGGCGGTGGTCTCCCGGATGGCGGGGCGGCGCACCTCCCGGCCGATGATATCCGCCTGGAACTGCATCAGGAACCGGTCCCGGCTGGCCCCGCCGTCCGCCTTCAGGGTGTTCATCGGCAGGCACGTGTCCGCCTCCATGGCCCGCACCAAATCCGCCACCTGATAGGCGATGGATTCCTGGGCGGCCCGGATGATGTGCTCCCGCTTGGTGCCCCGGGTGAGGCCCACGATGGCCCCCCGGGCGTACATATCCCAGTAGGGGGCCCCCAGCCCGGTGAAGGCGGGCACTAAGTACACCCCGCCGTTGTCGGGGACCTTCTGGGCGTAGTACTCCGCGTCGCTGGAGTCGGTGAAGAACCGCAGCTCGTCCCTCAGCCACTGGATCACCGCCCCGCCCACAAACACACTGCCCTCCAGGGCGTACTGCACTTTCCCGCCCAGCCCGATGGCGATGGTGGTAAGCAGGCCGTTTTTGCTCACGCAGGGCGTCTCCCCGGTGTTCATCAGCAGGAAGCAGCCGGTGCCGTAGGTGTTTTTCGCGTCCCCGGGCTGGAAGCAGGTCTGACCGAACAGCGCCGCCTGCTGGTCCCCGGCGATGCCCGCGATGGGCACCCTGACGCCCTGGATTTCCGTATAGCCGTAGATCTCGCTGGACGAGCACACCTTGGGAAGCATGGCCCGGGGGATGTCCAGCGCCTCCAGCAGGGCGTCGTCCCAATCCAGCCTGTGTATGTCAAAGAGCATGGTGCGGGAGGCGTTGGTCACGTCGGTGACGTGGGCCGCGCCCCCGGTGAGCTTCCACACCAGCCAGCTGTCCACCGTGCCGAACAGGATTTCCCCCCGCCGGGCCTTTTCCCTGGCCCCGTCCGCGTGGTCCAGGATCCACTTGATTTTGGTGGCGGAGAAATAGGCGTCGGGCACCAGCCCGGTGGTGTTCCGGATGTGGTCCCCCAGCCCGTCCGCCAGCAGTTTGTCCACGATGGGGGCCGTCCGGCGGCACTGCCACACGATGGCGTTGCAGATGGGCCGGCCCGTTTCCTTATCCCACAGGATGGTGGTTTCCCGCTGGTTGGTGATGCCGATTCCGGCGATGTCTTTGGGGTCCACGCCGGACTGGGCCACCACCTCCATCATGGTGGCGTACTGGGACGACCAGATCTCCATGGCGTCGTGCTCCACCCAGCCCTCGTGGGGGTAGATCTGGGTGAACTCCTTCTGGCTGACGCCCAGAATATTCTGCTCCCTGTCGAACAGGAGCACCCGGGAGCTGGTGGTGCCCTGGTCTAACGCGAGGATGTATTTGGCCATATACTGCCGCTCCTTTCGGTTGTTTTTCGGGAATTGTTCAAAAATGGCCGTAGGGAAGGGGTTTGAACCACGCTATTGGGGCCGGTCGGTGCCGTAGGAAAGGGGCTTGCCGCCCCCCTACGGCGTTTTTTTGTCAATTTGCCAGATTGCGGGTGGCCACCACGTTGGCCCCGGCGCCGCACACATTTTCGATCACAATCTGCCCCACCGCCACGGGGGCGGTGAGGACGACCCCCTCCAGCGCCTTCATCACGTCGAAGACCAGCTCCTTGGGGACGGCCCGGTCGGTTTTCACCGGACAGCGGGGGTACAGCCCCCCCTGGCACCGCACGGTGGAGGTCACCACCCTCGTGGGATGGGTCAGCTCCATTTTACCGTACTCCGCCCCCCTGGGGCAAGAGTTTCCTGTGACGGAACAGCCGTTTTCCTCGTCCACCTTCAGATGGCACCCCTGGGGGCAGACGATGCAGATCAATTCCTTCATTTCGACACCTCCCGGATGGACACGGTGATATTCCCCGGCGCCTTGTCCAGCAAGGCCCTGGGCAGGGTGATATGCTCCATCTCGCCGGGGGCCAGATGCTCCCGCCTGAAGCGGGCAATCTGCTCCTCCCCGGACGCCACCAGAATTTCGCTGTCCTTGCACACCCGGTTCACCCGGAAAAACAGCTCGCACAGCTTTTCCACCCTGCCGGTGCGGATATGCTGGGGCACGGTGTAGGTCACCCCGTCCCCGTTTCGCACCTCCAGACAGCGCCCGTCCGGGGCGGCAAGCCCGTCCGGGCCGTTCAGCACATATCTGGCGGCGGCGGCTCCGGCCCGCTGGCTCTCCGCCGTCACGAAGTCCACCAGATCGTGGACGTGGCACACGTTGCCGCAGGCGAACACGCCGGGGAGGGACGTCTCCATGTTCTCATACACCACCGCGCCGTTGGTGCGGCGGTCGATCTCAATGCCCGCCTGCCGGGTGAGCTCGTTTTCCGGGATCAGCCCCACCGACAGCAGGAGGGTGTCGCAGTCGAATATCATTGACCTGCCGGGGACGGGATTGCGGTTTACGTCCACCTCCGACACCACCACCTGCTCCACCCGGTCCTTCCCCCGGATGTCGGTGACGGTGTGGGACAGGTACAGGGGAATATCGTAGTCGTGGAGGCACTGGACGATATTCCGGTTCAGCCCGCCGGAATAGGGCATTACCTCCACGCAGGCCAGCACCTTAGCCCCCTCCAGGGTCATGCGCCGGGCCATGATGAGGCCGATGTCGCCGCTGCCCAGGATGACGACCCGTTTCCCGGGCATCCAGCCCTCCATGTTCACGTACCGCTGGGCGGCTCCGGCGGTGAACACCCCGGCGGGACGGCTCCCCGGGATGGCGATGGCCCCCCGGGTGCGCTCCCGGCAGCCCATGGCCAGCACGATGGATCTGGCCTCCTCCACCCGGTAGCCGGTGGATTTGCCCACCATGTGCACCTGACGGCGTTCGGTCACGTCCAGCACCATGGTGTCCAGCCGCACCTCCACGCCGGTTTCGCCCAGAAGCTTTACGAACCGTCCGGCGTACTCCGGCCCGGTCAATTCCTCTTTGAAGTGGTGCAGACCAAAGCCGTTATGGATGCATTGGTTGAGAATGCCGCCCAGCTCTTTGTCCCGCTCCACAATGAGGATGGAGCGCAGTCCGCCCTCCCAGGCGGCGCAGGCGGCGGCCAGTCCGGCGGGCCCGCCGCCGATTACGATAAGGTCATACATCCGCGCTTCCTCCCTTCGTCTGACGGTCCAGCAGCCAGGACCCGGCCTGATCCTGCACAATTTCCCCAGGGGATTTGTGCAGCTCCCGGGCCAGGATATCCACCACCCGGGGCCCGCAGAACCCCCCCTGGCAGCGGCCCATGCCCGCGTTCACCCGCCGCTTCACCCCGTCCACCGAGCAGGGCGGGATGGGGCCCGCCAGCGCCTCCAGAATTTCGCCCTCGGTGACGGTTTCGCACCGGCAGATCACCCGGCCGTAGGCGGGTTCCCGCTCCGCCAGCGCCGCCCGTTCCTCCGGGGACAGCTCCTTAAAGCGGGTGCGATGGCGCTCGCAGATAAATTCGTCCTTTTTCTCCAGCGCAAACCCGTCCCTGGCCAGCAGTTCCACGGCGTACTCCCCGATGGCGGGCGCGGCGGACAGCCCCGGCGAGCAGATACCCGCCAGGTCCAGGAAATGGGGCTGGTCCATCTCGATGATGAAATCCCCCCGGTCGGAGGACGCCCGCACCCCGGCAAAATTCCGGATGGATTCCCGGAAATTGATGGAGGGCACGGACTTCCGGGCGGTCTCCCGGACGAAACGCAGGCCGTCCCCGGTGGTAGAGGTTCCGTTTTCCTCCACCCGCTCCGAATCGGGGCCCACGATCAGGTTGCCGTGGACGGTGGGGGCCGTCAGCACGCCCTTGCCCGCCGCGCTGGGGCATTGGAAAATCACCCGGCCCACCCGGGCGCCCTCGCTCTTGTCCAGCAGATAGTACTGTCCCCGGGTGGGGAAAATGGTGAAGGAGGGCGTTCCCGCCATGGCGTGGACCGCTCCGGCGTCCACCCCCGCGGCGTTGATGATATAGCGGGTTTCAAAATCCCCCTGGCTGGTGTGGACAGTCCACCCCTCCCCTGCCCTGTCCAGGCCGGTGGCGGCGGTGTTCAAATGCAGCTCCGCGCCGTTTTTCACCGCCGTCTCCGCCAGGGCCAGACAGTACTCCCAGGGGGAGCAGATGGCGGCGGAGGGGGCGTGAAGGGCGGCAGCCACCGATTCAGACAGGTTGGGCTCCAGCGCCCGGGCCTCGTCCCCGGACAGCAGGGCCAGCCCAGGCACGCCATTCTCGGTTCCCCGGCGGTACAGCTCCTCCAGGGTGGGCCGCTCCTCCTCCGAGAACGCCAGCACCAGCGAGCCGCAGGGGCTGTAGGGCACATCCAGCCTCTGGCACAGCTCCTTTGCCAGCTCCACCCCCCGGACGTTGAGCCGTGCCATGAGACTGCCCGGTTCCGGGTCGTACCCGGCGTGGAGGATGGCGGAGTTGGCCTTGGTGGTGCCAAGGGAGACGTCGTTTTCCCGCTCCAGGATGCCCGTCTTCAGCTTGTATTTGGACAGCTCGAAGGCGGCGGCGGCTCCGGTGATCCCGCAGCCAATGATGAGTACATCGTACATGAAATGACCTCCTCGTTGGAAAAATCAAGGAATTGCTTGAAGAAAATGCTACATCCGCCACACCGCCGGGTTGGTGGTGGACACGGCAACCGCCCCGGCGCTCAGGGCGCTGGTGACGTCCTCCTTGTCGGAGATGAGCCCCCCGGCAATCACCGGCTTTCCGGTGAGCTGGGCCACCCGGCGGATGATCTTGGGCATCAGGCCGGGGAGGACCTCAATCAGGTCGCAGTCCTGGGCCTTCTGGCGCTGGATGTTGTCCAGGGCCATGGAGTCCAGCAGGAAAAACCGCTGGATGGTCACCAGCCCCAGCTCCCGCCCCCGGCGGGTCAGGGCGGCTTTGGTGGAAATGATGCCGTCGGCGGCGGTCTGCCGGGCGATGAAGTCGGCGGACACCTCCCGGGCGGCCAGGCCGTCGATGAGGTCCAGGTGGACAAACACCCGCTTGCCCGCCTTGCGCACCCGGGCGGCGGCGTCGGCCACGGACAGTATGTCGCCGCTGAGGAGAAAAATGACCGGCACGTCGCTGTCCAGCGCGGCCTCCAGGCCGTCCCCGCCTTTGACGGCGGCGATCACCGGGCCCGCGGCCAGGAGGTTCAGGAGTTGGTTTCGTTCCATAGGCTGCACCTGCCTTTCGTCAAGGAAAAAAAAGGGCGCAAAACAACCCGCGTAGGGCTGCTTTGCGCGTCTCAGACTCTGCACAAATATCAGATGTGTTTATCATAGCAGGGGTTGGGGAAAATTGCAAGACGGAAAAATCTGTTTTTGACATTTTGGATGAAGAGACAAAAAACGGAAATAGGGTTTGGTATATTTATACAAAATCAAAAAAGTGGATTGACAAAAAACTGTGCGTCTGTTATGCTTGTAATACAGCAAAGCTCCAAAGTGAATATTTGCTCATGAGTTTAGAGAAGGGCGTGGCAGTCAAAGAGGCTGGCACGTCCTTTTATTTACAAAGGAGGGGGAACGCAGCAGGGACGGCTGTCCAGAAAAGATTGTCGAAACAAGGAAAGGGGTAATCTACCATGTCAAAAGCAAAAAAATCAACGCGCATCCTTTGCATTGCACTGGTCATCCTGTTGGTCAGCTGCATTGGTGCCAGCCTGGTGCAGACCAACTTCGGGCACGTTACGATCAAAGACCTGCGCTGGGAAACGGAATCCGGCCACCAGATGAGCGCCCTGCTGTTCATCCCGGATACCGCGACTGTGGACAATCCGGCCCCGGCCATCGTGTGCAGCCACGGCTGGTATAACAACCGTGAGATGCAGGATCTCAACTATGTGGAGTACGCCCGCCGGGGCTTCGTGGTGATGTCCATTGATATGTACGGCCACGGCAACTCGGACGCGATTCCCAACGGGACTTGGATGCTGCCCGAAAACAACGCCAATGGTATGTATGACGCCGTGAAGCTCATGGCTTCCCTCCCCTATGTGGACGTCTCCCGAATCGGCGTCACCGGCCACTCCAACGGTGCTTTGGCCAGCCGCACCGCTGTCATCCTTGACAACAGTGCGGAGACGCCGCTCATTGCCGCTGCCCTGCTGGTGTCCAACGACGCGGTATACACCGACGCCGAAACCGGCGAGTATATCAATATCTTCCAGGGCCGGGATGCAGGCATCGTGGCGTGCCAATATGACGAGTTCTTCCACCGTGTTCCCCAGGCGGACGGCTCCTACAGTGCGCCTAGGGATTTCATCCATCAGGCTACGGCCCAGTCCTTCCTCTATTTCGGCACTGACCCGGCAGGCCAGACAGAGCGGGAGCCTTACAATATGTATCATGAGGAGATTGACGGCACGGACGCCATCCGCGTGATCTATAACCCCGCCATGATCCACCCATGGGCCCATTTCTCCGGCGGCGTGGTAGCCAGCAGTGTGGAATTCTTTGACGCCGCCCTGGGTGCGCCTCATATGCTGGCAGGCAATAATCAGGTCTGGCAGTGGAAGGTTGTGTTCAACACCATAGGCATCGTGGGCTTCTTCATGTTTATGGTTGGGCTGGCTCTGCGCCTGCTGGACACTGATTTCTTTGTAGAGCTGAAAGCGGATAAGGCCCCCGTACCCGCCGAGCTGACCAGCAAAAAGGGCAAAGCCTGGCTGTGGATCAGCCTGATTGTTGGCGTGGTGTTTTCCATGGTGATGTTCATCCTCTCCAACGTGATTGGGATGACCACACAGTCCAGTTTCTTCCCCCAGCAGCCCCCGCTGGGCATCGGGATTTGGAGTGCCCTGTGCGGCCTTCTGACACTGCTGTTTATCGTGCTGTCTTACCAGTTCTACGGTAAAAAAGAAGGAAATGTAGATTTGAAAGCGGTAGGCGTCAAAATTACCGGTCAGAAGCTGGCCAAGACGATTTTCCTTGGCATCGTTGTGGCTGCGGCCACTTACTTCACTGTATTCGCGGCCGACTTCTTCTTCAAAACCGATTTCCGCATCTGGTGCCTGACCTTCAAGGCGTTTAACCTCGATAAGCTGTTCATTGCCCTGCGGTATCTTCCCTTCTTCCTGATTTATTATGTGCTCAACTCAGTAGCCACCAACTGCTTCAACTATGTGAAAATGGGCAAGCATGAGTGGATCAATACCCTGGTGCTGGCAATTTTCAACGCCTTGTCCCCCGCAATCCTCATCGCGTGGATGTACATCCCCTTCTTTATCTCCGGCTATCACCCCCTGGAGGGGCTGGGCGGTACGATCCTTGGCATCTGGCTGTTCCCCATCATCGTAATTCTGCCGCTGTTTACAGTGCTTTCCCGCATCATTTACAAGGCGACCAAAAATCCCTATGTGGCAGGCATCAGCATGGCCATTATCGTTACCGTCATGAGCTGTACCAATACGTTGACCGCAATCTGAGTGAACGCATCAAAACGCCCCCCTGCCCTACGGCAGGGGGGCGTTTCCACATAGATACGTCAGTCTGATCAATACCGCCCGAAGTCGCCGGACCGGCCATCGGTCACGTCGGAGCCGAACTCATAATCCTTCCCCGGCAGGATGGCGTTGAGGGCGATCCCCGCGATGGCGGCGATAGCCAGAGAGGTCAGGGTAACGGAAGCCCCGCCGATGGTAAAGGTCAGCCCCCCGGTGAAGCCCAGGCCGCATACCAGGATGACGGCGGCAATAATCAGGTTCCGGGAGTTGGTGAAGTCCACCCGGTTCTCCACCACGTTGCGCACGCCGATGGCGGAGATCATACCGTACAGGATGAAGCTCACCCCGCCCACGATGGCGGCGGGCATGGCGTTGACCACGGCGGCGAACATGGGGCTGAAGGACAGGACCAGGGCGTAAACCGCCGCCAGCCGGATGACCTTGGGATCGTACACCTTGGACAGCACCAGCACGCCGGTGTTCTCGCCGTAGGTGGTGTTGGCGGGCCCGCCGAAGACGGCGGACAGGGAGGTGGCGATGCCGTCGCCGATGAGGGTGCGGTGCAGGCCGGGGTCCTCGATGAAGTTCTCCCCCACGGTGGCGGAGATGGCGGACATATCGCCGATGTGCTCCATCATGGCGGCGATGGCGATGGGGGCCATCACCAGGATGGAGGTCAGGTCAAACTTGGCCACGGAGCCGCCGAAGTCGGTGAGGAAGGGCTGGAGGCCGACAGGGCTGGAAGCGGCCACGGTGGAGAAGTCCATCAGGGGCGCCGCCGCGCCGGTGGCGTCCAGCGCCGTAGCGCCCAGGGCGTTGGCGATGAGGGCAATCACATAGGAGCCCACCACCCCCAGCAAAATGGGGATGATTTTAATCATGCCCTTCCCCCAGATGTTGGCGGCGACGATGATGGCCATGGCCACCAGGGCCAGCCACCAGCAGGTCTTGGCGTTGTTCACGGCGGAGGGGGCCAGGTTCAGGCCGATGAGGATGATGATGGGCCCGGTGACCACCGGGGGCAGGAAGCGCATGACCTTCTTCACCCCCACCAGCTTGATGACGCCGGCGAGGATTACATACAGCAGGCCCGCCACCACAATGCCGCCGCAGGCGTATTGCAGCTTTTCCGACGCCTCCATGGCGGCGTACTTGCCGGAATCCAGCTTGGAGACGGCCTCAAAGCCGCCCAGGAACGCGAAGGAGGAGCCCAGGAAAGCGGGCACCTTCATCCGGGTGCATATGTGGAAGAACAGGGTGCCGATTCCGGCGAAGAACAGGGTGGTCTGGATGGACAGGGGCAGGCCGTAGTTGTTCACCAGGATGGGCACCAGCACGGTGGCCCCGAACATGGCGAACATATGCTGCAAGCCCAGGATGAGCATTTTGGGCAGGCCCAGGGTACGGGCGTCGCGGATGGGTTCTTGGTTGTTCATACTCTCTCTCCCTTTTTCTTCGGTTTCGCAAAAAAAGAGGCAACCACCAAAACGGCGATTGCCTTAGAAGGAAAAATGGAAATAATACGCCCGCTGTTTGGATGCTCCGGCAAACAGCGGCTTGCGCATATCGTCCCCTCCTTTTGCGTTCGGTATATGATACCAGAAGATGGCAGAGATTACAAGCTGGAATATTGCATAAAAACCGCCCGGGAGAACCGGGCGGTTTACACAAATCAGAGTATTTACAGCACCTTGGACAAAAATTCAATGGTGCGCGGCTCCTTGGGGTGGTCGAAGAATGCCTTTGGCTCGTCCTGCTCCAGGATTTTGCCCCCGTCCATGAACAGCACCCGGGTGCCCACCTCCCGGGCAAAGCCCATCTCGTGGGTGACCACCACCATGGTCATGCCCTCCTGGGCCAGCTCCTTCATCACCTCCAGCACCTCCCCCACCATTTCCGGGTCCAGGGCGGAGGTGGGCTCGTCAAACAGCATCAGCTTGGGCTTCATGGCCAGCGCCCGGACGATGGCGATACGCTGCTTCTGCCCGCCGGAAAGCTGGGCGGGATAGGCGTCCGCCTTTTCCTCCAGCCCCACCCGGCGCAGCAGGGCGGACGCGGTTTCGTCCGCCTCCGCCTGCCCCATGAGCCTGGTCTGCACCGGGGCCAGGGTGATGTTCCTCCGGATGGTCATGTTGGGGAACAGGTTGAAGTGCTGGAACACCATGCCCATCTGGCGGCGGATGGCATTGATGTCGGACTTGGGGTCGGTGATCTCCGCGCCGTCAAAGGTGATGCTTCCGGCGGAGGGGGTTTCCAGCAGGTTCAGGCACCGCAGGAAGGTGGACTTGCCCGAGCCGGACGGGCCGATGACCACCACCTTCTCCCCGGGGTGGATGTGCTCGGAAATACCGTCCAGCACCAGGTGGTCCCCGAAGGATTTCGAGAGGTTTTTAACGTCGATCACTTTGACGAAGCCTCCTTTCCAGAATGCCCTGGAGCCAGCTGAAGATCATGACCAGCACCAGATAAATCAGGGCCACCCCCATCAGGGGGAACATCTGCTCCCAGGTGCGGTTCATGATGCCGTTGGCGGCGTATACCAGCTCCTTGCCGCCGATGACATTGAGCAGGGAGGTGTCCTTGAGCAGGATGATGAACTCGTTGCCCAGGGCGGGCAGGATGGCCTTGAACGCCTGGGGTATGACGATAAAGCGCATGGTCTGTATGTAGTTCAGGCCCAGGGAGCGCCCCGCCTCCATCTGGCCCGGGTCCAGGGACATCAGCCCGCCCCGGACGATCTCGGACACATAGGCCCCGGAGTTGATGCCCAGGGTCAGCGCCCCCACCATGGTCAGGTTCCGGCTGCTTTTGAAAATGACGAAGCCCATAATCATGAGCTGCACCATCATGGGGGTGCCCCGGATCACGGTGGTGTACACCCGGCACACCAGGTTCAGCGGCCACAGCAGCACCCGCCCCAGGGTCATGCCCTGCCCGGGCCTCTGCTGGTCGTAGGCGGTGCGCACCACCGCCACCAGCATCCCCAGCGCCACGCCGATGCACAGGGCGATGGCGGTGACCAGCAGCGTGGTGCCCACGCCGCCCAGATACTGCTTCCAGCGGTCCGCCTCGATAAACGCCTGATAGAACTTGACGAAAAACTCCTGCCAGAAGGTTACGTCTCCGCCGCCCTGCATGATCGTTTTCCACTGCGCGTAATAGTCCGCCCACTGCACTGGCGCTCACCTCTCTCTAAGATAATGGAATATGCGGGAAAAGGGCGGTTGAAACCGCCCTTTTCCCCAAACCGCAAGGTTAATTCGCGGGAATGTACTTGTCGATAATCTCCTGCACCTTGCCGCTGTCGATCAGCTCCTTCAGCGCGCCGTTGATGGCGTCCAGCAGGGCGGTGTTGCCCTTGTCCACGCCGATGGAGTAGTCCTCGTTGGCATACTCGGTGTCCAGGATGGTGAGGCCGTCGTTGGCCTTCACAAACTCCTGGGCGGGGGCGTTGTCGATGACCACGCAGTCCACCTTGCCGCTGACCAGCGCCTGGACGGCGGTCAGGCCGTTGTCATAGGCGGTGACGTGCTCCTCGCCGTAGTCGTCAGTGCAGTAGGACCAGCCGGTGGTGCCCTTCTGTACGCCGATCATCTTCTCACCCAGGTTGTCCAGGGTGACGTCGGAGCCCTCCTTGACGATAACCACCTGGATGCCGGTGGCGTAGGTCTCGGAGAAGTCCATCACCAGCAGGCGGTCGTCGGTGATGGACACGCCGGCCATCACCATGTCGCTCTTGCCCTGGTTGACGGCCAGCAGGGCGGAATCAAAGTCGGTGTCCAGAATGTCCAGCTCCAGGCCCAGCTTTTCGGCAATGGCGGTGGCAATCTCCACGTCGATGCCCTCAAAGTCGCCGCTGTCGGTAGTCATCTCGTAGGGCGGGAACGCCGCGTTGGTGGACATGGTGAGCTTGCCCTGCGCCACAGTGGTGAAGTCCCCGGCGGGCTCGGCGGTCTGGCCGGCGGGGTCGTCGGTTGCGTCAGCGGGCTCGGTCTCGGGGGGCTGGGTGTCCTCCGCGCCCTGGGTTTCGACGGGCGGGGTTCCCGTAGGCTCGGCGGTGCCGTCGCCGCCCTGGCTGTTGGAGCAGGCGGCAAGGGCAAAGGCCATGCTCAGGGCCAGCAGCAGGGCCGCCAGCTTTTTCCATGTTTTCATGTTCATTCATCTCCATCAAAAGTATTTGCGTGCGGCAGCCGTTCCTCGTCCGGCTGCTGGATGCAGTATACATCATATGCAAAGAAAACGCAAGGGAATTTCGGAAATCCCCCTGCGTTTCGGTGGTTTTGCTGTGTTTTGTGCGAATAAGCATTCATTTTTATGCAAGATTTTGTGAATATTATGCATATCAATCAAAGGCCAGTCCCAGCCAGCCCTCCCCCGCCTTGCTCCGGATGGAGGCGGGCGTACCCTCCAGCCAGCGGATAGCCCCGAAGGGCGTCCCGTCCGCCGCGTCCGACGGGAAACGTGCGGTCACCGGCGCTCCGCACAGCGCGGCGCAGGCCGCGGCCCCCCGTTCCACATCCTCGGGGGCGCACAGCAGCTCCTTCGCCACCGGGCGCTCCAGCGATTCCACGGCGGCACAGCCGGGGCCGTGGGCCAGCTCCAGCCGGTACAGCCCGCCGCCGGGGCGTCCGCTCAGGCCGCATAAGTATTGCTGGAACGCGATCTGCCCCTCTGTGCAGGAGACGTGGGCGCGGGAGGACAGAAGCTGTTCCCGCAAAGTATTATACTCCGCCGGGGAGACCGGAACCGCCGGGGCGGGGACGGGCTGGGCGGTGATGTTCCGGAGGTAAAACCCGGGCCGGAAGCCGTTTTTTTCATAAAACGCAAACAGGCTGGACGGCTCCGGCACGGTAATCAGGCAGTCCAGCCCCCAATCCCGGGCCAGTCCGGCGGCGCATTGGAGCAGTGTGGACGCCCAGCCCTGCCCGCCGAAGCCGGGGCGGGTGGCCAGGGCGTAGACGTACCCGGCCCGAAGCCGCCTGCCGTCCGCCAGAATCATGGACACCCGGGGCAGGGCCAGCGCGGAGCGCAGTTCCCCGTCCTCCAGCAGCACCAGCGGGCCCTCCGGGGCGCACAGGCGGTAAAATTCCCGCTGAAATTCCGGGCCGTCCCCAAAGGCGAAGCGCCACAATTCCTCCGCGCTGTCCCGCTCCGGCGGGCGGGCGTGGTGGATTTCAATCATTTTGCCACCTCTTTGGCGGTGTACTTGGTGAGCAGGATGTCCGGATAATAGGACAGCTTGGCCCGCCGCAGGCCCTCCAGCCCCATGTCGTCCTCCCGGTTGAGCCACTTCACCTCCGGGTGGCGGGCGCGGACCAGCCGGGCCATCTCCCGGTTGATGGCGGGATAAGCGCCTTGAATATCGCCGAAGGATTTCTCAAAGTTCACGTCGAACACCTGGGGGGTGATGAGGCCCCCCAGGGAAAAGGCGATGGGGCTTCCGTCCGCCCGGATGAGCGCCCCCTCCAGCCCCAGCTTGTCCATGTGGTACAGCGCCTCGATGATGGCGATGGTCTCCTCGGACACGGTGGACGCATCCTCCCCCGCCGCCTCCTGGCGGATGGCGGCCCACTGCCGCTCCAGCTCCACGCACTCGGGGACGTTGGCGGGGGTGACCTCCTCCAGGAGCCAGTCGGGGAACTGGTCGTCAAAGCGGCGGATGTGGTTGCGCTTGGCGTGGAGCTTTTTCCCCGGCAGGTCCGCCAGGCGGTTGATGTCGTAGAGGTAGTCGAAGCCGTCCCGGTCCTCCTCGAAGGCGAAGCGGCCGGGGCAGGCATCCTCCAGCGCGGCCCGCTGATCCTCCGTGACGCACACCAGGGTGAGGGGCACGCCGTTGGCGGCGGCGTCGGAAGCCAGGGCGTCCACCGCCGGGGCCAGGGGGCCGCTCCCCGCCGGATATAAGCAGCACTGTCCCAGCCTGCCTTGAATCTGAACCAGCAGGCGGTCGTCCAGCCGGGCGATTTTCTGGGGATAGGCCCGGCTCCAGAGATAGATGTTGGTGAAATTGTATTCGCAGCCGGAGCCGCCCTCCGCTTCCAGCAGGGGCTGGACCCAGGCGCGGTCCTCGAACTGGGGGCTTTCAAAGGTGAGCATAAAATCCATTCCTTTTCTCGGAGTACAAATATGATTATGTTGCATAAAAAGCTGTTTAGTCCGCCTTGTAAACGGAAACCTCATATTTCCCAACAAAATTGGTACACTTAGCTGTCAAAGTATAGGTATCCGAACTGTCTAACGTGAGCAGTTTTTCCAAGGCATCCGCCTGATCCAGCATATATACTTCATTACCAGCCGAATCAGACAGAATGATGTCTAAATCTCCGCTTACAATGTCAGAACGGAATGAAAATCTGATTTTTTGGTTAGCATCTCCCAAAAACGCAATATCAGAAACCGTCGTGGTCTGTTCTGAATAGCTGTTGCGCATACTGCCCAACGGCTTAGGGCGCGACAGCAGATAAACGCCTGCTGTCACAACAATCAAAACGATCACCGTTGCTATGATACCTTTCTTTTTCATTTCAGAACCTCCTCTTTCCAGCTCAGATCTGTTGAACGCGTATCAGCATATCACAGCCGCAGTTAAAACGCAACGGAAAAAACACGCCGCCGGGGGCCTCCCGGCGGCGTGCAGCTGTATTCACGTTCGGATTGGCCGCGCGCTATTTGGCGTACTCTATCGCCTTCGTCTCCCGGATGAGATTCACCTTGATCTGCCCCGGGTACTCCAGCTCGTCCTCGATCTTCTTGGCGATCTCCCGGGCCAGCAGCACCATGCGGTCCTCCGGAATGGCCTCCGGGTTGACCATGATGCGCACCTCCCGGCCCGCCTGGATGGCGTAGGCCTTGTCCACCCCGGCGAAGGAGGAGGTCAGTTCCTCCAGCTTCTCCAGCCGCTTGATGTAGTACTCTACGTTTTCCTTGCGGGCGCCGGGACGGGCGGCGGAAATGGCGTCCGCGGCCTGCACCAGGCAGGCCACGATGGTCCGGGCCTCCACGTCGCCGTGGTGGGCCTCGATGGCGTGGATGACGTTTTCGCTCTCCCGGTACTTCCGGGCCAGCTCCACGCCGATCTGCACGTGGGAGCCCTCCACCTCGTGGTCGATGGACTTGCCCAAATCATGGAGCAGCCCCGCCCGCTTGGCCTCCGCCACGTTGACGCCGATCTCGGCGGCAAGGAGCCCCGCCAGCTGGCACACCTCGATGGAGTGGTTCAGCACGTTCTGCCCGAAGCTGGTGCGGTAGTGCTGGCGGCCCAGCAGCTTCACCAGTTCCGGGTTCAGCCCGTGGACGTTTGTCTCAAATACGGCCCGTTCGCCCTCGGCGCGGATGGTGGCGTCAACTTCGCGCTTGGCCTTCTCCACCATTTCCTCGATGCGGGTGGGGTGGATGCGGCCGTCCAGAATGAGCTTTTCCAGGGCCAGCCGCGCGATCTCCCGGCGCACCGGGTCAAAGCAGGACACCGTGATGGCCTCGGGGGTGTCGTCAATAATCAAATCCACGCCGGTCATGGTCTCCAGCGTGCGGATGTTGCGGCCCTCCCGGCCGATGATCCGGCCCTTCATCTCGTCGTTGGGCAGGGGCACCACGGACACGGTGGCCTCCGCCACGTGGTCGGCGGCGCAGCGCTGGATGGCCAGGGCGATCTGTTCCCGGGCGTAGGTCTCCGCCTCCTCCTTGTAGCGGGTCTGGATCTCCTTGAGCTTCAGCGCCTGCTCGTGGGTGACGTCGTCGGCCAGCTGGTCGATGAGGTAGCGCCTGGCCTCCTCCACGGTCAGGCCGGAAATGCGCTCCAGAAGCTCCACCTGGCTGTTTTTCAGTCCGTCCAGCTCCTGCTTTTCCGCCTCCAGCTGGGCGATGCGGGCGTTGACGTTTTCCTCCTTGCGCTCCAGGTTCTCCAGCTTCCGGTCCAGGTTTTCCTCCTTGGAATTCAAGCGGTTCTCCTGGCGCTGAACCTCGCCGCGGCGCTCCTTGATCTCCTTGTCGAACTCCGTGCGGGCCTTCAGGATCTCCTCCTTGGCCTCTACCGTGGCCTCCCGTTTCTTGCTCTCGGCGCTTTTGATGGCGTCGTTAAGGATGCGGCGGGCCTCCTCCTCGGCGGAGCCGATCTCCCGCTCCGCGGCGGCCTTGCGGCGCTGGTAGCCGGCGGCGGCGCCGGCGATCAGGCACACCAGGCCGACGATGACCGTGATTATGACGGTTATAAAGACTGGCACTTGCATTTTGGGTTCCACACCTCCTGTTTTCTTGAATTTCTCTGATAAAATAGGCAAAATAAGACGCGATGCGAGATTAGGGACGCACCGCGATAACCGAAAAACCGCCCTGAAATTTGGGCGCACTATTTGAGTGTCGATAAAAATCTATGACGTTGGTATAGATATATAAACGCCCGGAGGGGGCGGTATCACGCTCAAACCGGCCAAAAAAACGCGGCGGCATTTCAAAATTATCCGTACTTATTGTAAAGGGCGTGAGCTTTCCTGTCAAGTGGAAATATAAAAGTTTCCCGTAAAATCGGGCAAAAAAACTATTGACAACCGAGGAAAGCCGTGGTATCATATGTCTTGCGTTGAGCGCCAGACCACTTGCGCGAGTGGTGGAATTGGTAGACTCGCTGGCTTCAGGTGCCAGTGCTCGCAAGGGCGTGCGGGTTCGACTCCCGCCTCGCGCACCAAAAAGGGACATCCGAAAGGATGTCCCTTTTTTCGTCTGCCCGTTGCTGTCACACGGAATACGGTATATTTTGTGCCGGATATTGGTGAAAACAGGGGTTTTCAGGTGATTTTTCACAACAGGATATTTCTTCCTCCATTCTCTTGATAACAAAAACAGCTTGTGCTATTATAAACATCAGAAGCGGGATATAGGCCGCGTGGATCGGTAATATTGTAGAAATGGGAGGGAACGCTATGAAAAAAAGGCTTTTTTCGATGCTTTTGTGTCTGTGCATTGTGGTGGGGACGGCCCCGGCCATAGCGCAGACGGCGCAGGCCTACTATGCCACCGGAAATTGGGCCAACGGTTGGAGTATGTGGTCGCAAAATCAGAGTAAGTACAAAGACATGAGGGATTGGGGGTGCCTGGTGGTGGCCCAGGCACGGCTTTTGGCCGCGTCCGGCGTAGCCGATTCCAATGCGTCCGCCTTTAATCCGGATGTTTACTACGAATGGGAATTGCGGAACGGCTATATTAACAGCAATATGTATACCACAAACTACGCGGGCCCCCAGGCTTACGCAAGCCAGAGGGGAAAAACCCTGACCTATGAAGGGGTCGTATACGGCCACAACACGGCCAAGGTCTGGGAAAACATAAACGCGGGAAAATATACGATCCTGCGTGCCCCTGTAAGCAGCTCCCATTATGTCCTTGTCAACAACGCATCCTCCCGGGAGACTGGACGTATCCGGATCTACCAGTCATGGAGCGGCGTTACGACCAGCATTCCCGGAACGCGGGATCTGGATTTTACGGTCAGTGAAGTGCTCACTTATCATGTTCCCCCCGCCCCTTCCGTCCCCTCCTACCCCACCGCCGCCCAAAACCCGGGCAGTGATTTCTACGCCTGCATCTCCTATCCCAACGGGAACCTGAACCTGGAAAACCGGAACAACAACGTACAGACCGCGGCGGTGAGGACCGCCGACCCCCGGCAGATCTGGCGCTTTATCCGGCTGGGCGACGGGACCTACAGCATTATGAACCTGTATGACGGGCGCTATCTGGACGTGGCGGACGCGGGCGGCGCCGGTACGAATGTGCAGGTATATCCCGGCAATGGAAGCGGAGCGCAGAAATGGAAGCTCGTCCAGGACGCGTATGGAATGTCTGGGGCCTATAATCTGCTGGCCTCCTATGACAACTCCATTGCGCTGGATGTGAGCGACGCCGGCAAAAACGCCGGTACGAACGTCCAGATCTGGACTCGGAACGGGACCGCGGCCCAGACCTTCAAGGTCACCAGGATCAGCAATATAAACAGCGTCCTCGCCCATAACGCGGGAGCGGATTTTTACGCCCGGATCAGTTACAACGGGGCCTATCTGCAAACCACCGGGACAGAGGCCGGCCGGGGTATGGACGTGCGCGTGACCAGAACTGCCAACGCCAGCGATCCAAAGCAGATCTGGCATTTTATCCGGCAGGGCAACGGCTCCTATAAAATCGTCAACGCATACAGCGGCTGGTGCCTGGATGTGCAGGGCGGGGTTGCCGGGAACCAGGTCAACGTATGGACCTATTACGACGACCACGGTGGTGTGCCGGAACGATGGTATCTCATGTACTCGCCGGGAGACGCCACATACCGCATTGTATCCGCCCTCTCCTTCCCCTCCAAAATATGGTCGCTTGACATACCGGTGGCGACAGACGGCGCGGCCGCCCCGGATGGGATGAACGTAACCCTATGGGAGCAGCATCAGAACTCAAACCAGCGGTTTACAATCACCACGGTGGACTATACCCCCGCGCCTCAGACCCTGGTGGTGAGAACCCCGCCCACCGCCACCGCCATCACCTACGGCCAGCAGCTGTATGACAGCAGGCTGTCCGGCGGCGTGGTGGTGAACAGCAAGGGCCAGACCGTCTCCGGCTCCTGGATCTGGACGGCGGCTGACGTAAAGCCCGCCGCCAGCGGCAGCTTTGAGGCCCTCTTTTCCCCCTCCACCGCCGCGGACGTCGCCAAGTACGGGCTGACCTCCGCCAAGGTGCACGTCACCGTCAACAAGGCGGCGCTGAAGCTCACCGCCCCCACCGCCTCCCCCATTGAGCAGGGCCAGAAGCTGTCCGCCAGCAAGCTCACCGGCGGTCTGGCGCTGGATCCGGACGGAAAGCCCGTGAGCGGCATCTGGTCGTGGGAGACGCCGGACGCGGTCCCCACCGGGGGAAGCTACACGGCGGTGTTCACCCCCTCCCTGTCCAGCGCCTACAGCACCGGCGCCGTGCGGGTATCCATCACGGTACAGCAGTCCGGCTGTGCCGGGGGCCACGCCTGGGGGGCCTGGTCCATGTCCTCCGCCCCCACCTGCACCCAGCCCGGCGCGAGGGTGCGGGCCTGCACGAAATGCGGCGCGCGGGAGACGCAGGCGGCCGCGGCCCTGGGCCACAGCTTCGGGCTGTCCGGCGGCGCCTATGTCTGCACGATCTGCGGCTATACCCAGAGCAGTTCCGTCACGGCGGGGCTGAACAACTTCAAGCCGGTCAACGCCTATTCCGACAGCACCTTCTGGGACGTGGCCTCCGGCGCGTGGTACGCCGGGAACGTGGCCTCGGCGTACCGGTTCGGCCTGATGAACGGCAGGGCGGCGGGCCGCTTCTCCCCCGGGGACAACGTGACCCTGGCGGAGGCCGTCACCCTGGCGGCCCGGATCCACAGCATCTATTACCACGGGGAGGAAACCTTCGAGCGCTATGACGGCGGGAACTGGTTCGACCCCTATGTGGACTATGCCCGGGCCAACCACATCTGCACCGAGAACTACAGCTACAACACCCCGGCCACCCGGGAGGAATTTGCTCATATCCTGGCCGGGGCGCTGCCCAAGGAGGCGCTGGCCCAGATCCCCGGGAATAACATCAGCTTTGCCGACGGGGGAAGCATTGTTTACGCGGGAGATGTGGACCGCCTGTGCGGGGCGGGCATCATCAACGGCGTGGACGTGGGGGGCTTGAGCTACTTCATGCCCAGCAGGACGGTGAAGCGGTCGGAAGCCGCCGCCATTATCACCCGTATGGTGCAGCCGGACCTGCGCCTGTCCTGACGGACAAGCGGGTCCCGGGCCGGAAAACGCCCGCCCCCCGGACATTGGGGGCGGGCGCATAACCAATGAAGGAAAGGCTGTGATTTATTTGGAGCAAGCGGTAAAAAAACGGCGGATACGGAACATTGTTATCATCGTTCTGGCGGCGCTGGCGGTGCTGGCGGTGTGCGTGCTGGCGTTCGCGGGCAATTATCTGTTCCGTTTTGCCCTGGACCCCCGGTTCGGCGGCATGGTGTCCAGCTATGAGGAGGGGGATATGGAGCTGGAGGGCGACAGCGCGTGGCTGGATGAGGCCAGCGAGGACTGGCGGCTCACCAGCCGGGACGGGCTGGAGCTCCACGCCCTGTACCTGGCCCGGCCGGAGGCAAGCCACAAATATGTGGTGGCCTGCCACGGCTACGGCAGCATCCCCCAGTACATGGGCCGGTCCGCCGCCCGGTTCTATGAGATGGGCTTCAACATCCTGGCCCCCGCCGCCCGGGCCCACGAGCTGAGCGAAGGCCGGTATGTGAGCATGGGCTGGCTGGAACGTCTGGACATTGTGGACTGGGCGAACGCCCTGGCGGAGCGGGACCCGGAGGCGGAGATCGTGCTCTACGGCATCTCCATGGGCGGGGCCACGGTGATGATGGCGTCCGGGGAGGATCTGCCCGCCAACGTGAAATGCGTGGTGGAGGACTGCGGCTACTCGTCGGTGTGGGACGAGTTCGCCGGACAGCTGGACGAGCTGTTCGGCCTGCCCACTTTTCCGGTGCTGGACGCGGCCTCCCTGGTGACCCAGCTGCGGGCGGGGTTCGGCTTCAAGGAGGCGTCGGCGGCGGAGCAGCTGAAAAAGACCTCCCTGCCCGTCCTGTTCATCCACGGAGAGGACGATACCTTTGTGCCCTACTGGATGCTGGACGTGGTGTATGACGCCTGCGCCAGCGCGGACAAGGAAAAGCTGTCCGTCCCCGGCGCGGCCCACGGCGAGGCGTCCTGGGCGGACCCGGAGCTTTACTGGTCCACGGTGGAGGCGTTTTTGGCAAAGCATATGGGATGATTTCAAGGGAAAAGGCCCGCTCCATGGCAACGGAGCGGGCCTTTTGATATATTATTCGCACAAATCGCAGATAATATGGGCGAACAGCCTGGCGGACAGCATCAGATCGCTGACCCGGGTGCGCTCGTCGGCGCTGTGCAGGTGGGAGTCGAAGCCGGGCAGGGAGCACCCGAACGCCACCCCGCCGGGGATATTGTGGACGTAGGTGCCGCCGCCGGTGGACAGGCACTCCCCTTTCAGGCCGGTGTACTCCTCGTACCGTTTCAGCAGGGTTTTGATGAAGGGGCTGTCGCTGGGGACGTGGTGGGCGGGGCCCTGCTCCCCGGAGAAGGTGAAGCCCTTGCCCTCGAACGCGGCCCGGGCGGGCTGGAGGCAGTTTTCCTCGGTGGCGCACAGGGGCACGCGGCTGTCCAGACGGCCCTCCAGCCCCGTCTCGGTGATCTCCAGCAGGGAGAAGGACACGGTGAGCGGTCCGGCGATGTCGTCCTTCTGGGCGATGCCCAGGGCGCGGCCGTGGCAGTCGCCGTGGGGGATCAGGGCGTTCAGGCCGTTCAGGGCCTCCTTACAGCCTCCCTCCGCCAGGGGCAGGGCGGACAGCAGGGCGATCAGGCCGGTGATGGCGTTGTTGCCCCCCTCGGGCCAGGCGGCGTGGGCGCTCTCCCCCTTGGCGCGGATGACGGTGGCCCCGTCCTCGTTGGCGAAGGTGAACTTGACGCCGGTGCGGGCGGTGATATTCCGGGCCACGGGCTGGATGTCGTAGATGGTCAGCCCCTCCACCCCGGCGGAGGCGTCCCCGGGGAGGATGTTGATGCGGATGCCGCCGTGGAGCCACTTCACCCGGGGCAGCTCCTGCTGGGCGGGCCAGCTTCTGGTAATGACAGGCTTGAAGCCGCCCTTCTCGGTGTTGATGACGGGGAAGCCCGCGTCGGGGGAAAAGGTAGCGGGGGCGTAGGGATGCCGGGCGAAGTACCAGGCGATATCGCCGGAGCCGCTCTCCTCGTTGGTGCCCATGATCACCTTGCAGTTTTTGGACAGGGGCACGTTCAAGTCCTTCACCGCCTTCATGGCCAGCAGGGAGGCGATGACAGGGCCCTTATCGTCGTCAGTGCCCCGGCCGTACAGCAGGCCGTCGATGAACTTGGGGGAGAAGGGGCGGGTCACGGTCCAGCCCTCCCCGGGGGCCACCACGTCCAGGTGGCCCAGGATGTGCAGGGCGTCCTCGCCGCCGTTCAGATCGGCGGTGCCCACGTAGCCCTCGTGGTTTTCGGCGGCGAGGCCCCACTCCGCCGCGATAGCCAGCGCCTCGTCCAGGGCGGCGGCGGGGCCGGGGCCGAAGGGAGCGCCGGGGGAGGGTTTCCCCTCCGTGCTGTCGATGGAAACGAGGCGGCTCACCGCCTCTACCAGCAGTTTTTCCTTGTCCGCGAAATAGGTATCGATTTGTTCTCTTGTCATTATGTACAACTCCTTGGGAAATATTTCTGCTCCGGTTTTCAAGCTTGTCCCATTTTACCCCAATCTCGTGTCAATTACAAGGGAAAAGAGGAAGATCACTGGGGCCCTGCGGGGGGCATTATTTTCTCTCCCCCCCTTGCCCCCCCGGTGGGGGGGACGCCCCTGCGGGGGGCGTTACTTTTCCCACGTGGGAAAAGTAACCAAAAGGACGCTCAGGGGGAGGCCCGCCGGACGGACGCTGCGCGTCCTCAGGCCGGGCCTCCCCCTGAGAACCCCCTGGTTTTACGGGGGTGCTCTATACGGGGGATTTTTTGGGGGTTTCCGGCGCGTGGGGTCGGGATGTATTCCCCCCTGTTTCTGCTGCCGCCCATTTGCAGGCACTGTAACAGGGTGGGGTCCACGTATAGCGCCTGACGCGGTGGACCTTACACGCCGCGGTGGGGGTTGGTGCTTCTACCCGCCGTGTCTGGTAAGCTGAAACATTTCTCATCTAACCTCAATCGTCCAGGCGGGCGCGTCTGCCCGCCGCAAAACGATGTCCGGCGCCATTCAGGCGTTCTCAGGAGAAAATCAAAATCATCAGTACCCCACCCACGCAGGCCCCAGTGGGCCGGAAAGCGAAGGGAAATCCATCCGCAAAGCCGCACAAGCCGGGAACCCACCTCCGCATAAAAAGCGGCGTGCCCTTGCCCTTAACGGGGGATTCTTAAGGGGGAGGCCGGCCTGAGGACGCGAAGCGTCCGGCCGGCGGCCACCCCCTTAAGCGTCCTTTGGTTACTTTTCCCACGTGGGAAAAGTAACGCCCCCGGCAGAGGCGCCCCCGCAGGGGGAGGGGGGAGCTACTCCCCCGCCGCCTCAGCCACCTCATCGAGGTATTTGTAAACGGTGTATCGGGACACCCCCAGCCGCCCCGCCACGTAGGGCACCGACTTGCGGTAGGAAAAGGCGCTGCGGGCCCGCAGCAGGGCGATGAGCTTCAGGCGGTCCGCCTTGGTGAAGGCGTCCAGCGGCTTGCCCAGGGAGGCGGCGCACTGGTCAAACAGATCCCCCAGCTGCTTGGCGTCCCCCGGCTGCCACAGGGCAGAGCGCAAATCCGCCTGAGCGCTCATCAGGTCCACCAGGATCCGGTTGGCGAACACCAGGGACGTGTAGTCGAAGTTGATGCCCAGGGCCAGGTTGTAGCCCTCGCCGATCATGTGGAAGGTGGAGGACTTGGTCTGCCGCCCGTCGGGGGTGACGGCGGCCAGGTTCACCTGGTCGGTGGTGGCGGCCTGTTCGTCCAGCTCCAGACCCACGCCCATGATGTCCATGGTGGAGCCAACCTCCCGGCCGGAGACGTGGCCGTTGTAGATGGACAAGATGGGATGGGTGGGCACGCCCATGTCATGCACCAGCGTCTCACAGGAGGCGCCGAACATCTCGGCGATCCCCCGGGCGGTGCGGTCTAAAAATTCAAAGGCCTCGTCCCGCGTCATGGCCGTTCATTCCTCCCCGTGCGCAGTGTCAACCGCCATTTTACCGCGATTCGGGACAAAAGGCAAGAAAAATCCCCAACCGCGCTCCGCTCTTTATTCATAATTTCCTCTTTTTTCTTGTGGCTGCTTGTGGTATACTGTATCGAGTTAAATTGGGTCACTATAGTTTAATGTTAATTCTCACATAAACAATACCAGAAAGGACACAGAAGCTATGGGTCTGTTTTCAAAAGTGTTCGGCACCCGCTCCCAGCGGGAGGTAAAGGCGCTTGCCGCCACGGTGGACAAGATCGAGGCGCTGGCGGACCAGTACCGCGCCCTCAGCGACCACGACCTGCGGGCCAAGACGGACGAGTTCAGGTCCCGGCTGGCCAAAGGCGAGACGCTGGACGACATCCTGCCCGAGGCCTTCGCCGCCTGCCGGGAGGCGGCGGACCGGGTGCTGGGTATGCGCCCCTACCGGGTGCAGCTTATCGGCGGCATCATCCTCCACCAGGGCCGCATCGCCGAGATGAAGACCGGCGAGGGCAAAACGCTGGTGGCCACCCTCCCCGCCTACCTCAACGGCCTGGCGGGCAGGGGCGTCCACATCATTACCGTCAACGACTACCTGGCCAAGCGCGACTCGGAGTGGATGGGCAAGGTGTACCGCTACCTGGGCCTGTCCGTGGGCCTGGTGGTCCACGGGCTGGACAAAGGGGAAAAAAAGCAGGCCTACGCCGCCGACATCACCTATGGCACCAACAATGAGTTTGGCTTCGACTACCTCCGGGACAATATGGCCATCTACTCCAACGAGCTGGTCCAGCGGGGCCACGCCTTCGCCATCGTGGACGAGGTGGACTCCATCCTCATCGACGAGGCCCGCACGCCGCTGATCATCTCCGGCCAGGGGGAGCAGTCCACCCAGCTCTACCAGCAGGCGGACAGCTTCGTGGCCCGGCTGAAGTGCCGGCGGGTGGCGTCGGTGGACGCCAAGCAGGAGGAGGACGCCGGCGACGACGCGGACTATATCGTGGACGAGAAGGCCCGCACCGCCACCCTCACCTCCAAGGGCGTGGCCAAGGCGGAGCAGGCGTTCAACGTGGAAAACCTGTCCGACGCGGAAAACACCACCCTGTCCCACCACATCAACCAGGCCATCAAGGCCCGGGGCGTGATGAAGCGGGACATCGACTACGTGGTGAAGGACGGCGAGGTCATCATCGTGGACGAGTTTACCGGACGCCTGATGTACGGGCGGCGGTATAACGAGGGCCTCCACCAGGCCATCGAGGCCAAGGAGGGCGTCACCGTGGCCCGGGAGTCCAAGACCCTGGCCACCATCACCTTCCAGAACTACTTCCGCCTCTACGACAAGCTGTCCGGCATGACCGGCACCGCCATGACCGAGGAGGAGGAGTTTGGAGCCATCTACAGCCTGGACATTGTGGAAATCCCCACCAACCGGCCCCTGGCCCGGGTGGACCAGCCCGACGCGGTGTACAAGACCCAGGCGGGCAAGTACCGGGCCGTGGTGGAGCAGATCAAGGAGTGCCACGCCAAGGGCCAGCCCGTGCTGGTGGGCACCGTGTCCATCGAGATCTCCGAGCTGGTGAGCAAAATGCTGACCCGGGCGGGCATCAAGCACAACGTGCTGAACGCCAAGCACCACGAGAAGGAAGCGGAGATCGTGGCCCAGGCGGGCAAGTACGGCGCCGTCACCGTGGCCACCAACATGGCGGGGCGCGGCACCGATATCATGCTGGGCGGCAACGCCGAGTTTATGGCAAAGGCCGAGCTGCGCAAAAAGGGCATGAGCGACGAGCTGCTGGCGGAGTGCGACGGCCACGCCGACACGGACAACCAGGAGATCCTGGACGCCCGGAAAGCCTTTGCCGAGGCGGAGGCCAAGTACAAGGAGGCGATTCAGGAGGAGGCCGAGCGGGTGCGCCAGGCCGGGGGCCTGTTCATCCTGGGCACCGAACGCCACGAGTCCCGGCGCATCGACAACCAGCTCCGGGGCCGCGCGGGCCGTCAGGGCGACCCCGGCGAGAGCCGCTTCTTCCTCTCCCTGGAGGACGATATCCTCCGCCTGTTCGGCTCCGAGCGCATCCAGAACATGATGGAGCGCTTCGGCGTGGACGAGGACACCCCGCTGGACCAGAAAATGCTGTCCAACGCCATTGAGAACGCCCAGAAGCAGGTGGAATCCCGGAACTTCCAGGCCCGTAAAAACGTGCTGGAGTACGACGACGTGATGAACACCCAGCGGGAGGTCATCTACAAGCAGCGCCGCCAGGTGCTGGACGGGGAGGACATCCACGGCGCGGTGGAGAATATGCTGTCCTCCACGGTGACGGGGGCGGTGCCCACCCAGGCGGACGGGCATCTGAGCGGCGAGGAATTCCGGACCGCCGCCGCCCACCTGCTGGGCCTGTTCACCGAACAGCAGATGAAGCAGTTTGAGGCCGAGGCGGAGAACACCGCCCCCGCCAGACTGTCCGAGGAGATGCTGGAGGCCGCCCGGGACAACTACGCCAGGCGGGAGGAGATGATTGAGAAGTCCATGGAGGGCCGTATGCCGGAGGGAAAGTCCGCCATGCGGGAGCTGGAGCGGGTGATCCTGCTCCGGGTGGTGGACGAATACTGGATGGAGCACATCGACGCCATGACCGAGCTGCGCCAGGGCATCGGCCTGCGGGCCTACGGCCAGACCGACCCGGTGGTGGAGTACAAGCGGGAAGGCTTCGATATGTTCGAGCGGATGATCGCCGCCATCCAGGAGGAAACCCTCCGCCGCCTGTTCACCGTGCGCGTCAAGACCAACGACGAGCTGAAGCGGGAGCGGGTGGCCAAGATCACCGGCCAGTCGTCCGGCGGCGAAAGCGCCGTGAAGAAACAGCCCAAAAAGGTGGTCAAGATCGGGCGCAACGACCCCTGCCCCTGCGGCTCGGGGCTGAAATGGAAGAAATGCACCTGCGCGGAATATCATAAGGACTCGTAAAAAAGCTCCCCAACAACCGTAATTTGTAAAGGATCAGCCTATGAATATTGTTGAGCAGAACAAAAACGGCGTCACCTTCTTCCAGTCCGACGGCATTGCCGCCGCCGGGGGCGCGGCCCACGGCTTTTCCACCCGGCTGGGCGGTGTGTCCGAGGGGATGTGGGCCTCTCTGAACCTGGGCGTCGGCCGGGGGGACGACCCCGACCACGTCCGGGAAAACTACCGCCGCTTCTTTGCCGCCATCGGCGCGGACGGGCGGCAGCTCGCCATGTCCAACCAGGTCCACGGCGGCGTGGTGCGCTGCGTCACCTCCGCCGACCTCCACGCCGACCCCTATGAGAAGGTGGGCTATGAGGCGGACGGCCTGATGACCGACCTGCCCGGGGTGGCGCTGGTAGTGTACTCCGCCGACTGCATCCCCATCCTGTTTTACGACCCGGTGCGCCGGGTGATCGCCGCCGCCCACGCGGGCTGGCGGGGCACCGCCGCGGGCATTGCCGCCGCCGCCGTGGACCGGATGAAAAACGTGTACGGATGCCGCCCGGAGGACATTCTGGCCGCCGTCGGCCCGGGCATCGGCCCGGACTGCTTCGAGACCCACGAGGACGTGCCCAACGCCATGACCGCTGCGCTGTCCACCGCCGTCCTCCGCCACATTACCATCAAGGAAAACGGCAAATTCGCCGTGGATCTGAAGGCCATCAACGCCATGCGGCTGGAGGGCGCCGGGCTGGACCCGGAGCACATCGCCGTCAGCTCCCTGTGTACCTCCTGCCACCCGGAGATGTTCTGGAGCCACCGGAAGCTGGGCACCAGCCGGGGGTCCATGGCCGCCGCTATCCAGCTGCTATGAAGAGGCTGACGCGGGTGCTTGCCCTGTGCCTGTGCGGGCTGCTGGCGCTGGCGGGCTGTAACGGCCCCGCCCCCCAGCCCACCGCCAGCGCGGAACCATCCCCCTCTCCCGCCCCGGCCCCCAGTCCTACCGTTCCCCCGGATCCGGCCCAGCTCCGGCTGGGCTGGGACCCCACCGCCTCCCTGCACCCCATCACCGGGGACAGCCAGGTGAACCAGGAGCTGACGGGGCTGGTGTACCAGGGGCTGTATGAGCTGGACAACACCTTCACCCCCCAGCCGGTGCTGGCCCGCTCCGCCTCGGTGGGTGAGGACGGGCTGACCTGGACCATCACCCTGGCGGCGGGGACGGTGTTCTCCGACGGGACGCCCCTCACCGCCCAGCACGTTGCCGCTTCCCTGGAGGCGGCGCGGGCGTCGCCGCTGTATGCGGCCCGGCTGGCGGAGGCGGCCTCCGTCACGGCGGGGGAGGACGCGGTGTACATCACCCTGTCCGTTCCCAACGGGAACCTGCCCGCCCTGCTGGACATTCCCATCGTGCTGGAGCAGGGCCAGACCGCGCAGAGCCCGGAGGAGGGCGGGGAGCAGCTGCCCGCCCCGCCCCTGGGCACCGGCTGTTATCAATACCAGCAGACGGGGGACGGTATGTCCCTCCAGGCCAACCCTTATTACAAGGACGCCTCCTCCCTGCCCTATGCCGCTATCCCCCTGACGGCGGTGTCCGAGGCGGCGGAGCGCATCGCCGCCTTTGACAGCGGGGACATCACCGCCGTCACCACCGACTTTACCTCCCCCTACGCTCTGGGCTACTCCAGCTGCTATGAGGCCGCCGACTATCCCACCACCTCCCTGCTGTACGTGGGCTTCAGGGCAAGCGGCGTGTGCGGCTCTGCGGAGGTGCGGCAGGCTTTTTCCAGGGCCTTCGACCGGGACGCTCTGGTGAGCGTGGAGCTGTCCGGGCACGGCGACCCGTCGGCCCTGCCCGTCTCCCCCCTGTCCGGGGAGTACAGCAAAGCCGCCGCCGCCCGGCTGGAGTACGACCCGGACGGCGCGGGACAGCTTTTGAGCCAGGCGGGCTATACCCGCAATGAGGACGACGGGCTGTTCTACAATGGGGCGGCCCCGCTGGCGGTGACGCTGGCGGTAAACAGTGACAACGACGTGCGGCAGGCCGTGGCCGCAGAGCTGGCCGGGGGGCTGGAGGCGCTGGGCGTCACGGTGACGGTGAACCATCTGCCCTGGGGGGATTTCACCGCGGCGCTGGCGGCGGGGCAGTTCGACCTCTACATTGGCGAGGTGCGCCTGCCCGGTGATTTCGACCCCTCCGCCCTGCTCACCGGGGCGCTGAATTACGGCGGGTTCTACCATGAGGGGCTGTCCGGGGCGCTGGCCCGGTGGAAAGCCGCCCGGGGGGACCAGCGGGCCCAGGCCGCTCACGCGCTGTGGGAACAGTTTGCCCAGACCGCCCCCTTCGCGCCGCTGTGCTTCAAGCAGGGCTCCCTGCTGATGCGGTGGGGGATGGCGTCCGATTTGCAGCCCACCCGGGGGAATCCCTATGCAAACATCCAACAGTGGACCACCACTGGATCAGATATCACGACAAGGAGAGAATCGGAATGAGCGAGACAACGAGCCAAGTATTCCGCTGCTTTGTACGCAAGCGCCCTGGCTTTGACGTGGACGCCCAGGCCTTGTGCCGGGACCTGCGGGAGCAGCTGGGGATCCAAGGGCTGAGCGCGGTATCCATCTTCAACCGCTATGACGTGGAGGGGATTGACGCCGGGGTCTACGGGCAGGCCAGGGGGACGGTGTTCTCCGAGCCTCAAGTGGATGCCGTGTTTGACGAGGACTTCCCCCGCCCTGACGGCGCCCACAGCCTGCTGGCGGTGGAGGCCCTGCCGGGGCAGTTCGACCAGCGGGCGGATTCCGCCGCCCAGTGCGTCCAGCTCATGACCGGGGGAGAGCGTCCGCTGGTGGCCTATGCCAAGGTGTATGTGCTGGAGGGGGCGCTGTCCGCCCGGGAGCTGGAGCGGATCGCGGGCTACCTCGTCAACCCGGTGGAGTGCCGGGAGGCGTCCATGGACAAGCCGGAGACGCTGGTTCAGGCCTACGCCGCCCCCGACTGCGTGGAGACGCTGGACGGCTTCATCGAGCTGGACGAGGACGGGCTGGCCGGGGTGCTGGACAAGCTGGGGCTGGCCATGGATCTGGACGATCTGAAATTCCTGCAAAACTACTTCCGGGACTGGGACCGCCGGGACCCCACCATCACCGAGGTGCGGGTGGTGGACACCTACTGGTCCGACCACTGCCGCCACACCACCTTCTCCACCCATCTGAAAAACGTGGAGATCGACGACCCCCGGGTCAAGGCCGCTTATGAGCGCTACCTTGCCGCCCGGGTGGAGGTGTACGGCGAGGAAAAGGCCAAAAAGCGCCCCCAGACCCTGATGGATATCGCCACCATCGGCACAAAGGTGCTGAAAAAGCGGGGCCTCCTGCCCGAGCTGGACGAGAGCGAGGAGATCAACGCCTGCTCCATCCACGTCGCCGCCGACGTGGACGGCGAGGAGCAGGACTGGCTGCTGATGTTCAAAAACGAGACCCATAACCACCCCACCGAGATCGAGCCCTTCGGCGGCGCGGCCACCTGCATCGGCGGGTGCATCCGGGACCCCCTGTCCGGTCGGGCCTACGTCCACCAGGCCATGCGGGTTACCGGCGGCGGCGACCCCACCGTCCCCCTGTCCGAGACGCTGGAGGGCAAACTGCCCCAGCGGAAGATCGCCCAGACCGCGGCGGCGGGGTACTCTTCCTACGGCAACCAGATCGGCCTTGCCACGGGCCACGTGGCGGAGCTGTATCACCCTGGATATATCGCCAAGCGGCTGGAGTGCGGCGCGGTAATCGCCGCCGCCCCCGCCAGCCATGTCCGCCGGGAGCGCCCCGCCCCCGGGGATGTGGTGATCCTGCTGGGCGGGCGCACGGGCCGGGACGGCATCGGCGGGGCCACCGGGTCCTCCAAGAGCCACAACAAAAAATCCCTGGCCACCATGGCCAGCGAGGTGCAGAAGGGCAACGCCCCCGAGGAGCGCAAGCTCCAGCGGCTGTTCCGGGACGAGAACGTGACCCGGCTCATCAAGCGGTGCAACGACTTCGGCGCGGGAGGCGTGTCGGTGGCCATCGGCGAGCTGGCGGACGGGCTGGAGATCAACCTGGACGCGGTGCGCAAGAAGTACGAGGGCCTGGACGGCACCGAGCTTGCCATCTCCGAGAGCCAGGAGCGCATGGCGGTGGTAGTGGCCCCCGAGGACGAGGAGCAGTTCATCGCCGCCGCCCAGGCGGAAAATTTAGAGGCCTACCGGGTGGCGGTGGTGACGGAAAGCCCCCGGATGGTGATGACCTGGAAGGGCCAGACCATCGCGGATCTGAGCCGGGAATTTTTGAACACCAACGGCGCGGTGAAGCAGGCCAGGGCGTCTGTGCCGGAGTATGTGGGACACGGTGTGGACCGCCCCTCCACCCTGCGGGAGATGGCGTCCAGCCTGAAGTGCGCCAGCCGCCGGGGGCTGGTGGAGCGGTTCGACGGCTCCATCGGGGCGGGCTCGGTGCTGATGCCCTTCGGCGGCAGAACCCAGACCACCCCCGCCCAGGCCATGGCGGCGCTGCTGCCCACCATGCCGGGGGAGGAGACCGACCAGGCCAGCGTCATGGCCTGGGGCTGCGACCCGGAGGCGCTGTCCGCCAACCCCTACCAGGGGGCCTATGACGCGGTGGCCACCTCCATTGCCAAGCTGGTTGCGGCGGGGGCGGACTACAAGGCCGTTTACCTCACCATGCAGGAGTTTTTCGAGAAGCTGCGCAATGAGCCGGAGCGCTGGGGCAAGCCCTTTGCTGCCCTCTTAGGTGCGCTGGACGCCCAGCTGGACTACGGCTGTGCCGCCATCGGCGGAAAGGATTCCATGTCCGGCTCCTTCCTGGACCTGGACGTGCCGCCCACCCTCATTTCCTTTGCCATCGCCCCCATCAAGGCCGGGGACGTGCTCTCCCCTGAGTTCAAGGAGGCGGGGCATCCGGTGTATGTGTTCTATTCTGATGCCATGTCCATGTATGATGAGGACTGGGAAATGACTGAGGCCGAGGGCCGCTGTGCCGCGTGGGCGGAGTTCCACAGCCTTGCCCGGCAGGGCAGGGTAAAAGCCGCCTGGGCCGTGGAGAACAGCGTCAATGAGGCCGTGATGAAAATGTCCTTCGGCAACCGCATTGGCTTTGCTATGGACGGGGGGCTGGGCTTCGACTTTACCTCCCCCTGCCCCGGCATCCTTGTGGCGGAGCTTGACGGGGAGGCCGAGTGCCGGTTCGGCTTGAAAATTGGCGTGACCACCGCCGAGCCGGTGGTGGCCGTCAAGGACGATTTTGACAAAGACGATTTCGCCCCCATCGACGAGCTTTTGGCGCTGAACGAAACGACGCTGGAGCAGGTCTACCCCACAAAGGCGGGCGACAGCCAGCCGGTGGAGACCATCACCTGGGACCGCCGCTCCCCCGCCGTGTTCGACGGCGAGCTGGCCCGGCCCCGGGTAGTGATCCCCGTGTTCCCCGGCACCAACTGCGAGTACGATTCCGTCCGGGCCTGCCTGCGGGCGGGGATGGACGCGGAGACCGTGGTGATCCGCAACCTGACCCCCGATGCCCTGGCCCAGTCCGCCCTGGAGCTGGAGCGGGCCATCAAGAACGCGCAGATCGTGTTTCTCCCCGGCGGCTTCTCCGGCGGCGACGAGCCGGAGGGCTCCGCCAAGCTGATCGTGTCCCTGTTCCGCAACCCCCGGCTCACCGACGCGGTCCACGATCTGCTCAAGCACCGGGACGGGCTGATGCTGGGGATCTGCAACGGCTTCCAGGCGCTGCTGAAGCTGGGGCTGCTGCCGTGTGGGGAGATTTCCCCCGTGGATGAGAACAGCCCAACCCTGACCTATAACCTCATTGGGCGGCACCAGAGCCGGTATGTCACCACCCGGGTGTGCTCGGTGAAATCCCCCTGGATGCTGCTCAGCCACGTGGGTGACCTGCACACCATCCCCGTGTCCCACGGCGAGGGCCGCTTTGTGGCCCCCCAGGCTGTGCTGGACCAGCTTATTGCCGGGGGGCAGATTGCCACCCAGTATGTGGACGCCCAGGGCGTGCCGTCCATGGATATTTCGGTGAATCCCAACGGCTCCATGTGCGCCATTGAGGGGGTCTTCTCCCCCGACGGGCGGGTGTTTGGCAAGATGGGCCACAGCGAGCGGCGGGGAGAGTTTGTGGCGAAAAATATTCCTGGGGATAAACTCCAGCCCCTATTTGAATCTGGGGCATTGTATTTCAGGTAAAGGGGAGATCCCCTTCCTGAGCCCCTGCGGGGGGCGTTACTTTCTGCTCGTGCAGAAAGTAACCAAAGACACGCTTAAGGGGGTGTCCGCCGGCCGGACGCTTCGCGTCCTCAGGACGGCCACCCCCTTAAGAATCCCCCGTTAAGGGCAAGGGCACGCCGCTTTTGGTGCGGTGGTAGGGTTCCGGCTTGTGCGGCTTTGCGGATGGATCTCCCTTCGTTTTCCGGCCCACTGGGGCCTGCATGGGTGGGGTACTGATGATTTTGGCTTCTCCTGAGAACGCCTGAATGGCACCGGACATCGCTTTGCGGCGGGCAGACGCGCCCGCCTGCAAATGTTTGGCAGACGAAAAATGTTTCAGCCTATCAGCCACGGCGGGTAGAAGCGCTAACCCCCACCGCGTCGGGTAAGGTCCACCGCAGGAGGCGCAGTCCGTGGACCCCACCCTGTTACAGTGCCTGCAAATGGGCGGCAGCAGAAATAGGGGGAAATACATCCCGACCCTGCGCGCCGGAACATAACACCATATATCCCGTATAGAGCACCCCCGTAAAACCAGGGGGTTCTTAGGGGGAGGCCCGGCCTGAGGACGCGAAGCGTCCGTCCGGCGGGCCTCCCCCTAAGCGTTCTCTTTGGTTACTTTCTCTCACGTGAGAGAAAGTAACGCCCCCCGCAGGGGAGGGGCAGGGGTTCCAAAATTTATAAACTATTTGTAAACTACTGAAATAGTATTGACAAACAAACACTACTGTGATAGTGTATACATTGTAAACTATTGCAATAGTTTGAAAGGAAGTGATGGATATGGCTGTCAAGCTCTTTGATTCAGAGCTGAAGGTCATGGACGTGCTGTGGAAGGAAGGGGATCTGCCAGCAAAACAAATCTCAGACATTCTCAAGGAAACCATAGGCTGGAACATGAATACCACCTATACCGTCATCAAGAAATGCATCGCCAAGGGCGCCATTGAGCGCAGGGAACCCAAGTTCGTCTGCCATGCCCTGATTGGCCGGGACGTGGTGCAGGCGGCGGAGACGGAGGAGCTGCTTCACAAGCTGTTCGACAGCTCCCCGGACCTGCTGTTTGCCTCCCTGCTGGGCCGTCAGAAGCTGTCAAAGGGGCAGATCGACAATCTGCGCCGTATGGTCTCGGAGCTGGAAGCCCAGGAGGAAGATCAATGAGCCTGCTTCAAATGTCCCTGTCCGGCGGGGCGTTTATCCTGTTTATTACCGTGGTGCGGGCGCTGGGCCTCCGCCGCCTGCCTAAAGGGACGTTTCTGGTCTTGTGGGAGATGGCGGCATTGCGGCTGATTCTGCCCTTTACCATTCCTCTGCCCTTTGCCCTTCCCCGGCCCGTCGGCGTGGCCGCCCCCGCAGGGCAGCCTCCGGCGGCGGGCGGCTTCGTCCCGGGGACACCGGCGGCGGAATTGGCCGCCGGTACGGCTGGCCCGGCTGGGGTGCGCTCCAGCACGGTGCTGTTTGCGGTCTGGCTGGCGGCGGCGTCGCTGATGGCGGCATATTTTTTGGTGTCCTATGGCCGGGCCCGGCGGCGGTTTGCCGCCTCTGTCAGGGACGAAAGCCCCGCCGTCCGCAGGTGGCTGGCGGGCCAGCGGCTGTGCAGGCCGCTGGAGGTGCGGCAGTCGGCTTACGTGTCCTCGCCGCTGACCTACGGCGTCCTGCGCCCGGTGATCCTGCTCCCGGAGGACCTGGACCGGGACGATGAAGCCGCCCTGACCTGTATCCTTACCCACGAGTTTGTCCACATCCGGCGGTTTGACGCGCTGGCAAAGCTGGCGTTTGCCGGGGCGCTGTGCGTCCACTGGTTCAATCCCCTGGTCTGGGCGATGTACGTCCTGGCCAACCGGGATCTGGAGCTGTCCTGCGATGAGCGGGTGATGGATATTCTGGGCGGCGGGGAAAGGGCGGCCTATGCGCTGACCTTAATCAACATGGAGGAGAGCCGAAGCTGGGGCTTCTCCCATTACAACCATTTCAGCAAGCTGGCTATTGAAGAAAGGATTGAAGCCATTATGAAGTATAAGAAAGCGTCTGTATTGGCGGCGGGTATGGCCGCTGTCCTGGTGGTGGGCGCGACCACCGCGTTTGCGGCCTCCGCAAGCCCGTCCTCCCAGGAGGAGCTGGACCGGAAGCTGAACGCGGAAACCACTGCCGACGAGGGCACCCTGATGTCCTACGTGGATCCGAAGGATGGAAAGACCTACTACAGCTTTGACGGCGGGAAAACCTTTGAGGCCATGACCGACGAGGAGTTTGAGCGGCGTTTTCCCACGCCCAACGTGGAGTGGTGGACCTATGAGGGGTACGCCGCGTGGCTGGAGCAGGAGAAGAAAAATCTCCAGTCCATGCTGGGCGAAACGGGTTGGACTGGCGGTCGGGGCGAGTTTGTCTGGACCCAGGAGATGATAGACGAGACCATCGCCATGTATGAGGGCATTTTGCAGGAGATCAAGGAGGGCAAGATGTACTCGAAATCCGTTGACGGGGATGAGAATGTAATGATGAGCTATGACCCGGCTGACATCGCTATCGGGAGGGGTACGCCGGAGGATGCAGACAATATCCAGACGGCATCCGCAGTCCAGCCGGGTGACTACTATGGCGCGGTTGTGAACAAGGTAGACGCACAGACCTACAGCCCGCCCAAAAGCAATGTCATCTGCTTTGACACGGAAGCAGAACGGGATGAACACCTGCGGGCCCTGGAGGCCAATGAGAAAAAGGGCTTGGACCGCTATGCCGGATTTGAGTCCATGTATAAGGACATAGATACCTCCGCACCGGTGACCTATATTGTGAATTAACGCTGGGGGGCCTGGGACGTGCTGTTCCAGGCCCCTGCCCTGTTTTCCCGCCGGACATGGCTTCCTCCCTCCCGCCCCGCTGGCTTTTCCGTCGAAGCGGCGCACCCTCAAAGGGGCCCCGCCATAGGATGGAGGGAAAGGAGCAAGAACCATGTATGAGACTTTGTGCTTATCCGCGCTTTCCGAGGGGGAGAGCGCGTACGTGACCGATATCAGCGCCGGTCCGGCCATGGAGCGGCGGCTCACCGACCTGGGGCTGGTGCGGGGCACCCGGGTGACCTGCGTTCTGCGCAGTCCGGCGGGGGACCCCTGCGCCTATCTCATCCGGGGTGCGCTGATCGCCCTGCGCCGGGCGGACGCGGACGGTGTGAACCTGGAGCGGCGGGCCCAGGAGCGGCAGGCGCATCGGCCCGCCCAGGTGGCGGCGCCATGAACCGGGTGGCGCTGGCGGGCAACCCCAACGTGGGGAAGTCCACTCTGTTCAACGCGCTGACCGGTCTGCGCCAGCATACCGGAAACTGGGCGGGCAAAACCGTAGCCACCGCCCGGGGCGAGTACACATTTCAAGGGGAGGACTACCAGCTCATCGACCTGCCGGGGACCTACTCCCTGGCGGCCCACTCCCAGGAGGAGGCGGTAGCCCGGGATTACATCGAAAGCGGTCAGGCGGACGCCGTGGTGGTGGTGTGCGACGCCACCTGCCTGGAACGCAACCTGATCCTGGTGCTCCAGGTGCTGGAGCTGACAGGCAGGGCGCTGGTGTGCGTCAACCTGATGGACGAGGCCAAGCGGCTTGGCATTGAGGTGGACCTGACCGCCCTGTCCCGGCGGCTGGGCGTGCCGGTGGTGGGCGCCGCCGGGGCGAGGCAGGACGGCCTGGACGCGCTGAAAGAGGCCGTCGCCGCGCTGGTGAAGTCGGACGTCCCAGCCGGCGTGGCCCACAGCCCCGCCGAGCGGGTCACGCTGGCGGAGCGCTACGCCGCACAGGTGGTGCGCAGTCAGGAGGCGGGCCGTCTGCGCCGCCAGCGGCGCGTCGACCGGTTACTTACCGCAAAATCCACCGGAATCCCGCTGATGCTGCTGCTGTTCGGGCTGGTGGTGTGGCTGACGGTGGCGGGGGCCAACCTGCCCTCCGCCCTGCTGACGGAGCTGTTCGCCCGCCTGGGCGGGGTGCTGGAGGGCTGGCTGTCTGTTCTGCCGGGGTGGCTGTCCGGCCTGCTGATGGACGGGGTGTACCGGGTGACCGCCTGGGTGGTGGCGGTGATGCTCCCCCCCATGGCGATTTTCTTCCCCCTGTTCACCCTGCTGGAGGACCTGGGCTATCTGCCCCGGGTGGCCTTTGTGATGGACCACGCGTTTCAGAAGTGCCGCACCTGCGGCAAACAGTGTCTGACCATGTGTATGTCCCTGGGGTGCAACGCCTGCGGCGTCACCGGGTGCCGGATCATCGACAGTCCCCGGGAGCGGCTCATCGCCATTCTGACCTCCTCCCTGGTGCCCTGCAACGGGAAGTTCCCCACCCTCATCGCCCTCATCACCATTTTCTTTGTGGGCGGGCGCACCGGACTGCTGGCCTCTTTAGAGGGCGCGGCCCTGCTGCTGGGGACACTGGTGCTGGGTGTGGCGGGGACGCTGGCCTGTTCCCGCCTGCTGTCCGCCACGGTGCTCAAGGGGATGCCCTCCTCCTTCGCCCTGGAGCTCCCCCCCTTCCGCAGGCCCCGGGTGGGTCAGGTGATCGTCCGCTCCATGCTGGACCGCACCCTGTTCGTGCTGGGGCGGGCGGTGTCGGTGGCGGCCCCGGCGGGGGCGGTCATCTGGCTGATGGCCAATGTCACTGTGGGGGACGCCTCCCTGCTGGCCCACTGTACCGGGTTTCTGGACCCCTTCGCCCGTCTGTTCGGGCTGGACGGGGTGATCCTGATGGCCTTTATCCTGGGCTGGCCCGCCAACGAGATCGTCCTGCCGGTGATGCTCATGGCCTATCTGGCCACCGGGAGCCTGGTGGAATTCGACGATCTGTCCGCCCTGGGCCAGCTGCTCAGCCAGCACGGCTGGACATGGCTGACCGCCTGCTGTACCATGCTGTTCTCCCTGTTCCACTGGCCCTGCTCCACCACCTGCCTGACCATCTGCAAGGAGACGGGCAGCGTAAAGTGGACGGCGCTGTCGGTGCTGCTGCCCACAGCGCTGGGGCTGGGGCTGTGCCTGTGCCTGACGGCGGCGGCGCGGCTGCTGGGAATCGCATAAAGAAACGCCGCCGGTTTTTCCAACCGGCGGCGTTTTGTTACAGCCTCTGTCCCTTGGGCAGCATATTCTGTTCCTGGGTGCGGACCCACAGCAGCATCCCGGTGGCCAGCACGAAGGTGGACACCGCCGGGGACACCAGCGCATGGCCCGCCGCCATGGCGATGGCGAAGCCCGCCAGCGTGCAGTACAGCAGCGTGCAGTAGCTCAGGCTGGACAGCCGGATCAGGGGCCGCTTGAAGAACTGGATGATGGCGTAGAAGATGAAAGCGAAATAGGGTACGCAGTACAGCGCAAAGCCCACAATGCCGTGGCGGATGAGGATGGCGGGCGGATCCATCTCGATCATGAAGTTGATCTGACGGCTGTATGCCTTGGTATTGGCGTAGCCCACGCCCACCAGCTTGGCGGCGGCGCCGCCCTCTAAAAACACCTCCACGCTGGGGGAGGCGCTGGTCAGGCGGCGGCTGAGCACCTGGTCCAGCTTCTGAACTGCCTTATGCTCCGTGATAAACTCCAGCAGCCAGGTGCCCTCGCTGGCCTGCTCGATCTCGCCGGGCCAGTAGTGGATGATCTCGTCGGAGGGAATATCGATCAAGGGGTCGGAAGTATCCTCCTTATACTGCTTCAGGGCGGAATACTGGTAAAAGCCCATAATCAACACGGCCAGCAGCAGGAACGCCCCCACTTGGGCCAGCACCGGCAGCCTGCGCTCCCGGTACAGCCGGAACAGCGTCCACACCAGCCCCGCCAGGGCGTACACCAGGCTGAAGCCAAAGACGACCTTGGTGCCGATGAAGTTGGCGCTGAAAGCCGAGCACACCAGGCACCAGACGATGACAAGCCCCTTCCACCAGGTCTTTTTGGTGAGTGTGGGGATCATTTTGATGCAGTGGTATACGGTAAAGGGAGCGGTGAGGGCAATAATACAGCCGATCTCGTTGGCGGCGTAGAACCAGCCGTTGTAGCCGTGGCCGGAGTTGACATAGGAGGCGCTGCTGGTATTGGTGAGGTAGGCCACCAGAATGACGCTGCAATAGATGGCCCCCGCCGCCCCGATGGACTGGGTGGTGATAAAAAAGCCGTACTGCTTATAGATGCAGTAAAGGAAAATGAGCACAAAGGGGGCGAAAAAGGTTTTGACCACCTCAGCCAGGTTGGCAAAGCACAGGGAGATGCCGCCCACCGTCAGCATATGGAGCATAAACAGCGCCAAATAGCCCACCAGCAGCCCGGTATAGATCATGGGCAGGCGCTTTCCCTCAAACTGGCTGATAAAGACGGCGTACAGGAACGCCGCCGCCATGAACAAAGCGCGCACCACCACCCCGGCGGTGATGGGATGGCCGGCCTTGACGCCCTGGGCGGTGAGGATATCCAGCAGAGGCTGGCAGATAATATAGACAGCCAGTACCAGCATGAGCCGATCCCGGGAAAATTCCTGTATTCTGGCGCGGACAGACGACATAGGTTTTCACGCTCCCACACATTTTGATGTACACGAGGAATATGTTTTTAGTATATTACAGATTGCGCCTGAATGCAACAAAAAATACAGTCCAAAGACAAAAGATTTTGTTAATTCGGGGGCGGGATGAAGCCGGCGGGCAGACGGGAACGGCGGGCCGTGCCTGACGCGCGGCCCGCCGTTCATTTTTTACGATATCATATGCCCCGCTGTGCGGGTCCATTCCCGTTCCAGCGGGTTACAGCGCGGCCTTGACCGCGTCCGTCATGTCGGTTTTCTCCCAGGGCAGATCCAGGTCGGGACGGCCGAAGTGGCCGTAGGCGGCGATCTGGCGGTAGATGGGCCGGCGCAGGTCCAGCCGGTTGATAATGGCCGTGGGCCGCAGGTCGAACACCTTGTCCGCCGCCGCCTCCAGCGCCTCGTCGGAGACGGTTCCGGTGCCGAAGGTGTCGATGCGGACAGACACGGGCCGGGCCACGCCGATGGCGTAGGCCAGCTGCACCTGGCACTTGTCCGCCAGCCCCGCGGCCACGATGTTCTTGGCTACCCAGCGGGCGGCGTAGGCGGCGGAGCGGTCCACCTTGGTGGGGTCCTTGCCGGAGAACGCGCCGCCGCCGTGGGGGGCGGAGCCGCCGTAAGTATCCACGATGATCTTCCGCCCGGTGAGGCCGGAATCGCCCTGGGGCCCGCCCACCACGAAGCGCCCGGTGGGGTTCACCAGGATGCGGGTGTCCTCATCCAGCAGACTGGCGGGGATGGTGGGCTTCACCACCAGCTCGATCATATCGGCGCGGATCTGCTCCAGGGACGCCTCGGGGGCGTGCTGGGTGGATACCACCACCGTGTCCACACGGACGGGCTTGCCGCTCTCGTCGTACTCCACGGTGACCTGGCTCTTGCCGTCGGGCCGCAGGTAGTCCGCCAGGCCCTCCTTGCGCACCTGGGTCAGCCGCTGGACCAGCCGGTGGGACAGGGAGATGGCCAGGGGCATCAGCTCCTCGGTCTCCCGGCAGGCGTAGCCGAACATCATGCCCTGATCTCCCGCGCCGTTGTCCAGGCCGTCGTCCAGGCCGCCCTCCTTGGCCTCCAGGGCCTTGTCCACGCCCAGGGCGATGTCGGGGGACTGCTCGTCGATGTTGGTGATGACGGCGCAGCTGTCGCTGTCGAAGCCGCCCTGGCCGTTGACGTAGCCGATGTCCCGGACCACCTGGCGGGCAATTTTGGGGATATCCACATAGCAGGAGGTGGTGATCTCGCCCATGATGTGCACCAGGCCGGTGGACACGGCGGTCTCGCAGGCCACCCGGGCGTTGGGGTCCTGGGCGATGATGGCGTCCAGGACAGCGTCGGAAATCTGGTCGCACACCTTGTCGGGGTGGCCCTCGGTGACGGATTCAGAGGTAAATAAACGTTTTGCCATGGTAATTGTTCTCCTTTCTTTCGCTGGGGCGGAAAGAGGCTGAAAAAAACCCTGCCGGGATTCGGCGGGGCTTGGGATGGTTCAGGTCTTTCCTCATCTCGCGTTTCCGCCGGAATTGGCACCTTGCGTTGCAGGTTGCCGTGGCTTCATCGGGCCGGTCCCTCCGCCACTCTTGATAAGGGGTATTCAGTTGACAGCTCTATTATAGCACAGGATATGACTGTGTCAACATTAAATTTCTGCCTCCCCTGGCCCCCCGGTGGGGGGACGCCCCTGCGGGGGGCGTTACTTTCTCTCACGTGAGAGAAAGTAACCAAAGAGAACGCTTAGGGGGAGGCCCGCCGGACGGACGCTTCGCGTCCTCAGGCCGGACCTCCCCCTAAGAACCCCCTGTTTTACGGGGGTGCTCTATACGGGGGATTTTTTTGGGGGTTTCCGGCGCGCGGGGTCGGGATGTATTCCCCCCTGTTTCTGCTGCCGCCCATTTGCAGGCACTGTAACAGGGTGGGGTCCACGGACTGCGCCTGACGCGGTGGACCTTACCCGCCGCGGCGGGGGTTGGTGCTTCTACCCGCCGTGGCTGGTAAGCTGAAACATTTCTCACCTAACCTCAATCGTCCAGGCGGGCGCGTCTGCCCGCCGCAAAACGATGTCCGGCGCCATTCAGGCGTTCTCAGGAGAAACCAAAATCATCAGTACCCCACCCACGCAGGCCCCAGTGGGCCGGAAAACGAAGGGAAATCCATCCGCAAGGCCGCACAAGCCGGAAACCCACCTCCGCACCAAAAGCGGCGTGCCCTTGCCCTTAACGGGGGATTCTTAAGGGGGAGGCCGTCCTGAGGACGCGAAGCGTCCGGCCGGCGGCCACCCCCTTAAGCGTGTCTTTGGTTACTTTCTGCACGAGCAGAAAGTAACGCCCCCCGCAGGGGCCCCTGGGAGGCACTCCCGAAAGGACTTGGGAAAGGGGGTCCCCCCTTTCCTACCCCATCACCCTTTAGGCTTTGGCTTAAAAAGGAAGGCCACCAGCACGCCAAGGAAAATGGCGGCGGCAATGCCGCCCGCTGTGGAGGTTACGCCGCCAGTGAGCGCCCCCAGCAGGCCCTTTTCCGCCACCGCCTCCTTCACCCCCTTGGCAAGGCTGTAGCCAAAGCCGGTGAGGGGCACCGTGGCCCCCGCCCCGGCCCACTCCACCAGAGGCTTGTATACCCCAACCGCCCCTAAAATCACCCCGGATACCACATAGGCCACCAAAATCCGGGCGGGGGTGAGCTTGGTTTTGTCGATCAAAAGCTGTCCGATGATGCAGAAAATACCGCCCACCAAAAATGCTTTCAGATAGTCCATTGCCGTTCCTCCTCTCAGGCTTCCAAGGCCAGGGCGTGGCATACGCCGGGGATGGATTCCCCCTGCATGGTGGCGGTGGGGGAGTGGAGCGCTCCCGTGGGGCAGAACAAAATTTTCTTCCACCGCCCCGCCAGCAGTCCCGGCAGAAGATGACCGCACAGCACCGACGCTGAGCACCCGCACCCGGACGCCCCGGCGTGGACGTCCTGGGCGTCCCGGTCAAACAGGATCAGGCCGCAGTCGGTGTAGTTGGGCAGCTTCACCCCGTCCCGGTCGAACAGGTCGGTGACGATCTCATGGCCCAGCTTGCCCAGGTCGCCGGTGGCGATGAGGTCATAATCCGCCGGGCTCAGGCCGGTGTCCTCAAAGTGGGCCTTCAATGTCTCGTAGGCCGCGGGCGCCATGGCCGCGCCCATGTTGTTGGCGTCGGTGATGCCCTTGTCCTTCACCCGGCCTACCGTCACACGCATGACCCGGGGGCCGGGGCGGGGCTCGTTGGTCACGATCACCGCCCCGGCGGCGGTGGCCGTCCACTGGGCCGTGGGGGTGCGCTGGGAGCCGTATTCCAGCGGCGTACGGTACTGCCGCTCCGCCGAGCAGAAATGGGAGGAGGTAACGGCGGCGGCGTAGGCCCCGTACCCGCCGCTGAGCAGGAGCGCAGCCAGGGCCAGGCTCTCTCCCATGGTGGAGCAGGCGCCGTACAGCCCGAAAAAGGGGACATCCGCCGCCCGGGCGGCGTAGCCCGAGCCGATGCACTGGTTGAGCAGGTCCCCCGCCAGCAGGAAGTCCAGATCGCAGGTGTGCAGCCCCGCACGCTTCAGCGCCGCGTCCAGCGCCAGCCCCTGCATGGCGGATTCCGCCTGCTCGTAGGTCTTGCAGCCAAAGGCGTCGTCGGCGCTGGTGTGGTCGAAACAGCCGCTCAGGGGGCCGGTGCGCTCCTTGTTCCCTGCGGCGGAGCCGTGGCCGATGATGACGGGGGGCGACCCGGGCTGGAAGGTCTGCCGCCCCAGCTTTTGATTTTCCATGGTGTCATTTCCTTTCAAGCGCCGTCCCCCGGACAGCGCGATATGCAAAAACGGGCTTTGCAAATAGTCTGCGCCCGGCGCGGGAAAAAATACGCATGGAAAAAATATGACATTTTTCCCCTTTTGTCACTGGCAAAGAAAAAAATTTGGTGATATAATACCCTTCATGAATTTTAAGGGGGAATACCATGCCAGAGGAGACCCGAACCGTCGGATACATCTGCCCTGTATGCGGCAAGTCCGTGATCGCGGAGCGCACCGCCTTCCAGCTCGCCGCCGGGGACAGCGCCCTCCCCTGCCCCTGCGGCAAGTCGGAGCTGTCCTTCCGGCAGAAGGGCGACCGGTGCGAAATCGACGTGCCCTGCCTGTTCTGCGCCAAGGATCACACCGCCGTGTGCGCCAACGACGCCCTGCTCCACCAGAAGCTGCTGGCCCTGTCCTGCCCCGCGTCGGGGCTGGGGTGCTGCTTCATTGGCGAGGAGCGGGCGGTGTTCCAGGCCATGGAAAAGCTGGAGCAGGCGGTGGACAAGCTGCGCATGGACGACCAGACGGACAGCCGGGGCGCGTTCCTGGACGAGGTGGTCATGGGCGAGGTGCTGTCCGAGCTGCGGGACATCGCCCAGCGCAAGGGCGTACGATGCGGGTGCGGCTCCAGCGGCTATGGCGTGAAGGTGGGCTACTCGTCGGTGGACGTGGTGTGCGCCCGGTGCGGTGCGGTTTTGCGGCTGAACGCAGCCACGCCGGACGACCTGGACGATCTGTGCGCCCGCTATACTATTGTGATACCCGGAAAGAAGGAAATTGACCCATGAGCACCTTTTATGAGATGGAACTCCGGGTGGACTCCCGGGACGTGGACCTGTTCAACCAGTGCCGCCCGTCGGCCCTGCTGGGCCTCCTCCAGGAGGCCGCAACCCAGGCGGCGCTGGCCCTGGGCGTGTCCGGGCCGGAGCTGCTGGAGAAATATAACTGCCTGTGGATGGTGACCCGCTCCTGGGCGGAGCTGGACGCCCCGCTGCGCTGGAACGATATGGTGCGGGTGAAAACCTGGCACCGGGGGGTATCCGGGGTGTCGTCCTACCGGGATTTTGACATATTCCGGGAGGGGAAGCCCGTGGGCCAGGGGGTGATGCAGTGGGTGATGGTGGACGCGGACAGCCGCCAGCTCTACCGCATGAAGGACCTGACCGAGTTCCAGGGCACCGACGGCGGCGGGCTGAACAAATCGGTGAAGCTGCGCCGGGTGCCCCTGCCGGACGCCTTTGACGGCCGGGCGCGGCGGGACCTGCGCTACTCCGACACCGACATCAACGGGCACGTCAACAACATCCACTACGCCGATTTCGCCTGCGACAGCCTCCACCTGGAGCGGATGGGGCGGGACAAATTCGTCCGCTCCCTGCAAATCGGGTACGTCAACGAGTGCAGGGCGGGAGAAACCATCTGGGTGGATACCGCCGTCCGCGGGGACGATTGGTTTGCCCGGGGAGAGGGAGAGGATGGGGAGAAACGGTTTGAATTTTCCCTGACACTGGGGGATTTGTAGGGCGTTCCTTTTTCTCGAGAGAAAAAGGAACCGAAAAAGAGCTTGAAGTCCGCTGACGGCGCCGGGTTGGGAACGTTCCGTTTCCGCCCGGCCACGGACGTGGCGGCGGGATTGGAATGGGGTAAAAAAGTGCCTGCGGATCGTCCTCCGCAGGCGCTTTTTATTGTTCAGCTCAGGCGCCAGATATCCCGGTTGTACTCGGCGATGGTGCGGTCGCTGGAGAAGAACCCGCACCGGGCGGTGTTCACCAGCATCTTCCGGGCCCAGAAGGGTTTGTCGCCGTAATCGCACACGGCGCGGTCCCGGGCGGAGATATAGCTCTCCACATCCAGCAGGGACATGAACCAGTCCTTGCCCGTCAGGTCCGCCCAAAGGGCCTTCAGATCATCGGCGTCCCCGTACTGGGTGAGCGCCGGGTCCAGCAGGAAGTCCACCAGCGGCTTCACCGCCGGACGCTGGTAGTAGATCTCCGACTGATAGCCCATCTTGGGATCCCGGGCCTTCTGGGCGTACATTTCGATCACCCAGTTGCTGGCCGCGCCGAAGGTGTAGATGTTGTCCGGGCCAACCAGGTCGGCAATCTCCACGTTGGCCCCGTCCCGGGTGCCGATGGTCACCGCGCCGTTGGCCATGAACTTCATGTTGCCGGTGCCGCTGGCCTCCTTGGAGGCCAGGGAGATCTGCTCGGAGATGTCGCAGGCGGGGATGAGCTTTTCCGCCCAGGAGACGTTATAGTTCTCCACCATCACCACCTGGAGCCAGGGGCGCACCTGGGGATCGTTCTCGATGAGCTGGCGCAGGCACAAAATCAGATGGATGATGTGCTTTGCCATGACGTAGGCCGGGGCGGCCTTGGCGCCGAAGATCACGGTGACGGGCCGCTGGGGCAGCCTGCCCGCCTTGATGTCCAGATACTTGCGGATGACATACAGGGCGTTCATCTGCTGGCGCTTGTACTCGTGGAGGCGTTTGACCTGGATGTCGAACACGGACTCGGGGTCCAGAGTAATGCCCTGCTTCCGGCTCAGGGCCCCGGCCAGGGCGCGCTTGTTGTCCGCCTTGATGGACACCATCTTCTCCAGCACGGCGTCGTCGTTGTAGAAGTCCATCAGACGGTTGAGCTGCATGGGGTCCCGCCGCCAGCCGGAGCCGATGCAGTCGTCGATGAGGGCGGCAAGCTGGGGATTGCACACCTCCAGCCAGCGCCGCAGGGTGACGCCGTTGGTCTTGTTGTTGAACTTGCTGGGGTAGATGTCGTGGAAGGGCTTCAGCTCGGTATCCTTGAGGATATCGGTATGGAGCGCCGCCACGCCGTTGACGGAGTAGCCGTAGTGGATGTCCATGTGGGCCATGTGGACGATTTCCTCGGAGACGGTCTTTCCGTCCTTGTCCTTGTACTCGTTGGTCTTGAGGATGGCAACGGCGGGGTCGCTGTGGGCGTCCCTGGCCCGGCGGTCCAGCTCCCGGATGATGGGCGCCAGCTGGGGGGCCACCTTCTCGATGAAGGACAGGGGCCACTTCTCCAGCGCCTCGGCCAGGATGGTGTGGTTGGTGTAGGCGCAGGTCCGGCCCACCTGCTCCACCGCCTCGTCCATGGACAGGCCCCGCAGGGTGAGCAGGCGCACCAGCTCGGGAATGACCATGGAGGGGTGGGTGTCGTTGATCTGGATGACCACATGGCGGCTGATGTCATGGGCGTCAAAGCCCCGCTCCTCCAGCTCCTTCAGCACCAGCTGGGCCCCGGCGGACACCATGAAATACTGCTGGTATACCCGCAGGAGCCGCCCCGCCTCGTCGCTGTCGTCGGGGTACAGGAAGGAGGTGAGCTGGGCGGGCAGGTCGTGCTTGTCGAAGTCAATGCCCTGGGCGGGGGCGGGGGCGGGATTTTCCACGTCAAAGAGGTGCAGGCGGTTGGCGATGCCGCTGTGGGCGCCGGGGATGGCGATATCAAACAGTCTGGCCTTCACGGGGCCGAAGCCGAAGGGCACCTCAAAGGCGGTATCGGTGGGGATGAGCCAGCTCTCCTCCTCAATCCAGGGGTTGGGCGTCTCGGTCTGCTTGTTGTGTTCCAGCTTCTGCTCAAACAGGCCGTAGTGGTAATTCAGGCCCACGCCGTCGCCGTTGAGCCCCAGGGCGGCGATGGAATCCAGGAAGCAGGCCGCCAGACGGCCCAGACCGCCGTTGCCCAGGGAGGGCTCGGGCTCAGCCTCCTCCAGGCTGGACAGGTCGTGGCCGCACCCGGCCAGGGCGGCCTTTACATCATCGTACACGCCCAGGGCCAGCAGGTTGTTGCTCAGCAGCTTGCCGATGAGGAACTCGGCGGAGAAATAGTACAGCTTCCGCTCCCCGGCGGGGGCGGGGCGGGCGGCGGAAAGCTCCTGGGTATATTGCAGCAGCGTGTGGTAGAGCTCGTTGTCGCCGCACTGGGAGAGCTCGCGGCCGTATCGGGCCTGGGCGATCTCTTGAAGTCGGGTTTTCACGTCCATAAATCATGTTCTCCTTTCAACACAGAACAACTGGATACGTTTCCGGGCACAGTATACCCCGCTTTATCCGGTCAGTCAACGGTCAAAATTACCAAACTCAGCCTTTTACGGGCTTTTTTCCCGCCCGCCCCGGCTTTCTGGCCGCAGGCCCCCGGTTGTACAGCAGGGTGGACTGGAGCAGGCGGTGGGCCAGCCTGCCCTCCGCCTGTCCGGGGAGCATCCGCCACTGCCAGTTCCCGCCCAGGGTGGACGGCACGTTGATGCGCCCCTCCGCCCCGATGGACAGCAGGTCCTGCATCTGCATCACCGCCAGATCCGCCACGCTGCCCCACGCGCCCCGCATGACGCCCCAGGCCCAGCCCTCCCGGCGGGTGAGCTGGAAATAGCGCTTGGCGTAGCCACGCAGGTTGGGCGGCGCGGACTCCAGCCAGCCCTCGATGGTCTCGTTGTCGTGGGTCCCGGCGTACACCACGCAGTTGCGCTGGAAGCGGTGGGGGAGGTATTCGCTGTCCCGGTTTTTGGGGTCGAAGGCGAACTCCAGCACCTTCATGCCGGGGTAGCCGGTGTTTTTCAGCAGTTTGCGCACCGTGTCGGTGAGGAAGCCCAGATCCTCGGCGATGATTTCCCTGCGCCCCAGCTCCCGGTTCACCGTTTTGAAGAAGTCCAGGCCGGGGCCGGGCTTCCAGCGGCCGTTCCGGGCGGTCTTGTCGCCGTAGGGGATGGCGTAATACTCGTCAAAGCCCCGGAAGTGGTCGATGCGCAGCACGTCGAACAGGCGGAACTGGAACCCGATGCGCCTTAGCCACCAGCGGTAGCCGTCCTCCTTCATCTTCTCCCAGTCAAAGAGGGGGTTGCCCCACAGCTGCCCGTCGGCGGTGAAGGCGTCCGGCGGACAGCCCGCCACCTCGGTGGGGGCCAGGTCCTCGTCCAGCTGGAACTGCCCGGGGCTGGCCCACACGTCGGCGCTGTCCAGGGCCACGTAGATGGGCAGGTCGCCGATGATGGAAATGCCCCGCTGATGGGCCAGCGCCTTCAGGGCGTCCCACTGGCGGAAAAACAGATACTGCACCCCCAGCCAGAAGTGGATTTCGTCCTCCAGGCGGGCCCTGGCCCCGGCCAGCGCTTTGTCCTGGCGCAGGCGCAGGCCCTCCGGCCACTCCTGCCAGGACACGCCGCCGTATTCTCCCTTGACGGCCATGAACAGGGCGTAGTTGTCCAGCCAGTCGCTGTTTTCGGACAGAAACGCCTGATAATCCGCCGGCGGGCCGGCCAGCAGGCGCTTCACCGCCTTGCGAAGCACCGGATAGCGGGCGGCGTACAGCAGGCCGTAATCCACCTTGTCCGGCTGGCCCCAGTCAAGGTTCTGGTACTCCGACGGCTCCAGCAGGCCGTCCGCCGCCAGATCGTCCAGGTCGATAAAATAGGGGTTGCCCGCGAAGGAGGAAAAGGACTGGTAGGGGGAATCGCCGTAGCTGGTGGGGCCCACGGGGAGGAGCTGCCAATAGCTCTGCCCCCCCGCCTGGAGGAAGTCCAGAAAGTCCCTGGCGGCCTGCCCCATGGTACCGATGCCGTAGGGGGAGGGGAGGGAGAAGATGGGCATTAAAATTCCGGCGCTGCGGTTCATACTGGTCATCACCTTTCTATATTGTTCTCCACCCGCAGGGCCCCGCCGCATTTGCAGCGGTAGCGCTCCGGGTGGTCTACCAGCGGGGAGCGTTTCATCCGGGGGATTTTATGCCCGCACCGGGTGCACACCACCCAATAGCGCACCGGGCGGTCATCCGGGAGGCCCAGGGCCTGGTGGTTGTCGGTGCGGCTGATGTGGAAGCCGTAGGCGGCGTTCATCCGCTGGGCGTAGCCCTTCCAGCGGGCGCCGTGGTTGGAGCAGCCATAGCAGGTGTGGAGCACCTCATGGGCCAGCACCTGCAAAACCGCGTCCTCCGAGCCCTCCCGGGCCAGCAGGTCGGACAGCTCGATGGTATACGCGCCGTCACGGCGGATACAGCAGCCGAAGCGGGTGCGGGCCCGGCGGTTCACCCTGACCTGGGGGCAGATGCGGTCCGACACGGGGATCTTGATGGCCTTGGCCTGGGCGATCACCAGCGCCAGCAGCTTGTCCAGTTCCCTGTGCGTCATAGCGTGCCTCCTGGAGCGGAATCTTTGCGGCGTCCCTGCAGCGCCACGGCCACCGGGCGGGTCATCACCAGGCTGCGGGGGGTGACGCCGCACTCCACCGCCAGCACCTTGACCCCGGCCCGGGCGGCCTCCCGCAGGGCGGCGCCGAACTCCGGATGGGTGGCGTCGTTGGGGGAGAAAACGTCCATGCCCGCCATCTGGAGGACGAAGCACACCGCCGCCTCATACCCCGCCTCGCGGCAGGCGGTCAGCTCCCGCAGGTGCTTGACGCCCCGCTGGGTGGGGGCGTCCGGAAACAGGGCGCGTCCGCCGGCCTCCAGGGTACAGCCCTTGACCTCCACAAAGCCCTTCCGGCCCGTTTCTGATTCCTCCCAGTAAAAATCGAACCGGGAATTGCCCCAGGCCGTCTCCGGGCGGAGCAGGGCGGGCCTGGGCAAGCCCAGATCAGCCCCCTTCCCTGCCGCCATCCATTCGCCGAACACCCGGTTGGGGGCCTGGGCGTCCATGTTGATGAGCAGGGGCGGCAGGCCCGTGCGGGCCTTTTCCACCGCCACCAGGTCGTATTTTGTCTTGCGCCGGGGGTTGGCGCTCCCCTCCAGGTACACGGTACAGCCGGGAACCAGCAGCTCCCGGCAGCGGCCCGTGTTTTTTACGTGCACCGTCTCCACCGCCCCGTCCAGCTCCACCCGGGCGATGAAGCGGTTGGGCCGGGACAGAAAGACGGCGGGGTGAATGTCCTGATAAGTCATGGCGCTTCCTCCGGGGGTCCGGCTTCCTCCCTGGGGGCCTCCTCTTTGGGCGGGTGGGGGTGGTGGGGGAGCAGTATGTCGATGCCGCAGGCCAGCGCCACGCCCACCAGCGTCTCAAACAGCCGCTCAATGGAGTAGATGGCGGGTTTGTCGCCTGGGTCCACCACCAGGCACATCACCACCATGCAGGCCATCCCGGCGCAGTCCGGTTTTTTAATGACCAGGCACAGCTCAATGACGGGGATCAGGAGCAGGGCCATCAGGAAATACCGGAGCAGGTCGATGTGCAGGATATTCAGCACATCCATGGCGTATACCGTCAGCACCCCCACCACGCCGCCCACCAGAGTGCCCAGCATCCGGTTGACGGAGGATTCGATGGTCTGGCCCGTGGATTTCTGGATACAGAACAGGGCGGCGAACATGGAAAACAGCGCGGACGTATTCCGGATGAAGGCCAGCAGGCCGCACAGGAATACCGCGATGACTGTTTTAATGATGCGCATACCGATGTGGCGGCGGTGCAGGTCCATGGGCATACCCCCCTTTGTTTTTTCATTATACCACCGGTGGTGGATAACGTCAAATCGCAGGGGCCCCCTGCGGGGGGGGGCGTTACTTTCTCTCACGTGAGAGAAAGTAACCAAAGAGAACGCTTAGGGGGGCGGCCGCCCCCCTAAGAACCCCCCGTTTTTACGAAGGTGCTCTATACGGGGGTGTTGGTGAGGGTTTCCGGCGCGCAAAACCAGGATGTATTTCCCCCTGTTTACGCTGGCGCTTCCATGTTCAGTCATTGATTGATGGGTGCGGCCCACGAATAGCGCCTGACGCGGTGGGCCTTACTCGCCGCGGTGGGGGTTGGTGCTTCTACCCGCCGTGGCTGGTAAGCTGAAACATTTCTCATCTAACCTCAATCGTCCAGGCGGGCGCGTCTGCCCGCCGCAAAACGATGTCCGGCGCCATTCAGGCGTTCTCAGGAGAAACCAAAATCATCAGTACCCCACCCACGCAGGCCCCAGTGGGCCGGAAAACGAAGGGAAATCCATCCGCAAAGCCGCACAAGCCGGAACCCCACCTCCGCATAAAAAGCGGCGTGCCCTTGCCCTTAACGGGGGATTCTTAAGGGGGTGGCCGGCCTGAGGACGCGAAGCGTCCGTCCGGCGGCCTCCCCCTTAAGCGTCCTTTTGGTTACTTTTCCCACGTGGGAAAAGTAACGCCCCCGGCAGGGGCGCCCCCTGCAAAGGGAAGGGCCATTGCAAAGTTTTCCTGGCAAACCTGTTGACAAGTAAACTTGGCGGTGCTATGATGGCAATGCCAAGTAAACTTGGTAATACGGATTTGGAGGAACCTGAAGATGGACAAAAACGAAATTCTGGCGAAAAGCCGCAGGGAGAACCAATACAAAGACCCGGTGGAACAGGCTGCCTTCCAGAAGGCCAACGACGCCGCCCTCACTGTGGGCATTATCGTGTGCGTCCTTCTTACCACGCTCCACCGTCAGATGCTGGGCGTGGCGGACTTCGGCGTGTGGACGGTGGACTGGGCCATCATGGCCACCGTTTACATTGTGCGGTCCGTGAAGCTGCGCAAAAAGTCGGATCTGGTTCTGGCTCTGCTGGGAGTGGGGCTGTTCTTGGGCTTCCTATGGTTCTATCTGCGCAGTGAGCTGGGTATTTTCTGATGGACGACAGCCTGATCCTGAAAAACCGCCTGAAGGACGCCCGCACCCAGGCGGGGCTGTCCCAGGCGGCGCTGGCGGAGCTGGTGGGGGTGTCCCGGAACACCATCAGCTCCATCGAGACGGGGCAGTTCAGCCCCACCGCCAAGCTGGCGTTGATTTTGTGCGTGGCGCTGGACAAAAAATTCGAGGAATTGTTCTATTTCTGACGCGGAAAGCCCCCGGCGCGGTGCGCCGGGGGCTTGGTTTCGTTACACATCCTTCTGCCCGTAAAAATGCCGGGACAGCAGGAAGGACACCGTCAGCAGGGCCAGCCCCGCAATGGCCGCGATCACGGGAATGGCGGCGGCCTGCGCCGGGGTGGGCTCGGCAAGCTCCAGGGCTTTGAGCCATTCCAGCCCGCCCAGGGGAAACAGGGCCGCGACAACCAGCAGAACGATCCCGCCCATGATGCCGAAGAACATCATCCGGGCCCGCTCCGGGCCGAATTTGTACAGGAAGGGCAGCCTGATGGCGTTTACCAGTACGGCCATCAGGCCCGTCACCGAACAGCTCACCAGGAATTCCACGGGCTCCTCCACCCGTCCGGCGGCATACAGCATCATGCCGAGAATGGCCGTCAGGCCTACGCTGAGCAGGCACAGCAACAGGACGCAGACATACCGGGCGGCTACCGTTTTCGTGCGGCCCACTGGCAGGGCCAGACCGTAGGTGTCCCACTTGGCCTGCTTGTCGTAGGCAAACACATTCATGGGAAGCATCACGACCATGACTACCATCAGCACGCCGACGATGTCCGCCGACCACACCCCGGTAAAAGCGATGCCCACATATACAACCAGCATAAACAGATAGGAGCGCAGGGTCTTGCGCAGAATAAGGAAATCCTTCAAAATCAAGCCGGTCATGCTTTCTCCCCCTTTACCACGAATACCATCAGCTCGTCCAGCGTCACCGGCTCCACCGTCAGGCGGGGATAGGTGCGCTTAAAGTCGTTCTTGTGCCGGATCAGCGCCTCGGTGGAATACTGGCTCTTCCGGGTGGCCACCACATAGCCCCGGTCCACCTGGGCCAGCTCCTCCCGGGCGCACACCAGCCGCCCATAGCTCTCCAGCAGGCGGTCCTTCTCGTCGCACAGCAGCAGCTTTCCCTGGTGGAGGTAGGCGATGTAGTCCGCCACCTTCTCCAGGTCCGACGTGATGTGGCTGGAAATCAGGATGGCGTGGTCCTCGTCGGAGACGAAGGCCAGAAATTCGTCCAGGATCTCATCCCGCACCACCGGGTCCAGCCCCGCCGTGGCCTCGTCCAGCAGCAGGAGCCTGGGCCGGTGGGCCAGCGCCGCCGCAAGAGAGAGCTTCATCCGCATACCCCGGGACAGCTCCTTGATGTTCTTCGCCCCGGACAGGCCGAACTTGTCCAGACAGTCCCGGTACAGCCCCTTGTCCCAGGTCTTGAACACCCGGCACAGCACCGTCTCCACGTCCCGCACCCGCAGGTACTCGGAGAAAAAGCAGTCGTCCAGCACCATGCCGATATCCTCTTTGGCGCGGTCCGGATCGCCGCCCAGCATGACGGTCTCTCCGGCGGTGGGCTTGACGATGCCCAGCATGGACTTGATCAGGGTGGTCTTGCCCGCCCCGTTCTCTCCGATCAGGCCCATGATGGAGCCGCCGGGAACCTTGAGGTCGATAGGCCCCAGGGTAAAGGTCTTGTATTCTTTGACAAGCCCCTTGGTTTCAATACAATTTGTCATAAGTCATTCCTCGCTATACAATGTGTTGAGCATTTCGGTGAGTTCGTCCAGGCCCACGGCCCCGGCTTTCGCCGTGTCCACCGCCTGGGACAGATGTTCCTCGACCTGGCACAGCACGGCCTCCCGCCGGGTCTCCCGGTTCTGAGCGGCCACAAAGCAGCCCTTGCCGGGGACGGTGGTGAGGAAGCCGTCCCGCTCCAATTCTTCGTAGGCCCGTTTGGTGGTGATGACGGAAATGCGCAGGTCCCGGGCCAGCAGCCGCATGGAGGGCAGGGCCTCGCCCTCGGGGAGCGCGCCGGAAAGGATGAGCCCTTTCAGTTGGCGGACGATCTGCTCATAGATCGGCACGCCGGAGGAATTGCTGATGATGATGTCCATGGTACACCTCATTTCGGCTCCGCTCGTCAGCGGGACCGATATTTTGTATATATACGATATACACAGTATACACGCAAGCGCCCCCCTTGTCAAGAGGGATTTTCAGGGCAAAAAAAAATACCGCCCGACGGCGGGGGCCCCTGCCGGGGGCGTTACTTTTCCCACGTGGGAAAAGTAACCAAAAGGACGCTTAGGGGGAGGCCCGCCGGACCGGACGCTTCGCGTCCTAAAGGCGGGCCTCCCCCTAAGAACCCCCTGTTTTTACGGGGGTGCTCTATACGGGAGTGTTGTTGGGGGCTTTCCGGCGCGCAAAACCAGGATGTATTTCCCCCTGTTTACGCTGGCGCTTCCATGTTCAGTCACTGATTTGATGGGCATGGTCCACGGACTGCGCCTGACGTGGTGGGCCTTACTCGCCGCGGTGCGGGAGAGTGCGTCTACCGGCTATGGTTGTACGTCGGCACATTTATCGTCTATCACACGTCTGCAGGCGAGCGCGCCAACCCACCGCAAACCGATGTCAGGTACCATTCAGGCGTTCCCAAGAGAAAACCAAAATTATCAGTACCGCACCCATTTAGGTCCCAGTGGGCCGGAAAACGAAGGGAAATCCATTCGCAAAGCCGCTCAAGCCGGAAACCCACCTCAGCACCGAAAGCGGCGTGCCCTTGCCCTTAACGGGGGATTCTTAAGGGGGTGGCCGTCCTGAGGACGCGCAGCGTCCGGCCGGCGGCCACCCCCTTAAGCGTTCTCTTTGGTTACTTTCTCTCACGTGAGAGAAAGTAACGCCCCCCGGAAGGGGCCCTCACCGGTGGGTACCGGTAAAAAACAGGGCGACGCAGCCCGGGCCGGTGTGTGCGCCGATCACCGGCCCGATGGAGTTGATGATAATTTCCCTGGCGCCGAAGCGCTTTTTGATCTCGTCCGCCACATACTGGGCGTCCGCCAGACAGTCGCTGTGGCTGATGAACATGACCTGGGACGCGGGATTTTCCGCCAGCTCGCCCACCTTGTCCACCAGGGCCTTCAGCGACGCCTTGCGGCCCCGGGCGGTGTCCGCCTTGATGAGATGGCCCTCGTTGTCCACGTGCATCACCGGCTTGATCTGGAGCATCGTCCCCACCACGGCGGTGGCGGCGGATACCCGCCCGCCCTTCTTCAGGAAAAACAGGTCGTTGACGGTGAACCAGTGGCACTGGCGCAGCTTGTTGGCCTCCGCCCAGTCCCGCACCTCCTCGATGGACTTGCCCTCCTGGCGCATTTTCGCCGCCTGGTACACGAACATCCCCTGCCCCAGGGAGGCGCACAGGGTGTCCACCGTGTAAATTCTGCGGCTGGGATACTTCTCCGCCAGCTCGTCCGCGGCGATCTTGAAGGAGTTATAGGTGGTGGACAGCCCGGAGGAGAAGCCCAGCACCAGCACGTCCTTGTCCTGCTTCAGCACAGCCTCCATGGCGTCGGACGCCTCGCCCACATTGACGGCGTTGGTGGTGGCCATCAGGCCGTCCTTCTGCCTGCCGTAGAAGTCCTCCGGGGACATCTCCCGGTTATCCGGATAATTCCGATAGGTCCGGCCGTCCATGATGAACGCCAGGGGGAGCACTTCCAGCTCCAGCTCCCTGACCAGGCGGTCGGGCAGGTCGCAGGACGAATCGGTGATGATGACGTAATTGCTCATGGTCAGTACCTCCAAAACTAAGATGACGTTTGACGGCCCGGCGGGGCCGCAGGTTATTTCTTCTTTTTCAGCAGATCCTCATGCCCGGTGCGCTGGGCCAGGACGGCCAGCGCCTGACGGCAGGCGATCATGTTGGCATAGCTCCGCATGGCCAGGTCCAGCACCAGCTTGGGCAGGTCGTGGTCGGACGTATTCTCGTCGATCTGGCCGGCGGCATCGGTGAGGGCCTGGTCCAGGTAGCTGCAAAAATACTCGTACTGCTTGTCCGGCTCCCGCATTTCCCGGCCCACGGTGGTGAGCACCTTCATCTCCCGCACGGACATGACCTGCTTGAGCGCGCCGATGGCGGTGAGGTAGGCCAGGTGGACCTGGTCGTATTTTTTGCCGTTGGCCCGGGCCAGCAGGCCGTCCTTGATATAGTTGTTGATCATGGCGGAGGTGAGGCCCTCCCCCTCGCCGAAGCAGGCGGTCTGCCGGGCCAGGTAGGACACCACCTGGTCCATGTACAGCGGGATATCGGGCAGGCCGTCCCAACTGGCGGGCCGTTCCTCCGTAAGCCTGCGCTTGAGTTCCGCCAATTCTTCCACAGTGGTCCCTCCAATCTGATAGTTGGAATTATATCACATCGTTTTGGGGACGTAAAGGGGGGAAATGGAAAAAAGCCGCCTCCGGCGGGAGGCGGCAAAGGGGCAGTCGGCGTCGGGTCTCCTGGCGCGGGAGGGCCGGTGCAGGCTGGCATATGAGGCAAGGGAAAAGTCCGCCCCGCCTGGGGAATCCCCCTTCAAACGGAAAAAGCGGCCCGTCCAGGCCGCTTTCCCGTTACCCCTCCCCCGCCAGTTTCCCCAGCAGGAGCGCCGCCCCCGCCTCCGCCAGCAGCAGCTCCGGCGGGCGCCCGTCATAGGGGAGCACCAGCTCCTGCCGCTCCACCGTCCGGCCGTCCAGGGCGGTAAATTCCCGCTGGACCGCCACCGATGCCCGCAGCTCGTCCAGGCTGGACAGGGTGAGGGTGTTGCGCCCCGATGGGCCGTAGCTGATGAGGGTGTCGGCGGGCAGGGCCCGGGTCAGGGCGGCGCGCCCCCCGGGCAGCAGGGCCGTGCGGCACTGCAGGGCCCCCGCCCCCGCCCAGCCCGACGCCCCCGGCGTCACCACCAGCAGGTCCAGCGCGATCCCCGCCAGCAGCGCCGGATGGCGGCACGCCCGCACCAGGGCGGAACAGCCACCGGCCAGACGGCTGACCCGCTCCGCCACCCCCTCGTCCCGCTCCCAGACGCCGATTTGCCACATGACGATCCGCCCCCTATCCTGATATGGGATAGTGTGGCGGATCGTCCGGATTTTATGCGCCCCGCCGCTCCCGCCGGCGGGAAAAGAGCACGTAGTTCACCACGTTGCCCATGATTAAAATATTGCCGCACAGGTACAGCCACACCAGCATGATGATCACCGACGCCAGAGAGCCGTACACCAGGGAATACCGGGCGGAATTGCTCATCAGGGCGGAGAAGATCATGGAGGCGGCAGCCAGCGCCGCCGACGCCCCCAGCGCCCCCGGCACCACCGGCGGGCGGGGCTTATCCAGCGGGGCGGCGAAGCGGTACAGCAGGAGGATGAACAGGAACACCATGCCCAGCAGGAGCAGGTATTTGACGGACTGCCACGCGCTGAAGCGTTCGGTGAGCCCCTCCAGATTGAGCGCCTGCCCCAGCATGTGGAAGAACCAGTTGCCCGTCACCACCACCGCCAGGGACAGGTAGATGGTGACCAGCAGGAGGACGGCGAACAGGATGCTGGCCGCGAACTGCCACAGCCCCCGGAAGGTGGCCCGGCCATACAGCTCCTGCATGAAGGTCATCAGCCCCCGCACGGCGGCGGAGGCGAACAGGATGGTGAGCAGGGCCCCGGAGAACAGCATGGCGGCGGACTGGTTGGTGTCGATATAGGTGAGGTAGTCCCGGAAGATGGCCAGCACGCCCTCGGGCAGGAAGGGGCCGGCCTGCTCCAGCAGGCGGGTCAGGTCCAGGTGCAGCTCGTTGACAAAAGCGGACACGCAGATCATGATGGGGAAAAAGGTGAGGATGAGGAAATAGGCCAGCTCCGCCGCGGCCCGGCCCACCTTTCTGGAGAAATAGACGTCCGCCGTGTCCGCCGCGAACCGGATCAGGGGGTGGGCGCGGAGCAGCTTGTCCAGCAGTTGTTTCACGGCGAGGTCCTCCCTTCGGAATTTGCAGCAGGTAGAGTATACCAGAAAACGCTTGGGAGGACAACAGGCATTTTGTCGGGGGGCGTTGCTTTCTCTCCCGTGAGAGAAAGTAACCAAAGAGAACGCTTAAGGGGGTGGCCGCCGGCCGGACGCTGCGCGTCCTCAGGACGGCCACCCCCTTAAGAATCCCCCGTTAAGGGCAAGGGCACGCCGCTTTCGGTGCTGAGGTGGGTTTCCGGCTTGAGCGGCTTTGCGAATGGATTTCCCTTCGCTTTCCGGCCCACTGGGGCCTAAATGGGTGGGGCGCTGATGGTTTTGCTTTCTCCTGGAAACGCCTGAATGGTGCCGGGAGTCGTTCTGCGGCGGGCAGGCGGCGCATACTTGGAAATGCGGCGGGATGGACGGTTTTGTGCGGTCATTCCAGAAGCATGGTCAGGTCGTCTATGCTCAGGGACGGGTTCAGGGCCAGGCTCACCGCGTAGCCCAGCACCTTGCCCATATCGGCCACCCGCTGGTCCACCTCCCGAGGGGTGACGAAGAAGTCCTCCCCGCCGGGCAGTCCGGCCCGGTCCACCCCCGTTCTGCCGCCCCGCTCCAGCAGGTCCAGGGCCAGGGTGGCCCCGTCCACCACCGTGGGCGCCCCCACCGTGAGCACCGGCACGCCCAGGCTCTCCCGGTTCAGCGGGCTGCGGTGGTTGCCCACGCCCGAGCCGGGGATCACCCCGGTGTCGGACAGCTGGACCGTGCGGCACAGCCGCTCCAGCGAGCGGGAGGCCAGGGCGTCCACCGCGATGACGCAGGACGGCTCCAGCCGGCCCGCCAGCGCCCCGGCCACCAGGCTGCTCTCCATCCCTGTGGAGGCCAGCACCCCGGGCGCCGCCGCCGCCACCGGGCGCAGGCTTCCAAAGTGCTCGGGCACGTGCTCCACCAAATGCCGGGTGACCAGCAGATGGTCCACTGTCAGCGGGCCGATGAGGTCCGGGGTGACCGTCCGGCTGCCCAGGCCCATCACCAGGGCGGGGCCGCTGTCCGGCAGAAGGGGGCGCAGCTCGCCCGCCACCGCCGAAACCGCCCGCTGGAACGCCCCCTCCTCCCGGCGGAGCAGGCCGTCCAGCTCGATGGTGATATATACGCCCTCCGGCTTGCCCAGGGCCTGGGCCGCTTCCGGGCTGGCCACGGTGACGGCGCTGACGGCAAAGCCCTCCCGCTCCCGCTCCTCCGCCCGGACGCCGGGATGGGCCGTCCCGCCCGCCTCCTCCTGCCAGAGCTGATGGGCCTCGACCGCCAGATCGGTGCGGCGTTGTGTCATGACACGCTCCCCTTTCCACTAAATGTTGTGGCTTGCTCAGCCGTCCGCGCCTATTTTCTGCCGGTGAAAAGTTTCTATGCGAAAAAATGAAAAAAGGTGTTGCAATTTTTTTCTTTTGATGTTAAAATACAAATCTGCGGCGGGAAACCGCCGTCAAACGGATTTAAAATCGGAGGAGGTGTTTGGTTTGCCCAATATCAAGTCTGCCAAGAAGCGCGTCCTGGTCAATTCCACCAAGGCCGCACAGAACAAGGCGCAGAGGTCCGCGCTCAAGACCAACCTGAAGAAGTTTGAGGCCGCGGTGGCCGGCGGCAACCGCAGCGAGGCCGATGCCGCGTATAAGGTGGCTGTCAAGGCTGTGGACAAGGCCGCTGCCAAGGGTCTGCTGCACAGCAACAACGCTGCCAACAAAAAGAGCGCCATGACCTTGAAGCTGAACAAGCTGGCGTAAGCAAATCAAAAAAGAGCCGTCTGCCATCCGGCAGGCGGTTTTTTGTTCAAAGGGAGTTGACGCGATGAAGCGCCGGTACGCACTGGCGGAGGCGGCGGTGTCCTGCGGCTCCCCCACCCGGGGGAGCGAGGGGGCCTTTGACGCCCTGATACAGGCGGGCCTGCCCGGCCTGCTGGGGGACGCCGTCCTGCTGCCCATGGAAAAGCTGGCCCCCTGCGGGACGTGGCCGGAGGGCCTGCGGCATCTGGACACGGTGATGGAGGTGTGCCGCCGGCTGAGGGCCAATGTACTCACCGCCCTGGAGCGGGGGGAATACCCCGTGGTCATCGGGGGCGACCACTCCTGCGCCATGGGCACCCTGGCGGCGCTGGGGGAGTTTTACGGGGCGGACAGCCTGGCGGTGGTGTATGTGGACGCCCACACAGACATCAACACGGACCAGAGCTCGGTGAGCGGCTGCATCCACGGCATGGATCTGGCGGCGGCCTGCGGGCTGTGCTGTGACGCGCTGACGGTGGGAAAAAACCGGGTGAACCTTCTGGGGGAAAACCTGCACATCATCGGCGCCCGGAGCATCGACCCGCCGGAGTACGGCATCGTGGAGCGGGTGGGCGCCCACCTGCACACCGCGCGGGAGGTGCGGGAGCGGGGGCTGGAGGCGGTGCTGGCGGAGGTCCTCCCCGCCCTGGCGGGAAAACGGGTGCACATCAGCTTCGATGTGGACGTGCTGGACCCGTCGGAATTTACCGCCACCGGATACAACCTGCCGGACGGGCTGACGCTGGCCCAGGTGGAGCGGATCCTGCGCGGCGTGCTGGGCACGGGGCAGACCGTCTCCTTTGAATGCGTGGAGTACAACCCCGCGCTGGACCGCGGCGGGAAGGACCTTAGCGCCCTGATGGGGCTGTTCCGGCGGCTTGCGGCCGGGCTGGAAGGATAGAAAGCGCCCCCTGCCGACGGCAGGGGGCGTCTGATTCGCCTGGACGGGGCCGGGTTATTCCGCCAGGGCGGCGGTGATGATGGCCATGGAGTAGACTTCCAGGGCGTTGCAGCCCCGGGACAGGTCGTTGATGGGGGCGTTCAGGCCCAGCAGGATGGGGCCGTAGGCGTCGAAGTTGCCCATGCGCTGGGCGATTTTGTAGCCGATGTTGCCCGAGGTGATGTCGGGGAAGATGAAGGTGTTGGCGTAGCCCGCCACCGGGGAGCCGGGGAACTTCAGCTGGCCCACCGAGGGGTTGACGGCGGCGTCAAACTGGAACTCGCCGTCCACGGGGAAGTCCAGCATCATGTCCTGGAGCCGCTTGGCGGTGTTGCGCATCTTGTCCACGTTGGGGCCCTTGCCGGAGCCGTGGGTGGAGTAGCTCAGCATGGCCACCTTGGGGTCCACGCCGAAAATCCGGGCGCACTTGGCGACTTCCTGGGTGATCTCCACCAGCTCGTCCTCGGTGGGCTCGATGTTGATGGCGCAGTCCCCCATGGCCAGCACCTGGTTGCCGCCGGTGGCGAAGGGGCGCACCAGGATAAAGCAGGAGGACACGATCTTGTTGCCCGGCCTGGTCTTGACCAGCTGGAGGGCGGGGCGCACGGTGTCGGCGGTGGAGTAGGTGGCGCCGCCCAGCAGGCAGTCCGCCTTGCCCATGGCCACCAGCATGGTGCCGAAGTAGTTGCCCTGCTTCAGGGCGTCGCGGCACTGCTCGGGGGTCATTTTGCCGCGGCGCAGCTCCACCATCTTCTCCACCATCTCGTCCATGGCGTCATAGTTGAGGGGGTCCAGGATCTGCACGTCCCGGACGTTGAGGCACTCCCGGTCCGCGGCCTCCAGGATCTCCTCCCGGTCGCCGATGAGGATGGGGGTGAGGAAGGTGCCGGACAGCAGGCGGGCGGACGCCTCCAGAATGCGGGGGTCGGAGCCCTCGGTAAAGACGATGGTCTTGGGATTGTGCTTCAGCTTTTGAATGAGTTTTTTAAACATGGGACATATCCCTCCAGAATCTGATATTTTCGTGACGGGGCGGCATTTGCCGCGTTGAAAATAATGTACCACCAAATCCCGGCTTTTTCAAGAGGTTTCTGGGGAAAATCACAAACCCGCCGTATTCTTTCAACAAGATACTCTTTACAAAACGTTTTTCCGTGGTTATACTATACCTGCTGTGTTGCTATGTTAAGACGCCGCCGGTCCTGGATGGGCGGACCCGTGACAAGAGATACACAAGGGGGAAATAAACGAAATGACAAATCCGGATTTTTCACGCACCCTTTCCCTGCTCCGGCAGGAGAAGGGGATTTCCCAGCGGCAGGCCGCCAAGGCCCTCGGCATTTCCCAGGCGCTGCTTTCCCACTACGAGAACGGAGCCCGTGAGCCTGGACTGGTGTTCGTGGTCAAGGCCTGCGATTTCTATAATGTGTCCGCCGACTTCCTTCTGGGCCGCACCCTCAGCCGGGACGGCACCACCATCCTGGACGCGGACACCCTGTACGACGTGTCCGACGAGCGGGACAACGTCCTGCGGGGCTCTGTGCTGGCCACCCTGTCCAAGAAGCTGGTGGTCAACTCCATCGGGGTGCTGTTCGACCTGCTCAGCCGGCTGGGCAGCAAAAAGGCCATCCGGGCCGCCGCCAACTACTTATCCTGCACGGTGTATATCCTGTTCCGGCACCTCCATATGGCCAGCGGGAACGAGAACGACGGCTTTTTCAACGTCCCCGGCGAGTGGTTCCAGGCGGGCCTGCCCCGGGCGGACATCATTATGAGCGAGGCGGAATACGTGGAGGCGCTCAACCGGGTGGGCAAGGACGCCAAGTTCCCGCCCATGGACCACGCCGCCATGAAGGAGGCATATCCGGGCACTTACCAGTCCCTTCTGCAAATCGTCCACACCTGCGGCGAGCGGCTCAACGGCGAAATGGCCAGCCATCTGGAGAACACCCGCTGACCGCAAAGGCAAAACCGAGGTAACGTAAATGAGTGTGCAAAGCCATCTGTTTGTGCTGTTCTATCTGCCGCTGGTGCTGGTCCTGTGGCGGGCGGTCAACACCCGGCTGGGGAACCGGCGGGCCCGGGCGCTGCTGCTGTGCGCGGGCGTGCTGTTCTGCGGCTGGGGCGCGCCCTGGTCCCTGCTGGTGCTGGCGGGGGAGGGCGCGGCCAGCTTCCTGCTGGGCCGGGCCATCCTCCGGCATCCGGACAGAAAGCGGCCCCTGCTGTGGGCGGGGTCCGGACTGCTGCTGGCGGTGCTGGCCTTCTTCAAGTACACCGGCTTTGCCCTCTCCCTGACGTCGCTGGAGGGGGTGTTCGCACCCCCCGGCTGGCTGTCCCCCTTAGGGCTGTCCTTCGTCACCTTCCAGCAGATTTTCTGGCTGCGGGACTGCTGTGACGGGGCCGTGGGGACGGGCGTGTCCCCCCTGGACTACGCCTGCTGCCTCACCTTCTTCGCCACCGCCACCTGCGGCCCCATCACCCGGGTGGGGGAGCTGGCCCCCCAGCTCCGGGAGCCCGCCCCCTTTTCCTGGGACGATATGGCGGCGGGGCTGTACTGCTTCGGCCTGGGGCTGGCCAAAAAAGTGCTGGCCGCCGCCATCTTCGCCAACGGGGCCAACTACGGCTACGACAATATCGGCACACTGTCCCCCACGGACACGGCGCTGACCATTTTGTGCTACACCCTGGAAATTTACTTCGATTTCTCCGGCTACTGCGACATGGCCTCCGGCATGGCCCGGATGATGGGGATTCAGCTGCCGGTGAACTTCAACAGCCCCTATCAGGCGGTGTCTGTCAAGGATTTCTGGAGCCGGTGGCACATCACCCTATCCACCTTTTTCCGCCAGTGCGTCTACATTCCCCTGGGCGGCAGCCGCAGGGGGATGGCGGCGACCTGCCGCAATATCATGCTCGTCTTCCTTCTGTCCGGCCTGTGGCACGGGGCGGGCTGGGGCTTTATCATCTGGGGCGCCCTCCACGGCGCGGCCCAGGTGGCGGAGCGGCTGCTCAAGGGAAGGATTACCCTGCCCCGGCCTCTGGGGTGGCTGCTCACCTTTGTGTTCGTCAACATCGCCTGGGTGTTCTTCCGGGCGGAGAGCCTGGAGCAGGCCCTGGCCCTGCTGGGCGGGCTGTTCCAGCCCGGCTGGGGCCTGCCCGGGGAGGAGTTTGCCGCCGCCCTGCCGCTGGAGGTGCTGTCCAACGCCCTGAAGTACCTCCAGGGGCTGTGGATGCCGGGGGGGCAGGAGCTGATCTACTGGGCGCCGCTGACGGTGCTCCCGCTGGGGCTGGCCCTGCTGGCCTGCCCCAACCCGGCGGTCCAGGCGGAACGCTTCCGCCCCACGGTGTGGAGGGCGGTGCTGTGTGTGCTGTGCATAGGGGGGTCGGTGCTGTTCTTCTCAGGAGTGGACACGTTTATCTACGCGAACTTCTGAGCGGAAGGGAGGCGCGGTATGAAGGCAAAGCATTTTTTTATCGGGGTCGTCGGGAGCGTTCTGGCCTGCTTCAGCGTATTGAGCCTGCTGCTGGTGGCGGCGGACCCCTTTTTTGTACTCCGCGGACTGGAGGAGGGGGAGACCTCCCGGTTCAACAGCCAGCGCTACCAGATGGCGGGGCTGATCCGGCATCAGGACTATTCCGCCGTGGTGATGGGCACCTCCCTGGTGGCCAACTACCGGGCCAGCTGGTTCACCGAGGGGCTGGGGGAGGAGACGCTGAAGATCACCTTCCCTGACGGCTGGATCACCGAGTTCGACACCGCCCTCCGGCTGGCTTTCCGCACCCACCCGGAGCTGGACAGGGTCTATTTCTGCCTGGACCCCAATATCCTCAGACGGCCTGACAGCCAGCGGACGGTGGAGCTGCCGAAGTACCTCTACAACCTCAACCCTCTGGACGACGTGGAATACCTGCTCAACGCCGAGACCTATCAGGAGGCCATGCGCAATTATCTGCTCCGGGGGACGGAGGAAATGCTCACCCTGGATGAGGCGTATATGTGGCAGGGGCGGTACACCTTCTCCAAGGAGTGGGTCCTGGGGCACTACTTCCGGCCGGAGGTCAGCGAGACCGTCCTCCCCGACGATGCCTATCTGGAAGCGGCGGAGGAAAATCTGGACGTGGTGTGCGGCTGGATCGAGGAACACCCGGACGTCCAGTTTACCATCTGGTTCCCGCCGTACAGTATGCTGTACTGGGACAAGGCCACCCGGCAGGGGATCAGGGACGCCGTCCTCACGGCGGTGGAGTACGCCGCCGGACGGCTGCTGGAATACGAGAACGTGACGGTGATCAGCTTCCTCAATGCCCAGAACGTGATCACCGATCTGGAAAACTATACCGACCACATCCACTGTTCGTCTGCTGTTACCGCTTGGATGACACAGAAAATGCTGAAGGGCGAATGGCGAATCTGGCCCGACGTTTACCACAGCCAGATCGACGAGCTGCGGCAGTTTGTTGCCAATTACGACTATGACGCCATTTTTGACAGCCCCGGAGGTGTGACATGACGGACCAATCGAAAATCAGAAACTTTTCCATCATTGCCCGCGTCGTCGCAAAGTCCGCTTAGCGCCGCTTCCGCCTGCGGCGGAAGCTATGCACGCTCCCTTGCTCCTCCTTTCCCCACAAAGCCAAAGGGCGGCTTTGCGGGGGCCCCTTTTTGATTTGAATTCTGCGCTTCGCGCACCCCGCCTGCGGCGGGGAGTGGATTTGCCTACGGAGGTTTTTTCAATATGACTGACCAATCAAAAATCAGAAATTTTTCCATCATTGCCCACATTGACCACGGCAAATCCACCTTGTCCGACCGGATGATCGAGATCTGCGGCGCGGTGGAGCAGCGGCAGATGGAATCCCAGCTGCTGGACAACATGGACCTGGAGCGGGAGCGGGGCATCACCATCAAGGCCCGGGCCGTCCGCATGGACTACAAGGCCCAGGACGGGGAGACCTACTGCCTCAACCTCATCGACACCCCGGGCCACGTGGACTTCAACTACGAGGTGAGCCGTTCCCTGGCCGCCTGCGAGGGGGCGGTGCTGGTGGTGGACGCCGCCCAGGGGGTGGAGGCCCAGACGCTGGCGAACACCTACCTGGCCCTGGACCACGATTTGGAAATCCGCCCGGTGCTGAACAAAATCGACCTGCCCGCCGCCGACCCGGAGCGGGTGAAGCACGAGATCGAGGACATCATCGGCCTGCCCGCCCTGGACGCGCCGGAGATATCCGCCAAGCAGGGCCTCAACATCCCGGCGGTGCTGGAGGACATCGTGCGCAGCGTCCCCGCCCCTTCCGGCGATCCATCCGCGCCGCTGAAGGCCCTGATCTTCGACAGCCAGTACGACCCCTATCTGGGCGTAATCGTCTATTTCCGCGTCATGGAGGGCTCCATCAAGCCCGGGATGCAGGTGAAGCTCATGGCGTCCGGGGCGCAGTATACGGTGCTGGACTGCGGCTACCTGCGCCCACTGGGGATGGACAGCGCCAAGGAGCTGTCCGCCGGGGAGGTGGGCTGGTTCACCGCGTCCATCAAAAACGTGAAGGACACCCGGGTGGGCGACACCATCACCGGGGCGGAGCGCCCAACGGCGGAAGCCCTGCCCGGCTACCGCCCCGCCCAGGCGATGGTGTACTGCGGCGTGTACACCGAGGACGGCTCCAAATACCCCGATCTGCGGGACGCCCTGGAAAAGCTCCAGCTCAATGACGCGTCCCTGTCCTTCGAGCCGGAATCGTCCATTGCCCTGGGGTTTGGATTCCGGTGCGGCTTTTTGGGAATGCTTCATATGGAGATCATCCAGGAGCGGCTGGAGCGGGAATTTGACCTGGACCTGATTACCACACTGCCCTCCGTTATTTACGAGGTGACGAAAACCGACGGGACTGTGGTGCGGGTGGACAATCCCCACAACTACCCCGACCCCGGCTCCATCAAGCAGGCCATGGAGCCCTACGCCGCCGTGTCCATCATCGCCCCGCCGGACTACGTGGGGAGCATCATGCCCCTGTGCCAGGACAGGCGGGGGGAATACAAGGATATGCAGTATCTGGACACAAATCTGGTAGAAATCCGGTACCTTATGCCGCTGAACGAGATCATCTATGATTTTTTTGATACGCTGAAGGCCAAGACCCGGGGCTATGCCTCTCTGGACTACGAGCTGGACGAGTACCGTCCGTCGGATCTGGTGAAGGTGGATCTGCTGCTCAACGGGGACCAGGTGGACGCGCTGAGCTTCATTGCCCACCGGGAGAAGGCGTACAAGCGGGCGAGGCGGATCTGTGAGAAGCTGAAGGAGAATATCCCCCGTCAGATGTTCGAGGTGCCTATTCAGGCGGCGATCGGCGGCAAGGTGATTGCCCGGGAGACCCTCAAAGCCCTGCGCAAGGATGTGCTGGCCAAGTGCTACGGCGGCGACATCACCCGGAAGAAGAAACTGCTGGAGAAGCAGAAGGAGGGCAAAAAGAAAATGCGCAGTTTGGGCACTGTGCAGATGCCCACCGAAGCCTTCATGGCTGTGCTCAAGATTGATGACGAGGGGTAGACCCCCCTCCTGCTCTCCCCCTTCCCCCTGCGGGGGGGGCCCCTGCCGGGGGCGTTACTTTTCCCACGTGGGAAAAGTAACCAAAAGGACGCTTAAGGGGGTGGCCGCCGGCCGGACGCTTCGCGTCCTCAGGACGGCCACCCCCTTAAGAATCCCCCGTTAAGGGCAAGGGCACGCCGCTTTTGGTGCGGAGGTGGGTTTCCGGCTTGTGCGGCTTTGCGGATGGATTTCCCTTCGTTTTCCGGCCCACTGGGGCCTGCGTGGGTTGGGTACTGGAAATTTGATTTTCTCCTGAGAACGCCTGAATGGCGCCGGACATCGCTTTGCGGCGGGCAGACGCGCTCGCCTGCAAATGTTTGGCAGACGAAAAATGTTTCAGCTTACCAGCCACAACGGGTAGACGCGCTAACCCCCACCGCGGCGTGTAAGGTCCATCGCGTCAGGCGCTATACGTGGACCCCACCCTGTTACAGTGCCTGCAAATGGGCGGCAGCAGAAACAGGGGGGGAATGCATCCCGACCCCACGCGCCGGAAGCCCCCCAAAAAAACCCCCGTATAGAGCACCCCCGTAAAACCAGGGGGTTCTCAGGGGGAGGCCCGGCCTGAGGACGCGAAGCGTCCGTCCGGCGGGCCTCCCCCTGAGCGTCCTTTTGGTTACTTTTCCCACGTGGGAAAAGTAACGCCCCCCGCAGGGGCGTCCCCCCCCCACGGGGGGCCAGGGGGAGAGAGAAAGTAACGCCCCCCCGCAGGGAGAAGGGGGGAAAAATGAAAAAAAGGAGTAATTTTATGCCGAACAGTGAGGCGGTTCAATATTATCAAGCGGCCCTGAAGCAGGGTCAAAAGGAATACCGGAGCTGCGTCCACCGGGGACGCTATCCCTATATCCAGTCCCTCCAGCAGATCTGCCAGAGCCGTCTGTCCCAGGTGTCCCTGGGGGCGCTGGAGATTCCCATCTATCTGGTGGTGGGCTCCACCCAGGACGCCCGGTGCAATTCCTTCTCCCCCAGCTTCCTCCCTCTGCTGGGGCTCGAGACGGAATTTGCCCTGAAATGGACCACCCTGTGCAGCGCACAGCTTACCGAGGGCATCCATGACCCCATCAAGTGCTACGAATACCTGGGCCGCTTCTACGTGGAGGAGGGCAACAAGCGGGTCAGCGTCCTCAAATCCCTGGGCTCCGCCACCATCCGGGCGGAGGTCATCCGCCTTATGCCCGAGGCGTCCGATGACATCACGGTCAAAATTTATATGGAGTTCCTGGACTTTTTCCGGTGCTCCAAGTGCTGGGGCATCCACTTCAGCGAGCTGGGCGGATACGCCGGGCTCCAGGCCGCCCTCGGCTTCGCCAGGGACCAGGAGTGGCCGGAGGACTTCCAGAAGAAATTCAAACGCCACTACTTCACCTTCCGGGACTGCTTCTACCGCCTGGGCGGGGCCAACCTCGGCCTGACCGCCGGGGACGCCCTCCTGCGGTGGCTGAGGTTCCATTCCGGGGCGGAGTTCCTCGCCATGGAGGCGGAGGACTACCGGCAGACCCTCACCGCCGTGTGGAAGGAGCTTTGCGTGTGTACCATTGACCAGCCCATCGCCGTCAGCCTGGCCCCCGTGGGGGAGGAGAAAAAGGCGGGGCTGCTGTCTTTCGCCAAGAGGAAGCTGTGCTGCGCGTTCCTGTTCCAGAACAGCCCCGAGGCCAGCGCCTGGACCGCCTCCCACGACAAGGGCCGGGCCTATCTGGAGGAGGTCTATGGCGACAGCGTGACCACCATCTGCCGCTACGGCGTGGACCCCCAGAAGGCGGACCCGGTGCTGGAGGAGGTGATCGCCGAGGGGGCCAATATTGTATTCACCACCGCCGTGGGCTTTATTGACGCCGCCCTGCGGGTGGCGGTGAAATATCCCAAGGTGCGGTTCATGAACTGCTCCATCAACCAGCCCTATGTCAACGTGAAGGCGTATTACTGCCGGGTGTATGAGGCGAAATTCATCACCGGGGCCATTGCCGGGGCGCTGTGCAGGACGGGGAAGATCGGCTATGTGGGCAGCTATCCCATCCTGGGCGTGCCCGCCAGCATCAACGCCTTTGCCCTGGGCGCGGCCCTCACCAACCCAGAGGCCCACATCGACCTGCGGTGGCACTGCCTGCCGGGGGACTATATGGCCGGGTTCCGGGAGGAGGGCGTCTCCCTGGTCAGCGACCGGGATTATATCGCCGAGCAGCCCTGGGGCGCCCAGGGGCTGGCCTGGCTTAAGCCGGACGGCTCGCTGAGCCAGCTGGCCTCCCCCAGCTGGCTGTGGGGGGAATTTTACGTGCGCATCATCCGGGAGCTGCTCCGGGACCCCCGGCGCATCCCTCTGGCGGAGGACACCGACAAGGCCATCAACTACTGGTGGGGGATGAACAGCGGCGTGGTGGATCTGAAGCTCAGCGAAAATCTGCCCGAGGGGGTGCGCACACTGGCCCACATCCTGCAAAACGGCATCCAGTCCGGGAGCATTCAGCCCTTCTGCCGGCTCATCCGGACCCAGGACGGGCGGGAGGTCAACGACGGGTCCCGGAACCTGACCATGGAGGAGATTTTGAAAATGGACTGGCTGTGCGACAGGGTGGACGGATGCCTGCCCGCCTATGAGGAGCTGCTTCCCGTAGCCCGGCCCACCGTCCGCCGCCTGGGGATCAACAGCCATCTGATCCCCCCGGAGGGGGCGGACGCGTGAAGCTGCTGGTGATTTCAGATGAGGCCGACCCAGGCCTGTGGGACTATTTCAGCCGGGATAAGCTGGCCGGGGTGGACGCCATCATCTCCTGCGGGGATCTGCCCGCGGACTACCTCAGCTTCCTGGTGACCATGGGGAACATCCCGGTGTTTTACGTCCACGGCAACCACGACAGCTCCTACGACAAGAAGCCGCCGGAGGGGTGCGACTGCATCGACGGGGCGGTGGTGGACTTCAAGGGCTATCACATCCTGGGGCTGGGAGGCTGCTCCCGGTACAATGCCGGACAGCACCAGTACACCGAACGGGAGATGCGCCGCCGGATCATCAAGGTTGGCGCGGCCCTGCGCCACGGCGGGGTGGACATTTTGGTCACCCACGCCCCCGCCCAGGGGCTGGGGGACATCGACGACGTGTGCCACCGAGGGTTTGCCTGCTTCCGGGAGCTGCTGGACAAATACCGCCCGCTGTACCACTGCTACGGGCACGTCCATCTGCAATACGTACCCACCCAGCCCCGCCTGCGGCAGTATGGGGACACCACGGTGGTCAACGCCTCGGGGAAGTACCTCATCGAACTGCCCGACCGGCCGGGGGAGCCGAAAAAATGGTGGCGCCGCTGGGACGGCATCCTGCATCATGGATAAAAAGACCGGGAGGGCGTTTTGACGCCCTCCCGGTTCGCGTTTGCGTTTGTTTACTGCGCCCCGCGGCTGACCGCCTCGGCGGCCTCCTTCTGGATGTCTTCAAAGTTGGACAGCATGGGCTCCACATCCTTGCGGCGGATGCGGCGGTCCACGTAGTTCCTGGTGATCTTGACCACGATGGGCGAGAGCGCCAGCACGCCCACCAGGTTGGGGAGCATCATCATGCCGTTGAGGGTGTCGGCGATGTCCCAGGCCAGGTTCTCCCCCATCACCGCGCCGCCGAAGGTTGCAAGCACAAAGATGACGCGGTAGACCAGGGAGGCCCGTTCACCGAACAGGAACTCGCAGGCTTTGCTGCCGTAGTGGCTCCAGCCCAGGCAGGTGGAGAAGGCGAACAGCATCACGGAGATGGCCACGAACGCCGCTCCGGCAAACCCGAAGTGTATGGAAAACACGGTGCTCACCATGTTGGAGCTGGACAGGGCCGCGCCGTTGTACCCGGCCAGGGCCTCGCCGGTCTCCAGATTAATCAGCCCGGAGGACAGCACGGAAAACGCGGTAAGGGTGCACACCACAATGGTGTCGGCAAACACCTCGAAGATGCCCCACATCCCCTGCTGCACCGGCTCCTTCACGTTGGAGCTGGAGTGGACCATCACGGAGGAGCCCAGGCCCGCCTCGTTGGAGAACACGCCCCGCTTCATCCCCTGCTCGATGGCCAGCTTCATCACGGTGCCTGCCGCGCCGCCGCCGGCGGCCTCCAGGGAGAACGCCCGGGTGAAGATGGAGGCGAACACCGGGCCGATCATGGAGATGTTGGAGCAGAAAATGACGATGGAGCCGATGATGTACAGGATGACCATAAAGGGCACGATCTTCTCGGTGACGGAGGCGATGCGCTTCAGGCCCCCCAGCACCACCAGTCCCGCCAGAATGACCACGGCGATGCCGGTGATCCAGGCGGGCAGGCCGAACACGGAGCGCATATTGCCTGAGATGGAGTTGATCTGGGTCATGTTGCCGATGCCGAAGGAGGCCAGGAAGCAGAACACGGAAAACAGCACCGCCAGCACCGTGCCGAGGACCTTGCAGCCCTTTTTGGCCCCCAGGCCGTCCCGCAGGTAGTACATGGCGCCGCCGGACCACTCCCCCGCGGAGTTCTTCCGGCGGTAGAAGATGCCCAGCACGTTTTCGGAGTAGTTGGTCATCATGCCGAAAAAGGCGATGAGCCACATCCAGAACACCGCCCCGGGCCCGCCCGCCATGATGGCCCCCGCCACGCCCACGATGTTGCCGGTGCCCACCGTAGCCGCCAGGGCGGTGCACAGGGACTGGAACTGGGAGATGGACTTGTCCGCGGTGTGGCCCAGCACGTCCTTCTGGAAGATGGAGCCGATGGTCTGCCTGAGCCAGTGGCCGAGGTGGCTGATCTGGAAGAATTTCGTGCGGCAGGTCATGAACACGCCCGCGAAGGCCAGCAGGATCAGGGCGGGCCAGCCCCAGACGATATTGTTCAAAAAGCTGTTGACGCCCTCCGCCACGCTGAGGAAGGTGGTCTCGCTGTCCCGCCCCGCCGTCAGCGCCAGCGCCGGAAAGGCGCGAAAAATGTCAAACATGGAAATCCCCTCTTTTCTCCTTGATTGCCTGCCAGTATATAACAGAGAAGGGGAAAATGCAAGAAAAAATCCCGGATGTTCATTTTTGCGCGGCACATTTCCAGAAAACCGCCAAAATGAAGGGGTGGGCCAGGGCTTTTTTGTGAAAAAACGCAAGAAAGCGAATCGTGCCCTTCATTTTGCCGGGAGAAAGAACCAGCCAAAGCCGTGCGGCGCCGCTCTTGTAAAAAACCGGGGCGTTATGATATAATATCAGTCGCGCGGCCGGAAGACGGCCTGCGGCAACAGGATCAAATACAGCTGAAGCAGGGCTGTCTCAATTTATGGTTCGGAAAGGAAGCGAAGCAGGCATGGCGGATGAGAGAAACGACGGCATCACCTCCGGCGGGCAGGACGAGGACACCGTTATGGTGTACTTCAGCCCCGAGGTGCTTCAGAGCATGGCGGATGTGTCAGCCAAGAAGGAGCAGTCCTTCCGGGAGCTGCTGGAGGCCGCCGAGGAGGGCGACCTGGACGCCCAGTACAAGGTGGCCATGAACTACTGCAACGGCACCGGAGGCGCCCCCCGGGACGGGGAGGAGGCTTTCCGCTGGTTCGTCAAGGCGGCGGACGGGGACCACATCTCCGCCCAGTACGGCCTGGGCCTGTGCTGGCTGCGGGGCATCGGCACAGAAAAGAACCCGGAAAAGGGCGTGCAGCAGCTCGCCCTGGCGGCGGAGCAGGGCTACCCCCCCGCCCAGTGCGAGCTGGGGCTGTGCTACGAGATCGGCACCGGGGTTGACATGGACAAACTGCGGGCGGCGGAGCTGTACCGGGAGGCGGGAGAGCAGGACTACCCCCCCGCCCAGTGCAATCTGGGCTTTTTCTACTACCGGGGCATCGGGCTGGACCAGGACTATGAGGAGGCGGTGGGCTGGTTTGCCAAAGCCGCCCAGCAGGAGTACCCCCGGGCCCAGGTCCTTCTGGGCGAGTGCTATGAAAACGGGCTGGGGGTGGACAAGGACGAGGCAAAAGCGGTGGAGCTGTACCTTGCCGCCCACGAGCAGAAATACGACGCGGGCACCTGCGCCCTGGGCGTGTGCTATGACCGGGGCATCGGCCTGGAGAAAAACGAGGAAAAGGCGGCGGAGCTGTACCGCCAGTGCGCCGAAGAGGGGTACGCCAAGGGCATCTTCCTGCTGGGCCAGTGCTATGAGTACGGCAACGGCGTGGAGAAGGACGAGGCAAAGGCGGCGGAGCTGTACGCCCAGGCCAGCGAGGGGGAGGACAGCTATCCCCCCGCCATCTGCGCCCTGGGCCTGTGCTGCGAGCTGGGCGCCGGGGTGGAGCAGGATATGCCCCGGGCGGTGGAGCTGTACCGGGAGGCGGCGGAGCGGGGCTACGTGCCCGCCCAGTGCAACCTGGGCTTCTGCTACTACCGGGGCATCGGCGCCGAGGTGGACGACAAAGAGGCCGTCAAGTGGTTCGCCCAGGCGGCGGAGGAGGGCTATCCCCGCGCCCTGGGCCTGCTGGGCGACTGCTACGACTTCGGGTACGGCGTGGAGCAGGACCAGGACAAGGCGGTGCGCCTGTACCAGGCCGCCAGCGAGGGGGGCTATCCCCCCAGCACCTGCGCCCTGGGGCTGTGCTACGAGCTGGGCCGGGGGGTGGAACAGGACCTGGACCGGGCCGTCGGGTTCTACACCCAGGCCGCTGAGGCCGGGGACGCCCGGGCCCAGTGCAATCTGGGCTACTGCTACTACCGGGGCATCGGCGTGGAGGAGGACGACGCCCAGGCGGCGGCCTGGTTTGAAAAGTCCGCCCAGCAGGGCCACGGACGGGCCTTGTTCCTGCTGGGGCAGTGCTATGAGGGCGGCTTCGGCGTGGAAAAGGACCCGGAAAAGGCGGTGGAGCTGTACATACAGGCGGACGGAAAGGGCCACCCCCAGGGCGCCTGCGCCCTGGGCCTGTGCTACGAGCTGGGCATCGGCGTGGAGATGGACAAGGCCCGGGCGGTGGAGCTGTATCGGAAGGCCGCCGAGGCGGGAGAGGCCCGGGCCCAGTGCAACCTGGGCTTCTGCTACTACCAGGGGATCGGCACCGAGATGAACGACAAGGAGGCCGTCCGGTGGTTCACCCGGGCGGCGGAGCAGGATTACCCCCGGGCCCTCCAGCTTTTGGGGGAGTGCTACGACAACGGCTACGGCGTGGAGCAGGACGAGGCCCGGGCCTTTGAGCTGTTCCAGAAGTCCCACGAGGCCGGCTTCCCGGCGGCGACCTGCTCCCTGGGGCTGTGCTACGAGCTGGGCACCGGCGTGGAGCAGGATCTGCCCCGGGCGGTGGAGCTGTACCGGCAGGCGGCGGAGCAGGGCTATGTCCGGGCCCAGTGCAATCTGGGGTTCTGCTATTACCGGGGAATCGGCGTGCCGGAGGACGGCGCGGAGGCGGTAAAGTGGTTTGTCAAAGCCGCCGAGGCGGGCCAGCCCCGGGCCCAGAACCTGCTGGCCGAGTGCTACGAGAGCGGCGTGGGCGTGGAGCGGGACATGGAACAGGCGGTGGAGCTGTACCGCAAGGCCCACGAACAGCAGTACCCCAGCGCCACCTGCGCCCTGGGCGTGTGCTATGAGTTCGGCAAGGGCGTAGTGATGGACCGGGAGCGGGCCGCGCAGCTCTACCTGGAGGCCGCCAGGCAGGGCAGCGCCTGGGCCCAGTGCAATTACGGCTACTGCCTCTATCAGGGCATCGGCGTGGAGATAAACGACGCGGAGGCGGTGAAGTGGTTCCGCAAGGCGTCGGAGCAGGGCAGCGCCCGGGCCCGCTACCTGCTGGGCGAGTGCTACGAATATGGCTACGGCGTGGAAAAGGACATCAACGAAGCCGCCCGGCTGTACACCGTTTCCCACGAGGGGGGCTACGCCGCGGGCACCTGCTCCCTGGGCCTGTGCTACGAGCTGGGCCACGGCGTGGTGGAGGACAAGAAGCGGGCGGCGGAGCTGTACCGCGAAGCGGCGGAGCGGGGCAATGCCCGGGCCATGTGCAATCTGGGCTTCTTCTACTACCACGGCATCGCCGTGGAGGAGGACGACGCCCAGGCGGCGCAGTGGTTTGCCAAGGCCGCGGAGCAGGGCTACCACCGGGCGGAATTCCTGCTGGGCGAGTGCTACGAGAACGGCTACGGCGTGGAAAAAGACCCCGGCGAGGCGGTGCGGCTGTACATCCTGGCGGATAAGGGCGGGCATATGGACGGCACCTGCTCCCTGGGGGAGTGCTTCCTCCGGGGCTGCGGCGCGGAGCAGGACCAGGCCCATGCCGCCGCCCTGTTCCAGCGGGCCGCGGAGAAGGACAGCGCCCGGGGGATGTACCTGCTGGGCCAGTGCTATGAGAAGGGTACCGGCGTGGAGCGGGACATGGAGAAGGCCAAAAAGTTCTACCAGAAGGCGGCGGACAAGGGGCACAAGAAGTCCCGGGAAGCTCTGGAGCGCTTGAACCCGGGGGAAAGCGCCCCGGCTCCGGTGAAAGCCGCTCCGGCCCCCCGCCCCGCCCCGGCCCCCGCGCCCAAGAAGGAGAAAAAGGGCTGGTGGCCCTTCGGGAAGAAGTAACGGCACGCTGCGGAGCATACAGAGAAGGGAGATCAGGCCGTGGAGTTGTTGCAAAAGCAGACCCAGCAGCTGGACCAGCGGCAGATCCAGCGGCTGGAGGTGCTCCAGATGAGCACGACGGAGCTGTGGGACTATTTACAGGAGCTTGCCCAGGAAAACCCGGTGGTGGACCTGAACGACGCCGCCCCGGCGGAGCCGGACCGGGAGGACGAGCGGCTCCAGCATCTGCGGTGGCTGGCGGACAACGACCGGCAGAACCGCTATTATCAGGGCCTGTGGGAGTATGAGGACGACCCCATCGCCCGCATCGGCGTCAGCGGCGGGCTGGAGGAGACCCTCCCCCAGTTCGCCGCCCGCCAGCTGGACCGGCTGCGGCTGGACGGGGACACCGCCCGGACGGTGAAGTTCCTGGCCTCCTGCCTGGACGGGGACGGCTATCTGCGCACGCCGCTGGACGAGCTGGCCGGGGACAGCGGCATCCCCCTGCCCCTGCTGGAGCGGGGGGCGGCGGTGCTGCGCACCCTGGAGCCCGCCGGGGTGGGGGCGGAAAACCTGTCCCAGTGCCTGGCCCTCCAGCTGGAGCGGGCGGGGGTGGACGGTCCGGCCCTGGCCATCGTCCGGGACCATCTGGAGGCCCTGGCCCGGTGCCGGTTCCGCTGTATCGCGGACAAGCTGGGGGTGACGGTGGACGAGGTGGCGGCGGCGCGGAAGGCCATCCGGGAGCTGGACCCCCGCCCCGGCGCGGTGTTCGAGCAGCCGGGACAGACCGCCTACGTCTACCCCGACATCTTTGTGGAGGAGCAGGACGGCCATTTCGTGGCAAAGGCCCGGGCCGGGGAGCGCCCCGCTTTCCAGATCAACGGCTATTACCGGGAGCTGCTGGCCAACTCCGGCCAGCCCGAGGTGAAGGAGTACCTGCGGAAAAAGGTGCAGGCGGCCCAGGACGTGCTGGGGGCCATCGGCCAGCGGCGGGACACACTCCTGCGGTGCGCCCAGGCCATCGTGGAGCGGCAGGAGGAGTTCTTCCGGGTTGGGGAGCAGGCCCTGCGGCCCCTGCGCATGGCGGACGTGGCGGACGAGGTGGGCATTCACGAATCCACCGTCAGCCGTGCGGTGCGGGAGAAGTATTTGCAGTGCCAGCGGGGAGTGTATCCCCTGGGCTGGTTCTTCTCCCGGGGCGGCGCGGGGGGCGATATGGGCGGCGCGGCGGCAAAGGCGGCGCTGAAGCGGCTCATCGGCGGGGAGGACAAGGCCCATCCCCTGTCCGACCAGAAGCTGTGCGAGGCGCTGGCGGCGGGGGGATGCCCCATCTCCCGGCGCACGGTGGCGAAATACCGGGACGAGCTGAACATACCCGGCGCGTCGGGGCGGAAGGCCCGGAATTAAATTGAATTGCCCCATGACAAAGTCCCTCCGCGTGATGCGGAGGGACTTGCTTTATGTGTTCGCCGCGTCAAACCACCCCTGGTTATACATCAAATCCGCACAGAGACGATTCAACTGCTCATACGTTTTGATAATTGCTTCCATGTCACGATCCTCAAAATCCATGTGAACCCGGTTGCACAGCCTTAGCCGATGCTGATCGATTTGATTGACGAGACGGTCGATCTGTTCACGTTCTTCCAAAATACAGCCTGTCAATGGCCCTATATCGGTCAGGCCGTTGAGCATTCGATAAGCCAGCGCCCTTTTGTTCGGGTCTGGAGCAATTCCTTTTTCCAACGTTTCATCCCTCCCTCTTATCAAGACAATAGCCCGAATATGGGCTATTGTCAATAGATTGGCAAGAATGTAACATAAATGTAACAGAGGGGAGGGAGACGCAATTTGATTGTCTATGACAGGCTGTGGACTACCATGAAGCGGCAGGGCGTTTCCCAATACCGCCTGCTCCGGAAATACCAATTCAGCGCGGGCCAGCTCGACCGCCTCCGGAAGAATGAAAATGTGAGTACCTACACGCTGAACCAGCTGTGCAGGATTCTCCACTGCCAAATAGAGGATATCGCGGAATATATTGAGGACGAATAAATCCCCCGACGCAGACGCGCCGGGGGATCGTTCACTCCAGCGCAGGATTTGGCGTTTCCGCCGGGTCACAGGCGTCCCCTCTGAACGCTTTGGCTATTTTGATGCACAAGGAGGGCAAATAAACCTGTTTTACGTGGGATTCGCCCTTGACGGCCCGGTTTTGGTATGTTATAATTCAACATTGCGTTGGTATGTGAAGGGGGTCCGCCTGATGCCTGAGAATTTGACAAATTCCGCCAAAGTCGTGGGCGCAAAGCAGGTCCGTCGGGCGCTGAACGCGGGCCGCGCCAGGCGGCTGTACGCCGCCCGGGACGCCGACCCCCAGCTCATCCGGCCCCTGGAGGAGCTGGCCCGGGAACAGGGCGTGGAAACCCTGTGGTTTGATTCCATGAAGGAGCTGGGACGGGACTGCGGCATTGCCGTGAGGGCCGCCGTGGCCGCTGAGCTTTGAGCCCATACCAAATTTTTTCCGGTTTTGGCGAATAATCCTTGGATTATCCGTTAAAATATATATCTATTGAAAGGAGGAAAATCATGCCTACTTTTAACCAACTGGTCCGCAAGGGCCGGGAAAAGAGCACCTACAAGTCCAACTCCCCCGCCATGCAGCACGGTCTGAACACCCTGAAGAACAAGGAGACGGATCTCCCCTCTCCCCAGAAGCGGGGCGTGTGCACCGCCGTTCGTACTTCCACCCCGAAGAAGCCGAACTCCGCGCTGCGTAAGATCGCCCGTGTGCGCCTGACCAACGGCTACGAGGTCACCGCCTATATCCCCGGCGTGGGGCACAACCTGCAGGAGCACTCCGTGGTCATGATCCGCGGCGGCCGTGTCAAGGACCTGCCCGGCGTCCGTTACCACATCATCCGCGGCACGCTGGACACCCAGGGCGTCAACGGCCGGATGCAGGCCCGTTCCAAGTACGGCGCCAAGCGGCCCAAGGCGGCCAAGAAGAAGTAATTCTTCGCCCACAACAAGTTTTGCGCACACGCGCAAGGCAAACCGCCTTGCCGGGTGTTTAACCATATACGTATCTGCGCCCCTGCGGGGCGGGTGCACAAATGGGGAAACCTCGGACAGGCATTGTACGGAGGTGTTTTTGAGCCGCCGGCTTCCGGCCCGGCTTGAAAAACTTCGAGTACCTGTGAATTCTAATTCTATGTAGAAGGAGGGAAGCGAAGTGCCCAGACGTGGTAACGTACCCAAGCGGGAGGTCCTGCCTGACCCGCTGTATAATTCCGTCTTAGTCACTAAGCTCGTCAACAGCATTATGCTGGACGGCAAGAAGGGCGTGGCCCAGAAGGTCGTCTATGGCGCCTTTGACATCATCAAGGACAAAACCGGCAAAGAGCCCCTGGAGGTGTTCAGCACCGCCATTGAGAACATTATGCCTTCGCTGGAGACCAAGTCCCGCCGTGTGGGCGGTTCCACCTATCAGGTCCCCATGGAGGTCCGCCCGGAGCGCCGCCAGACCCTTGGCCTGCGCTGGCTGACCAACTACTCCCGCAACCGCGGCGAGAAGACGATGAAGGAGCGCCTCGCGGGCGAAATCATGGACGCCGCCAACAACACCGGCTCCGCCGTGAAGAAGCGCGAGGACACCCACAAGATGGCCGAGGCCAATAAGGCATTCGCCCACTATCGCTGGTAAGGACGGAGGACACAAACCAAAATGGCAAGAAAAGTTTCTCTGGAGAATACCAGAAATATCGGCATCATGGCCCACATCGACGCCGGTAAGACCACCACCACCGAGCGCATCCTGTACTACACCGGCGTGAACTACAAGATCGGTGAGACCCATGACGGCACCGCCACCATGGACTGGATGGCGCAGGAGCAGGAGCGCGGCATCACGATTACCTCCGCCGCCACCACCTGCTATTGGCAGGGGACTGCCAATCAGTTCCCCCAGACCCGCATCAACATCATCGACACCCCGGGCCACGTGGACTTCACCGTGGAGGTGGAGCGCTCCCTGCGCGTGCTGGACGGCTCTGTGACCGTCATGTGCGCCAAGGGCGGCGTGGAGCCCCAGTCCGAGACGGTGTGGCGTCAGGCGGACCACTACAAGGTCCCCCGCATGATCTACGTCAACAAGATGGACATCATGGGCGCGGATTTCTACAACGTGCTCAGCATGATCCACGACCGGCTCAAGGCCAACGCCGTCCCCATTCAGCTCCCCATCGGCTCCGAGGAGACCTTCAAGGGCATCATCGACCTGGTGGAGATGAACGCCGATGTCTACTACGACGAGATGGGCAAGGATATGCGGGTGGAGGACATCCCCGCGGATATGATGGAGCTGGCCCAGGAGTACCGCACCAAGCTGGTCGACGCCTGCGCCGACATCGACGAGGAGATCATGATGCTGGCCCTGGACGAGCAGCCCATCCCCACGGACATGATCCGCAAGGCGCTGCGCAAGGGCACCATCGACAACCTGCTGGTCCCCGTCACCTGCGGCACCTCTTACCGCAACAAGGGCGTGCAGAAGCTGCTGGACGCCATCGTGGACTTCATGCCCTCTCCCCTGGACATCCCGCCCATCAAGGGCGTGAACCCCGAGACCGAGGAGGAGGAGGACCGCCCGTCCTCCGACGACGAGCCGTTCTCCGCCCTGGCCTTTAAGATCGCCACTGACCCGTTTGTGGGCCGTCTGTCCTTCATCCGGGTCTATTCCGGCACCCTGAACACCGGCACGTCGGTGCTCAACTCCACCAAGAAGCAGAAGGAGCGCATCGGCCGCATCCTGCAAATGCACGCCAACCACCGGGAGGATATCGAGACCGTGTACTCCGGCGACATCGCCGCCGTCATCGGCCTGAAGAACTCCACCACCGGCGACACGCTGTGCGACGAGAAGCACCCCGTCATTCTGGAGTCCATGGAGTTCCCCGAGCCCGTCATCCGGGTGGCCATCGAGCCCAAGACCAAGGCCGGCCAGGAGAAGATGGGCATCGCCCTGATGAAGCTGGCCGAGGAGGACCCCACCTTCAAGACCTACACCGACGAGGAGACGGGCCAGACCATTATCGCCGGCATGGGTGAACTCCATCTGGAGATCATCGTGGACCGCCTGTTCCGCGAGTACAAGGTGGAGGCCAACGTGGGCGCGCCCCAGGTGGCCTACAAGGAGACCATCAAGCAGTCCGTCAAGCAGGACACCAAGTATGCCCGCCAGTCCGGCGGCAAGGGCCAGTACGGCCACGTGGTCATCCAGGTGGAGCCCAACGAGCCCGGCAAGGGCTACGAGTTCCTCAACGAGATCACCGGCGGCGTGATTCCCAAGGAGTTCATCCCCGCCGTGGACCAGGGCATCCAGGGGGCCATGCAGGCCGGCGTCATGGCCGGTTATCCCGTGGTGGACGTGAAGGTCCACCTGACCTTCGGTTCCTACCACGAGGTGGACTCCTCCGAGATGGCGTTCAAGATCGCCGGCTCCATGGCCTTCAAGGAGGCCTGCCGCAAGGCCGGGGCCTGCCTGCTGGAGCCCATCATGAAGGTGTCCGTCACCGTGCCCGACGATTACCTGGGCAACGTCATCGGCGATCTGACCTCCCGCCGCGGACAGATTCAGGGCCAGGAGGCCCGGCCCGGCGCCACCCAGATCGACGCCCTGGTGCCCCTGTCCGAGATGTTCGGCTACGCCACCGACCTGCGTTCCCGCACCCAGGGCCGGGGCCAGTACACCATGGAGCCCCACAGCTACGTGGAGATTCCCAAGAGCATCGCGGAAAAAATCATTGCCCAGCGCGGCCGGAAGGAAGACGCGTAAATTAGTGGTTGCAATTTCTTCCGCCATAGGATAAAATAGGCCCATCCGACAATTGCCTCAATTTTAACATTCACAATTACAAGGAGGAAAACTCAAAATGGCTAAGCAAAAGTTTGAGCGCAGCAAGCCCCACGTCAACATTGGCACCATCGGCCACGTTGACCACGGCAAGACCACCCTGACCGCCGCCATCACCAAGTGGCTGGCCCTCCAGGGCTGGGCTGATTACAGCGACTATTCCAGCATCGACAGCGCCCCCGAGGAGCGCGAGCGCGGCGTTACCATCAACACCGCCCACATCGAGTACCAGACTGAGGCCCGCCACTATGCCCACGTTGACTGCCCGGGCCACGCCGACTATATCAAGAACATGATCACCGGCGCCGCTCAGATGGACGGCGCGATCCTGGTCATTGCCGCCACCGACGGCCCCATGGCTCAGACCAAGGAGCACATCCTGCTGGCCCGTCAGGTGGGCGTGCCCGCCATCGTGGTGTTTCTGAACAAGTGCGACCAGGTGGACGACGAGGAGCTGCTGGAGCTGGTGGAGATGGAGGTCCGCGAGACCCTGTCCTTCTACGAGTTCCCCGGCGACGATATCCCCATCATCAAGGGTTCCGCTCTGAACGCCCTGACCAACGAGTCCGGCAACAAGGACGACCCCGACTTCGCCTGCATCAAGGAGCTGATGGACGCTGTTGACAGCTACATCCCCACTCCCGACCGCAAGGCCGACCTGCCCTTCCTGATGCCCGTTGAGGACGTGTTCACCATCACCGGCCGCGGCACCGTGGCCACCGGTCGTGTGGAGCGCGGCCAGCTGAAGGCGGGCGAGACCGTCGAGATCGTCGGCCTGTCCGAGGAGAAGAAGTCCACCGTGGTCACCTCCATGGAGATGTTCCGCAAGACCCTGGACTACGTTGAGGCCGGCGACAACGTGGGCTGCCTGCTCCGCGGCATCAACAAGGACGAGATCGAGCGCGGCCAGGTGCTGTGCAAGCCCAACTCCATTCACCCCCACACCAAGTTCGTGGGCCAGGTGTACGTCCTGAGCAAGGACGAGGGCGGCCGTCACACTCCGTTCTTCAACAACTACCGTCCCCAGTTCTACTTCCGTACCACCGACGTGACCGGCGTCATCACTCTGCCCGAGGGCACCGAGATGTGTATGCCCGGCGATAACGTGGACATGAACGTGGAGCTGATCACCCCCATCGCCATCGAGAAGGGCCTGCGTTTCGCTATCCGTGAGGGTGGCCGTACCGTCGGCTCCGGCGTCGTCATTGACGTGGCCGAGTAATCTGGCATAATAAAAAACCAGCCGCTTGTATGGGCGGCTGGTTTTTTTGCCTGGATTTCTCCGGATGGGGGCCCCTGCGGGGGGCGTTACTTTCTCTCACGTGAGAGAAAGTAACCAAAGAGAACGCTTAGGGGGAGGCCCGCCGGACGGACGCTTCGCGTCCTCAGGCCGGGCCTCCCCCTAAGAACCCCCTGTTTTACGGGGGTGCTCTATACGGGATGCTGGTGGTTTGGTTCCAGCGCGTGGGGCCGGGATGTATTTTCCCCTGTTTTCGCTGGCGCTTCCATGTTCGGTTACTGAGTGATGGGCGGGGTCCACGCACAGCGCCTCCTGCGGTGGGCCTTACTCGCCGCGGTGGAGGCTGGGGCGCGTTTACTCAAAGCAGTGGGATGTGGGGGCTCTGGCCGGTAGAGCACCTATTGGGGTGGGGACGGCGGTCAGTCTTTCCGTTAGAACACAGCCTGGACCAGGACCATATACAAAATCGTGCCGCCTACGATGGACAGCATATTATTCTTCTTCCAGACATGAAGAATCACCACCGCCAGTCCGGCGATGAGGCCGGGGGCCCAGCCGCTTGGGTCGGTGAAGGTGGTGCCCCGGTAGCAGTAGACGATGAGCATGGCGATGACGGCGGGCGGGAGAAATCTGCCAAGATAAAGCACTACCCTTGGCGGCTCGCCGCCCCGGCCGAACAGAAGGAACGGCAAGGCCCGGGTGAGGAACGTCACCACCGCCATGACGGCCACCAGGGCGGCGATTTGAATGGTTGTCATGACGGCCTCCCCCCTTCCAATCCGGGACGCATCAGCAGCAGCCCCGCCACCAGAATGACCAGCGCCGGGATCAGGAACCGCCCGTTTTCCGGTCCGAATACCAGCAGGCACGCCAGGGTGCCCAGCGCCCCCAGGAACACCGGGGAATGGTTTTTGCCGGACTGCCACTGCTCCACCGCGATGACCAGAAACAGCGCCGTCATGGCGAAGTCGATGCCCTCCGTGTTGATGGTGATGAGCGCTCCCGCCACAGCGCCGATGATGGAGCCCGCGATCCAGTACAGGTGGTCCAGGATGGCGATGAGGAAATAGAATTGCTTTTCGTTGACACCCTCCGGGGCCTCCACCCCGGCCAGCAGGGCGTAGGTCTCGTCGGTGAGGGAAAAAATCATGTACAGCTTCCGCCAGCCCATGCCCCGGAATTTTTCCAGCATGGACAGCCCGTATACCAGGTGCCGGAAATTGAGCACCAGGGTGAGAAAGGCGGCGTCCGCCAGCGGAGAGGCCTGGGCCAGGAGCTGCACCCCCAGGTATTGGCCGCTGCCCGCGTAGATGGCGGAGGACATGATGAGGGACCAGACGGGGTGGAATCCGGCGGCCGACAGCATCCAGCCGAACACGATGCCGATGGACAGGTAGCCCATGAGCACCGGGACGGTGTAGGGGAAGGCCGCGGCCAGGGTTTTTCGGTTCATTGGGTTCACTTCTTTCGGTAAAAAGCGCTGGAATGCGGCAAATTAATAAAACTATTATACCGTCTGCCCCCGGCTCTGGCAAGGGCAGGGTTTTACAGATTGTTCATTGTATTTCAGGCAGGATTTGGGTATAATACAGTTCACCGATTACCTGCCCTGTTCCAATGGACCGGGGCGGATGTTCTATGGAGTGAATGGTTCCATGAAACGACTTTTGTACATCTACAATCCCGCCGCCGGACGGAAAACCGCCAAAGGGAGCCTGGCTGAGGCGGTGGAGATTTTTGCGAGGCAAGGCTATGAAATCACCGTCCACCCCACCCAGGAACGGGGGGATGCCACCTCCACAGTGATTTACCAGGGCGTACATTATGACCGGATCGTGTGCTGCGGCGGCGACGGCACGCTGAACGAGACGGTACAGGGCCTGCTGGCCCTGCCGGCGGAGCGGCGCCCGGTGCTGGGCTACATCCCGGCGGGCACCACCAACGACTTTTCCCGCACCCTGGAGCTGCCCAAGACCACGGCGGAGCTGGCGGAGATGGCGGGGAGCGGCGAGCCCCGGCGCATCGACGTGGGGGACGCCCAGGGCCATCCCTTTACCTATGTGGCGGCGTTCGGGCTGTTCACCGACGTGTCCTACTCCACGCCCCAGGCCAACAAGAACCTGCTGGGGCACCTTGCCTACGTGCTGGAGGGGGCGGGCCGTTTGGCCAACATCCCCAGCTATCACATGAAGGTGAACGCCGACGGCGGCAGAGAGGTGGAGGGCGATTTCATCTACGGCATGGTGGGCAACACGGTGTCGGTGGGCGGGCTGGTGAACCTGCCCCGGGATAAGGTGCGGCTGGACGACGGCCTGTTTGAGGTGATTTTGATCCGCCAGCCCAAGACGCCCAAGGACTGGCAGTCCATCCTCACCGCCCTGACCACCCTGGAGGTGACGGAGGACGGAGCCGTGACAGGCTTTGCCGCCGGTGAGGTCACCTTTGCCTGCGACGTGCCGGTGGCCTGGACGGTGGACGGCGAGTTCGGCGGCGAGCAGGCCGTCACCACGATACACAACAAGGCCCAAGCCATTGCCATGGCCTGCGGCATTCCGCTTTCCTGACGGGAGTGTCGGGATGAAATACCATATAAAATATTTCATAGATGCCGCCGTGCTGGTGTTTCTGTACGCTTTCGTTTTTTTCAGGAAGTGGAGGGCCCAGGGCAGAGACCGTCTGCTCGTCCGTACCCTCATGTACGCGTATCTCTCTCTGGTGCTTTACTTTACCATGATGCCGGTGGTCGCATCGGTTCCGTTCATGCTGGACCACCCTTATCAGCCCATGAATCTGACGCCGTTTATCGATGTTACCCTGGGGCGAGGGGACTTTTTCAGGCAGGTGCTCCTGAACGTTATCATGACCGTGCCCTTCGGGTTTCTGTTTCCGCTGGCCCGGGGCAAACGGGCCGGGTTCGGCGCGACGGTGTTTTTCTGCTTTTTGATGAGCCTGGGCATTGAGCTGCTGCAGCCCTTCTTTGGCCGCTCCTCGGATATCACGGATCTGATTACGAATGCCGCCGGCGGAGCGCTGGGCTATGGACTTTATGCTGTTTTCAAGCCCGCCGCTTTGTGGGTGCTGGCCCGTTTGAGAGCCGGTGACAGGATATTTTGACCGTATTGCGGCATCCGTGCCGCTCCCCTGGCCGGGAATATGGATAACACAAGAAAAACGGTCCGGCAGAATCACCTGCCGGACCGTTTTTACTGCACAAAATTTCTTTCGGATGGCCCGCCGTCAATCCTGAGCGTCCTGGGGGACGCTGTCCGGGAACACGTACTTGTAGTAGTCCTCCTGGACGACGAGCTTGGAATAGTTCACCTTTGCGGACACCAGCCGCTTTACCCGGGAGACGTATTCCTCGTCTACGGTGACGCCCTCGTTTGGGATAAAGGTCCCGGTGGAGCTCTCGTAGGTCCCGGCGGCGGTGATCCAGCTGTTGCCCTTGCCCTTGTTGGCGAACACCACCAGGGGCATACAGTTGGAATACTGGTCCGCCTCGTAGTTCTCCGCGAAAATGTCGCGGCCGGAGTAGAGCCGGGAATCGTATTCCAGGCCGAAGAGGTTGCAGATGGTGGGCACGATGTCGATGGAGGAGCAGGGCGTGTCCACCTGGATGGGGGTCTTGATGGCCCCGGACCACATGAACAGGGTGTTGCGGTAGCGGGAGGTGTCGTCCTCGCTGTCCTCAAAGCCCCGCAGCTCGTTGTAGTAGTCGGTGCCGTCCTCCATCACCATCAGGTAGGGGTAGTGGTCGGCGGCCATGACGATCAGGGTGTCGTCGGCAATGCCCGCTTCCTCCAGCTGGCTGATGAGATGCTCCAGGGCCTGGTCCAGCTCCATATTGCAGGCCAGATATGCCTGGCATACCTCGGACATATCGGGGTATTTGGCCTGGACCTCCTCCCGGTGCTTTTCGGACATGGCGTTGTCCGCCCAGTTATACTTGCCGTGGCCGCTTACCGTCATGTAGTAAGCGTGGAAGGGCGTGCCGTTGTTGACGTAGTCGTCAATATAGGCGCGGCAGGTGGCCTGCATCATCTCCAGGTCGGATTCCGGCCACAGCTCTGGATTTTCCAGGGTTATGCCGTTGTCCTTGGCCTTGAAGTCGTAGCCGAAATTTTCCAGATAGGTGTTGCGCTTGTAGTAGGTGTAGGTGTGGTTGTGAAACGCGGGGACATTGTAGCCCAGGGGAGCGAACAGCTTGGGCAGGACGGTGGGCATGGCGTTATCGGCGCTGGCCGGCGCGGCCATCTGGGGGCCGGGGGAGATCCAGTTGGGGATAACGCCGGTGGTGACGGAAAATTCCCCGCCGCAGGTGGACTGGGTCCAGTCCGGCTGGTAGAAGTTGTTGAACACGAAGCCCTCCTGGGACAGCTTATACAGTGTGGGGGTGAGCTCCTTGTCGATGGCGTAGGTGGAGAAGCCCTCCGCCGTGATGAGGATCAGGTTTTTGTCCTGGAACATCCCGGTGTACTGGTTTTTCTCCGAGGGGGTGAGGCTGGCGAAATACTGGTGCATATTCTGGATGGTCTCATTCTCCTCCGCCGCGGCCAGCGCCTCGAAGTCGATATCCAGCACGTTGGGACCGGTGGCATGGGGAGGCTGGGTGGGGGCGGCGGTGGGATCGGACGAGGCCGTGGGCGCGGCGGACTCATAGGGGCCGATCACGGCGGTGGCGGGGACATCATCGATAAAATCGCTGAGCGGCGGCGTGGGCGCGCCCAGGATGGCGTATTCCAGCTCCAGCCGCACGCAGGTCATCAGCCCGAAATGGGGGATGCTGGCGGTGGCGCTGTACTCATAGGTATAGTAGTTGGACGCCGGGCCGAAGACGGACAGAGCCCAGCCCAGCAGCTGGCAGACCACCATGCCCGCGGCCACGATGATCCGGGCTATGCCCTCCTGGCCGTCATCCCGGATGACGGTGTGGCGCAGGAAGAAGTAGGCGATGGCGGGCAGGGTGGACAGCAGGATGAAGGGGATCATCCCCAGAATGGCGGAGAGGATCAGGGAGCCGAAGTCGCCCATCACGTCCCCGGCCATGGTGCCCATGAAGGAGATGCCGTAGTACAGGCCGAACATATTGCGGCACCCGTGCTCGATGCACAGGATGATGGTCCACAGGACGATGAGGACGCCGCCGGCGATCCGGGCGGCCCGCCGCCAGGGGAGCAGGTCCAGGATCAGAAACAGGAACAGGCCGGCGGCGATGGAAAACAGAGGGATCCGCACCAGCGCCATGGTGAAGAAATCGAAGCTCTCATCAAAGGCCTGCAGCAGCAGCTCGTGGTACAGGATGATGGCGGGGAAAAACAGAATGGACAGCAGAGGCGAGCCCACGGCGCTACGGCGTCCGGTGTGGCGGCTGGGGGCCGGCCTCCAATTTTGGCGGGACTGGTTCATATGACAGCTCACTCCTATATAGTTTCGACATAAAAAGGATGATAAACTCATTTATGTCTACCAAATCAGCGTTCACATGATACCATAGGGCAGAAAGGAATGCAATGATACCGGGGAAATTTAATAAAATCATCATAATTGTATCGAAAATGTAACCAGCGGCGGCACGGGATTCCCATGCCGCCGCCAGTTTAGTCAGAAAATGCCGTCCGCCGCCCGTTCCAGACGGTCCAGGTCCCCGGACTGGATGGCGTCGATGCTGGCGGCGATCCGCTCCGGGGGCCAGTCCCACCAGCGCAGGGCCTGGAGGCGGGCGATGTCCCCCTCCTCGAAGCGCCGCCGGATGGGTCTGGCGGGGACGCCGCCCACGATGGTGTAGGGGGGCACGTCCCGGGTCACCACCGCCCGGGCGGCGATGACGGCCCCGTCCCCGATGGTAACGCCCGCTAAAATCACGGCCTCGTAGCCGATCCACACGTCGTTTCCCACCACGATATCGCCGTGGTTGTCCCACGCCTCCGGGATGCGCTCCACGTCCAGCCCCCACTCCTCGAAAAAGATGGGGAAGGTGTAGGTGGACAGGGAGCCTAACGCGTGGTTGGCGCTGTTGAACAGGAACTTTGCCCCGCAGGCGATGGAGCAGAATTTCCCGATGACAAGCCGCTCGTGGTTAATGGGATAGTGGTAGAGCACGTTATTGCGCTGAAAATCCCTGGGGTCGTGGACGAAGTCGTCGTAGACGGTGTACTCGCCCACGGAAATGGACGGGTCGTTCACCGCGTTTTGCAGGTAGACCGTGCTGTGCCCCTGGGAGCGGGGATAAATTTTCCATTGCGGGATCATCTTGCATACCTCCTGAGTGATGTCAAATTTGTCCGACGATCCCGCTCAGGACAATGCATCGCACCATGGCATACCACCCTCTCTTGGTTGATGGCATAAGCATACCACATCCCCGCCCCGGTTTCAATGGCGGTCAGCCATAGGTTTGCAGCTCCGCCCCGGTGTAGTAGTGGGCCAGGATCTCCCGCCAGCCGCTGCCCGCCTTTGCCATGGCGTTGGCCCCGTACTGGCTCAGGCCCACCCCGTGGCCGTAGCCGGTGACGGAAAAGGTGAACGCCCCGTCCGCCAGGGATATGTCAAAGCTGGCCGAGCGCAGGGAGAACAGCGACCGGGCCGCGCCGCCGGACAGGGACACGCCCCCCAGCTCCACACTGTCCACCCGTCCGGAGGCGGTGCGGGTCAGGTTGGCAAACCAGGCGGAGGGCTCGCCGGACAGGTCGCACCCCAGCCCAGCGCCCGCCGCCAGCGACTTCACCTCCTCCGCCGTCAGGGTGACGGTGGAGTGGTAGTTGGGCACCTCCTCCCCCTCGGGGCTGTCCACCGGGACCAGATAGGGCAGAGAGCGGCCCCACACCTCCGCCGCGTCGGCGGTCTGTCCGTCCGCCGAGGAGAAGAACACCGCCTGGATCGGCGAGCCGCCGTAGGTCAGCACCTGCCCGTCGGTGTCCGCCACCGCGCCGGAAATTTTCTGGGTATAGGCCTCCGCGTTTTCCTCCCACCGCTGGGCGGCGTTCTCGGGGGCGATGTACGCCTGACAGCAGCCGGAATCGGCGCAGATGTCCGCCCCGTCCGCCTCGTGGCTTTTGGCCTGCATCTTCCACAGGCTGTAGGTCCGGGCGCACACCGCCTGTGAGCGGAGGGCCTCCCCCTCAAAGGTAGCGGGCATCTCCGCCGCCACCACCCGCCACAGGTAGTCCGACATGGACATGGCCTCCACCGTGCCGTCCTGCTGGAGCACCCGCAGGGTCCGGGCGCTGTCCAGCTCCCCCGGCGGGGTGGAGGAGGCCGCGGAGGGGGCTGCGGAAGGCTCCGCCGCCGGAGTGGGGACGGGGGGCAGGGCGGCCACCTCCCCGGCGCCGCTCTCGCCCAGCGCCGCCAGCGGCAGGAGCATCAGGGCAAGGCTCAGGGCCAGCCCGGTGAGGAACGGGGCGCGGAGCGCCCGCCATGCGTCAGCGTTTCGCAAGTTGAACACCTCGATTATTCAAAAATTTAGTGGAACGGGCGGGAAAACCCTTGAAATTACAAGAATCGCCCTTGGAAAATTGCATTGACTTGGCAGTAAAATTGCGGTATAATATTTTTTATCACTATTGCGCAAGGAAACAGGAAACAGCATTCGGACACGTCAAAGGAGGCGGGCTATCTTGGGTACAAATATTTATCAGACCTTAGTGGAAGCGCAGAGGACTGCCATGGAACAGCACAAAGCATCGGTGAACTTTATCAAAGATATATGCGGGGAGTTTGAGGAACATACCCAGATCAGCCCCCGCTATTACGAGAAGTACGACGTCAAGCGGGGCCTGCGCAACCACGACGGCACCGGCGTCATGGCCGGCGTCACCCTCATCGGCAACGTGAAGGGCTACATCCTGGAGGACGGCGAACGCACGCCCGTCCCCGGGCGGCTGCTATACCGGGGCATCAACGTGGAGGAGCTGGTGGACGGCTTTACCAGGGAGGAGCGGTTCGGCTTTGAGGAGACCGCCTACCTGCTCATGTTCGGCGGCCTGCCCACCGGGGCGGAGCTGGCCCAGTTCCGGGACATCCTGGCCTATTACCGGGAGCTCCCCCCGAAATTCACCGAGGACATGATCCTCTCCGCCCCCAGCTCGGACATCATGAACAAGCTGGCCCGGTCGGTGCTGGCGCTGTATTCCTACGACCCCGACCCGGACAACAACACCCTGCCCATGGAAATGCTCCAGGCGGTGAAGCTCATCGCCCGGTTCCCGGTGATCGTGGCCCACGCCTATGCCGCCAAGAAGCACTATTTCGACCGGGAATCCCTGTACTTACATAGGCCCCAGCCGGAGCTTTCGGTGGCGGAAAACTTCCTGTATTCCGTCCGGCACGACAACCAGTTCACCCCGGAGGAGGCCCGCCTGCTGGACCTGTGCCTGGTGCTCCACATGGAGCACGGCGGCGGCAACAACTCCGCCTTTGCCTGCCGGGTGCTGTCCTCGTCGGGGACGGATATTTACTCCGCCATTTCGGCGGCGGTGGGTTCGCTGAAGGGCCCCAGGCACGGCGGGGCCAATACGCGGGTGATGCATATGTTTGACGAGATCGAGGCCCGCGTGAAGGACTGGAAGGACGAGGATGAGGTGTCCGCCTACCTGACAAGGATTTTGAAGAAGGAGGCCGGGGACGGCTCCGGCCTGATCTACGGCATGGGCCACGCGGTGTACACCCTGTCCGACCCCCGGGCGGTGATTTTAAAGCAGTTCGCGAAGGACATGGCCAGGAACAAGGGGATGCTGGAGGAATTTGAGCTGTTTGAGCTGGTGGAAAGGCTGGCCCCCGGCCTGTTCCGCTCCGTCACCGGCCAGGAGAAGGTCATGTCCGCCAACGTGGATATGTATTCCGGGCTGGTGTACAAGATGATGGGCATCCCGCCGGAGCTGTACACCCCGCTGTTCGCCATCGCCCGGATTGTGGGCTGGTGCGCCCACCGGGTGGAGGAGGTTTACAATCCCTTCGGCCGGATCATCCGTCCGGCCTACAAGGCGGTGGGGCCGAAAGGCTCTTTTGTGCCGCTGAAGGACAGGGGCTGACCCAGAACAAACAACCCCCCCTCCCCGCCGTCTGGCGGAGAGGGGGGTTTTGTATCAAAGCATGGCCACGGTGCCGGAGGTTACGGTGTGGCTCCCTCCCCCGTCCGCCTGGACCTGTAAGCCGAACTGGCCGTCCACCCCGGTGACAGTCCCGGTGAGCACGCCGCCCTCCGTCTCGAAGGACACCCGCCGCCCCAGGGTGATGCAGTGGGCGCGGTAGCGCTCCAGGTAATCCGCCTTTTGCCCGGGGAAGTCCCGGGCCATCCGGTCCAGGGCGTCCAGCAGGCACACCGCCAGCTGGTTGCGCTCCACGGGGTACCCCTCCCCCGCCAGCGAGGCGGCGATGTGCTCCAGCCCCTGGGCGCGGAAGGTCTCGGCGGTCTGGTTCATGTTGACACCCATCCCCACCACCACATAGTCCGGCTCCGCGCTCTCGCCCAGGAAGGACAGCTCGGTGAGGATGCCGCACAGCTTCCGCCCGTGGAGGTACAGGTCGTTGAGCCACTTGATCTCCACCGGGGCCCCGCTGGCTTTGGCGGCGCCGTCCCGGGCCGCCACCGCCACCCAGCCGGTGAGGGTGAACAGGTCCCTCAGCTCCGCCGAGGGCCGCAGGAGCACCGACAGGTACAGCCCGTCCCCCCTGGGGGACTGGAAGGAGCGGCCGTGGGTGCCCCGTCCGCCTGTCTGCTCCTCCGCCAGCAGAGCCGCGCCGGAGGGCAGGGCGGCGGCTTCCGCCTTCAGCCGGGTGTTGGTGGAATCCACCGACGCCTCCACCCGCACCTTCCCGGCGAATATGCTGCCGGGGGCCAGCTTGGCGGAGATGTACGCCGCCGACAGCACCGGGGGCGGGCCGGACAGATAATACCCCTTCCGGGTGGACGATTCAATGGGCCAGCCCTCCCGGCGCAGGGCGTCGATTTCCTTCCACACCGCCGCCCGGGTGACCCCCAGGGCACGGCTCATCTCCTCCCCGGAGATGTGGCCTGCGGACCCCGCCAGCAGGGCCGCTACCTGTTCCCGATTCATGGCGATACGCCTCCTGTCACAGTTCGTGTACAAAGGACGGCCCCGCCCCAGGCGCGGACCGCCCTTTTCGTTGGGCGTCAGCCCTATCCCTCCAGCTTGTCGATGAGGCCGAAGGAGATGGTAAGCTCCTCCCCGTCCCGCACCACCACGCAGTGGAGCTGTTCATCCGCCCCGGTGCGGTAAATCATCCGCCGCAGTCCGGCCAGGTCCGTCACCCGCTCCCCGTTGGCGGAGATGATCAGGTCGTCCGGCTGGAGGCCCGCCGCGAAGGCGGGGGCGTCCTCCTCCACCTCCGCCACCTTGATGCCCTGCCGCCCGTCCTCCACGGCCTGGGAGCAGGTGATGCCGATGGAGGGCCGCCAGCTTTTCCCGGTGGCGATCATCCGGTTGACAAAGGGCAGGATATCCGACATGGGAAGGGCCAGGCCGATGTTCTCAATGACGGCGGCGTCCTCAATGGCCTCGTTCCGCTCGGTGACCAGTCCGGTGATCTTGGCGGAGGTGATGCCCACCACCTGCCCGTATTCATTTACCAGCGCGCCGCCGGAGTTGCCGGGGTTCAGCGGCGTGTCGGTCTGGATCATGACCATGCCGCCGCCGTCCACCTCGTCGTCCCGGTCCAGGGCGGACACGATGCCCGCCGACATGGAGCCCAGCAGGTAGCCCATGGGATTGCCCTCGGCGTACACCCGGTCGCCCACCGCCAGGGCGTCGGAATCCCCCAGCCGGGCGGGGGCGAGGCCCAGCCCTTCCCCGTCGAATTTCAGCACCGCCAAATCAAATTCCTCGTCCACGCCAATGACCTGGGCGTCGTAGTAGGTGGTCTGGTCGTCCACCAGCATCACCTGCACCTTGCTGGTGTCCTCGATGATGTGGAAGTTGGTGAGCACATAGCCGGTCGCGGTGACCACGATGCCGGTGCCGGCATAGAGGCTCCGGTTCAGTCCGCCGCCCCCCTGGGCCTCCACATAGACGATGCTGGGCAGCACCTTGGTGTGGATGTCCCGTCCGGACAGCACATTGCCCTGGGCGGGCTCCACGGAGAGCTGGACCTCCGGGTCGGGATCTCCCCAGGGCAGGTCGTCCAGCGACCAGTCGGACTCCTCCTCACCGCCGCTGGGGACGGGGAAGGTGCGGTGGGCCCCGGGGTCGCGGCCGCTGCCGCCGCCGGAGAAGTCCGCGTCAGCCAGCAGATTGGCCAGCCCGTTCACCGCCCAGAAGCTGATGCTGCCCAGCAGGGCCAGCACCAGCACGACGCACACCGCGGACACCGCCCACTGACGGGCGGTGCGCCGCCGGGGCGCCCGCCGGGGGACGGGCCGGGAGGACAGGTCAGGCATGGGGGGCGGCTGGACGCCGGGGCCCTTGGGCCAGCGGTAGTTGAGATAGTTGTCCATGGGAAAGACCTCCAATTCAGGACTGGGCTGAGGGGGGGACGCGGTTTGTGCCCCCGGACAGGGGAGCGCCTGTGAAACGGGTACGCGGGATGCGGCGGGACGGGTGCGCCATGTGCCCCCCTGCGGGGCTTGCTTATGCCCGGGTCAGGGTGAATACAAACCTGGTGACGCCGTCCTCGCTGGTGCAGGTGATGTTCTCCTTGTGGCTGTTGAGGATGGTTTTGACGATATACAGCCCCAGGCCCACGCCGTCCCGGTCCGCGCTGCGGGAGTGGTCGGTTTTGTGGAACCGGTCGAACACCAGGGACAGCTCCTCGGGGGGGATGGTCTCCCCCTGGTTGCTGACGGTGATGGTGGCCTTCTGGCCCTTGACGGTCACCCCGATGCCCAGCACGCCCCCTTCCTGGGAGAACTTGATGGCGTTGTCCAGCAGGTTGTAGCACACCTGGGTGATGGCGTCCTGGTCCCCCCACACGGGGACAGGCTCATCGGGCACCTGGGCGTCCACCTCCAGGGTTTTTGCGTTTACCTTGCTTTCCAGCGCCACCAGGGTGCGCACCAGCGTCTCGCTGATGTCGAACTGCTGCTGCGCGGCCCGTTCGTCGGACTGGAGCCGGGACAGGTCCAGCATGGAGCGCACCAGCCGGGACAGGCGGCGGGTTTCCGAGGAAATAATTTCCAGATAATGCCGCTCCTCCGACCGGGGGATGGTGCCGTCCAGAATGCCGTCGGCAAAGCCCGCGATGGTGGTCATGGGGGTTTTCAGCTCGTGGGAGACGTTGGCGATGAACTCGGTGCGCCGCTGTTCGCTGACGGCCAGGGATTCGGCCATGGCGTTGAAGGCCTCGGCCAGCTCCCCCACCTCGTCCCGGCGGTTTCCCACGTCCACCCGCACATCCAGCTGGCCCAGGCCGAACTGCCGGGCGGCGGCGGCCACCTCCTTGATGGGCTGGGACTGGTGCATACTGGTGACGGAGCTGATGATGGCGGCGATGAGCACCACCGCCAGGGTGGTCATCAGCAGAATGCCGAACAGGTCGTGCCACACGCCGCTGATGTTGGACGCGGAGGAGGACACCAGCACCAGCCCCTGCAAATGCCCGGTGGCGCTGGTGATGGGCAGGCCCACCAGATAGCGGGCCTCGTCATACATCCCGTCCAGGGTGGTCATGCCGGTGCAGGTCCCCCGCTGTATGTCGTCCACGGTCTGCTGGGGCAGGGAGGCGTATTGCAGGCCGGGGAGGGCGTCGCCGCTGCTGGTGGCGTATACCACCACCCCCTCCGGAGTGGCCACCATAATGCGGGTGTCGGACACCTGGGCCACCGAGTTGAGGTAGCTCTGGAACGCGCCGGTCTGCCACACCAGCTCGCCGCCGGTGTTCAGGGAATCGGAGGTGAACTCCGCGATATACTTGGCGTTGCGCTCCAGGGTGTCCTTTTTCTCCCGGATGGTGTACTGGTAGCTCAGGGTGGCGAAGGACGCGCCCAGCATGAGAAAGGACAGCAGGACCATGCCCACCATGGTGGCGAACTGCCGCCCGTACATGGTTTTCACGCGCTGGCCACCCCCCACGAAACGTCCCGTTTCGCGGGGACCCTCTTAAGATTGAACGTATTGCGGGCCGGGAGTGAATCCCGTCCCGCTCCGCCGCACTCGCGGCGGCACGCTTTGCGTGCCAGTGACTTCATGCTGAAGCCACCTCAAATTTGTAGCCCACGCCCCAGACGGTTTTCAGGCTCCACTGGTCGGACACGCCCTCCAGCTTCTCCCGCAGGCGCTTGATGTGTACGTCCACCGTCCGGCTGTCTCCGAAGTAGTCGAAGCCCCACACCTCGTCCAGCAGCTGGTTCCGGGTAAACACCCGGTTGGGGGCGGCGGCCAGGTGGTAGAGCAGCTCCAGCTCTTTCGGGGGGGTATCCACCCGCCTGCCGTCCACCAGCAGTTCGTAGGAATCCAGATTGACCACCAGCTTGTCAAAGCTGAGGCGTTTTTCCGGCTGCTCCTCCTCGCCGGAGCGGCGGAGCACGGCGTGGATGCGGGCCACCACCTCCTTGGCCTCGAAGGGCTTGGTGATGTAGTCGTCCGCCCCCATCTCCAGGCCGCTTACCTTGTCCTCCAGCTCGCCCTTGGCGGTGAGCATGATAATGGGGGTCTTGGACGTCTCCCGGATCTTTTTGCACACCGCCCAGCCGTCCATGCCGGGCAGCATGATGTCCAGCAGCACCAGGTCGGGCTGGACCTGCTGGAACTTCTCCAGCCCCGCCAGGCCGTCCAGGGCGGTGTGGCAGGTCATTTCCTCCTTTTCCAGATAGAGCCGCAGGAGGTCGGCGATATTCTTGTCGTCCTCGACGATCAAAATGCTACGGGGCATAAGCGACACCCTTTCTGTCGTAAATTGACCTCCCCATTATACGGCAAATGGGGATAAACTTCCACAGCTATTTGTTAATAAACCAGATTTACAGCACATAAGTCCGGTCTACCCCGATGACGGGGCGGCAGTCCGGCTCCCGGGCGCACAGCGCCTCCTCCAGCGCGGCGCGCACCTCATCGTCGGTGAGGGATACCTCATAGGGCACCACCACGTCGAAGGCCACCTCGCCGTCCCTGCCGCAGCGCAGGTCGTGGACCGTGGCGGCGGGGTCGATGTCCCGGACCAGCTCCGAGGCCAGCGCCAGCAGACGCCGGGCATGGGGGTCGTCCTGGTCCACGGGGTCCAGGTGGATCACCGCCTCCAGGCCGAACCGCCGGTCCAGCTCCCGTTCGATATGGTCGATGACAGCGTGGATATCCACCAGCTCGCTGCGGGCGGGCACCTCGGCGTGGACGGACATCATCCGCCGCCCGGGGCCGTAGTCGTGTATCACCAGGTCGTGTATCCCCAGCACCTGCCTGTGGCTGAGGATCAGCGTCTCGATATCCTTCACCATGGCGGGGTCGGGCCGGGCCCCCAGCAGGGGATCCAGGGTGTCCTTGGCGGCGGTCCAGCCGGTGCGGAGGATAAATGCCGCCACCCCCAGGCCCAGCCAGCCGTCCAGCTGGACGTGGAGCAGGCGGGAAGCCGCCAGCCCCGCCAGCACCGCCGAGGTGGCCAGAGCGTCGGTCTGGGCGTCCAGAGCGGCGGCTTTCAGGGCGGCGGAGTCAATGCGGCGGCTGAGGGCGGCGTTGAACCGGCCCATGCCCAGCTTCACCAGGATGGAGGCCGCCAGCACCGCGGCGGCGGGCAGGGTGAGGGCTGTTTCCTCCGGGCGGAGGATCTTGCCCACGGAGCTGCGGGCCAGCTCCAGCCCCACCAGCAAAATCAGCATGGACACGGCCAGTCCCGCCAGGTATTCGATGCGCCCGTGGCCGAAGGGGTGGCGCTCGTCCGCCCGCTGGCCCGCCATGCGGAAGCCCGCCAGCGTCACCACCGAACCGGCGGCGTCGGACAGATTGTTGAAGGCGTCCGCCGTCACCGAAATGGCCCCGGTGACGATCCCGGCCAGCAGCTTGCCCGCGAACAGCAGTAAATTCAGCGCCACGCCGGCGCCCCCGGCCAGCAGTCCGCACCGGCGGCGGCAGTCGGGGCTGTCGGGACGGCCCCCATCGGGCAGGATGCGGAGAAGGATGGCGTCTAGCATAGTCAGACCTCCCATTCGGTTTATCCCTCTATTCTATACAAAAATGGGGGGAGGCAATACCGGCTGGGGAGAAATCCTTCTAGCGGCCCGCCGCCAGCTCCTTGGCCTGCTTGCCGGTCACCTGCCGCGCCGCCAGCTCCACCATGCAGAAACGGTCCCAGGCCCCGTCGATTTCCGCAGCCGTAGCCTCGGGGAAGCCGGGACGGTATTTTTCCGCCAGCGCCTCAATGGCGCGGCGCTTTTCCGCCGGATCGTCCAGCACCCTGGCCCGGCCGAATACAATCACCGAGCGGTAATAGGTGGTGTACTCCTCGGGGACGATGTGGTCCTGGTCAATGACGCAGAAGGACGCCCGGCTGTCCGCCCGGATGGCGTCCAGCTTGTGGCCGGACAGGGCGCAGTGGAAATACAGCTTCCCCTCCCGCCACACGTAGCTCAGCGGCACGGCGTAGGGCCAGCCCCCGTCCCCCGTCACCGCCAGCACCCCGGAGGTCCCCTTTTCCAATACGGCATCGCAGTCCTCCCGGGTGAGGGCCTGCCTGAACCTGCGCATTTCCCGCATTGCGGCCAGCTCCTTTCTGTGTGGAATGGAATATTGCTGATAAGTATACCAAAATTTTCTCCGGTTTACAAGGCTTGATTGTCCGGCGCACGGGAATCAATGTCCGCCGCTCCGGCCCTGCCGGGGCCGCGTGGCGCGGCCAGCAGGGCTTCCGTACGATTTGGCGCTTCGACAAAAAAAGCTGTACTTTTACAGCCGGGTGTGATATACTGCTCCAAACGGTTCCTCCCCGGGCGGGCTGGTATGGCGGGTTCGGGTCGAGTTGAGCCACTTCATTTTGGCGTAAAGCGCTGGCGGCAGCGCTTTTTGATAGACAGGGTAAATTGGACGGCGCCGGCGGCGGAGCCGGACCTCTGCCCCGCCGGCGAGACAGGGCCGGACGGGCGGCGGTCCGGCCTGCAAAGCACACGCGGGGACAGGCCCCCGTTTTTTGCGGTGTCCAAACCTCTCTGCCATCTACTATAGGCACAAACAGGCGGGCTTTGAGGACCGTCTATCGTTCTATGCGCAAAAAAGAGGCATCCGGGCCGCTGTGAGCAAGGCCGGACGCGACAACAACGACGAAATCAAAAAAGGAGTATTTATGGCGGAAAAACTGAAAATCATTTCCCTTGGCGGTCTCAACGAGATCGGCAAGAACCTCACGGTCTACGAGTACGGGAACGACATCATTATCGTGGACGTGGGCATGGGCTTCCCGGACAACGATATGTACGGCATCGACGTGGTCATACCCGACTTCACCTACCTCATCCAGAACCGGGACCGTATCCGGGCCATTTTCATCACCCACGGCCACGAGGACCACATCGGGGCCATCCCCTACCTGATGCGGGACGTAAACGCCCCCATCTACGCCACCCGGATGTCGGCGGGCCTCATCAAGCTGAAGCTGGACGAGCACCGGCTGTCCGACAAGGTGAAGCTCATCACCTGCGAGGCGGGAGAGACCGTCAGGGCGGGCCGGTTCAGCGTGGAATTCATTCACATCAACCACTCCATCGCGGACGCGGTGGCCTTCGCCATCCGTACGCCCGTGGGCGTGTGCGTCCACACCGGCGATTTCAAGATCGACCCCACCCCCATCCAGGGCGGCATGGCCGACCTGACGAGGCTGGGCGAGCTGGGCAACGAAGGGGTGCTGGCCCTGCTGTGCGATTCCACCAATGTGGAGCGCCCCGGCTTTACCAAGAGCGAGCGCAGCGTGGGCGCGTCCTTTGAGGCCCTGTTCCGGGGGTGCGGGGAGCGCATCATCATCACCACCTTCGCCTCCAACATCGACCGCATCCAGCAGATCATCGACGTAGCCGCCAAGTACGGGCGGAAGGTGGCGGTCACCGGGCGGAGCATGGAGAACGCCATGAAGGTGTCCACCGAGCTGGGCTATATGAACATACCCGCCGGGACGGTGGTGGACCTGGCGCAGATCAAGACCCTGCCCCGGAACAAGGTGTGCATCATCAGCACCGGCAGCCAGGGCGAGACCATGTCCGCCCTCACCCGGATGGCCTTCAATACCCACCGGCAGGTGGACATACAGCCCGGGGACCGGGTGATCATCTCCGCCTCCGCCATCCCCGGCAACGAGGATTCCGTGGGCAACGTCATCAACGAGCTGTACCGCCGGGAGGCCGAGGTGGTCAACGAGCGGGAGCTTCCCCTCCATGTGTCCGGACACGCCTGCCAGGACGAGCTGAAGATCATGCACGCCCTGGTGCGGCCCAAATTCTTCATCCCCGTCCACGGCGAACAGCGCCACCTGAAGACCCACGCCCGGCTGGCCCGGGAGGTGATGGGCATGGACCCCCGGCATATCGTCATCAGCGACGTGGGCCGGGTGATTGAGCTGACCCAGAACAGCGTCAAGCTCAATGGCACGGTGCCCGCGGGCAAGGTGTTCGTGGACGGCTACGGCGTGGGCGACGTGGGGGCGGTGGTGCTCCGGGACCGCCAGCACCTGGCCCAGGACGGCATGATCGTCGTGGTCGTGTCCATGTCCGGGGAGGACGGCTCGGTGATCTCCGGGCCGGACATCATCACCCGGGGCTTTGTGTACGTGAAGGAATCCGAGGAGCTGATGGAGGAGCTGCGGCAGGTGGCGGTGGACGCCCTGGACCGCTGCCAGGACCGGCGCATCCGGGACTGGTCCACCATCAAGTCCGAGATGAAGGGCGCCCTGTCCAGCTATCTCTACAAAAAGACGAAGCGGAACCCCATGATACTCCCTGTTATCATGGAGGTGTGAGTGATACGGAAAGCGCCGGAGCCATGCGCCCCGGCGCTTTCCTCATGCCAGCTCGTCCCCGCTGATGTGGCGGTCGTGTTCCCGCAGTATGGCAAGGCTGCTTTGCGCGGCATAGCGGATCATGGCCTGTCCCTCCCTGTATCTTGTGTTGGGTGCTTTGCCTATACCACACCGTCCCCGGCTTGGCAATGGAACACCTCTGTACTTTTGGGCGAAACTTTGATATAATCATACCCACTTGATAAAAAAGGATTGATACATATGCTGACACCAGAGCAGGAGCTGGAATTCTGCCGCCTCCGCCGGGCGGTCATCGCCCAAAACCACGCCAATCTCAACCCCGAGCAGCAAAAAGCCGTGCTGGCCACCGAGGGGCCGCTGCTGCTGCTGGCGGGGGCGGGCTCGGGCAAGACCACGGTGCTCATCCACCGGGTGGCCAACCTGATCCGGTACGGGCGGGGTTCGGATTCCGACGAGGCCCCCGGCTGGGTGACGGAAGGCGACCTGGCTTTTCTGCGGGACTACGCCGCCCGGCCCAGCCAGGAGGGCCGATTGCGGGCCGACCGGCTGTGCGCCCTGGAGCCCGCCGCCCCCTGGACCATCATCGCCATCACCTTCACCAACAAGGCCGCCGGGGAGCTGAAGGACCGGCTGGAAAAAATGCTGGGCTCCTCCGCCCGGGACGTGTGGGCGTCCACCTTCCACTCCGCCTGTGTGCGAATACTCCGCCGGGACATCGAAAAGCTGGGCTTCCCCTCCTCCTTTACCATCTACGACACCGACGATTCCCTGCGGGTGATGAAGGACTGCATCCGGGAGCTGGGCTTCGAGGAGAAGCAGTTCCCGCCCCGCTCCGTGCTGGGCACTATTTCCCGGGCAAAAGACAAGCTCCAGCTGGCCCGGGATTTCATGGAGGACGCGGAGCAGTCCGGGGATTTCCGTTTGCAGAAACTCGCCAAACTGTATACCGCCTACGAAAAGCGGCTGTGGGAAGCCGGGGCGCTGGACTTCGACGACATCATCCTCCACACCGTCCGCCTCCTGCAAAAGGATGAGCAGGTCCGCGCCTACTACCAGCGCAAATTCCGCTATGTCCTCATCGACGAGTACCAGGACACCAACAACCTGCAATACCTGCTGGCCTCCCTGCTGGCGGGAGGGCATGAGAACATCTGCGTGGTGGGGGACGACGACCAGTCCATCTACCGCTTCCGGGGGGCCACCATCGAAAATATCCTGTCCTTCGAGGAGCAGTACCCGGGGTGCCGCACCATCCGCCTGGAGCAGAATTACCGCTCCACCAAGAACATCTTAGCCGCCGCCAACGCTGTCATCCGCCACAACCAGGGCCGCAAGGGCAAGGAGCTGTGGACGTCGGGAGCGGACGGGGACAAGGTGTCCCTGTACACCGCCATGAACGAGAACGACGAGGCCCGCTATGTGGCAAACCAGCTGATGGAGGACTACCGCGCGGGGATCAAGTGGAACACCCACGCCGTCCTCTACCGCATGAACGCCCAGTCTAACCAGTTGGAGGTTGCGTTTAAACGGAGCGGCATCCCCTACCGGGTCATCGGCGGCACCCGGTTCTTTGACCGGGCGGAGGTCAAGGATATGCTGGCCTATCTGTGCGCCATCCAGAACCACGCCGACGACCTGCGGCTCACCCGGATCATCAACAACCCGCCCCGGGGCATCGGCAATACCACCGTGGAAAAGGCCCGGGCCATCGCCGCCCGGGACGGGCTGTCCGTGTGGGACGTGGTCTCCAACGCGGGCGCTTACCCCGAGCTGCAAAAGCCCGCAAAAAAGCTGGGGGAGTTCGCCGCCATGATAGACGAGCTCACCGCCCTGTCCCAGACCATGGATTTGACCGATTTCTACGAGGAAGTGGCGGCCCGGACGGCCTACGCCAATATGCTCCAGTCCAAAAACGACATCGAGGCCCGCACCCGGCTGGAAAACGTGCGGGAGCTTTTGACCTCCATCAACGGCTACGTGGAGAACGCCGGGGAGGACGCGTCCCTGGCGGGCTTCCTGGACGAGATCGCCCTGTACACCGACCTGGACAACCATGACCCTAACGAGGACGCGGTGGTGATGATGACCATGCACTCCGCGAAGGGGCTGGAGTTCCCCTCCGTGTTCGTGGTGGGCATGGAGGAGGGGATCTTCCCCGGCCTGCGGGCCATCGGCGAGGCGGAGGAGATGGAGGAGGAACGGCGGCTGTGCTACGTGGCCCTCACCCGGGCCAAGGAGCGGCTGTACCTGACCTGCGCGGGCCAGCGGATGCTGTTCGGCCGCACCACCAACAACCAGCCCTCCCGGTTTGCCGGGGAGATCCCGGCGGAACTGCTGGAGCAGTCAGGGCGCTCCTATCTGGACCCCGCCCCGGCCGGGGACGAGTTCGACCAGACGCCCCGTGTGTCCACCTTCCGGGAACCGTACCGCCAGGGCGCATACAGCGGGGAGCGCCGCGCCTACACCCCGCCCCGGCCCCAGAAAACCGCCGTCCGGCCCGCGTTCCAGTCCGCCGCGGCCGCGCCTGCCGCCAGCCTGCCGGACTACCAGAAGGGGGATATGCTGTCCCATAAGGCGTTCGGGCAGGGCATGGTGCTGTCCGCCCAGAAAATGGGGGGGGACGTACTGCTGGAAATCGCCTTTGACGGCGTGGGCACCAAGCGGCTGATGCTGAAATCCAGCGCCCAATACATCAGGAAGCTATAAAGCCCCATCTTATCGTCAAAATACTTGAACATCGGCACCCGGCGGGCAAAGCCCGCCAGCCCCTGAAAATGGGCTGCGCTTTGCCTATGACGCCTGCCACACGCCGCTGCGCGGCCCCCGCAGTGTAAATATAAAAAAGAGGGAAGGGCGTCCATAAAACCCCTTCCCTTTTGTATTTCAACACCGCATTACGCCGCCGGGCAGTCATCTATCATAGACCACCCTGCCCCGTCAGCGAGCATAAAGTTCTTTTTCGGTTCCTTTTTCTTTCAAGAAAAAGGAACTCAGGAAAAAGGAACGCCGCTGTTTTCCTCCAGCACCCGGCGGGTGCCGTGGAAAAACAGGCGCTGGGCCCGTTCCAGCAGGTCCGCTAAATCCCCCTTCATTCCCCGGCGCACCCAGCCCAGCAGAATCCCGATCAGCATGAACTGGTAGGAGTAGCAGAGGAACTCCATGTCCTCCTCCGACGGGGACAGCCCCTCCGCCGTGTCCCGAAGATAGGCCATGAACAGATCCCAGGTGGTCTCCACCAGATAATCCTCCATGGTGGCGTGGCCGATGGAGCTGTAAATGTGCTGTACCATCCGCTGGCGGTCGGCGATGTAGTCGATCAGCCGCCGCAGGCCCTCCCGGGCGTGCTCCCCCGGACGGCGCTGGACCAGCAGCATATCCATGTCCCGCTGGAGCACCGCCTTCAGCAGGGCGAAAATATCGCTGTAGTGATAATAAAACGTGTTGCGGCTGATGCCGCACCCCGCCGTGATGGCCTGCACCGTGATCTGGTCCATGGGCATCTGCTCCAGCAGGTGGACGAACGCGTCCATGATGGCGGCTTTTGTGAGCTGGGCCATGATGCCCCCTCCTTGTCCGGAATCCGTTTACTCGTACAGCTTCCCCATATATAAAATCCGTGCCATGATGGAATACTCCATCCGGCCCCAGTCAACATCATTGTATTCACAGGTGGAAAAGTCCTCCACCCAGGACCGCACCGCCTCCAGGTACTGATCCACCGTCCGGTTTTCCCATTCCTGGGGGCTGGCGCGGAAGTCGGAGGCCAGCCAGCTCAGGAAGGACAGAAAGTCCTCCTTGCAGGAGATTTCCTCAATCTGCTTTCTGATATCATCCATAATGTCTCCCCCGTCGTCCCCCCTGCCCTGGCCCGGCAGAAACCACGGATAAAAAACAGCGCCCCGCCCAAGCGGAACGCTGTTTTCAACCGTCTTAGTAGAACTTTTTGCGGTTCTTACGGGCCGCTTCGCTCTTCTTGCGGCGCTTCACGCTGGGGCTGTCGTAAAACTCGCGCTTACGCACCTCAGCCAGCACGCCGGACTTCGCGCAGCTGCGCTTAAAGCGCTTCAGCGCGTTCTCCAGAGACTCGCCCTCGCGGACATGAACTTCGGACATCTATGATTTCCCTCCCTCCGAAACATCCGGTTTCATCCAGGATGCTTTAAGGGCCATTGGTTATGGCTTTAACAGTAGTATTATATGTGAAAAACGCTCCAATGTCAACCGCAAAATATAGGGGATTTTACGTCGGAGATTAGCAAATGCTGTAATTTCCGCCAATCGGGGCTTTACTGGGGCTTCACGATCAGATTCACCAGCCGGTTCGGCACCACAATGGTCTTGACCAGCGCCATGCCAACCGTGAATTTCTGCACCTTGGGGTCGGCCAGGGCGGCGGCGGCAATGGCGTCGTTGTCCGCCCCGGCGGGGACGGTGATGTTGGCCCGCACCTTGCCGTTGACCTGGACGGCCATGGTGATCTCGCTGGCCACGGTCTTGCTCTCGTCGTAGACGGGCCAGGGCTGCTGGCACACGAAGCCCTCGCCGCCCAGCATCGACCACAGCTCCTCCGCCACATGGGGGGCGAAGGGGGACAGCAGGGTGATGAGCGTTTTCATGTCGCCGCGTGAGCAGCCGTTCTTCTGGAAATCGCCGGCGAGGGTCATCATGGCGGCGATGGCGGTGTTGAACTTCATGGCCTCAATGTCGTCCGCCACCTTCTTGATGCACTTGTGGATGCCCGCCTCGTTGGCCTTGGTGTACTCCAGGCTGTCCGAGCAGCCCTCCGCCAGGTTCCACACCTTGTCCAGGAACCGCTTGCAGCCCTTGACGGCCTGGTCCGACCAAACCGCCGCCTGCTCAAAGTCGCCGATGAACATGGTATACAGCCGCAGGGTGTCCGCGCCGTAGGCCGCCACGATATCGTTGGGGTTCACCACGTTCCCCCGGGACTTGGACATCTTCTCGCCGCCCTCGCCCAGAATCATGCCGTGGCTGGTGCGCTTCTGGTAGGGCTCCTTGGTGGGCGCCACCCCGATGTCGTACAGGAACTTGTGCCAGAACCGGGAGTACAGCAGATGGAGGGTGGTATGCTCCATGCCGCCGTTATACCAGTCCACCGGGGACCAGTAGTCCAGAGCCTCCCTGGAGGCCAGGGCCTTGTCGTTGCGGGGGTCCATATACCGCAGGAAGTACCAGGAGGAGCCTGCCCACTGGGGCATGGTGTCCGTCTCCCGGCGGGCGGGCCCGCCGCAGCAGGGGCAGGCGGTGTTCACCCAGTCGGTCATCTTGGACAGGGGGCTTTCGCCGTCGTCGGTGGGCTCGTAGCTCTCCACCTCGGGCAGGAGCAGGGGCAGCTGGTCCTCCGGCAGGGGCTGCCAGCCGCACTTCTCGCAGTAAACCATGGGGATGGGCTCGCCCCAGTACCGCTGGCGGGAGAACACCCAGTCCCGGAGCTTGTAATTCACCTTGGCCTCGCCGATGCCCTTTTCCTCCAGCCACTTTGTGACGGCGGGGATGGCGTCCTTGACGGTCAGGCCGTTGAGGAAGTCGGAGTTCACCAGAATGCCCGTCTCGTCCTTGGCGGTGAAAGCAGCCTTCTGCACGTCCTCCCCGCCGGACACCACCTCGATGATCTCACAGCCGAACTTCTTGGCGAACTCCCAGTCCCGGTCGTCGTGGGCGGGAACTGCCATGATGGCCCCGGTGCCGTAGGTGGACAGCACGTAGTCGGAGATGAAGATGGGGATCTCCTTCCCGTTGACGGGGTTCACCCCCCCCACGCCGTCCAGGCACACGCCCGTCTTTTCCTTGTTCAGCTCGGTGCGCTCCAGGTCGGACTTGGAGGCGGCGGTTTTCTGGTAGGCCCGCACCTCGTCAGCGTTATGGAGCTTCCCGCCCTCCAGCCAGTTCTTCACCAGCTCGTGCTCCGGGGACAGCACCATGTAGGTGGCCCCGAACAGGGTGTCGGGCCGGGTGGTGAACACCACGATGTCGTCCCCGGCGGTGCTCCTGAAGGTGACCTCCGCGCCGGTGGAGCGGCCGATCCAGTTGCGCTGCTGGATCTTCACACGCTCGATGAAGTCCAGGCCGTCCAGGTCGTCGATGAGCCGCTGGGCGTACTCGGTGATCTTCAGCATCCACTGGGACTTCTCCTTGCGGATGACCGGGGAGCCGCACCGCTCGCACACGCCGTCCACCACTTCCTCGTTGGCCAGCACACACTTGCAGGAGGTGCACCAGTTCACGGGCATGGTGGCCTTGTAGGCCAGCCCTTTTTTGTAGAGCTGGAGGAAGATCCACTGGGTCCACTTGTAGTAGCTGGGGTCGGTGGTGTCCACCACCCGGTCCCAGTCAAAGCCGAAGCCCAGCATTTTGAGCTGCGCGGTGAAGTTGGCGATATTGTCCCGGGTCACCTTGGCGGGATGGATGTGGTTCTTGATGGCGTAGTTCTCGGTGGGCAGGCCGAAGGCGTCGAAGCCCATGGGGAACAGGACGTTATAGCCGTCCATCCGCTTTTTCCGGGTGACGATGTCCATGGCGGTGTAGGGCCGGGGATGGCCCACGTGGAGGCCCTGGCCGGAGGGGTAGGGGAACTCGATCAGGCCGTAGAACTTGGGCTTGTCGCTTTGGTCGGCCGCGGCGTAGACCCTGGCGTCCTCCCAGCGTTTTTGCCACTTGGGCTCAATGGAGGCGAAATCGTATTTCAACGTAAAACACTCCCTTGGGTGATTTTTTCAAGTCAAAATATTATATAGGAAACGCGGGGAAATTGCAAGGGGGTGGGAGGGAAAAGTCCGGGTAAAAGACTTGAAACACACAGGCGGTTATGATAAACTACAGGGAACACACGGGTTAAGGTCCGGGGTAATTTGACGCGCAGGGGGAACTGGAAATGATGGAATGGGTGACAACGCTGTTTGACAGCAGGCTTTTTATGCGGATAAACGCAATACTTGGCTTCGTGTTTTTGGGCCTGTTTGTATATTACTACTTTTCCAAGGAGGGGCAGGACGAGCGGGGCCGGAGGCTGATCGCCGAAGCGTCCCTGATCGCGTATGCCGCGCTGTTCGTCATTCTGAACCTGTTCGCGTATACGATCCCCTGGTGCATGGATAACACCGTCCGGATGGCAAACGGGTTACAGCTGTGCTACACCCTTTTTCTGTTCATAGCCGACGTGGCGCTATGGATTTTGAGGAAAATCAGATAGCCGTACCAGAGACAAAAACAGGCCGTCCGGATATCCGGACGGCCTGTTTGACTGCTGTTTGTCAGGACTGGGCGGCGGCCTCCGCCCGGACCTTTTCCACGGCCCCGCCCGGCTTCTTGTCGCTGATATGGGCGGGGATATCCGCCGGAACGCCGCCGATCTGGTTGATGGCGTCGGCAATGGTGCGCTCCCCCGCCTGCTTGACGTGCTTGGCTACCTCGTTCTTGTTCTTGGGGCTGCGGTTGATCACCGCCGGGCCCTGGACGCACCCGCCCTGGCAGGCCATGCCCTCGATGAAGTTCTCCGGCAGCACGCCCTTGGACATCTTCAGCAGGGCCAGCTTGCACTCCTCAATGCCGCTGCACGCGATGGTCCTGGCCTCCACGGAGCTGCCCCGCTCCTTCAGGCCCTGGGCCACCGCCGCCGCCACGCCGCCCCCGGCGGCAAAGGCCCGGCCGAAGCCGCTGGCATGGTCCAGGGGAATCTCTTTCATCTTGGCCACGTCGATATCCTTGGCGGCCAGCATGGCGTACAGCTCCTCAAAGGTGAGCACCAGGTCCACCGACGCCCGGGTGCGGCCCAGGTGGAACTCACGCTTCTTGGCCACGCAGGGGCCGATGAACACCACCCGGGCCAGGGGGTCCCGGTCCTTGATGTTCCGGCCCAGCATCACCATGGGGGAGGGGGTGGTGGAGACAAGGGGCACCTGGTCGGGCATATGGCGCTCCACAAAGGCCACGAACGCCGGACAGCAGGAGGAGGTCATGGGCGCGCCGCCCCGCTCCTCGAACTCGGCGGATTCGGTCTGGGCGGTGAGGTCCGCGCCCAGCGCCACCTCCGCCACGTCGTAGAAGCCCATCTCCTTCAGCGCCGCCGCCATCTGGCCGGGGGTACAGTCGAACTGGCCCACGAAGGAGGGGGCCAGAATGGCGTAGACGTGGAGGCCCCACTTGTCCGCGCCCATCAGCATCTGGATGACGTCCACGATGTAGGATTTGTCCATCACCGCGCCGAAGGGGCACTGGATCACGCACTGGCCGCAGGAGATGCACTTGGTGGCGTCGATGCTGGCCTTGCGGTTCTCGCCCATGGAGATGGCGCCCACGGGGCACCCCCGCTCACAGGGGCGCATATTTTTGGTAATGGCGCCGTAGGGGCAGGCGGCCACGCACTTGCCGCACAGGATGCACTTGGAATGGTCGATGACAGAGCGGTGGTTTTCGATGGTGATGGCGCCCTTGGGGCAGGCCTCGGCGCACCGGTGGGCGATACAGCCCCGGCAGGACGGGCCCACGCTGATCTCGGTGACGGGGCACTCGTCGCAGGCGATGGGCAGCACCTCCACCAGGGAGGGGTTGGCCCGGTCGCCGCCCATGGCCATTTTGACCCGGCTGGTGACAATGGCCCGCTCCTTGTAGATGCAGCATCGCATCTGGGCCTCGGGTCCGGGGATGATTGCCTCGGGGATGTTCAGCAGGTCGGTGCCCTCCAGCCGCTCGTTCCAGGCCAGACGGGCCACGGCGGTGAGCACATCGTCCTTCAGCTTTTGAACTGTAGTTTCGTAATGACGCATGGGCAGTTTCACTCCTCTGCATACTGGCGGGCCGGGGCCGGCCCTGAATTGTTAAAAAAATGTCGATTTACAGTTTTGAATTATAGCGTGGATGAAGTTCCGCGTCAACCCCAAAACCGCTGATTTTATTGTGAAAATTTGTGGTGGTTTTGGCAGTTGGATGAAGGGGACGCGCACTCTGGCGGGCCGGCCTGCATAGGTTGGGTATGAAAACGCAGGGCGGGGGCGTCCCCGCCCGATCAGGAGGAGGCTTTTGGCGAATGTCGAACATTCAATATTTTCTCGGGGGGAACACGCCCTCGGGATTTTATTCCCTGTACCACCAGCTGTCCGACCCAGAGCACATCCGGGCGCTGTACATCATCAAGAGCGGCCCGGGCAGCGGCAAATCCAGCCTTATGCGGCGGGTGGGCCGCCACGCCCAGGCGGCGGGGCTGGAGACGGAAGAGGTGCTTTGCTCCGGCGACCCGGATTCGCTGGACGCGCTGATCCTGCCCCAGCTGGGGGCGGCGATTGTGGACGGCACCGCGCCCCACGTGGTAGAACCCCAATGCCCCGGCGTAGTTGACCGTTACATAGATCTGAGCGGCTTCTACGACCGCGCGGGGCTCCAGCCCCTGAAGGAGCAGATCCAGGCCGCCTTCACCGAGTACCAGGGCCGCTACAAGCGGGTATACCGCTGCCTGGGGGCGGCGGGGGAGCTGCGCCGGGACATGAATGAGCTTCTGGACACCGACGCGGTGCAGCAGAGGCTGGCCAAGCGGGCCGCGGGCATCATCGGCCGGGAGCTGAAAAAGCCCGGTACAGGCCCCTCCCGGCCCCGGCAGCGGTTCCTTTCCGCCGTTACCCACAAAGGATTCGTGTCCCTCTGGGACACGGTGGACGCCCAGGCTGGCCGGGTTTACGAGCTGGCGGACAGCTATGGCCTGGCCCACCATCTGCTCAACCCGCTTCTCACCGCCGGGCTGGCGGCGGGACATCAGGTCATCGCCTGCCCCGACCCCATGGCCCCGGACCGGCTGGCCCACCTGATCTTCCCCGGCCTGTCCCTGGCCTTTGTCACCGCCACGCCGGAGGAGCCCTGGCCCCACCGGGCCTACCGCCGCCTGCGGCTGGATTCCATGGTCAGCGCCGACGCCTGCCGCGCCGCAAAATCCCGGCTGCGGTTCACCAAGCGGGTGGCTTCCGCCCTGCTGGAGGAGGGTATAGCGGGGCTTTCCCAGGCCAAGGAGGCCCATGACCGGCTGGAACGGCTTTATAACCCCTATGTGGACTTCAGCCGCGTGGCGGAGACGGCAGACCGTCTGGCGGACGAGATCCTGGCCCTGGACCGGATACACCCAATGTAATGAACTAGCGGGACGCCATCTCTGGCGTCCCGCATATGTTAGAGCCGGTCGGACTGTTTACAGCTTTTCGAGCGGTATGTCTTTCGGGCAATTACATCTTTAGGACGGCTAAAGCCAGTCAGCAAGCACGTCATGGAACGTGGCAGGTGTCACCCCATTGCGAACCAGAAGGCTGCTGAGCTCGTCGATCCGGGCGGCGCTGCACGTCACATGGGCTGCGGAGGCCTCTGCCCCGCCTTGCTCGACAATCCGGATGCCATAGCTCTCGCAGGAATAGGGACCGACGTCCATTTCGTCGATCAGGATGATGTAATCATAGCTGCGGGCCGCGCCGGATTCGTCGGGGAGCGTCAGCGTTTGCAAAAACAACTCTCGCATTGACTTCACCTCGCTTTCATTCCCATTATCACCAAGATTTTCCCCGGTTTCAAGGGGCAGAAACCGCATAATTCGACAAAATCCGACACAGGCACAAGATGTGGAACTATACAGTCAGTATTCGCCACCAATTCTGGTCGCCCAACATATTTCGCCGTAAAAATTATGTAGAATTGCACAAAAAGCCAGGAGCGGATATTTTATCCGCTCCTGACTTTACAGATGGTAAAATATAGGTTATTTTGTCAGCCCTTGGAAGCCTTGAATCCCTTGATGGCCTCGGCCAGCATGGGGCCGACCTTGAACAGGTCGCCGGTGATGCCGTAGGTAGACGCGTCGAAAATGGGCGCGCTGCCGTTCTTGTTCACCGCGATGATGCACTCGGAGTCCTGCATACCCGCCAGATGCTGGATGGCGCCGGAGATGCCCAGGGCCACGTAGATCTTGGGGTGCACGGTCTTGCCGGTCTGGCCCACCTGGTGGTCCACGCCGATCCAGCCCGCGTCCACCACGGCGCGGGACGCGCCGACCACGCCGCCCAGCACGTTGGCCAGCTCCTCAGCGATCTCGATGCCCCGGGTGGGGTTGGAGCTGATGCCGCGGCCCACAGCCACGACAACATCCGCGCCGATCAGGTCCACCAGCTTCTTGGCGGACTTCTTGATCTCCACCAGATCCACATGGATGTCGTCCTTGGACAGCTGCACGTCGATCTTCTCCAGCACGGTCTGAGCGGCCTTGGCCTCGTCGAAGGCCTGGGTCTGCATCACGCCGGGACGGACGGTGGACATCTGGGGACGGTAGTCCGGGCACACGATGGTGGCCATCAGGTGCCCACCGAAGGCCGGACGGGTCATCTTCAGGTTCTTGTTGTTCTCAAACGGCGTGTTGTCCACGTCGATGGTGGAGGTGGTCTTCAGGAACGCCTTGTACTTCTCCACATCCACGTCCAGGTGGGTGCAGTCCGCCGTCAGGCCGGTGTGCAGCCGGGCCGCCACACGGGGGCCCAGGTCCCGGCCGATGTTGGTGGCCCCGATGAGGAACACCTCCGGCTTCTTGTCCTCCACCAGGTCGCACAACACCTTGGTGTACGCGTCGGTGGTGTAGTCCTTGAGCAGCTCGTGGTCGCAGATGTAGACCTTGTCCGCGCCGTAGCCGCCCAGAGCCTTGGCGTGCTCCTCGTTGACGCCGCTGCCCAGCAGCACGCCGCACAGCTCCACGCCCAGGTCGTTGGCCAGCTTGCGGCCCTCGCTCAGCAGCTGGTAGCCGGTGCCCAGGATCACGCCGTCCCGCTGCTCACAAAATACCCACACGCCCTTGAAAGCGGCGGTGTCTTTACTATTATAAGCCATATTCAAACGCCCCTTTCCTTAGATAATATGCTTCTCGCCCAGCATGGACACCAGCTGCTCGCAGGCGGCCTTGTCCGCGCCCTCGATCATGGTGCCCTTGCCCTTCACCGGGGGGGAGAAGGACTTGTACACCTGGGTGGGGGAGCCCTTCAGGCCCACGTTCTCCACGGGGCCCACCCACTTGCTCTCCTTCAGGGCCTCGTAGTCCCACACGGCATAGGGCTTGGAATAGCACTCCATGATGCCGGACACGCTCATGTAACGGGGGTTGTTCAGCTCCTTGATGCAGGTGAGCACGCAGGGGGTCTGCACCTTGATGGTCATGTAGCCGTCCTCCAGCTCCCGGCGGACGGTGAGCTCACCGGCCTTGTAGTCGATGGCGGTGACGTAGGTGACCTGGGGCAGGCCCAGCTTCTCGGCGATCTGGGGGCCCACCTGGGCGGTGTCGCCGTCGATGGCCTGACGGCCGCACATCACGATGTCGCCCTTGTCCACGCCGATCTTCTCAATCGCCGCGGCCAGGGTGTTGGAGGTGGCCCAGGTGTCGGCGCCGCCGAACTCGCGGGCGGAGACCAGATAGGCCTCGTCCGCGCCCATGGCCAGACACTCCCGGAGCATGGACTCCGTGGGCGGGGGGCCCATGGACACCACGCACACCTTCACGTCGGAGTTGGTTTCCTTGATTTGCAGGGCGGCCTCCAGGGCGTTCATATCATCGGGGTTGGAAATGGTGGCCATAGCGGCGCGGTCCATGGTGCCGTCCTCCTTGACGGCCACCACGCCGGAGGTGTCGGGCACCTGCTTGACACAGACAATGATTTTCATGGTGTTTCTACCTCCTTATTTCAAAATCGCGCCGGAAATGACCATGCGCTGGACTTCGCTGGTGCCTTCGTAGATCTCGGTGATCTTGGCGTCGCGCATCATGCGCTCCACGGGATAGTCCCGGGTGTAGCCGTAGCCGCCGAACAGCTGCACGCAGCGGCGGGTCACGTCGCTGGCGGTCTCAGCGGCCACCAGCTTGGCCATGGCGGCGTCCACGGTGTAGGGCTCGTGGTTCTGCTTCTTCATGGCGGCGGAGTACACCAGGTACTTGGCGGCCTCGGTGCGGGCGTACATATCGGCCAGCTCGAACTGGGTGTTCTGCTGCTTGGCGATGGGACGCCCGAACTGGACGCGCTCCTTGGTGTAGGCGATGGTCTCCTGAATCGCGCCCTCGGCCAGGCCCAGAGCCTGGGAGGCGATGCCGATCCGGCCGCCGTCCAGGGTCTTCATGGCCAGGGCGAAGCCCTTGCCCTGCTTGCCCAGCATACGGTCGGCGGGGATGACGCAGTCCTCAAAGATCAGCTCACAGGTGGAGGAGCCGCGGATGCCCATCTTCTTCTCGTGCTTGCCCACGGAGAAGCCGGGGTCGGTGCGCTCCACGATGAAGGCGGTGATCTCCTTGGAGGTGCGGCCTCGCTTGTCGGTGCGCACGCCGGTGATGGCCATGACCACGAACACATGGGCGTAGCCCGCGTTGGTGATGAAGATCTTGGAGCCGTTGAGCACCCAGTCGCCGTTCTCGTTCTTCACGGCGGTGGTCTGCTGGCCCTGGGCGTCGGTGCCCGCGCCGGGCTCGGTCAAACCGAACGCGCCGATCCACTCGCCGGAGCACAGCTTGGGCAGATAATACTTCTTCTGCTCCTCGGTGCCGTTTTCAAAGATGGGGGCGCAGCACAGGCTGGTGTGGGCGGACACAATGACGCCGGTGGTGCCGCACACCTTGGACAGCTCCTCCACCGCCATGACGTAGCTCAGGATATCGGCCCCGGCCCCGCCGTATTCCTTGGGCAGATAAATGCCCATCATGCCCAGCTTGGCCATCTTCTTGACGGTCTCCTCCGGGAAGCGCTCCTCCTCGTCCACGTCCGCGGCGATGGGCTTGACTTCGTTCTCCGCGAACTCACGGAACATCTTCTGGAGCATGAGCTGCTCTTTGGACAGTTTAAAATCCATGAATGTATTCCCTCCTTATAAACTCAGCTGCCGGCCTTACAGCTCGTCAGCGGCAGTCTTGGTGCGGTCGGCGTTGTACACATAGAAGCCCTTGCCGGACTTCACGCCCAGCTGGCCGCCCCGGACCATCTTCCGGATCAGCGGGCAGGCGCGGTACTTGCTGTCGCCGGTCTCGTTGTACAGCACGTCCATGATGGCCAGGCAGATGTCCAGGCCGATGAAGTCGCCCAGCTCCAGGGGGCCCATGGGATGGTTGGCGCCCAGCTTCATGGCGGCGTCGATGCCCGCGATGTTGGACACGCCCTCCATCTTGATGAAGGCGGCCTCGTTGATCATGGGGATGAGGATGCGGTTGACCACAAAGCCGGCGGCCTCGTTGACCTGCACGGGGGTCTTGCCCAGCTCCTCGGAGATCTTCACAATGTCAGCCACCATGCTGGCGGGGGTGTTGGCCCCGGCAATGACCTCGATGAGCTTCATCCGGTCGGCGGGGTTGAAGAAGTGCATCCCGATCAGGGGACGGCTCAGGCCCTTGCCGATCTCGGTGATGGACAGGGAGGAGGTGTTGGAGGCGAAGATGCACTCGGGCTTGCAGATCTTGTCCAGCTCGCCGAAGGTGGCCTGCTTCACGCCCATGTCCTCGAACGCGGCCTCCACGATCAGGTCGCAGTCGGCGCACAGGTCCTCCTTCAGGCCGGCGGTGATGGCGTTGACGTTGGCGTCGGCCTTGGCCTGGTCCATCTTGCCCTTTTCCACCAGCTTGGCGTAGCCCTTCTGGATCTTGGCCTTGCCGTTGTCCGCCCACTCCTGCTTGATGTCGCACAGGGCGACGGTCCAGCCGCTCTGGGCAAACGCCTTGGCGATGCCCTGGCCCATGGTGCCGGCGCCGATAATACCAACCTTGCTCATGATGATTTCCTCCTAAATTTTGTTTTGATTCAATGGGATTGCGGATTCCCTTGCGGACTTAGTTATTGGTGAACACAGCCTTGGGCTTGGGCTTCTCCCGGGACAGGAAGCAGGCCATGCCCTCCACCTGGTCGTGGGTCTCGAAGCAGCCGCCAAACAGTTTTTCCTCGATTTCCACCGCCTTGTCAATGGAGACCTGCATCCCCTCGTTGACGGCCTGCTTGCAGGCGCGGACGGCGATGGGGGCGTTCTTGGCGATGGTGCTGGCCATCTTCAGCGCGGTGTCCATCAGCTCCGCCTGGGGGACCACGGCGTTGACCAGGCCGATGCGCAGGGCCTCGCCGGCGTCGATGTTCCGGGCGGTGTACAGCAGCTGCTTGGCCATGCCCAGGCCCACGATGCGGGGCAGGCGCTGGGTGCCGCCGAAGCCGGGGGTGATGCCCAGGCCCGCCTCGGGCTGGCCGAACATGGCGTTGTCGGAGCAGACGCGGATGTCGCAGGACATGGCCAGCTCGCAGCCGCCGCCCAGGGCGAAGCCGTTCACCGCCGCGATGACCGGCAGGGGGAAGTTCTCGATCATCAGGAAGATGTCATTGCCCAGCTTGCCGAAAGCCTCGCCCTCAGCCTTGGTCATGGTGGACATGGAGCCGATGTCGGCCCCCGCCACAAAGCTCTTGTCCCCCGCGCCGGTGAGGACCACACAGCGGGCGGTGTTCTGGTCAATACCCTCAAACGCGGCCTTCAGATCGGCCAGCACCTCGGGATTCAGGGCATTGAGGGCCTTGGGGCGGTCAATGGTGAGCACCGCCACAGCGCCCTGCTGCTCAACGTTTACAAATGACATCAGATTGCCTCCTTCAAAAAATGTACCAGTTCAGGTGGTGCGGGAAAAACGGGGCCGTTCTCCGGCCTGCCCCAAAGTTCGCCATTTTTTTAACAAACAAAAGGGTAATTGGTGCGGCAATGATTTCTGGCAGTGCGCGCCAATCATGCCGCATCTAAGTAAGCCGGGGATGGCACCCCTGAATCCTCGTATTAGTATACAGCCTTTGCCCCGTTAATGCAAGGAGTTTTTAAAACAATATTCTGGGTTTTCGTAAATTTTCTCCAAATTTTTCAGAGGGCGGCGGAACGGAAAACCGCCGCCCCGGACAGGGACGGCGGTTTTGTGTTCAAAAGCGGGGCGGGGGCGCTTTTTCCTCAGAACAGCCCCGCCAGCCAACCCGCCAGCGGTATGTATAAAATTGGAAGGAACATAGCCGGCAGCATATTGCCGCCCCGTCAAAGCACGCTTTGACGGGGACCCCATTGAAATTGATCCGGTCCGGAATGAATCCGGCCCGGACAAAATGCTTCGCGGGGCGAAGCATTTTACGGCGCAAGCGCCGCCCCGCCTCACGGCGGGGCCCCAGCGGGCAATATGCTTGCGGGTTTTCAAAACAGTGCGCCAATCCACTCCGCCAGCGGTATGTAAGCGACGGGCAGGAACATGGCCGGGAGCATATTGCCCACCTTGATCTTCTCCCGGCCCAGCCCCAGCATATTGACGGCGATGGCCGCGATCAGCGTGCCCCCCACGGCGGTCATCTCGGTAATCACCGCCCCGGGCAGATACGGCCCCACCCACCCCGCCAGCAGGGTGATGCCCCCCTGATAGACCAGCAGGGGGATGGTGGAAAAGGCCACGCCCACGCCCATGGTGGCGGCAAAGGAGATGGAGGTCACCCCGTCGATGACGCCCTTGGATATGATGATCTCATAGTTGTGGTTCAATCCCGCCTCGATGGAGCCGGTGATGGCCATGGCCCCCACGCAGAACAGCACCGCCGCGCTGACAAAGCCCTCGGTAAAGCGGCTGTTCCCGCCGCCCCCTTTGAGCAAGCGGGCGCGCAGAAGGTCCCCCGCCCCCTCCAGCCGTCCCTCAATGTCGATGGCGTGGCCCAGCACCGTGCCCGCCGCCATGCACACAATGACGCACAGCGTATCCTGGGTGCCGATCATGCTGCTGATGCCGATGCCCAGCACACACAGGCCCAGGGCGTGGGTCAGGATGGACATGAGCCTTTCGCTGATAAGGTTTTTGAACAGCAGGCCCGCGGCGCTGCCCAGCAGGATTAAAATCACGTTGATGATGGTGGCTAACATGGGGTGCGCTCCTTTGCGGCAAAGTATTGCCGGGTCTGCTCCGCGTTTTCCAGGATCGCGGCCCGAAGCTGGTCCACCGAGGCGAATTTCTGCTCCGCCCGGAGCTGGCGGTAGAACTCCAGGCAGATGGTGCGCCCGTACAAATCGCCGCTGTAGTCCAAAATCCACGGCTCCACCGTCACCCCGGACAGGGTGGGGTTCACCGTGGGGCGCACCCCCACGTTGGTCACCGCCAGATAGGGCCCCTCCCCCGGGAGATACGGCTGGCGGCCGGGGTAATCCGGCAGCACCCGCACCCTGGCGGCGTACACGCCGAAGGCGGGGGCAATGACGCCCTCCGGCGTCAGCAGGTTGGCGGTGGGAGCGCCGATGGTGCGCCCGATCTGGCTGCCGTGGACCACTGGGCCGGACAGGCGGTGGGGATGGCCCAGAAACCGCGCGGCCTCCTCCATCCGGCCCTCCTTAATCAGGGTGCGGATGTAGGTGGAGGATATGGTGATGCCGTCCAGCTCCACCTTGGGGATGATGTCGCAGCCGATGCCCAGCCGGGCGCACTCGGCGGCAAGGCGCTCCGGACTGCCCTCGCCCCTGCAGCCGAAGTGGAAATCGTGCCCCGCCACCACGTGGACGGCGTGGTGCGCCTCCTTCAAATAGCCCGCCACAAAGTCCCGCCAATCCATGCTCTGCATCCTGGCAAAGGGGGCCACAATGACCTCCCGGATGCCGTACAGGCTGTCCATCAGGGCGGTGCGGTCGCCCACCCCGGTGAGCAGGGGCACCTCCCGTCCGGTGAGGGCGGCGGCGGGGCTCTGGTCAAAGGTGAACGCGCAGGGGACGGCGTCCAGCTCCCGGGCCCGCTGGGCCACCCGGCGCAGGAGCGCCCCATGGCCCAGATGCACCCCGTCGAAAAAGCCCAAGGCGATTACTTTGCGTTGATTGTCCATTGGCTATTACACCTCGAAAAAGCTCTTGACGGTGGTGAGCGTTCCGCCCGCCACCCGTCCAAGGGCCAGAAATGTCTTGTCCATGCCGTACACCCGGTACTCCCCGTCGGGCATATCCCGGATGGCCAGGGCCGCGCCGTTGCGGATCTTTTTCTCCGCGCCGGCATTCTTCAGCACCAGCACTGGCAGTCCGGCAAAATAGGAGTCCACCGGCAGGAGAAGGCCCTCCCCCTCCCCCCGGTCCACCGCCTGCTGAACCGCCTCCAGCGTTACGGAATCCTCCAATGTAAACCCCGCCGCCCTGGTGCGCCGCAGGGACGCCATACATCCCCCGCAGCCCAGGGCCTGCCCGATATCATGACAGAGGGTGCGCACATAGGTGCCCTTGGAACACGCCGCCCGCAGGAGGCAGTCCGCCCCTTCCGGCGGCGTCTCGTCCAGCAGCTCCAGGGCGCGGATGGCGACGGTGCGGGGTTCCCGCTCCACCTCCCTGCCCTTCCGGGCCAGCTCATAGAGCTTTTTGCCGTTGACTTTGATGGCGGAATACATGGGCGGCACCTGCCTGATCCAGCCGTGAAAGGCCTCCAGCGCCGCCAGAAGCTGATCCCGGGTTACATCCACGGGGCGCTCCTCCAGAATTTCCCCGGTGGTGTCCTGGGTGTTTGTAACAACCCCCAGTTTTAGCCCCGCGATATACTCCTTGTCGGATTCGGCGGCGTACTGCACCGCCCGGGTGGCCCGTCCAATAAATACAGGCAGCACCCCTGTAGCCATGGGGTCCAGCGTCCCGGCGTGGCCCACCCGCTTCTCGTGGAACATTCCCCGCAGCTTGGCGCATACGTCCATGGAGGTCCAGCCGGCAGGCTTGTCAATGATAATAATCCCATTTGCCATAAAAAGAATCCCCCTCCCAGCAAAGGACCTGTCACAATCAAAGCCAGCTTCAAGCTCTTTTTCTTGCTCCTTCTTTTTCTCCCGAGAAAAAGAAGAAGGCCCTCAGTCCTGCGCAGGCTGAGCCAGCTGCTCGTCAATAGCGGCCAGAATGGCCTTTTCCGCCTCCTCCACCGTACCCTTCACGGTACAGCCCGACGCGGCCTTGTGCCCCCCGCCCCCCAGGCGGGCGCACACGCGGGTGGCGTTCAGCTCGTCCGCCTTGGTGCGCACGGAAATACGGCATTCGCCCCCCTCATGCTCCCGGATGGTGGCGGTGTGGAGCACCCCCTCGATCTGGCCCAGGAACGCCGCCAGATCGTCCGTGTCCTCCGACGTGGCCCCGGCCTCCGCCATCATTTCCAGGGAAATGGGGGCCGCCGCCACCGTGCCCTCGTGGTACAAATGCATATTCTGCAAAATCAGGCTCTCCAGCTTCATCCGCCGCATGGACTTGGTGCGGAAATGCCGTTTGTTCAGCGTCTTGCAGTCCGCGCCCGCCTCCATCAGCGCCGCCGCCGCCCGGTGGGTGTGGGGGGTGGTGTTGCTGTAGACGAAGCAGCCGCAGTCGGTGGACACCGCCACATACAGCGGCGTGGCGATTTCCCCGTCCATCACCCCCAGCTCACAGCAGATTTTCCAGATGATCTCGCCGCAGGCGGCCTTGTCCGCCTCCAGGCAGGTCTCCCTGGCAAAAAACTCCTGGGAGGGGTGGTGGTCGATGGCCAGGTCAATCCGCCCCCGCCAGGGCTGGGCGTTGGCCGGGAGCAGGTTTTCCGTGGCCACGTCGGTGCTCACCACCGTGTCCGGGGCAAAATCCTCCGGGGCGGCGAGGCCGTCCAGATAGCGGGCCAGCTTGGAGCTGGCGTCCAGGCTGGGCAGGGCGTATGCGGTCTTGCCCAGCTTCCGCAGGGCGCGGCACAGCCCCGCCCCGCAGCCGATGGTATCCCCGTCGGGACGCTTATGGGTCAGAATCAGATAATTGTCGTGGGCGCGTAAAAACGCCGCCGCCTCCCGGTAATCCATGGGTCAGTCCTCCTCGTCCAGAATGATGTGGGCGTTGGCCGGATTGGCGGGCTTGACCACCTCCGGGTCCCGGAGCATATCCAGAATATGCGCCCCCTTGTCAATGGAATCGTCCCGCACGAAGGTCAGCTCGGGGACGTTGCGCAGGTTCAGCGCCTGCCCCAGTTCCCGGCGCAGCCAGCCGGAGGCGGATTTCAGGCCCTTCAAAAGCTGGGCACTGCTGTCCTTGTTCAGGGCGCTGACGTAAATTTTGGCATATTTCAGATCCGGGGTGGTCTCCACGGCGGTGACGCTGACCATGCCCGCGTCCGCCACCCGCGGGTCCTTCACGGCGCGGATCAGGGAGGACAGCTCCCGCTGGATCTCCTCGTTGATGCGTCCGATGCGATTGCTTGGCATAAAAAAGCCTCCTTTTACTGCCGTTCCCGTATGTCAGAGCGGCCTACAAGATAGTCCAAGCTGACGTCGAAAAAGTCGGCAATGGCAATCAGTTTTGCTGCCTCGGGGTAGGATTCCCCATATTCGTAACCTTGATAAGTGCGCAGTTTGACAGAAAATGTATCCGCAAGTTCCTGTTGTTTCATATTTCGCTCTTTCCGCAATTCTTTCATGCGCAGAGAAAAATTTGACATCTTTTCCTCCAAGTCTTGACACGCGGATAAAATTCGTATATCATAAGACACGCGAATAATCCGCGTATTAAATTTATCATAGGGGTGGTAGAAATGCAAGAGGTCGTCCACGTCCTTTGGGAGTATGCCAGCAGGTACTGTTTGGAAGGGTGCTATGGCATAGACGCTCGGCAAAACCGGGAGGAATGTGCCAACATGGTAAGCCGCAGCTGGGAGGCGCTGGAAAAAGCCTGCCCACCCGATGTGTTCCAGCGCGTTGCTGCCCTGTGCGATGGCTGGGAGGAACTGCGTGGCTGGGATATGGAGGCGGCGTTTGTCTGCGGCTTCCATCTCGGCGCGTCCCTTCGGTAAAGAAAACGGGGCGGGCGAAGCCGCCCGCCCCCGCACAACTATACCTCAATCTGCTCCATCTGGAACGCCTCGATGATGTCGCCCTCTTTGATATCGCTGTACTTCTCAATCCCGATGCCGCACTCGTAGCCCCGGGCGACCTCCTTCACGCTGTCCTTGAAGCGCTGGAGGGAGTTCATCACGCCCTCGTGAATCACGATGCCGTCCCGCACCAGGCGGATCTGGGCGTTCCGGGCCACCTTGCCGTCGGTGACGTAGCACCCGGCCACGAAGCCCACCCCGGTGATCTTGTACACCTGGCGCACCTCGGCCTGCCCCAGGGCCACCTCCTTGAACTTGGGGGCCAGCATCCCCTTCATGGCGGATTCGATCTCGTTGATGCAGTCGTAGATCACCCGGTACATCCGCATATCCACCTTGTTCCGGGCGGAGGACTCGGCGGCGTTCTTGTCCGGGCGGACGTTGAAGCCCACAATAATGGCGTTGGAGGTGGTGGCCAGCATCACGTCGTTCTCGCTGATGGCGCCCACGGCGCAGTGGATGACCCGCACCCGGACCTCTTCGTTGGAAATCTTCTCCAGGCTGGCCTTGACCGCCTCGGCGCTGCCCTGCACGTCCGCCTTGACGATGATGTTCAGGTCCTTCATCTCGCCCGCCTGGATCTGGCTGAACAGCTCCTCCAGGGACACCTTCTGCTTGGCGGAGCCGGTGGTGGCGTTCTTCATCTCGGCCTTGCGCTGCTCCACCAGCTCCCGGGCCATGCGCTCGTCGGCCACGGCGTGGAAGTCGTCGCCCGCGCCGGGGACCTCGCCCATGCCGATGATCTCCACGGGCACGGAGGGACCCGCCTCGGCGACTTTATTTCCCCGGTAATCGGTCATGGCCCGGACGCGGCCCACCGCCATCCCGGCGATAATCACGTCGCCCTGCTTCAGGGTGCCGTTCTGCACCAGCAGCGTGGCCACCGGGCCCCGGCCCTTGTCCAGGCGGGCCTCGATGACAGCGCCGTGGGCGGTGCGGTTGGGGTTGGCCTTCAGCTCCCGCATCTCGGCGGTGAGGGTGACCATTTCCAGCAGGGTGTCGATGCCCATGCCGGTCTTGGCGGAAATGGGGCAGATGATAGTCTCGCCGCCCCACTCCTCGGGGACCAGCTCGTACTCAGTGAGCTGCTGCTTGATGCGCTCGGGGTTGGCCTCGGGCTTATCCATCTTGTTGACCGCCACAATGATGGGGATGCTGGCGGCCTTGGCGTGGTTGATGGATTCCACGGTCTGGGGCATGATGCCGTCGTCCGCCGCCACCACCAGGATGGCGATGTCAGTGACCATGGCGCCGCGGGCCCGCATGGCGGTGAACGCCTCGTGCCCCGGCGTGTCCAGGAAGGTGATGGGCTTGCCGTTTACCTCCGTCTGGTAGGCGCCGATGTGCTGGGTGATGCCGCCCGCCTCGCCGGACACCACGTTGGCGTGGCGGATATAGTCCAGCAAGGAGGTCTTGCCGTGGTCCACGTGGCCCATGACCACCACCACGGGGGCGCGGGGCTCCAGATCCTCCTCCTTGTCCTCGGACACGTCGATGAGCTTTTCCTCGATGGTGACAATGACTTCCTTCTCCACCTTGCAGCCCAGCTCCATGGCCACCAGGGCGGCGGTGTCGTAGTCGATGATGTCGGACAGGGAAGCCATGACGCCGTTGCGGATGAGGCACTTGACCACCTCGGCCCCGGTTTTTTTCATCCGGGAGGCCAGCTCGCCCACGCCGATCTCATCGGGGATCTTCACGGTGAGCGGGGTCTTCTTGGCGATCTCCAGCTGGAGGCGGCGCATTTTCTCCGCTTCCTCCTGCTTGCGCTTGCTGCCAAAGTTCTGGTTCCGGTTCTTATTGTTCCGGTTCTGGAACTTCTGCTTTCCGGTCTGCATCCGGTTGGCCTTGTCCGGGGCCAGGTCCTCCAGCCGCTGGTCGTATTTCTCCAGGTTCACGCCGCCGCCCTTGCGGGTGTCCACCACCTTCTTCTCGGGGGTGCGCTTGGCGGGAGCGGCGGGCTTGGCCTGGTCCTTCTCCTTCTGGCCCTGGGGTGCGGGAGCGGGCTTGTTCTCCTTCTGGGCGGGGGCCTTGCCCTCCTTCCGGTCGGACTGCCTGGGCTGCTTCCCCTTGGGGGCGGGAGCGGACTCCTTGGCCTTTGCCGGCTCGTGGTATACGTCGGCGTAGATGGATTCGATGGAATCCACCTGGTTGTGCTGGGTCAGATGCTCGAAAATGATGGACAGCTCCCGGTCCGTCAGGATCTTCGTGGGGGATACCGTCTCTTTGGTGTATTCGGCTAACAGCGCGATAATGGCTTTGGCTTGCATCCCAAAGTCCTTGGCCACATCGCGGGCGTTCAGTTTCGCAAGGCTCAAACAGGCCACCTCCTAAGATTCACGTGGAGCGGGCTTTTTCTGAGCCCGCGGCTTCTTTTTCTCGTTCAACAGGGATTCCAGGGCAGGGCGCGGGCTCTCGTCGGCCTGGGCCAGCTTTTCCGCGAAGGCGGACGCCAGCCCCTTGTCGGTGAGGGCGGCCACGGCGCACAGCTTCCGGCCCAGCGCGTTCCCCAGGGCCTCCTTGTCCCAGGGGACGCGCACCCACGGCACGCCCCCCAGCTCCGCCATGCGTCCGGCGAGGCCGACGCTGTTGTCCGCCGCGTCGCGCGCGGATATCACCAGCCAGGCCCGGCGGGCCTTGCAGGCTTCCTTCACCGGCTCCTCGCCCACCGCCAGACGGTTCCCCCGCAGGGCCAGCCCCAGCAGGGTTAGGGCGCTGTCAGTCACCGCCGTCACCCGCCTTCATCTGCGCCTCCAGCGCGTCCCAGACCTCCGGCCCCACCTGGGCGGACAGGGCCCGTTCGATGGCGCGGCTCTTTTTCGCCCGGGCCAGGCAGGCTGGGTCAGGGCACAGATAGGCGCCCCGGCCCGGCTTCTTCCCCCGGAAGTCCAATGACAAGTCTCCCTCGGGGGAGCGCACCACCCGGATCAGCTCCGGCTTGGGCTTCATCTCCCGGCAGCCAAGGCATTGGCGCATGGGTATTTTTTTCGGCATGATGTTCTCCCCCTCTTTCGGGGCGCATGGCGCGCCCGCGTATTGTATTCAGAGGCCGCAGCGTTCAGACGGATGCTATTCCTCTGCCGCCTCGAGTTCCGCTTCCTCCTCCGCCTCATCCCCGGCCCCGGCTTCCGCCTCGTCCGGTTCCGGCGCTTCCTTCCCGCATCCGTCCACAGCTTCGCCCACGGACGCCTCCGCGGCTTCCGCCTCAGCCTCCTCCGGGGCTTTTTCCTCCTCGGGGGGCTCGGGGGCGCTGGCGGGCCGGATGTCGATTTTATAGCCCGTCAGACGGGCGGCGAGCCGGGCGTTCTGCCCCTCCTTGCCGATGGCCAGGGAGAGCTGGTCGTCGGGCACCACCACCCGGCAGCTCTTGCCCGCCTCCAGCTCGATGACGCTGATGACGTCGGCGGGGGCCAGGGCGGCGGCTACATACTGGCTGGGGTCGTCGGAATACTTGATGATATCCACCTTTTCCCCCCGCAGCTCCTCCACCACGGCGTTCACCCGCTGGCCCCGGGGGCCCACGCAGGCGCCGATGGGGTCCACGTTCTCGTCGTCGCTCCACACGGCCAGCTTGGTGCGGCTCCCCGCCTCCCGGGCGATGGACATGACCTGCACCGTGCCGTCGTAGATTTCGGGCACCTCCAGCTCGAACAGCCGCTTCACCAGGCCGGGGTGGGTGCGGGAGATGAGCACCTGGGGCCCCCGGGTGGCCTGCCGGACCTCCACCACGTATACCCGGACGCGGTCGCCCTCGTGGACCACCTCGCCCTTGACCTGCTCGCCGGCGGACAAAAAGGCGTCGGTGAACTCGGAGCCGGAGGTGAGCCGGATGGACACCGAGCCGTTGCGCTCGTCCACCCGGGTGACGGCGCCGGTGAGAATCTCGTGCTCCTTGGCGGAGAACTCGGCGAAGATCATCCCCCGCTCCGCCTCCCGCATTCCCTGGATGATGACCTGGCGGGCGGTCTGGGCGGCGATGCGTCCGAAGTTTTTCGGCTTGATCTCAATTCGGAGCACATCCCCCAGCTGGGCCCGGGGCAGGGCCCTGCGGGCCTCCTCCAGGCTGATCTCGGTGTGGGGGTTATCCACCTCCTCCACCACGTCCTTCTTCACGAACATCCGCACGGAGCCAAGCTCCTCGTTGGCGTCTACCACCACGTTGTCGGTGATGCCCTCGTGGTCCCGCTTATAGGCGGCCACCAGCGCCTGGGTGATCTTCTCCAGCATATAGCTTTTCGGGATGCCCTTTTCCGTCTCAATGTCGGAAATGGCGGCGAAGAACTCCTTTGCATCCAGCTCCGTGCTTTTCGCGGCGGTTTTTTTCTTTGCCATATCGCATTAACTCCTTCAAAATTCCACGTGCAGACGCACCTGGGCCACGTCTTTCTTCTCGAAGCGCACGCCGTCCACGCTGACGGCCCCGTTCTCATAGCCGGTGAGCGCGCCGGTGCGCTCCTTGCCGCCGTCCACCGGGCGGTAGAGTTTCAGATCCACCGTCCGGCCCATGCATTTTTCAAAATGCTCGGGCTTTTTCAGCGCCCGGTCCAGCCCCGCGGAGGACACCTCGAAGGTATATCCCCCCTGGATGGGGTCGGCCTCGTCCAGCGCGTCGGACAGCGGGCGGGAGACCGCCTCACAGCAGTCGATGTCCACGCCGCTGTCCCTGTCGATATACACACGGAGGAACCATTCCCCCGCCTCCTTGACATATTCCACGTCCCACAGGGTGCAGCCCGCCTGCTCTACGATGGGCAGGGCCAGGGCGGCCACCGCGTCGGTCACCTTTGCCATCCCGGGTATCACTCCTTTGCTCAAAAGAAAGAGTGAGGCGTTCGCCTCACTCCTTCCTTACCATACAATACACATAGTTTACCACGGTTTGCCCCGGATTGCAAGACCCTTTCGGAAATTTTTCCCCTGCGGGGGAGGGCTTTGGCAGGGGGGCCCTGCCGGGGCTCTGTTTTTCATCCCCCATGGTCCCCCTGCCGGGGGCGTTACTTTCTCTCACGTGAGAGAAAGTAACCAAAGAGAACGCTTAAGGGGGCGGCCGCCGGACCGGACGCTTCGCGTCCTAAGGACGGCCGCCCCCTTAAGAATCCCCCGTAAGGTCAAGGGCAAGGGCTCGCCGCTTTCGGTGCGGAGGTGGGGGTCCGGCGCGCGGGGGCGGGACGTATTTCCCCCTGTTTTCGCTGGCGCTGGCAGGTCCGGTTACTGATGATGGGTGGGGTCCATGATTCAGCGCCTGCTGCGGTGGGGCTGGCTGGGTGCGGTGCTTGGGGGGACGTGCTTTCGGTGCTCGGGTGGGGGTTTGTTTATTCCTCCAGGTTCTCAAAAAATGCGTTGAAATCCACCTTGAAGATTTTTTGCAGGGCAATCAGCTCGCTGATCTTGATATTCATGCGGTTTGTCTCCAGCTTGGCATAGGAGCTTTTTGATATTTGAATTTCCATCAACTGCATCCTCGCTATGGTCTGGTCCTGGGTCAGCCCAGCCGCCCGGCGCAAATCCCCGATCCGATGCCCAATGTCTAAATCCGGCCGCAGTTTTTGCATATCATCACCTTTTCAGGGGCGGATTATTATCCGCTTATGAATGGTGTACTCCAAAAAGGCGGGGAAAACTGCCCCGGTTTATGGCAGCAGCGTTTCGTATGGAACGTCTAAAATCTCCCGCAGGGTGCGCAGTTCAATGGCATAGATGTGGCGCTGGCCTGCCTCTATTTTTGCCAATGCGCTTCGGGTTATATCACAGCCGTGGGTCTGGAGCCGGGCGGAAAGCTGTTCTTGGGTCAGGCCAAGGGATTCCCGTACACTCCGAATCTGTTGGCCTACGACAAGGTCATATGCATAGTCCATGCCATCACCCCGATCTGCACCTATATCCGCACAAATTTTAGCTTGATATTAGCGTATTGTTGCAGTATAATTGCACTTATACTGGTGCAATAAAAATTTTTAGGAGTGAATGCCATGAGTTTATTAAAATTTAAGCCAAATCCCTATCAAAAGATGTACAGCACACTTTTTAACGCCATCACAGATGCATTATGGCTTCTGGAAAACAAAAACTCTGCTGAGGCCATCGCTTTGTTAAAGCAGGCCCAGCAGAGCACCGAGGAACAATATATTGAGGCAGAATAGGGGAAGCCACCCCCGCCGCGATGGAGCAAACGGTCCACCCACCCAGGCGCAGTCCGTGGACCCCGCCCATCACTCAGTAACGGAACATGGAAGCGCCAGCGAAAACAGGGGGGAATACATCCCGGCCCCACGCGCCGGAACTGTACGCCCATTCCCCGTATAGGGCGCCCCCCGTAAAACAGGGGGTTCTTAGGGGGAGGCCCGCCTTAGGACGCGCAAGCGTCCGGTCCGGCGGGCCTCCCCCTAAGCGTCCTTTTGGTTACTTTTCCCACGTGGGAAAAGTAACGCCCCCGGCAGGGCCCATAAGCGGCGCTTACATCTTATTGGGCGCAGTAACGCCCAGCAAGCCCAGCCCGTTGGCCAGCACCAGCCGGACGCTGTCCGCCAGCTTGAGTCGGGCGGCCTGGACGCAGGGGTCGTCCACCATACAGCGGCAGGCGTTGTAGAAGCGGTGAAAATCCCCCGCCAGGGCGGTCAGATACCGGTTGATCCGGCTGGGGTCGCAGTCCCGGGCCGCCAGACGGATCTCCTCCGGGTACTGGGCGATGGTTTTGACCAGGGCCAGCTCCTCGGGCTGGACCAGGGCGCAGGCGTCAACCTCCCGGGCGGGGCATACGCCGGCCCCCGCCTCCTTCATGCGGGTGAGCAGTGAGCAGATCCGGGCGTGGGCGTACTGTACGTAGTAAACCGGGTTGTCACTGTCCTGCCGCACCGCCAGATCCAAATCGAAATCCAGGGGGCTGGTGGCCGCGCGGTTGTTGAAATAATACCGGGCCGCGTCCACGCTGATCTCGTCCAGGAGGTCGTGGAGGGCGATGGCCTTGCCCGTCCGCTTGGACATACGCACCGGCTTGCCGTCCTGGAGCAGGTTCACCAGCTGCATCAGCACGATCACCAGACGGTTGGAGCCGTCCAGCCCCAGCCCGTCCAGCGCCGCCTGGAGCCGTGCCACGTGGCCATGGTGGTCCGCGCCCCACACGTTAATCACCTTGTCAAAGCCCCGCTTCTCGAACTTGTTCCGGTGGTAGGCAATGTCGGCGGCAAAGTAGGTGTAAAACCCGTTGGCACGGCGCAGCACGTCGTCCTTCAGGTCCAGCTTGTCCGCCTGCTCCCGGGTCTTGCCCTCCCGGATGAACTTTTCCTTCAAAAGCTCCGTGGTGTTCAGCCACAGCGCCCCTTCCTTCTCGTACGTCCACCCCTTTTCCGTGAGCAGGGCCACCGTCTCCGCCACGTAGCCGCTGTCGTGGAGCTCGGATTCAAAGAACCACTGGTCGTACTCAATGCCGTACTTCCGCAGATCGTCTTTCATCTTGGGGATGTTGCGTTCCAGCCCGAAACGGCTCATTTCGTCCAGCCACTTGCCCTCGGGGGCATCCTTATAGCTGTCCCCGTGGGCCTCGTAGAACGCCTGGGCCAGCTCTTTGATGTCCCCGCCCTGATAGCCGTCCTCCGGGAAGGGGTAATTGTCCTCCCCCAGGATGAGCTGCATATACCGGGCGTGGATGGACCGGGCGAATTTGTCCACCTGGTTGCCCGCGTCGTTGATGTAGAACTCCTTCCAGGCGTCCCAGCCCGCCCGGCGCAGCACGTTGGCCAGGGTGTCCCCCAGCACGCCCCCCCGGGCGTTGCCCATGTGCATGGGCCCGGTGGGGTTGGCGGACACAAATTCCACCATCACCTTCCGGCCCGCGCCCTCGCCGCAGGCCCCGTAGGTATCCGGGGCTTCCTCCACCGCCCCCAGCACCTCGCCGTACCACCGGGGGGCGTAGAAGAAATTCAGAAACCCCGGCCCGGCGATCTCCGCCCGCTGGAACAGCGTGCCCTCCAGCTCCAGATGGTCCAGGATGATCTGGGCAATCTGCCGGGGGGCCATGCGCAGGGCCTTGGCCCCCGCCATGGCAAAGGAGGACGCGAAATCCCCGTTTTTGCTGTCCTTGGGCACCTCCACGGTACCGCGGATCTCCTGCCCCGCCGGGAACAGCCCCTCGGACGCGGCCTTTTCATACGCCGCCTGGGTGAGCTGGGATACCTGCTCCCGCGCGGCCTGAATCAAATTCGACATGGTACATTCTCCTTTTCCTGATCTGCCCTATCCAAAAAGGCCCCAGTCCCAACCATCCCCGCCGCCGCGCGGAAATTCAACTCAAATGCATCCTGTCAGCAGCGGGCTGAAAGCTCTTTTTCGGTTCCTTTTTCTCCCGGAAAAAAGGAACGCCCAGGGCGGGGTTTTTCTTTACGTTCATGCGGAACAGGTTCTGCCCCGCGATCAGATTGTCGATCTCGATGGCGTAGTCGATCTCCAGATCGCCCCCCGCCTCGCACAGAGTGGAGTGCATCCGCTTGGTGCTGACGCCGACGGACAGCGCGCCGTAGGGCGTCTCGTACATGGACAGGTGCCGCCTGCCCTCCTCGAACACCATCTGGGAGTTGATGTTCCCCTCCCGCAGAAGGGTCACCTGCCCGTTCTTGATGAGCAGTCTGGTGGTGGTGCCCTCCAATCCGGTGAGCTCGCTTTCCTGGTAGGTCACCGTGTACCCGTCCGCGCCGTCCCGCTTCATGGTGCCGGAGGTCACCAGCTCCATTTCCTCGGGAATGCCCTCGGCGTACAGCTGCCTGCCCTTGATGGATATGATCACATTGTTGTTCATAGCAATCCTTTCAGCCCTGCCCCGCTCCCGCCGGGCGGGCCGCTCCTTCATACTCAGTGATGTCGATCTGCTCCACCTCGGACCCCACGTCCTCCCGCAGAAATACGGAGGCCAGGGCGGCGAAGTCCTCGGTGCTGTCGCTGACGTAAAAGCGGTGCCGCCCCGTCCCTGTCCCGCCGGCGCGCAGGCCCGCCCGGTCCAGCCGCTCCGCCGTCCAGCGGGCGCACTGGGCGCCTACGTCGATGAGGGTGACGCCCGGTCCCATGTACGCCCCGATCACCGGTTTCAGCAGGGGATAATGGGTACACCCCAGGATCAGAGTGTCCACCCCTGCCGCCTGGATGGGGGCCAGATATTCCGCCGCCACCGTCTCCGCCACAATGTCGCCGGGGAGGAACCGCCCGTTCTCCACCAGGGGGACGAACAGCGGGCAGGCCCGGGCCGTGACCTCCGCGCCGGGGTGGAGCCGGGCCAGCAGGCGCTCGTAGGCCCCCGAACGGATGGAGGCCCTGGTGCCGATGAGGCCGACCCGGTGGTTCTGGGAGGCCAGGGCGGCGGCGCGGACGGCGGGCTCCACCACGCCGAATATGGGGATATCGTTCTCCCGCTGGAGCACGTCCAGGGCGGTGGTGGATACGGTGCCGCAGGCAATGACGATGGCTTTGGGGTCGAAGGAGCGCAGAAACGCCGTGTCCTGCCGGGCATATTTGATTAAAATGTCCCGGGAGCGCCCGCCATAGGGCACCCGCCCGGTGTCGCCGAAATAGACCAGGTCCTCCTCCGGCATGAGCCGGGCCAGCTCCCGCACCGCGGTCAGCCCGCCAAGGCCGGAATCAAACACGCCGATGGGCCGTCTGTCCATGCGCACCGCCCCCCTTCTGTTAAACTCTGATATTATATGCTATTCCTTCTATAAAAACAAGAGCGGATTTGCAAAAAGAGGACGCGGCGGTGCGCCGCGCCCTCTTTTCGGTTTATGATAAGACAGAACAAGTCTATGCTCTTATAAATACCGGTGTACTATTAAAAATCGATACGTCTGTGTTCGGGTAACCGGCCGTGAAGAGAAGCCGCCCTCTGCTGTCAAATCTCAGCCCTCCGACCAGTTCAAAAAAGGCTCCGCCGCCGCCCAGGCTCCCGTCTTCCCGGATAATCCGATCTGAATATCCGCCCCAGTCGCTGAGCAGGCTGCCATTCTGCTGGCGGGTACATTCAAAATCCCATTCCCTCCAATCGGTGCTGCGGTCAGTTGTTTTGGCCTTTATGATGTATTTCCCGTTTTCGACGGTGATCCACATCTTCATACTCGTGTTGGTGGCCCGCCAGGCTCCGACATAGTTGGGCACACTGGGGTGCTTGTCCACGACGACGCTGCGGTTCACGCTGTCCCAATAGACCGGCTTGTCCAGCGCCTCGCAGATGGCACGGACCGGCAGGTAGACAGTGCCGTTGTAGTTGAATACGTCCACCGCCTTGCCGTTGGCGTCCTTGGGGGTCAGCTTCCGGCCATCGACGTAGACGGTGACTCCGGGGTAAACCGTGATGCGCTTTTCGACTGCGATGGCCACGGCGGACGGGGTTGAGCCGGTCTGTTCCATGCCGCTGAAATTCTGGAGGGCATCCGCTGTTGAATCGAACATGGCGGAATCCTGCTGCGCCCAGGCAGAACCGAGCGCGGCGGCGGAAGGTTTGCCCACATAGACGCTGCGGGTGCCGCTGACCCACTGCACCGGCTTGTCCAGCGCCTGACTGATGGCCCGGACCGGCAGATAGACGGTGCCGTTGTAGTTGAATACCTCCACAGTTCTGCCGTTGGCGTCCCTGGGGTTCAGCTTTGTGTCTTCAACATAAACGCTGACGCCGGGGTACACCGTGATGCTTTTCCCGACCGCAGAGGCCCTGGCTGGCGCGGCCGCGCCAGCCAGGAGCATAAGGGCCAGAAATCCAGCTGCCAGTGTGGGGAATACGCGCGTTTTTTTCATATTTGTGTCCTCCCTGCTGCCGGGACCCGCGGGAGCGCCGCAGACCGCCGCATTTTTGATTTCACACCGATTATAGCAGAAAGCGTCCGCCGGTACAAGGGCGCTGGGGGAATTTTTGTGGAATGTGCCGGAGACAGTAACATAAATGTAACATGAAAACGGCTTTTTTCCCTTGCATTCGGGCGGGCGGCGTGATATGCTGATATACCACGGAGAAAGGCTTCGGCCCGAAGGGAGGGACGCCGGGTATGGGAAAGCAGTCAATCAAACAGGTGGCCGCCAACCGCAAGGCGTTCCACGATTACTTCATCGAGGACAAATACGAGGCTGGCATCGAGCTGGCGGGTACGGAGGTCAAATCCATCCGCCAGGGCGCGGTGAATCTGCGGGACGCCTTCTGCTCGGTGAAGGACGGGGAAATGTTCCTCTACGGGATGCACATCTCCCCCTACGAAAAGGGCAATATCTTCAACAAGGACCCCCGGCGCACCCGGAAGCTCCTGCTCCACCGGCGGGAGATCCGCAAGCTTCAGGCCAGAGTACAGCAGGACGGCTATTCGCTGATTCCCTTGTCGCTGTACTTTTCCGGTCCCCGGGTGAAGGTGGAGCTGGCGCTGGCCAAGGGCAAGAAGCTCTACGACAAGCGGGAGGACGCCGCCCGGCGGGACGCCAAGCGGGAGATGGACCGGGCTTCGCGGGGCCGCTACTGATAATGAGAAAGGGATGGTAATCATGAGCAATCCCATTGTGACCATTGAGATGGAGGACGGCGGCGTGATGAAGGCGGAGCTGTATCCGGACGTCGCGCCCAATACGGTGAACAACTTTGTGACGCTGGTACAGTCCGGGTTTTACGATGGGCTGATCTTCCACCGGGTGATCCCCGGCTTTATGATCCAGGGGGGCGACCCCGAGGGGATGGGCTCGGGCGGTCCGGGCTACTGCATCAAGGGCGAGTTCAGCCAGAACGGGTTCCAGAACGACCTGCTCCACCAGCGGGGGGTGCTGTCCATGGCCCGCACCATGGAGCCGGATTCGGCGGGCAGCCAGTTCTTTGTCATGGTGGCCGACGCGCCCCATCTGGACGGCGGCTACGCGGCCTTCGGCAAAGTGATCGAGGGCATGGAGACGGCGGACGCCATCGTAAGCGCCAAGCGGGACTGGAACGACCGGCCCAAGAAGGACCAGAGGATGAAAAAGGTGACCGTGGACACCCAGGGCGTGGAGTATCCCGCGCCGGAGAAGGTGTAAAGGCTCTTTCACGATTCCTCCCGCTCAAAGCGGCCGCAGGCCGCCGGGAGAGGAGGAGCAAGGGAGCGTGTGGAGCTTTCGCCGCAGGCGGAAGCGGAACTGAGCGGACTTTGCGACGACGAGGGGGCGTACTGGTTTCGACGGGGGTACAGAAGCAGGAATAGCGAGCGGATGCGCCTGACATCCTTAAAACGGGCAATTATAAATTAAAGAACAACGATAACGTAGTTCTCGCCGCGGCTTAACGCGGCCGTCCTCCCCGGAAGGACCACGAGCCGGGGTTGGGCGTCATCTTAGTGGTGCCCGTGCGTACGGAAAGAGTTGACCGTGCCATGAATCATGACTCTACCAAGCTCAGCAGTTTGACGGCCTGCGGCTGAGTAAGGGAATGTAACCGGCCGTCTGCGCTCGGAGAGGTTCCTGTGGAAGCGCTTTCGGACAGGGGTTCGACTCCCCTCGCCTCCACCACAAGAGAGTTGTACGAACCCAAGACGGCCAGGAAGTCACCATCTTCCTGACTGTGGAGTGTATCGTACTGCTCGCCCCGCTCAGTGTATGCGGGTAAAGAAAGTCCCTCAGAGTTACGGCTCTGGGGGATTTCCTTTTTTTACAAAATCAGCAGACCGCCCGTGCTATACTCCGGCCATAAGGAGAGCGGCTTGATTAGGATTTTACTGTCCATCGGGCTTGGCGGGCCTGGATGGGCGCGGGGGCTGTACATGGACAGAAAAAAGCAGAGAGGTCCGGCACGGCCTCCCTGCTTAAAATGGAATATGCCCCTGCTCTCCCCTCCCGGACGCTCACCTGGCGTCCGGGTCTTCTTTTTTGGCAGGGATGCACTCGACCTTCCCGGCGGTCATCAGATCTCCGGGGCCGCAGTCAAGGGCCTCGCAGATGCTGCGAATCGTGGAGAGGGTCACTGTGTCCTGATACTTGTAGGTGTTCCGGATCACGTCCACCTTCACGCCCACTTTCTTAGCCAGCTGAAGGTCGGTGATATTCCGCTCCTGCATAAGGCAGTGCATGGGGTCAAAGGAAAGGTACACCCTTTCATAGCTGTCCGGGGTAGAAAAGTAGCTCATCGTCGGCCTCCTCAAATCTCGGTTCCGTCAGGGAGTGTGAATCGGATCTCAACTTGGCAGCCCAAAGCCCCCGCCAAGGCCAGAATATCCTTCTCGGTGAAGTTTCCCCGCGTCATTTTATTGGATAGGTTCTGCCGGGTCTGCCCAGAGGCTTCGGCGATGTCCCCCATCGTTTTATTCTGACGCTTCATAATCAGCCGTATCTTTTCGGCCACCGTAATGTCCATGGCGTCACCTCCTACGACTACTATACACCAATTCATGTCACTTGTCAAAAGTTTTTTTCAAAATCCACGAAAAAATGTAAAATAGGTATTGACAAACGACACGAATTAGTGTAATATAAGGATTGTAAGGCAGGGGCGGCCAGCCCCTTAAGAAAGGAAGTGAGGAAATGGACGAGATGAACACCACGATGGCCCTGCTCCGTGCGGTGCTGGAGCTCATCGCCAAGTGCGAAACGCTCGAAGAACTCCGCGAGAGCGTCAAGCGGATCATGGGTGAATAAAAACGGGTAGCGGACCCCCTACCAAGAGAACCGCTACCCAAACCCAAATGGGCGGTGCCGGGAGCCTTACCCCGGCCCGCCTCCATGATAACAGAGTAAGGCAAAAAAATCAAGGAGGCAATCGATTATGATGATCGAGGAATTTGAGAAGCGCACCGGCTTTTATCCCACGCTGGTACAGTACGAGGCCATTGAGCGGGCCTACATGGACTTTGATGGCGACAAGGACGCCTTCTGCAAGGCTTACAAGAAGAACGCCGACGGGATGGCCGAGCGCATTCAGCGCGAGGTCAACATGGCCACCCTCAAAGCACAGCGTGACCAGGCCACCGAGCTCACCCGCCGCGACGTCGAGATCGAGCGCCTGAAGAAGGAGTTGGAGCGGGAGCAGGAGTGGAAGCCCTACGAGGATACCCACAACGTCACTCAGGAGCAGTACACCGACCTGGCCGAGAGCGTCCCCGGCGGCGCAGCGCGTTACATGACCGACGCCGAGGCCCTGGATTGGGTTTGCAGCGAGTTCGGCTTTGACCGCAGCAAGGTCACGATTCTGCATGAGATCGACGAGTACGAGGTCAACCGGCACCACCAGCTCCGCCGGACCGGGAAGAAGATCGACCGCCGCCCGATCTACTGCGCCACCGACTACCACTACATCCGCTTCAACGTCGGGCGTGGCGCCTGGCAGTGGGAAGCCTGGAACGGTCAGATCCGCCCCTTCTGGGATTAACAAACGGCCCGCCCCGGAGGTCACGAGGGCAGAAAGGAAAAAGTATGATGCTTGAAATTAAATGCATCCGTTCCGATTGTGAGTTCTGGCTTGACGGTCATTGCTCTTACGGTGGGGAGGCCGTAAACATTTCCGTAGCTGGCTGCGATACTTACGAACCAGCGGAGCAGGAAGAAAACTAACGCCCGCAAGGCCGACGGCATTCGCCGCCGCTGGTGCAAGTCCAGCCGCCCCCGTAGTGGGGCGGGCGCTCATGGGTATACCCATCGGCACAGGGGGAGTCAACCGCCGCCCCTTTTACATACGCACCTTGAAAACGGAACAGGAAACGGCCACACCACACCCTGCCGCCGGCCACAGCGGGGCCCTGCGGCGGTGGAGGGGTAAACACCCGCCCACCCGGAGAACGCGCCACAGGGGGCCGCAAACGGCAAACAGGGCCTTACGGCCCTGCCCCCCGGTCTCGCTGGCTCATTCAAAGGCGATGGTCAGCATCCCGTTCCCAATGAAGAAATCGTTCTGGGTCAGCGGGTCAGCCATGAAGGTTTCCTTGGCCTCCTTCAGCATCCGGGCCAGCCGATCCGCTCCAAGCTGCTCCTGGACGGCCTTGCGGGTGGTTTTCTTGCCGTTGAGGTAGAATTTCATTTTCATGCTGCTGTCCTCCGTTTGTCTGTTTTCCCTTTCGATACACACATATTCGCTCTGAACAAAGGAAATAGCAAGTGCATTCTGGGGCGAAATCTACACAAACATGACCGTTTGAAATTGTGTAGTTTATTCTCAAAAATGACTTGCTATTATCTTGGTTCAGAGTGATTAATACACTACCGAAAGGCAAACGAAGTGCCCACCCCAGAGGCTATGGGCAGAAAGGATTTTGAAATGAAATACGCTGACATCAACAAGAAGTACACCGCCATCATCGCCGAGTACCTGGCTAATGGGTACACCATCAACACCCGCACCATGGGCGGCAGCCAGGGCGACTATGCGCACATCGACCTCACCAACGGCACCGAGGTCATCCGCATCCTGGTCGAAACCTTCCACGAATGGGGCAAGCTTTCCATCGAGGGCCTGGAGATCATCGTGGGCCGGGCGGACAGCGAGGTCATCCCGAACTGCGAGAGCGACTACTGCACCCTCTGGAACAATAGACTCGACATCATCAGCCGGGAACGCTTCTATGAGATCGGGGCGGATCGCCACCACGGGAAGTTCTACGGAACGCAGGAAGAAGCAACCGCCGCCCAGCAGCTGCGGTTCCAGCGGTACATTGCCAAGCACCAGGACAGCAAGACCGAGGACATCACCGCCAAGGCCATGGAGATTGCCAAGCGCATCATCCGCCGGGAATTCAATGTCAAGCGCATCTGCGAGGCCGACGTCACGGTCAGCAAGTACAGCGGCACCTACGCCGTCAAGTACAGAAACAAGGTCTACCGCCTGCATTAAGGTGGAACACAGCCGCCCCTCTGGGGAGCCGGGTGCCGTTGCGCCCGGCTTTTGGCACTGTAAATCTACACAGTTTCCCTCCCCCGTCTTTGTGTAGTTTATTCTCAGAAATGACTTGCTATTATCTCCGTTTAGAGTGATTAATACACTACCGAAAGGGAAAACCACAAAAACGGAGGAAAAAAAGATGATTAGCTACGCACAGGCATTGAGAAGAGCACGGGCAGCCAAGAGCGACTGGAACTCAGAGGAGCGGATTTCCAAAGCGACCATCACCTGGGCTGATGCCGAATGGGAGTACGAAGTGGAGGTCGAGAACGAGGACATGACGGATTCCGAGTTCAAAGCCTGGGTCAAGGAAAATGCCGAGGACTTCGCCAAGGAAGCCGCCACCGAGGAGGGCACCACCTTTGAGGAACTCCTTGGAATCGACTACGACTACGAGCCCATCGACAACGACGAAAGGTTCCGGGACGACTACGAAGCCTACGCCGAGTTCGAGTGGGAATGCCGCACCGGGCGGTAAGCCAGCCCCCAGCCGAAAGCCAAGCCCCAGAGGGGGCTTGCTCTCGTACAACATCATGGCAAGCGGGCCGCACCCGTGAGCTGTGGCCGTCCACTGCGGAAAAAGGAACTGGCCCAAAATCCCAAACGTCTGGGAATTTGCCGCAAACAAAAAAGCCCCCTCGCAGGCCGAAACCTGCAAGGGGGCTTTACTGCGGTCACGTTCGCCGTTTCCCGGCCCCCAGGCGAGGGGGAGCGGCGATGACGTGAATTTATACCACCGGGGCCACCCCGCCCTCCTGGGGGCTGTCAGGGGTGCCGGTGGGGGCTGTCAGGGGGATAGCTCTCTGAACCACGGCGGCAGCGGTCGCCGCGGCGGTGGCGGCAGCCACGGTGGTCATGTCGGGGGGCTCCTTCAGCTCGGCGGTGAACGGCTCGCCCAGCGTGATGGTGTTACCCTGCTGCTTCTGTACCCGGACCTCGGCCTCAATCTTACTGACCAGATAGGCGTTCAGATCTCCGTAGGCTTTCTCCAGGAAACTGCGGGCCTCGGCGGTCAGCAGCTTCTCAGCCTGCTCCACCGCTTTCTTGAGAGCCTCCTCCTGGTTCTCCTTGGTGAACTTGCCGCTGTTCTTCAACGCATCCACATAGGTCTGGCTGGTGTAGGTGACGGCTGTGCTGATGGCGTCGGCCACGTCCGTCAGATACTTCTTGGCGATCTCGCTCTCCGACTTGGAGGCAAGGTACTGGACGGCGGCCCGGACGCCCTGGACGGCGGCACCAGCGCAGATGGGGACGGCCGCGATGATGACGGCCTGCAACAGAGTGGACAGGAATTCGTTCATGATGTTTTCCTCCTCAAATTTTCTTGCAGAAGTCCAGCGACACCCAGCCCTTGCCGGACTTCAGCTTGCCCCAGAGTGTGGCACCCTGGCCGGTGGCCTCGCTGACGATGGTGTAGACGCCGGGGGTGATGGCGTTCTGGACGATGGCGGTGTTGGTGCCGGGACCCTTGCGGATGCGCAGATCGGTGGCGGTGATGCGGACCTTATAGGGAACACTGCTCACGGGAGCGGAGGGCTGTACCGGGGCCGCGCCGGTGGCCCCCAGCTTGGCGTTCACCTTCGCGGCGATGTCGCCGAGCCGCTGGTAGATGTAGTCGCCGGGGCACGCCTTGTTGGCGAACCAGCGGTGAACCGTGAGGTTCTGCTTGGCGGGGTTGCCCACCAGGTTCTTGTCACCGGACCACAGCAGTTTCTTGATGCCGTTGCGCCGGCAGATGTCGGTACACAGCTCGATCAGCGCGGCCATGGCCTTCTCGGTGATGGCGTAGGGGTGCTTGGCCTCACAGGCCACCTCAATGGTAACAGCCTGGTAGTCGTTGGAGGAGCCAGAGATCCCGTTCACCTTCTTGTAGCCGCCCGTACACCAAGAGCGGTCCTTCTCCTCGACACACAGGCCGATGGAGCCATCGTACCCTACAACGTAGTTGCAGGAGGCCCCCTTGCTGCTGGGCTGGAACACCTCGCACCCCCGCTTGGCGGTCACCTGGCCGACAAAGCAGTGAATGGTGATGGTGTCGATGGCGTGGTTCCGGCCGACGGTCTTATTGGGAGAAATCAGCTTGACCGTGGCCAAAGGGCTGTTGGAAAATCCCATGGTGTTGACACTTCCTTTCTGTGCGTACTTGTCGAAATACTTCTGGCCGTACCCGGCCCGCTTGGCCTTCACGGCCTCGCTCTGATCCGCCGGGCGTTCGAACTGGAGCAGGACGGCATCGGAGGCGGCCCGGACACTGGTGGCGGTCTTCAGCGTGGCCAGAACCGTCTTGTAGCTGGTGGACAGCTCCTTCATCAAAAAGCCGAGCTGCATCTCCAGGTCGCCGATGCTCTTACCTGCATCTTTGGCGAATTTATGTAGGTTAGCCTTGCGGGTGTGGTACGTCCACTGTGCCAGTCCATACCCGGCGCAATCATGGGCGAAGTTGGTGTAGCTGCCGCTGTCCACCCTCTCGGTGTACTCGGCATCGGCCATGCCCAGCTTCCCCTCGTAGCTGTTCTGGAGGTTGTTGGGCCGCAGGCCAGACTCTGCGTAGAGGTTCCCCATCAGGCCGGCGGCGCCAGCGTCGGTGAGCCCCTGGGCCTTCAGAAAGCTCCAGATTCTTTCTTCAGTATTCATCGCTTATCCGACTCCTCCTTCTTCCCCGCCCTCATTGGGCGGTTTATCTTCCTGCCTGCTTCTGCCGAATACCATCCCCTCGTTGTGCTCGAAGATGTTCTCCAGCACCTTCAGCGCGTTCACTCCCAAAATGGTGGTAATGGCCTGCTGGGAGAGCTCCACTACCGGGAACGGCTGATATAGCTTGACGGTGGAATAAACGGCGATGACGTAGGACACCGACACCCAACCCAGCGCAAATATTTGGGTGGTAGCGAACAGAAACCTTGTTACCGACTGCAGGACATTGGGCCGGGGCTTTCCTGTCCGCAGTTCCTTCACCCGTTTCCGTAGATGCCGGATAGTGGCCGCACTGAACACGATACCCAGGGCAGCCCCCACAATCAAAGCGGCAGCGGCGATTAAAATCGACCTTAAGATGTCCGTTGCGCATCATCCTTTCGCAGTTCAGTCTGTATCTTCAACATCATGGGCCGCCTGGTTCAGATGCTTCTCCAGCTTATCCAAGGCGGCAGTTACAGGGCCGTTGCACCCTTTCTCCTTAAGACCCTTGAGGCAGGCAAGCACCCCATAGCAGATAAGGGTCTGTTCGTTGCGGATTGCCGCGATAGCCTCGTCCTGCCTCTTGTTCCGCAGTACAAACCTGTGGCACCATAAGGCAACGCCACCGATCACCCCCAGGGCGGTCAGCAGCGCGGCCAGCTCGATGAGCATATCCGCGCTGATTGTCACTTCCATTTACACATTCCCCCAAAGATAAATTTGGGAGGACGGTATCCCGTCCTCCCATTGGCTTACTGTCGTTTGACTACCGTCCCCACCAGGGCGGCGATGTGCCAGAGGTCCTCCACCGGCGCATCATAGAAGTCGTGGTTCCAGATCCAGAAGTCCTCGTGTTCCGGCCGCTTGTATTTCTGGCACAGGGGGTCGGCCCACACCTTATCCCACCGGGCCTGCAGTTCCGCCCGGCACTTCTCTCCGGCGTTGGGCGGTGTCTCCAGCCGGACGAGGATGGCAGCCACCAGCTGGCCGCGCTCCCGGCCCTGGCCGTCATCGTCCTGGCTGAAGAACTCGTGAGCGTTCTGGCTGGTATCCACACACAGGGGCTGGCCTTTCCACAACAAAAAACCATCCTGGGCTTCCAGGATGGAACCGTATGGAATATTGACCTGCTGGCCGTTGCAGCCTTTGAACCGCGCCCGCCTTCGAGCGACGTACCTCTTGTGAATGATCTGCTCCATGGCTTACTCCTCCGTGGTCTCGCCGGGGGCCTTGCTGGGCAGCATACCCATCAGCTCGGTATACTCCTCCGCCGTGATCTTGCTGGACGCCAGGAAGATGTCCAGCTTCTCCTCCATACCTTCGATCTGGCCGCGCTCGATCATGCGCTTAAGGGTCCGATACAGCATCTTCTACACCTCCCCTCTCAAACAGTCTCACTATCTGCCGCAACACCAAGCTCCAGCAAGGTGATGCGGTATTCGTGGTCTACGGTCAGGCCGTCAATGTCTGCCGAAAGGTCATGGGCCGCAGCGACCATCGGGCCGGCGTCCGTTTCCTCCAGCATGACGGCATCCAGTTTCCCCATGCCCTCCGGGGCCTCCCGGCCCAGCAGGCGGTAGGGAACCCCGGAAATAGCGATGCCCGAAGCCTCCGGCTCCGGGCACAAAACGTAGCAGCCGTTTTCGGCCTGCTTGATGTAGGTGGGGGCCTCGGTCATGCCGAGGCTTTTCCCATCTCTGGTGTTGGTGATCCTGAACATTTTGCACCTCCAAAAAAGATAGCGTGGTAGAGCCGCCGCAGGCGGAGCAGGCGCCCATGGTCATCGAAACAGCGGTAGTAGGCGCTCTGGCACTCCATGTACTGCTCGATGTCCTTGAACTCCCGCTTGCCAGCCTTGAACTCCCGGTGAAAAAGCTTTAGCTTTCTGCGGGCGCGTTTGATTCCGTCCCGGCTCCCGTTTATTTTTATCTTCCCGGTCTCCGTCAGGGTGAACCGGGCCTTGCAGAAACGGAAGGGCTTTGTGAGCGGGGTGACCTTGCATTTGCGCCGGTTCACCCGGATACCGCGGGCCTCAAACCGCCGCACGATCTCATGGCCTGCCCGTTTGGCCTCCTCAATGGTAGGGAAGGTCATCAGAAAATCATCCATGAAATGGCACTCATATTCGACCCCGGCCTGGCACTTGATCCAGTTGTCGATGTCGCTTGGCAGTGCCACCATCTCCTGCTGGCTCGGCTCCACGCCCAGCGGCATTCCCTTCCCCGGTGTGGGGCAGGGAGAGAACCGAATAATCTTGTCCGCCAGTTCCCGGAGAACCGGGTCGGTGATCAGCTGCTGGTGACGTTGGTAAATCAGGGCGTGGGGCGCATTGGGGAAGTAGCCCTTCAAATCGATTTGGAGGACAGCCCCCTCCCGGCCATAGCGCCGGAAGTGCCACGCCAGGTGCTGCTTGAGCCGCTTGAAATGCCAGTGCAGCCCCTTCCCGATCTGGCTGGCCCCGTTGTCGTGGATCATGCTGGGGGTGTACAGAGGAACCAGCACCTCATTGCAGAGGGTCTTGTGGATCTGCCGGTCGGTGATGTGGGGCGCGTCAATGGGCCGCACCTTGCCCCGTTCACACAGCGTAAAGTGGACACATTTCTTCGGTTTCCATCTCCCCTCCAGGACTTCCCGCCGCCGGCGGGCGGTGCCGGAAAAGAGGTGTAACTCGAAGTTCTGGGTGCTCTGCTTCCAGCGGACGCCGTTGCAGCACTTCCGCCCATAAAAGAACATTTTCCGATAGCTGAACACCTCGCTCAGAGGGCCGAGGGCGGCGCACCGCTCCTCACGCTTTTTCTGCCGCTTGGCTTTGCGGCGCTGGTACCGGGCTTCCCGGCGTTCCTGACTGTTCATAAAAAAGTATTCTCCCCCTGTACAGTTGTCTTGTAGGGTGCCGTCTAAATCTGCGTTGTCCTAATACACATGAAACGGGAGCTGGCACGTTCTCCCGCCATGCAAGAAGCGTCCGTGTAAGGACATCAGAGGGAAGTTTTAGGGATTGGCTACCCAGGGAAGTACCTCTCCTTTTACGTCGGTCGTCTTTCGCTTTCGCTACTCCATTTGACCGCGTATTTACGTAAAATCCGGCCAGCAGCCCCCCGCAATTGTTTGCATTGTAATTGTTGACAGAGCCGCCGGAGCCCAGCGCCGAGAAGTTATTGTTGTTATTGTAATTAGGGGAGCGGAGAGGGCCCCACACAGCTGCGGGATAAATTATCAGAAGTACACCCAACGCGCAGTCAGGATTTTAGCATTTTCTCAATGCTGTCAATTTGGCCCTTTAGGAGATTATCCTCATGGTCGATAAGATCCCCCAAACTCTGAGACATTTTATCAAGCTTTTCTATCGCCTCCTTTGAACTGACTGTTTTCCCGTTCGCCGTAGTAAAACAGCCTTCCGGGTTCTGATTCATGACCAGGTAGCAATGAGTCAGTCGCACATCCAGTGCTTTGAGTGAGGCCATGGCCTCCAATAAATGCGCCCTGCGCAGTCGTGCGCGCTGAGGCACCACAACCCGCTTTCCATCCATGGGAAAGATGCTGTTAGCCTTTTCGGAATGGTCAACAATCTCCCCCGCAAGCTTCGCCACCGGCTCTGCCAGCAACCGAGAATATCGTGCGGACATTCTTGTCAGAAAGCTTAACGTCTCCACATATATTTGATTTGCCGTGTTGACAAACTCCGCTTTGCTGACAATGCGCTTGTTAGCGAGTACCGACATAATTCTACCTCTTTCGCCATTCTGGATATGGGCCAGTATAACACAAAAGCACAAAATAGCAAAGGGGCAAAATTTCAAAAATCGCGTCGGGCGCTTACGCGCCCTCCATGTTCCGGCCCTTCGGGCCGGTTTTTGTCGGCCCCAGTGGGCCGCCCCCTTCCGGGGGCGGGATAGGGGCGGGATACTCTGCGGAGGATTAGGTAGAAAAGCCGGCCAGCAGCCCCCCGCAATAGTTTGCATTGCAATGGCGGACAGAGCCGCCGGAGCCCAGCGCCGAGAAGGTATTGCTGCTATTGCAATTAGGGGAGCGGAGAGGGCCCCACACAGCTGCGGGACGTGCGTCGTGTTTAAACACCTGCTTGCTGTTACCTGCTTTGAAGTAGTCGTACTGCACCTGGTAGTTCTTCTCATAGTCGTTGGCGTAGGTCTTCGCCGCATACACCTCAAATTCCGACAGGAGGAAGATGTAATCAACCGAGGAGGTCACCGCAGACGAGTTGTTATTGTTGGCATTGCCCTTGTTATCCGTGTACTTGGTGACAGTCTTCATCACCTTGCGGACGTCCTTCGGCAGAGCCGCCATGAGCGTGTTGGCCACCGGACTGTTCACGATGTCGTAGTTGGCCGGGTCATACCCGGTACGGTTTGTCTGAACCTGGCTCCCGTAGCCGCTGGGGGCCTTATTGGTGCTGCCCAGGATGTCATAGCGGAGGTCGCACCCCTTCCAGCCGCCGTAGTTGAGATTCCCCCAGTGGTTCATGTTGAACGCTTTCTTGCCGTCCGTATAACCGCTGTTGTAGTAGCTGTCACACAGGGCAATGAGGGTCCCGTCGATCTTCCCGATGGCCCAATGGATGCGGTTGCTGCCCTCCCTGGAGGCGTTGTGGTTGATGCCCAGGATGAAGGCGTCCACCTGCAGATTATTCAGCGCAAGCGTCCCCACCGTGCCGTTGAGGGTGAGGCTCTTGGTGTCGCCGGGGGCGAAGTAGCTGGCTGCTGTTCCCGCGTCAGAAATGGCCTTGATGTCATCCCAGGAAGAATTGGACACTGTGGGCTTGACCACACTGACGCTCACCGTGGCACTGGCCGCATTGTATTTCGTGGTCTGCGGCACAGAGATGGTGATCACCGCGCTGCCGGCGGATGCGCCGGAGATGGTCACGTTCTTCCCGCTGGCCGCTGCCGTGGCTACGCCGGGGGCGCTGGAGCTGGCGGACACAGCCCCGTCGCTGTTGGTAGTCACTGCGATCTGCTTGCTACCGCCAATGTTCAAAGACTGAGCACCCGAAGGACTAAGGGAGAAGGTGGGCGTCTTCCGGCTCACATCCACATTGAGGGTAGTACCGGCGTCGGCATAGTTGGTGCTGCCCTTGCTGTTGATAGAGATGACCGCCGTCCCCTGACCGACGCCTCGGATGGTCACGGTCTTGGCGCTCGCGTCTACAGACACCGTGGCAAAGGACGTGTTGCTGGACTCCGCCGTGATGACAGCGTCGCTGTTGGACGTCACCTGGATCACCACCGTGTCGCCCACATCCAGTTCCTGGGCCGCGCTGGGGGCGATGCTGAAGGTGTTTGCGGCCTTGGCGATAGACCAGGGGATCACTCGGGCCGAGGTATCGCCGCCGCTCCACTGATAGTTCTTGGTGGGCGTGAAGGAGGAGGAATACTGCCCAGCGTCCGTCTGTGCCGTCTCCGCCTTTGTCAGCTGCTCCGGGTTATGGTTCAGCCAAGTGGGGGCCTGGGCCTCCCCGGTGTAGCTCAGGGAGCCGCTCACGCTGGGGGCGGTGGTGATGGTGGCCCGCTGGATGCTCCAGGGAATCTCCTTTTCCTCGGCGGACTTGTCGCCCCAGGTGTATTTTTCCTTGGGCGTGACGTAGGCTTTGTAAGTCCCGGCATCCGTCTCGCCTTGGAACTCAGCCGCTGGAACCCTGCCCTCCCCGTAGGTGATGTCCATCATCTCCAGGGCCAGATTGTTCCAGCTGGGAATCTGGGTGCCGCCGTTGTAGGTCAGGCTGCCGGACTGAGAGGGGATCACGGAGATGGTGTTCTGAACGGCGGCGATAGCCTTTGCGGCGCCATCGGCCACCTCCTTGGCCTGGGCCGCGGTGGAAGCCGCTTCGCTCAGAACATCCCGCATGGACTTGTAGTTTTCACTGGCGTAGTCCACCAGCCCCCAGATGTACTCGCCGTCCTTCACGCCGGCGCACTCCCACTCCGTGCCGGTGTCCATGTTGATGTAGTGCTGGCCCTTCCTGCCCACCGTCTCGGTGGTGGGGTCGCCCTCCGGGGCGAGGATCGTCTCGCTCCCGTTCAGAGCCAGCTCCGTGGCCAGCATCCGAGCGGTCAGGCCGGGGTGGGCCTCCGGGTCGGTGTTGTGGGCCTCAACGGTCCCACCGGCCAGCGCGGGGTGTGCGTTGGGGTCTTCCATGTGGGCCTTCATCGCGTCCTCGATGGCGCCCATCGTGGCGATACCCGCGCTGGACACGCTGATCTCCAGCCGCTCCTTATTGGTCACCGTCAGCACGGCATACAGCTTGAAGGTGTAGAGCTGGTCGGTCTCCGCCGGCACGGTCACGCCCTTGCCGCCGCGCTCATCCTCCGTGTCCTCGATGACCATCAGCAGCTTTTCGCCGCCCACATGGCCCTCCATGCCGTTGGCGTCCCCGGCGGCGGCGAAGATGCCAATCTGCTCCAGCTTGTACGGCTCCGGGTTCCCGATGCTCGTTACCTGGATGCACACGGTCACATTCTCATCCGTCCGGGTGACGCTCTCGATGGTCAGCGGGTGCTCCCGGCCATCAGGCAGCTCCGTCAGCTCCACCAGGTTCCCCCCAGGGTCGCTGACGGAGCCGAATGCGCTGGTGATGGTCAGGAGCCGCCCCGCCGCAAACTCGGTCAGCAGGCTGGTACCGGCATCCGTCACCGCCGTTTTAGACCAGCGCGTGGTTTTACTCTGTTCCGCCATAGTCTACCTCCTGTAAATTGATATGGGTCTTCGCTGTTTCTTGCGTTGACGCCACCACGCCTTTTGCGTGGGCCTGCGCAGTGGCAGTTAACACCTTGTCCATGAGGGGAACGGCCTGGGTCACATAGCACTCCTGCCATGTGCTGACCACGACCGCCCGGAGCCTTGCCCCACTCCTCGCCGGCACTCCGTCCGGCAGCACGAGCCGCACCTCGAACTCATCCAGCAGGCTCACCGTGGTTCCCAGCCGTGCGCTGGCCAGCCTCCGAATGGCAGGCGCGGACAGATCCACCCCTGCCGTGAACGCCTCGTAGAGCGCCGCTGCGGCTCCTGTGCGGGCCGTTGCCGTGGGTTTGATGATGGGGGTGGGTAATTCCACCCTGGCCGCCATGCTCTCCCACAGGCCCGTTACAGCGCCCACACGGACGCTTGCTGTGGGGCGGACAACGGGAGTGGGCAATTCCACTCTGACCGCCGCGCTTTCCCGCAGGCCCGTTGTGACGGCTGCACGGACGCCCGCCGTGGGCTTGATCAGGGGGACAGGCAGTTCCAGGGGGGTGCGGACGGTCTCCCACAGGCCCGGCGTACCGGCCCCCGCCCTGGCGATAGCGGGCTTTGCGTTCACGCGCACGATGATGTCTATATCCACTCGGAGGTGGGCGGGTTTTACCTCCCGGACGTACCGCGTGATTTTCCCGTCCTGGATGGCTGCCAGGATGGCCTCGTCCGGGGTGGTCTCGATGTCCGGCAGGAGGGTGATCCCGAATCCGTATGGATTTGTAAGGTCGGTAACCTTGGCATCCATCCCCGCCACCGCAGAGACGCCCCTGCGTATGGACTCCGGGTTGATGGGTTTGACGCCGAACACCTTTGACAGGACACGCCGCCGCCGATCCTCCAGCGTCAGGCTCTCGTCCGGCTCAAACCCGTACACCCACTCCCAGACGGGGATGCTCCAGGTGCAGGTCTGCGGGTGTATCTCGGTGCGCATTCCCTCCGACCACTCGCGCAGTTCGTCCCATTCCCGCCCAATGACCTCATACATCCACAGGGCAGTATAGGATTGATCATAAAAGCCTTTAGTGACCGAGCGCAGGAACGCCTCCGCCGACTGGCTGCGGATGATGTCAAGCTCAGGCTTGGACAATCAACTCCACCTCCCCCGTTACCGGATACTGCACGTGTTCCACCGGGATATTGACCGTGCCGCCGTTTACTGTCAGGCCAGTGTAGTCGATGACGCCCAGGGTCTTTGCCAGAACTGCTCCGACCTGTACCCAGCGGATGTAGCCCAGATGGCCGATCTCGTCGTCAACAGCCTCCTGCCCTACGGTCAGCCAGTATCCGGCGAGGTTCTTTCTGAACCGCTCCTTTACGGCCTCGACGTCTGCGCCTTCCTCCAACTGAACCTCTGCCGCGATGTTGACGGTCAAGCCCTCCGGGGCAATAACAGTCAGGTGCGCTCCGATTGGCATCAGCCGTTTTATGTCCTCCGGGCCGTCCCCGGCGATGTGAATATATACCGCGTCCAGAATCTGCTTGTTCGCCGGGAGGCCGCTGCTGTCCACGATGATGAGCCGCACCGCCCCCGCGCACCTTTCCCGCCCCAAGCGGTCCAAGTAGTGGAACTGTTCGGGGAGGCCGGGATCTGGCCACTCCGGGTCAACGATGACTTGTCCCACTGCCGGGACTTCCTTGCCCCAGCGGATGTAGTCTGCCACGCAGCCCGTCATGGATGAGCCGTTGCGCATTGCGTCCAGTATGCGGATCAGGTAGTCCGCATCGCTCTCCGCCTCCGCACCGCCTGTGATCGCTTCCGGGTTCGTGACGTAAGCTATGCCGCTCATCGGCTTTACCATCAGCTTGACGGCGTCCTCCGCAACGTTGCCCGTTAGCCCACCATCCAGCGCCCGAATTGGCACCTGGCGCGTCACCTGTCCCTTGCTGTCCGGCTCACCGTCCAGACTCACACTCTCGATGGCTTCAAACAGTACGCTGGAGGTCAGTTCCGCTGGTGTGGCAAACTGATAGCCGACCGGAATGACCGTTCCCTTGGTACCGGTCACGGACAGTGCTCCACTCGCCCGGTTCGCCGCCCTGCGGATACAGTTCACCTTTTCCCCGTGCAGGTCGAGCCATTTCCCGTAAGACCACTGCGGGAACATCAGCTTGACGGTCTCGTTCAGCGTGAACTCTACCATCTCCGCCTTTTCCAGTGCCGGCGGCCTGGTGAAGTCCCACGGGATATTGCCCTCGCTCTTGTCTATCCCCTGCGGGAGGCTGTCGAGCATTCTGCGGTGTATTTCCTCTGCGCTCTGCCTCCGCAGGAACTCAGGGGCGTCGTATGGGTATGCGTATTCGTCTGGCATCTTCTTTCACCTCCCCCGGTCAGATGTCCAGCCTTGCTTTGATGCTTGCCGTATTTCCGTCCCGGCCAAAAACGGCGCACTCGATCCACAGGCTGTCCGCCTCCCACCGGAAGGTGAAGTCCCGGACCTGTACCGTGCGCCCCATGGGGTCCGCCAGCAGGGCCTCGGTGATGGTGCGCTCGAAGGCACTTTCCGCCGCCTTGCGGTCTGATTCTCTGAATGCCTGCTCAGCCTCGATGCCGGTATCGCCGCTGTAGGAAGCATGCGCCCACCTCTGCGTCAGAATGGATTTGGTACACCAGAGCACCCAAGCGTCATAGCCGCTGCCATAGAGCGTCCGATTCGCCCCGTCCGTTACAAAGTCCCCCCGTTCAACGTCCCAGAGCGGTGCCGGAGCATAGCGTTCCTCGTTCTCAATGTCCTCCGCCAGCGTGGCGGGTACGTCAAAAACAGGGAACAGGCTGATTTTGTTCTCCGCCATCAGACCACCTCAGTCGCCGGCAGGACGATGTCTACCACACAGGCATCGTCCCCCACCCAGGCCACCAGCACCCGATCCCCCGGCTTGATCTGCCGCATTTTCTCCGGGATCAGAACGTGGTGCTGGTGCATTCCGTCCGAACTGTCCCCGCCCGCAGTGCGCTGGGAGGGGATGGGCGGGTCCGGCGCCGGTCCGGTGGCCTCTCCTGTGGTGCCCTGCTGCGTCCCGCCGTGGTGGGTGCAGGTGAGGCCGTGCGTGTTATGGATGTGGGAGCCGCTGTGCGGCATCCCGATATCCTGCGTTTTTGCCAGGATGTTGTGGGTCGGCCCCAGAGTGAGCTGGCGGCAGACCATGTAGTCGGTTTGCGGGATAGGGCGGGGGAATCGGTTGGTCAGGAGGCTCATATCCTCCTGTATCACGCCGAAATCCAAGACCTCCGGCTTGTCCGTCATGCCGTGCATCCGGTTCTGGAATACGGCGGCCAGCTTGTTGATCCCCTCGTTTCCCATTGTGCTTTCCATTGTGTGTATCACCCTGCCCTTCTCAGCGTCATAGTCATCTGCCTCTGCGTAGCGTTGTGGGATACGCCGAGGACATGGAATTTTCCAATCAGGTTTCCGGCCGCCACCTCTACGGCGTCGCCTTTGCGAAGGAAGGGCAGGTCCGGGCTGTTGAGCATGATGCTTTCCTCCGGCTGCCCCCGCTCCTTCAGCGTGGCCTGCGCCTCCGCCTTTGCGGCGCCGATGCTCTTGTCGTTGTCCCGCTTGATGACTTCCTGCAGAATTCCGAAGCGCATATCGCCGTCCACGACCGCCTCCACGCTCGACCGGTCCTGGTTATCCTCTTTGCCGATGATCTTCACCCGCGTCACGAGGCTGCTCATGGACAGCTTGTCGGAGGTGCTTATGGTGTTCAGCGTATCGAAAACATACACATCCGAGTTGGTTCCGTAGGCGGAGACGGTCAGCGCGCCGTCCTTGTACAGGGCAACGTAACGCTCCCCCGTCTGCTGGCGCACTTCCTCCAGCAGCTTGGTTATGATGTCGCTCACAGCCTCCCCATTGAACACCTTTTTTTCGTGAGTGATCTGCTGGTCCCATTTGTAGGCCAGCGGAACGCCCCAATCCCCGCAGATGCTCCCCAGCATGGCTGGGGTCGTCATACCGGGGGAAAAATACTTGATGTCCTTACACTGCTGCAAGCGGATCATGGGGTCATAGACGGTCAGGGTGAGTTCCTTGGTCTGGGCACTGGTATAGCTCCACTCCCAGATGCTTCCCTCGAACATCTTCTGCCGCCCCGCGCCCCAATGGGCGTAAATCCGTATCATACAGTTCAGCTTTGCCAGGGACATCAAGTAGCCGGAGCCGGTCTTGATATTGACCACCGTGACCACGGCCTTTTGCGCCAGCTGGCCCTCCTGCTCCTCCCAGGCCAGCGAAATAAGGGCGTTGTCCAGGTCGTATATGACGCCGCCCTCGGTGATCAGTTCTACATCGTACTCAACCAGGGCAACGTCCACCTGCCCCGCCCTCCTTTCGTCAGCCTGGGATCGTCAGCACCTGTCCGGGGTAAATGAGATTCGGGTTGCTCCCGATTACGCTGCCGTTCGCCTGGAAGATTTTGTTGTAGTCGCTCCCTTTGCCGTAGAAGCTCTGGGCGATCTTCCACAGGCTGTCCCCCTTTTTCACCGTGTAGGTCTTTGCCGCAGGCGGGGACGGCCTTGCGGGAGCCGCCGCCGTGGTGGGCTGGCGATCCTGCTTCGCCTGGTTCCCGGACGTGCTGATCTTGATGTCCTTTGCCTGTATGAGCGTGATGGAATAATTGATGTCCCCGTAACCGCCCGTAGGCGTCCCCGTGAAGCTGGACAGGTATACATCGCAGTTGATGGGGCTTTCGGTGATCAGGAGCCGCGCCTTGACCGGCTTTCCGTACTGCGTCTTCAGCTGCTCGATCCAGCGGTAGATCGCCTTCGGGTCCTGCCAGTCAAAAATAAAAGGTGCCCCCGCGCCCACACGCTTCTGCCCCGGCAGGATGCCGTTCCAGCTGATACTGTCAAGGGAGGTGCCGCTTGGAAGCCGCACCTCCCCGATGCTCAGTATGGTGTAATTTGCGAACTGGTTCGCTATCTTGATGCTAATCTCGGTCGGAAGCATGGGAAAGCGCAGACGGTCGCTGTTCGTCAGATTTGTCAGGTAAATATCCATGCGCTTACCGCCACCCTTCCTTCGGTGTATTGGAGTAGACCTGCTGCATGGCCACCGCCAGCTGGTAGGCGATATCGTCCGTCATTCCCCGGACGTGTTCGCGTATGGCCGCCGCCAGCTCCTGCGGGTTCTGGGCGTTTCCGCCATCCACCTTGATCTCAAACGTCAGGCTCTGGATGGTGACCGGGACGGCCACGCTGCCATTGCCGCCCGCGCTGGACGCAGCGGGAGCATTGCCCCCTACGACCGGTGTCGGCGCTTCTGCCGGTTCCGGTGTGTTGCCTCCAACGATGCCGCCCTCTGCGTATGGCTTTACGCCGAGCATTTGCCCGGTGCGCTCCCACAGGTCGAGTCCGCGCTGCCTGCGGTTCCCGGACAGCGGGATGATGGCTTCCGCGCCGTCCTCCGCCACAAGGCCGAGGTGCGGGCGGGTCATGATGCCGCCCTCTGCGTGCGGTGTGGCGGTAGCAGCCTCATAACCGGCACTGGCGTTGCCTGTGATGCTGTCCCAGATGCCGCCGAAGAAGCCAGCGATTTTATCCTTCACGTTAGTAAAGAAGCTGCCAATGGTCTCTCCGATGCTGCTGATTGCGTTCGGGATAGATTCGGTGAAGAAGTTGACCACACCGTCCCATACCTCCTGCATTTTCTGCGGTATGGTTTCGGTGAAGAAGGTCTTCAGAGCCGTCCCCACGGTCTCCAGTGCCTCCGGCACAGTCTCGGTGAAGAAGCCCGTGATCCCTTCCCACAGGCCGGCGAAAAATTCGGGAACGCTCACCGTGAAGAAGTTCGTCACTGCGCTCCCTACCGTTTCTATGGCTGCCGGGACGGTTTCTGTGAAGAAGCCCACCGCCCCGTCCCAGAGATTCCCGAAGAACGTTGGCACGGTTACGGTGAAGAAGTTCCCAATGGCCGCGCCCGCCGTCTCGATTGCCGCCGGCACAGTCTCGGTAAAGAAGGTCGTTACCCCCTGCACCAGTTCATCGAATTTCTGCGGCACGGTCTCGGTGAAGAACAGCTGCACCTTGCCCGCGGCGTAGCCGATGGCGTATGGGACAGTCTCTGTAAAGAAGCCGCCTACGCCATCTACCAACTCCCCGAACTTCGCCGGCACCGTCTCGGTAAAAAAGCCCTTGACCGCGCTCCCGGCACTGCTCAACGCCTGGGGGACGGTCTCGGTGAAGAAGCTCTTTGCACCCTCCGCAAATTCGCCGAACTTCTCCGGCACAGTCTTGGTGAAGAAGCCGCCCACCGCCGCGCCGGCGGAGGACAGGGCCTTGGCAATGTTCGAGCCGCCGATGGCCGCGCCGATTGCTCCTATGCCGCCACCAACCGCCGCACCGATGGCCGTTCCCACGCCGGGGAGGATGCTGCCCACCGCCGCGCCGATACCTGCACCCTTGAGCGCCCCGCCGCCGATGTTAAGGGCCTTTTTCCCAACGCTTTCCTCTCCGAGGATGCCGTCCCCGGTGCCGCCGAGGGCCGCTCCTATGCCGGAGGCCACCCTTGCGCCGGTGCTGTCCGAGCCTGTCCACTCCTTCGCCTTGCCCACGCCGTGGTATGCATCTACGCCCATCTCAATGACGCTTCCGACTGCCGCCAGCGGAACAGCCGCTTTGGAGAAGAACTTCCCCGCCTTGGACATGCCGCCAGCCGCCTTTGCACCAAACTGCATCCCGCGCCCGAGTGCGCCGTTCTGCGCCATGGCCAGTGCGCTCTGGGCCGCGCTCCCGCCGCCCTGGGCGGCTCTGAAGATGTTGAAGCCATCGGATATCCCGGTGACGTTCCCGATGGCACTTCCCACGGCCTTTGCGCCGTTCACAAGGGCTTTCCCACCCTTGTAGAAGTTGTAGCCTGTCTTGGCGGTCTTGTACGCGCCATAGCCCAGCACAGCCGCCGACAGGCCGCTTGTGCCGCTTGCTTCCTTCCCGCCGGGGAGCAGGGTCGCCGCGTCCAGGACCAGGCTTTTCAGCCCGTCCTTGATGGCTTTGGCGAGGGCTTCTCCGACCTTCGAGCCGTCAAATCCCTCCATGAAGCCGTCCGCGAACGATTTCCCGATGTCCACGCCGTCCGTGACCGCACCGCCTATATCTACGCCCAGAAGGGCGAGGATGCCGGTCTTCAGCGCCGTTCCAAGCCCTTCTCCGATGCTGTTCGCCTTTTCAGCGATCCATGCTTTGCCGGTGCTGTTCCACCAGGCGTCAAAAGGCTCCGCTATCAGCTTGTCCCAGGCGATTTTGATTTTGTCCCACAGGGTTTCTGCGTTTGCCCACTCCGGGCTGTTTGTCATGTCCTTGATGGAGGCGGTTATATCGTCTATCTTGCCGAGTACGAAGTCCACCGCCGATCCAACCGCGTTCTGGATGTCCGGCATATGCGCCGTTACCCAATCCACCAGTCCCTTGACATATGGCTGCAGTTTCTCTCCGATGGCGATCTTCACGCCCTCTGCGGCGCTCTGCAGATAGTATAGGGAGCCCTGCAGGGTGTCCATCTTGATACCCGCCATCTCGGCTGCCGCGCCGCTTGAGTTCTCGATTGCCGCCGCCAGTTCGTTGAATTTTTCATCGGAGGCGTTTACGATTGCCAGCAGACCGCTCTGCGCGTACATTCCGGCGAGGTTTGCTGCTGTAGCGGCTTTTTCTGTTTCGGTCATCCCCTGGAATCCCGCCCGCAGCTCCTTCATGACGGTCATCAGCGACTTGGTTCTGCCCTGGCTGTCCGTCAGGGACACGCCGACCTTCTTCATGGCCAGGGCCATGGCGTTGCTTTCCTCCGCCGTCATGCCCTCCTGCTTGCTCATCCGGGCGAGGGTGGAGCGGAGGGCGGTGCCGGCGCTGGAGGCGTCCACACCGGCGTTGCCCATCAGACCGAGCGCCAGAGCGGTGTCCTCAATGCTGTACCCAAGAGCGCCCGCCTGTGTACCGGCCATCTTTAGGCTTTCTCCAAGTCCGGCGATGTCCGTCTTGCTGTTGGTAGCTGTAGCGGCCAGAACGTCGGCCACCCGTGTGCTCTCGCTTGCGTCCAGGCTGAACTGCGCCAGCGCGGAGGATGTAACGTCCGCCGCCGTGGCGAGGTCTACGCTTCCGGCTGCAGCCAGGTCAAGCAGACCGGGCATACCGGCCACGATGTCCTTGCTTTTCCAGCCCGCCATGGCGAGGTTTTCCATGGCCTCCGCCGCCTGCGCCGCAGAGAACATCGTGGTCTCGCCCAGTCTCTTTGCCGTAGCTGTCAGTTCGTCAAATTCTTCCCCGGTCGCGCCGGATATGGCCCTGACGTTCGCCATGCCCTGCTCGAAGTCCTTAAACGTGTTGATGGTGTCCGCCACGCCCAGGGATACTCCGGCGAATGCCGCCGCACCGGCGATGGGGTTCGCTATCAGCCCCAAAACCTTCCTGAAAGGGGCGGTGACAAGATCGACCGCTTTCAGCGTTACCGTCCAGACCTTCCCGGCGATCTTCTTCCCGGCGTTCGCCACATTCTGAATGCCCTTGCTGGCCATGTCCTTCAGCGTGGCCGCGACCTCCAGCTTGCTCTTGCCCTTCATACCCATAATTTGCTTCTGAAGGTTCATCATGGAACGTTCCAGCTTGCTTACGTTCGCTTCCGCGCTCCGCGCTCCGCTGGCGGTTTCGTCCGTGACCTGGGCTACTATGTCAATGACGGTAACGGCATCGTTCAACGCTTGCCGCCTCCCATCGCGTCAATTTTCAGCACGGGGGTCTGCGCCTCCGCCTGGATAGCGTCCAGGGTGTATTGCTCATACAGAGCCTTTTCCCCCAGTGGCAGGGCCATGTATCCGGCAATCCCGCCTATCTGGGGGAAACGCTCTATCACCCGGAGCATGAGGTACGTCCGTCCCCGTGCCTTTATCAGTTTTTTGCGGTTTCGTCCGCCTCGTCATCGTACCCGCTGATCTCGTTGATCCTGTCAATGATGCGGTCTTTCTCCCCGGAGAGGAGGACGCAGTCGATCACATCAACGCCCTGGAGTACGTTGAACGCCTGCTGGGCCTGCTTGTTGTCCCACAGCTTGGCCCTGTCCTCATCTACGGTGGCCGTGTAAATGAGCCAGGAGCGGAACTTGGACATATTGGTCTCGATCTCCCGCTTGGGCTGGCCCCGCTTCCGGGGAGCGAACTTGGTGGCGTGGTCGTGGCAGGCGAGGCTCTCCTCCTCGGAAATCGGCCGGATGCGGAACTCGAATTTCAGTTTGCCGCCGCGCTTGATCTGGATGCGCTCATAGGACGCTTCGCTGTCTTTCTCGTTGCCGGCCTCAATGAGGCCCCGGAGCAGTTCGCTCTCGCTCATCAGGATCTGCTCCTGCGTGGGCTGCTCCATCCCATCGGGCTGTTCATCGAACAGCTCGGGCATTGTGTTTTTGTTCATTGTCTATTCCTCCTTGTATTACTCGACCGGGACCCATTCGGCCTCAGTGAAGTTCTCCAAAATCTCCGGGGTGGCGTTCACCCGGAAACTCCATGCTCTCTTGATGATCTCACCGGGATTGAGGTTCTGCAGGTCGATCGTTCCGTCCGGGATACAGTTGCGGTACACCACGCGCTCCGCCTGCCCGTCCCTGCGGCGCATCTTCCCCTGGAAGTCGAAGGACGGGAAATAGCCGTTCTGCAGGTCCGCGATCAGCTCGGTCAGCATCACGTCGTCCCGCACCACGGCCTCGGTCAGCGTCAGCGTGACGCTGTAGCCGGTGTTTACCGCATAGACCAGGGCGCTGCCCACGGGCTGGTAGTCGGTGTTTGCCGGGGAGAGCTGCGCCTGGAACGTGTCTACCTCCGCGAGGAACAGGTTCGTCCCCTTTTTGGTGGTGACAAAGAGCCGCCCGTCCTTGCCGGTAATCAGCTTGCGAACGTCAAGCAAACTCTGGTCGTTCAAACCATCCATGTGTTGGTTCCTCCTTTACCGCTTAATCTTCCTCCGGTGCAAACCGGAACTTGAAGGTGTAGTACATCTTCTCCAGCGCGTCGATATCGTCCGCGTAGACCACGAACCACGCGCTGTCCCCCTCGGGCTTGTTGTCCGAGTCGTTCTCCACGTGCGCCCCGGCCAGCAGCTTGCGCTCCGCCACCATCGTCTGGCACACGCCGTTGGAGACCTGCACCACGGTCATGCGCCCGTCCGGGTCGTTGTTGATGCGCCCGATGAGCGGCTCCACGGTGTCATTGAGGCGCTGGAACAGCTCAAAGCGCACCTTGACACGCTTGATCTTCTTCCAGCCCTCATCCTCCTTCGCCGTGGGGAGCACCAGCGTGTTGATGCCCTGCTCCACCCAGACGGTGTTTGCCGCCGAAACGCTGAACATCAAAGCGCCCGCCTTGATGGCCCGCTCGTGCTGGTTGTTTGTCAGCAGTTCCGTACACTCCACCGCGCCGGTGATGGCCGCGCGGGTGATGCTCTCGTTGCTGGGGGTGCCGGCGATCAGGCCGGCGATGCGGGCCGCGGCCCTCCAGCCCTCGTAGACGTTGCCGCTGATGTCCGTGAAGCCGTTACCCACATAGACGATCTGGTAGTCGTTGTAGGCGCTGGCGTGCTGTAGCCGGGTCTCGAAGTCCACGGTGGTCGGTTCTCCGATCACGCCCATGGTGAACTTGCCGCCCTGGTAGATGCGGTTTAGGAACAACTGCATGAGCGCCTGGACAGCTGTGTCCTCGGTGTCGATGGACAGCACGTTCCAGCGGTACGCCTCCAGGGTCTCATAGGCTTTGCTGTACGCGCCGTTATTCACGGTGGGGTCTGTGCCACCCGTGATTTCAGCCTGGTCTACGCTGGCCAGCTTTTCCTCGCTGTCCTTCACCTTGGTCAGCGTGAAATAGTCGCTCCCCTTCGTGCCAAACGCTTCCATGAGCGCGTCTACGCTGTTCTCAGTATTGGAGAAGGTCAGCTTCTCCAGCTGTTCCGTACCCTCAACGATCAGCAGTTCGCTGGTATTCGGGTCTGCCAGCGTGGGCCGGATGGTGACGGCCAGTTTGCGGCTGCCGGGGTATTTCAGCGTCATCTGGATAACGCTCTCTCCCGCGGTGTCCGCAATGGTGTACGAGCCGGGAGTGCCGCCCGTACCGAGGCGCAGGGCGTAAACCAGCCGTGCGCCGCCCTTGAACTGCTCCAGCGGGACGGCGGTGGTGCCGTTCTCCCCGCCATCACCGTACTTCTTGGCGATGTCCTCGTACTGTTCCAGGACCAGCGCCTGTCCCAGCGGCCCCCAGTTGGAGCGGAACACCGCCGCGCACTTGCCGTCATCTACTCCGGCAACGGGCGGCTTGCCCCAGTTCTCATAGCGGAGATACACGCCGGGGCGGGTCTTTTTCTCGCCGATGATGAAAAACGAAGCCATTTACTTAACCTCCCTCTCCAAAAACGCCGCAACGATGGCCTTCGCCTCCGTCACGGTGGCGGCCTTTTTGCCCGCCTCCCGGAGCGCCACGCTGACTACCTCCGGGGTCGTACCGAACAGGGGGCGGGACTGCGCCGCCAGCTCTGTCGCTTTGTAGGTTGCCTCCATTGGGTTAACCCTCCTTTTTCGCTTTTTGTGATTCCTGGCTGTTCGCCAAATTGCCGTATGGGTGGAGCAGCCGCATCTGGGCATCCTCCACCCGAAGCGCGCCGTATTGCCCGGTCAGTTCCAGCTGTCCGTCCCGCAGGGGGTCTGCGCCGTGCCGCAAGGCTATCCGGTTGATAAACATCGGGCTGGTATCGGCCAGAATGACCTCCCCGTCAAGCTGCGCCCGCTCGATGATGGCCTTTGTCCATTTGTTGCGCTCCGGTACGCTCTCCGCGATGATGTGCGCCGCAAACGTCCCGGTGTACCAGGTGACGGCGTAGCTTTGGCGGTTCGTGCTGGATGTACCTGTGAAGCGCCAGTAGATGGCCGGGTTATCGTCCGTAGGCTTCCACACGGGCGGCGTATCGTCATAGGCGATAGCGGTCATCTTTGGGAAGTACCGCTTCGTCCATGCGTTCAGCCCCTGTATCGGGTCCGGGGTGGTCGTGATCTGCTCCGGGAACGCCATAATGGAAAAGGTCACGGTCAGCCCGTATACCTCCGGGGGCGTGTTGTTGCTTTTTTCCCCGCTCTCGTACAGAAATTCGTCCGACCGCTCCCACTCCGCGCAGAAAGTCTCCCGGTTCCCGTCTGTGTAGAACACCCCGGACACCAGCTCCAGAAGCCTCTGTTCGATGGCTCTGTCCGGGTCGAGGCCCCCTACTGCCGGGCATTCGCTGGTACACCAGATGTTGACCGTCAGCGTCCCCTCGGTCTTGCGCTCCGGGTCGTGGCGCATATCCACGTTGAAGTCCATCCGGGGGTATCTGGGACTGCCCCAACCGGGGCGGCTGTCGCTGGGGGCTTTCTGGTAGAAAACGGCGGGAGCCTCGTTGTAACGCGCCAGCATCCCGCCCATCTGTTCGTCCCCGGTTATCTGCTGGAGCAGGAGCTGGCGAAGCCCGCCGCTCATGCCCCGTCCCCGGTCTGCGGGGCGTTGCACTCATAGTTGACCGTCTGGAAGTCCCGCGTCCAGTAGATTTCCCACACACCGATGGCCACGTCGGCCGCGGTGATGTCGAGGTAGCTGCTGGCGTTGTTCTGCGTGTTGCAGTACAAAATCCGCAGCCTGGTTGCCGTAGCCTCGGTGATGAAGCCGTTTCTGGCCGTGGTATCCCCAGCCCGCTTGACGCGGATGCAGTCTCCGCGCCCGACCTGCGCAAGGTCGAACTCCTGATGGGTCGCGTTCATGATAAGCGCCATCGCCTGTCCTCCTAACCGCCCTTATAGGGCTTTTTGTAGATTGCCTTTACCTTCGGCAGCGCCATGTTAATGACAGCCTGCTTGTACGGGCGCGGCTTCATCCTGCCGGTCCCGTTCTCCAGCATCTCGCCAAGCAGCCGACCGCCGGCCCGCTCCCTGCTCTCAATGGCGGCCACCGCCCGGAAACGTGTGTCCTTCTTTTCCACGTGGACGTGCGCGCCCCAAGAAAGGCGAAACGCGCCTGTGCGCACGGCGGGCGGCTCCCCTGGTGCGGACGCCGTGTAGGACCTGCTCGTATTCGGCACCCGGTACTTCTTCCCGGACCGCTGCCCCCGCAGGACGCGGAGGGAGGCGCTACGCAATTCGTTGCTTGCACGGTATGTCCGCTGCGCGACCTCCTTCTGCACGCCCTTGAGCGTGGCGGCCACCGTCTTGCCGATGACCTGGGAGGCATTGCCCCAGGCCCTGCCGGTGCTCTGCTGGCTTGTGGGCATCAGATGTCGCTCCTTTCATCGCAGTAGTAGATCGTCCAGTGGTTCAGCCCTCCAGGGTTGTATGGGGCCGTCTGGATGATGTATCTCCGCTCGCCATGCATCAGGGAATCTCCGGGCTTTATCTCAAACGCCGCCGTTCCCTGCTGGATGATCTTATGGGACACGGGGTGTTCAAGCTGCCGCCAGCGCAGGGTTTCCTCCGGCTTTGCCGCAGCGAGAACGGCGCGGATTTCCCCGATGGGTTCCGCGCCGTTTGAGATAACTCTGCCGCTGGCGGTTTTGTGCTCTCCGTCCCGGTAGACCGTGAATGTGCGAAACTCCTGTCCCGGCATCATGTGGATTGCCCCTGAGAACATTTTCCGCCCCCCTATGTGGTCATTTTGCGGAAAGGGGACGGAGGGCCGCCCGCGCCGTGACAGGCTCTCGGGTTTTCCTCCATCCCCTTGTGGAAGTATGGGGGCGTTTCGGTGATAGACGGGGCGAGGGTCGGGATGGAGGCGGTGGCGAGTATCTGCTTCTTCAAAGCGTCATACATCTTCTGCCACCGCTCCGCCCGGTCTCCGAAGCCGTATTGCAGGACGTCTATGCGGGTGTCCACCTGGTAGCTCATCTTGAACAGGATTGCCTCCAGGACGGCCAGCTTGGCGCACAGCCACGCCTTCTTGCCCGCTTTCAGACCTGCAAGCACGGCCTCGTATTCCTCATCGGCCAGCGCACAGGTGTCCGCCCCGCCATCGGTCTGTGTGTCCCCAAGTTCAAAGCGCATCTGGTCTTTGCCCCTGGCACGGATCTGTGTTGGGTCGTAGCTGTAGGTCATGGTCGTGTCCCTCAGTCCTTATGCGACCGGGTATGTGCGGCGAGACCTTGCTGTGTCTGGAAAGCCCTGCCGCAGGTATCGCAGACGAATTCTCCGACAGTTCCTGCAATCAAGTCCTCGACTGTCAGGCCGCCCTCTGCGCCGCTCCCAGCCCCGTCCTGCGGGTTTTCGCCGTCCAGCCGGGTGGTTGCCTCACCCGTGCCGGAATCGCCGCCAGGGGCGCTCTCTGCGCCCTCTGCGGGGGGGTCTGCATCCTTCGGGGTGATCGTACCACCCTCGCCCCCTGCGCCGCCCTGCGTGTCCTCCGGCGCGGGAGAGGGGGAATCCTCCGCATTGCCGCCGGGGGCCGGAAGATCTACGTGGAGGATTCTGCCCATCTCCATCAGCTTGCGGGTCATGCCGGAAGAGATGACCGTGTCCGGGATGACCTCTCCGACCTTATAGTCGCGGTCGAAGCGCACGGGTTTGTTCGCAATGTACGCCATAGTCTGGTTCCTCCTTTACGCGGTGAAGCTGTCGCTGACCGCTCCCTTCAAAAACACACCCAGGTCGGTGGACGTGATTTCGGGGTCGGTGCAGAGCAGCCCCTCGATGAATTCCGTATGGGTCGCGGCCTCGCCGGGGTACTGCTGGACGCTGGTGTACTGCCCGTTGCCCAGCATATCCCAGGTGAAGGTGTAGCCCGCGGAGGGCTCATCGATGCTGGGGCTGGCGGTGGTGTAGGTCAGCAGGGCATCGTCCGGGTTACAGATGAAGCGCATATCGTCCGGCGCTCCGTAGGGCGCGGCGTTATATACGCTCTCCGCGATGACGATCTCATCCAGCCCGAACAGCTGGGCGAGGACGTTGGGGGTCACGTTGGCGGGGTTGGCCTCGCTGCCTTGGTACTTGATGCGCTCCAGGATGGAGGGGTTCACCGTCAGGGCGATGTATACGTTGGCCCCCAGCACCATCTTGTTCGGCTTGCGCAGGCCCGCCAGGAGCATCCTGTTCCGAATCTGGCTGAAGAAGGTCACGGGGTCGCTGTTGGCGTTGTCGAAGCAGTAGAACTGATCCGCGCCGGGGGTGCCGGTGTTCACGCCCGTGTAGACGTGCGTCCAGCTTTGGGGGTTGAAGTACTTCCCGGCCCAGATGCGGTCAAGGTGGATGTTCATCTGTTCGGCCACCCAACGCACCTTGCTGCGCCGGGGGTCGATGACTGCGGGGGCGTTGGTGCGCTGGAAGTCCAGCGTGGAAATCTGATCCACCCCGGTGATGACCTGGTCGACCTCGCAGTGGTAGAACTTGTCCCGCTTGCCGTAGATGCCAGGGGAGACGTGGCCAAACTCCGGCTTCCGGGCCATGTTATCCCGCGCCAGGTCGCCCTTGTCGAACTCGTAGTAGTGGGCCGAGGACGTGGGGACGGGAACGATGGGGAACACCTTGCGGGCAACGAAGCCGCCCATGTTCTGGAAATAGGACAGGCACACGTTGGTGAGGTAGATATGCGGCTTGAAAATCCCCTTCTGGATGGAAGCCGCCAGTTCCTGTGTGGTCATAGGCATTGTTTAGTCCTCCTTTTCGTTATTTCGCGTAGCCGCCGTGGGTGATGTACACCTGGGTCAGTTCCCCGGCCGCAGTTGCCGCCGTCATGGCGATGCCGAGAATGTACTCCCCTGCCGCCGCCTTGCGGACGGTGCCGTTCGTGGCCGCGGTCAGGAAGTCGCCCTTCGCCACCGCCGCACCAGCCTCCGCCAGCCCGATATGCCGGATCAGCACATCGACCTCCGCGCCGGAGGGGGTCACGCCGCTGTCGTTGGCGGGTGCGTCACTGAGGATAATGCCGATGACGGGGTCACCGTCGGCGGCGGGGAGGGCCAGCTTGCCGTCCGTGTTGTACGCCAGCACCTTGTGGGGCGCGTCCTGCACGTCAGCCGCCAGAACGTCCCGGATGGTGGCGGTGTTGTTGATAAACGCATTGAGATACTGCTTGCCGTTCATTTCCCGCTCCTCCTTATCTGCCGAAGTATTCGGCTTCGTACTGCGCCGCCAGTTCGGGGTTTTCCTCGAACGCCTTGATGATGGCGTCGGTGGAGGTCATGCCGCCCTGGGCGGACTTGGCCAGCTCCGCCGCCTTGATACCGATGGTCTGCTCGGTGCCGGCGCTCCCCTGGCGGGAGCTGCCGATTTCGCCGAACAGCCCGCCCTTGGTCACTGCGGCCACGCTCTCATCCAGCAGGGCCACATAGTCATCGTAGACCGTGCCGCCCGCCTTCTTCAGCGCGTACAGCTTTTCGGCCAGCTCCGGGGCCTTCTTCCCCAGCACCTCATACTTCTTTGCCAGCGCCGTCAGTCGCTCCACCTCCAGGCTCTTTTTCAAAGCCTCGATTTCAGCGGTCTGCTGCTTCTTCATGGCCTCGAAGTCGGAGAGGGCCTTCGCCACGTCCGGGTGGAGAGCGCCGCCAGCGGGGACGGCGGGCTGCTCCGGCGCCGCAGGGGACTCCGCGTGCTTCTCCACGCCGCCAGCGGGGGCGGGATCAGCGGGAGGGGTGCCGCCGCCCTCGGCGGGTTCCGCGATGCCGTACTTCTTCTCAAACTCGGCGAGGGTGGCCTGTTCCTCCTGGGTCATCTTGCTCTTGTCGATCTTCATGGTGTCTGTTTCCTCCTTTTCGCCTTTCGGCTCATGTGTTGTTTGCGCCAGCTCTCCGCCGAGGCCATACTGCCCCAGCAGCTTTGCCAGCGCGCCCTGCTGCGCTGCGGATTTCTGGATGCCGTCCTGCTCTCCCGGCTCGGAGGCTTTCTGCCCCTTTGCCCACTGCGATGCGGCGCCGCGGACGGCCTGCGCGAATTCGTCCAGGCTTTTCAGCATCATGGCCTCTTTCGCGTCTGTGTCCATATCCTTGTCGCAGATAATGGAGCAGAAGCTGTCGGAAAGGGCATAGCAATTGTCGAACATCTCATTGGTAACCTCTCTGAGCTGCTCCCTGGTGATGTTGTCCGAGAACGTCTGCGCCTCCTTTTCCACGGTCCCCTCCGGGTTTTCCCCAGCAGCGGCCTCCTCGCCGCCCGGCGTGGTCGCGTCCTGGAAACCCTTAGCCAACCACGCCATGAACTTCTGGAACAGGCTGGCGTCCGGGTCCCGCTCCGGCTCTGCCTCCTTGCGCTTGAACAGGCGGACGTGCGCGTCCGGGTTCGCGCCCCGGTCTACGAGGTCTACGCTGGTAACGGACAGGTTCTTCAGCTTAGTTTTCATCAGTTGTCACCTCCTTCCACTGGCTCCCTTACGGCCTTGCCCTCGATGCTGAACATCGGGTATTCGCCGCTTTTTACCTTATCCCAGACCTCATCGTCTGTGATCTGGAAGCCTATCCACCAGCCCTCCGGCAGGATGTCTGGGGGAATCCCCAGCGCCTCCGCCTTTTCCTTCGTGAACACGACGCTCTCGATCACATGCCCGACACCGCCGCGCTGGTGCATCTCTCCGGCAGTCCCGAACTCCGCCACGTACTCGTAGGCGGCCTTCTCCAGCTCCTCAATGTCAATGATGTCCTCCTGCCAGTCCACGATCTGCTCCCCGTCCACACGGACGGCCACGTTGGCCCAACCGAACACAAGCCGCCGCTCATCGTCCGACTTCATGACCGTCAGCTTGTGCAGCTGCTCCGGTCGCGCCTTGGTGATCTGGTTAAACGTCTGTGCGCTCATAGCTCTCACCTCCTTTGCCGGGCAGTAAAAAACCGCCGCTCTTTCGAGTGACGGCTGACCGATGTTGTCCAAGCGGGCGCGTTCCGCTATCCTGCCGCCCTATCCTGGGGCCAGGTTGGTGTTCTCGATTTCCTCATAGGCCACAGCACAGCGGCAGGATGGGTGCCCGGGCGGAAGCAGTTTCCCGTTGCTGAACGCCTCATCCATGTTGCGGCGCTCATCGTCCATCGCTGAGCAGATCGGGCAGACGCGCTCATCGTAAGCGGTGAGCCAGACCTTTGCGCAGTCCCCAACATAGCCTTGCGCCTGGGCATCCTTGGTCGCGCCGTAGGCACCGGCGTTGTAGGCAAAGGCAAGCTCTGTGCGGGCGATGTTCTGCGCCCTATATCGGTGCTGGCGCGCCGCATAACGGGCCGCAGCGTCCGCCGCCCGCTTCTCTGCCGTTTCCGGCTTCCCGTGCGGGTGGGCCTTGATGTACGCCTGCTTCACAGCCTCCCGGTATCGGACGTTCGCCAGGGCCTGCGGCTTTGTCAGGCCAACACAGGGTCGTATGATGCGGGCCGCTTCGTCCGGGGTGATATTGGTGTATCCGCTGACGTGCTGAATGATCGCGTTCAAGGCGTCCCTCTGTTCCTGCACAATGTTGGTCACCAGTTCCGCGCCGTGCTGCCTGAGAAAAGACATCCCGGCGCTGGTGTCCGGATCGTAAAGGAAGTACGGGTATTTCGCCCTCACTTCCTGTGCCGCCGCCGCTGCCGCCGCTTTCCACCGGGGGGAGAGTGTGACGGTGATCAGCTTCGTGTAGTCCTCCTGCCATTTCTCAAACTGCTGTTGGGAGATACCACCAGCGAGGTAGGCTTCCCGGAGTTCCTTATAGGTCACCGTGTTCTGCTGTGTGCTGAAGCCGGACATCAGGATTTCTACGACATCCGGCTCCGCCTGGGACAGAAAGGCCCTTAACTTATCCAGCGTGGCCTTTTTCCCGCCGCTCGGTCTCTTCGGCCTTGGCGGAGTGGCCTTTGCCTTTGTGAAGCGTATCATTCCCCGCCCTCCGGCTCCATGGCCCCGTCATCGCCCTTCTCGCCGCCTCCTGCGGCTGTCTCAGGCCGCTTCGGGTCCTTGCCGTGTTCTTCCCCCTCCTGGCCTTGAGGCGGCTCTGTGGGCCTCTCTGTGGCCGCGTAGGTGGTTTCCGGGTCCATCTCCGGCAGGTTCGCCGCCATGCGCAGATGTGCCTCCATGCTACTGTCCGGGGTGATGGCGCCAATGCCGACCATCTGAGATACGAACTGCCCCAGTTCGCCGAGGTTCTGCGTCTCTATATCCCCGTGGATCAGGGTCGGGTAGCCGGTTATCCCGGCAAAATGCTCCCCGTTGATATCGATCAGCCGGGGGATGGCCTGTTTGTTGAACACCTCGCAGATCAGGTCGAGGAAAGCCCCCAGCGCCACGCTGAACAGCTCAGTCTTGTCGCTGGAAAGGGCAAAACTGCCCACGTTCTGGTGGCCCAGCAGCACGAAGTCCGCCAGCACGGTCATGGCCATGCGGGTGTCGTACCGCTCTATGATCTGGTTGGTATCGAACTGCCGCCGCCCCCCGGTGGAGGTGAGGGTGAACTGCCAGCCGTTGCCCAGGACGATGCCCTCCCGCTCGTCCCTGCGGACGCTGCGCACGATGGCCTCCGCTTTCGCCAGCTCCGCCTTGCATTCATCGCTCCAGATGTCCACACCGTCCGGGGCGATCAGAACAGGCAGGCCGGCGAGGTCGCGCTCGATGCCGATGCCCTCGATCTCCTGTATCCGGCGCTTGAAATACCAGTCCCGGTAGCTGTTGCGCAGGATGCTCCGTCCCTCCGGGTTGCTTTTCCGGCTCCTGGTTTTGAAGTGCAGGGCCTTTTCCAGCGGAATGAATACCTGGTCGTACAGGGGCGGGGCGCACTGCACCAGCCCGGTCAGGTTGTCGCGCTCATCGTACTTCCATTCCCAGAGCGTGTCCTGGGAGCGGATCGGCAGCTTGCGCCAGCCTATGAGGCCATCGTCGTACTTGCTGCGGGTCTCCGGGTTCCTGGTGTTCCCCATGCGCCGCTTGTAGACGATTTCGTGGTAGCTCCAGCCGTAGGGGAGGAACGACAGCACCTCGGAAATAAACTCGCTCCAGGTTTCCTCCATATCATCCATGCACGTGCGCACGAACTCCGCCGCGTTCAGGTCCCGCTGCGTGGTACCAGCCTCCTGGATGCTCCAGTCGCTTTGACGCATCAGCATTTCGGTGGCGAACAGGATGGCACCGATAATATCGTCGTTTTCGGACATCTCCTTGTAGACTTCCACGCCCCTGCGTCCCTGCAGTTCCCGCAGGAATTCCTCATATATCCAGCCTGTGTTGAAACGGTACAGGCCGGTCTTGCCATACTCTCTGAACTTGTCCACGCTCTGCGCCGCCTCCTTTCCGCGTTATCTATGCCAGTAGCTTTCTTTGCTCAGGTCATCCCCACCAATGCTGGAGGTGGGCTTGCTCATCAGATACAGAATAGCCTGGACGGTCGCGTCCACGGTGTCCTTGTAGGTCGTTCCGGGGAACCGCAGGAGATCGTCTATCAGGTCTGCTTTCCATGGGGCGAACTCAGGGAATAGGACGTTCCCCGCCTCGAAGTACGGGGCCACCGACAAGGCCCGGTCCTCCTTGCTGCCCTTTGGGTTGAAAGGAACCATGCCGGGTATCGTCTTGCCCAGGTAGTCTATGATGGCGGGGCCGTTGGCCTTGTCCTCCACCACTTTTGCCCTTGCCCTCGGGTGTTTCGCCGTCAGGTTCCTTATGGCTGTGACGCTGGTGGTGAAGCCCATTTTGTCGTTTACCACGTCCACAAAAAACAGCTGCGCGCCCTTCCGCGCCATGACGATCCCCGCACACTTGGCGCTGGCCTCGCTGTTCTTGAAGGGCAAGTCCCAGGACTGGATCAGCGTGGCCCCCGCCGGGAGTTCCCGGTAGGTCTGGTTCATCCATTCCCGCTTGAAGATCGTGCCTCCAGCCGGCTGAGGTCTCTGCTGGTACATGGCGCTCCAGTCGTATATGCCGATAGTAGCCCGGATCTTCCGCAGTTCCGAGGTCGGGTATTTTTCCATCCAGAGAGCATCACCCTCCTGGCGGGGGTCTCTGGGGTGGCGTTCAGCCTCTGCCGCCGCCGGGAGCAGAAGTATCTCCCATTGGTCCGCGTCCGGGTCTTTCTTTGCCGCGTCCAGAAGCCGCCCCGCCAGGTCATCCTCGTGCCAGCGGGTCAGGGTGACCAGGATGGAGCCGTCCTTTTCCTGCCGGGTGTAGAGCGTGGAGGTGTACCATTCCCACAGCTTGTCCCGGTATGTGGAGCTGTTCGCTTCCTCCCGGTTCTTGATGGGATCGTCGATGATGATGTAGTCGCCGCCCATGCCGGTGATACCGCCGCCCACGCCGGCCCCGCGGTAGCTGCCCCGGTGTCCGACTATCTCAAATATGTCGGAGTTCCGCAGGGCGTGGCCGGTTGACGAGCCGATGCTCTTTCCGTACAGGCGGGTATCCGGGAACAGTTCGAGGTACAGCCGGCCGTCCATGATCCTCTGGACGTCCCTGTTCATCCGCTGGGCGAGGTCTGCACTGTAAGAGGTGGCGATGATGTTTGCGTCCGGGTTGCGCCCGAAGATGTACGCCGGCAGCTTCCGGCTGACCAGTTCGCTTTTCCCATGCCGGGGCGGCATGAACACCATGAGCCGCCGTATCTCCTTCCGGGTGAATGCGTCCAGGTATTCGCACAGCAGGCGGTGGTGCCAGTTCATCTGGTAGCGGTCGTCGGTGAACAGACAGAATTCCGCTATCGACCGCCGCGCCTTTTCGCAGACAAGCTCCCTTCGCAGCTGTTCCAGGCCCCGGAGGTCATTCAGCAAAAAGTTTTCCCGTGATCTCATCAAGGGCCTCCAGTTCCTCATCGGTGACCTTGCTTAAGTCGATTTGACGCGGGGCGGTTTCAACCGCAGATGGCTTCTCATCCTCTGCCTTTTTGGCCTCCTGCTCCCGCCTGAGCCGAAGTTCTTCTTTCCGCAGTTTCAGCTCCTGCTTCTTCAGTTCCAGATGGGGGCTGTCACCGCCGGTATCCCGAATAAACTCGGCGGCCCGGACGTCGCCCCGGATCGCTTTCATCAGAATACCGGCCAGCATCACATCCTGATAGGTGGCGTCCTCCACATCAATGCCGAGCGCCTGCAGCCGCGGCGTGACCTTCTCCACGAACTCCTGCTCACTGACGTCCAGGCCGGCGCTCAGCAGAGCATTCAACGTCTGCCGCATGGTCTTTCTTCGCCGTCTGGCTGCCCCGGACGCCACGCCGCCCTTCTTGCCGTTTTTCACGGCTTCATCATGGCTTTGGCCGCTGGTAAACGGTATTAGATTTTTCTCATTTGCCATACCACCACCTTCCCCCTATACGCCCCCTTCGCGCCATATAGCTGGCATTCCATCAGACTGGCCATCCCTGGAATTCCTTGGCCTCTTGTTCAGCGATATCCGCCTTGGCCTTCTTGATGCGCACCTCGGCCTCCAGCGCCTCCCGCTCCAGGGCATCGTTACGGCCTGCCGCCTTGTCCCGAAGGTACTGCACATAGGTCCGGGTGGACTCCACCACGTTATAGCGTTTCCCGGCGGGGGTGTCCCTTTTCTTCAGCACACCATCCTTGGTGAGCTGGCTGATGCTCTGACTGGACAGGGCGAACAGGCTCGCCAGGTCTTCCGCCTTGCAATAGCCGGGGGTTTCTTCAATCGTTCCGTTTCTCGGCAACTTAATCGCCCTTTCTGAAAAAATAGCAGCACAAACAGGCGGGCGGCCCAAATCGGAGCCGCCCGCCGTCTCGCCGGTTATGTTTACATCTGGTGCCGATGGATGGTGTCGAGGATGCGCTCCTGCTCATCCGCACCCACACCGATGCTCTCCAGCGCCTCCCGCGTCCCACAGTCGGGGCAGATGGGGCCGCTGTTGTCCCTGGCCATGGCCGGGCGTTCGGTGTACGTCCGCCCACACCTGGGGCAGACGCGCCCACTCACTGTTTTGCTGTGCATAGAATCTCCTCCCCTTTACTATCCGCGTATGCATCCAGCAGGATGCGCGGGTCAAAGCCAAAGCTCCGATACCCTTGGGTGCAGGTGATGAAGTAGGAATTGCTGGGGGTTCCGAGGGGCCTGTCCGCGTACATGACGTAGGCAAAGCCCTCCAGGGTGCGCACCTCGCCGGAGCCGGCCAGCGTCACATCCAGTTCCATCCCCACCTTGTGGTAGAACACGGGGTAGCCCTCATAGCGGTCGAGGCTGCGCTCATCCGCCGCCGTGACCTCCCACACCGCCACCGGCACCCTGCCGCCCTCCCATGGTTCGATGGTGAGGTAGGAGCCGGTCTTGCTCCCCTTGAACAGCAGGCGGTAGTCCTCGATGACTGCGGTGCCGACAACAGTCGCCCCAGGGCAGCGGCCCCGCATCTGCGGGAGGTTGAGGTTGCTGCCGTAGGCAATGTAAAACCTTTTCGCCATTTCCGATCCGTCCTTTCCGAAGGGTATCCCTTCTACCACCTGAAGCCCGCTTGTGGCGGGTTAGGTGGGGCTTGGACGGGGTGGTCGGGTCAGGCGGCCCTTCCGTTGCGGAAGGCTGCGTTCCCGGCGAGGCGGCGGGTCAGGAGGTCGCGGGCGGTGGCAAATTCCTCTCCGATGAACCCCAGCCGGAGGAGCCAAGTCCTCATGGCGTACTTGGGGTTGTCGGTCTGCTGGGGCTTGGGGCTGGCGCTCTTGAGGCTCTTGGCCATCTGGCTGAGGGCCAGGCAAAGCTGGATGTAGCTTTTCAGCTGTCCAGCGTGGAGGCCATTTTTCTTGCCATTCGCGGGGGCGTCGAATTGGAAAAGGCGGAACTCAATCGTGCCCTTGGTGAAGGTGGCGTGGAGGTTGAGCATATGGTAGCGGCTCTCGTTGTAGTGGGCGCTGCGGCTCTCGTAGCTCCTGCTGTTGCAGGTGTACCAAACCTCGGCAAGGTCGGCCATTGTGGTGGGCTTTTGCCGGTTCAGCTTGTCCAGAAAGGCGGGGTTCACCGTTTTGCAGTAGTGGCTCATCCGGCCCCGGTCGAGGTTGAGGGCGTCCGCCAGGAGGCGTTCATGGCTGGCCATGATGTTGGCCAGGTTCCGCAGGCTCTGCGGGGTGTGGCCCTTGGCTCCGATGTGGATGTGGACTCCGCAGCCCCTGGTGGCGTCGCTCTTGGCCCCGGCCTTGCGCAGGTGCCTGACCAACCCTTGGAGGAGGTCCATGTCGGCGTAGGTCAGGATCGGAGTGACCATCTCGCACTTTTCGCTGTCCGGCCCGTGGATGCTGACGTCCTTCTGGAACTTCCACTCGCGGCCCTGGGCGTCCCAGGCGGACCAGGTCATGTAACCGTTGCGGGTGGCGGTGTTCTGGTAGCGGCGGGTGCCGAAGAACTCGGCGGCCAGCTTGGCGGCCTTGCTCCGCTCGATGTTGTTCATCTCGACCTCAACCCCGATGGTCTGCTTCTTCATCTCGGCGACCTGGTTCATCAGCTTCTCGTTCATTGTGTTGTCCTCCGTTTGTTGTGTTTTCCCTTTCGGTAGTGTATTAATCACTCTAAACGGAGATAATAGCAAGCTAATTCGAGCCATAAAGTACACAATGATGTGGGGCAGGTGTTGTGTATTTTATTGTGCGTCAAAGGAGGCGTTGACCTGCTCAATCAGCGCCGCATCGGCCAGGGCCTCGGCCAGAGCTGGGTCACCCTGAACCTCCACCCGTGCGGCTGCGTTGGGCGGTTCCGGCTGGATGGCCTCGGTGCTGCGCTGGCCAGACTTGAATGCGCCATTGCCGGTGAGATTGCGGAGCAGGATTTTCCGCTCCTCCTTGTACTCGGCCCCGATGAATCCCAGGCGGAGGAGAAAACACCGAAATGCATATTTGTCATTGTCGGTGTCCTTATCCCTGGCAATGATGCGCTTTTGGTTCCGGGCCATGTCGCAGAGGGCAGTGATCAGGTGCGTGTATGCTTTGACCTCCTCGCCGGTGGCCTCGCCTCTGAACCAGGGGAAGGAAACCGTGTCGGCCTCCACCTGGACTGGCAGGAGGTCAAGCCCCAGAGCCTTGCGGATCAGCCGCCCCTTTGCGGCGATAAGGCTGTGGAGGTTGTTGAGGGCCTCCGGGGTGAAGCCGTCCGCGGGCATCTGAATGGTGAGCCCATCGTGCGCTGCGGGTCGCTCCGCCTCGGTGTCGGCCTCCCGCTCGACCGGCTCGGCCTCAAAGCCCATGCTGGCCAACCGCTCAACGAGGTTCTCGACCTCCCCACTGTCGGCCCGGTCGTCGAAGGTGATGGCGCCGTTGCGGTCGATGGTGAAGTAGTCCACCTGGTAGGCGAAGCTGGGGGCACCCAGGTACTTGGCCTCGGCCCCGGTGATGCTGGCGATGGCGTCGACCAGAGACTTGCGGTCGGCCCCGGTGCGGTTGTATTTGATTGTCATGGCTGTCTGCCTCCTTGCTTTTGTTGGCTACATATATCACTCTGTAGGTCACAAATAGCAAGTCATTTCTCAGCCTGACTATCACAAATTATCCTGGCCACTCTTGTGTAGACCACACAATGCCGGCGAGGACAAAGAACACGTTGGGCAGCGCGACCCCGTTTCCCCACATTTTGTACTCGGCGGAATCCGAATGCGGAGACTGCAGCCAGCTGACGATCTGGTTCCTTGTCTTGGGCTTAGTGGCCGTCCCTATGATCCTGCGGTGGGCCTCCCAGACCTCCGACCAGAAGGTGATGTCCTCCTCTGTCGGCTCCGGGGTCTCCAGGCCGGCGCACCACCAGTCCGGGAACCCCTGTAACTTGGCGCACTCTGTGGGGGTGAGCCTTCTCACGGTGTATCCCCGATTGACTGCTGTCGGGTCTTTGAAATCCCGCGCCAGCAGCGTGGGGGCCTGCTCCTTGCTGACCTGGGGGAATCCGCACATAGTCATGGCGTAGGCCGCAGGGTCAGCCACCACCGCCACCCCGCCCTGGTTGGAGTCCGGGGGATTGCCCCCGGTGTCGATAGTTCTGGCGGTGTCTGTCTCATAGACGTTCTGGCGGGCGTTTTTGGTGCCCTCCGATGTGAAGCGGACATCGTATGTCCGCAGGTCCACCACAAAGGGCTGATTGTTGCCCCCGGTACCGTAGGTGGAGCTGACCGTGGGGGCCGTGTCCAAGGGGCCGGTATATCTGGTGTCCTGGCTATGGTTCTCATACACAGCGGCGGGGACTACCCCGGCCCGGAGCGTTGGGGAGCACTCCTCGCCATAGCCGATAGATCGGCTTGCGGCGGAATGCTCCGTGCAGAAGCCTGCCGCCATCACACAGGGCGGGTGGCCGTGGCTCTCCGCCCGGAGGGTGCTGGCCACCTCCTCCGAGATGTCCATGCGGCTCCCGCCCTGGTCATTCAGGCAGATCCCGCCTGCAGCTCCAGTGCCAGCCGAAGGATAGCGGGCAGCTCTTTGCCACGCGCGGAAGCCCGCCGCAGAATACCCCGACAGGCCCTCGGACTCAAACAATACCCGTCCGGCGCATCGGCCTGTAAGATCTCCGACAAGGTAACAGCGGCGTCTTCGCTGGGGGACTCCCCAGAATTGCGCATCAAAAACTCTGTACGCAACGCTCCATCGGTCTCCCATGTAAACGTCGGCGTAGGGCCATCGGTTTTTCTCAGGCATAGGCACCGAGGCCCCCGGCTCTGCGATGCCGATGACCGCATCGAGGACCGCCTTGAAGTCGAAGCCTTTGTTTGAACTGAAGGCCCCGACAACGTTCTCCCAGCAGACCCAGCGCGGGTATCTTCCATTGGTTGCACACCTCATTTCCTTGATGATGCGGATGGCCTGGTAGAAAAGGGAGGATTGCGCCCCCTCCAGACCGGCCCGCTTGCCGGCGATGCTCATGTCGGTGCAGGGCGAGCCGAAGGTGATGATGTCCACCGGCTCGATCTCTGCGCCGTTGATGGAGGACACGTCCCCCAGATGCCGCATCCCCGGCAGCCGCTTTGTAGTCACCCGGATCGGGAACGGCTCGATCTCCGAGGCCCACACCGGGGTAACGCCAGCCAGCAGGCCGCCCAGGGGAAAACCCCCGGAGCCATCGAACAGGCTCCCCAGCTTTAACCTATCCACCGGCACTGACCTCTTTGACCAGATCCGCGTAGGGGATGCGCTCCCCATCCCGAAGAACATGGATGCCGCTGGCGTCCCCGGCCCCCTCCGCATAGCGGCGGAGGATGACGGAGGCGTACTTCTCATCCAGTTCCATCGTGTAGCAAATCCGCCCCAGCTGCTCACAGGCCATAAGGGTGGAGCCAGAGCCGCCGAAGGTGTCCAGCACGATAGCGTTCTCCTGGGAGGAGTTTTGAATCGGATAGCCGAGCAGGTCCAGTGGCTTTGATGTGGGGTGGTTCTCGTTCCGCTTGGGCTTATCGTAGTTCCAGATGGTGGTCTGCTTACGGTCGGAATACCAGCGGTGCTTGCCGTTCTGAAGGAACCCGTACAGGACCGGCTCGTGCTGCCACTGGTAGTCGCTGCGGCCCAGCACCAGGGAATTTTTCACCCAGATACACACCCCGGCCAGGTGCAGGCCGGCATCGATGAACGCCCGGCGGAAATTGAGGCCCTCCGTGTCCGCATGAAAAACATAGGCCGCCCCTCCCGGTTCCAGGTGGGCGACCATGTTTGTAAGGGACTGGAGGAGGAAATTGTAGAAGTCATCCCCCTTGATGGAGTCGTTCTGGATGGTCAGCCCATCCGAGGACTTGAAGGAGACACCATAGGGGGGATCGGTCAGGATGAGGTTGGCTTTCTTCTCGCCCATCAGCGTGGCCACGTCCTCGGCGGAGGTGGCGTCGCCGCACATGAGGCGATGCCTGCCCACCGTCCAGACGTCACCCCGTTTCACGAAGGAGGCTTTCTCCAGGGCAGTGGTGAGGTCAAAACCGTCATCGTGCGCAGTTGCTTTGGTGAGGTCTGCGAACATGGAGGAAAGCTCCTGCTCGTCAAAGCCTGTGGGATACACATCCACGCCGCCGGCAGTGAGCTCGGCCAGCAGGGACGTCAGCTTTTCATCATCCCATTCGCCAGTGATTTTGTTGAGGGCGATGTTCAGCCGCCTTTCGTCCACCTCGGACAGTTCGACCACGCTGACCTCGCTCTCCGTCACACCCAAGTCCAGCAGGACGCGGAGCCGCTGGTGGCCGCCCACAACATTTCCGGTGCTGCGGTTCCACACGATGGGCTCCACGTTCCCGAAGGAGAGGATGGACGCCTTCAGCTTTTCATAGGCCGGATCTCCCGGCTTGAGAGCCTTCCGGGGGTTGTACTCCGCCGGATTCAGTTCCGATAATTTCATCTTCACAATTTCCATCGTGAAGACCTCCTTTTGTCGTCTGTCACCGCTGTAACGGCGCTGGCGGTCGCCGTACCCGATGCAAGACCACGCGCAAAGGAGAGAAAGCGCGGAGCCAAAAACCTCCCTTCAAAAAGGATGGCGGCCCTCCCGGAGGAGGACCGCCTGGCTGATTTAGGATTTTCGCAAGCCTACCATATCACGGAGAGGCGCGTTTCGTCAAGTTTCACAGCGTTTCACGCCGTTTCAACTTTTGGGGTTCAGGTAGCGATGGCAGATCAGCTTGACGCTGTTGGCTGTGTTCCGGCCGCCGATGGCCTCGGCCACCTGGAGCCAGGTCATGCAGTGGATGAACCGCAGGCGGAAAATCATACGGGTCTGGTCGTTTTTGATGGCACCGATGTACTTCTCCAGCTTTTTCTTCTCCTCGGCACACTTCGATTCGAGATGGCCGATCCGGCTCTGCAGATCCCCGATCTCGATGGCCAAGTCACCCACTTTGTCCGACACTCCCGGCGCATGGGGCATCCCCGTGATCACCTGCGCCCCCGGCCCTGCCGCTGCGTACAGGGAGGAGAGCATTTCCCGGTTCCGCTCCAACCGCTCGTGTAGCTTATAGTATTTCGATAGTTCCTGCAGCGTCATGACACCAGCCCCTCCGTGTTATGTATTACTTCAAAATCCCAGACGTTTGGGGTTTTGGTCTGGTTTCTCTTTGTGCCAAACTGAACCTGTTTTCGTGAAGTGCATCCAGCCGACCCTTGGCTCATATCTGGCCGCAGGTTTCTCGCAGACCTGGCAGTAGATGGACGGATGCACACCGGCGGACTGCATTCCGCCCCGGCTGTTCCCGCTTCTTCTGCTCATACGTTTTCCTCCGGCTTGCGGCGATAGGCTCCATGATAACAACGGTCAGATATCCTTTTGTTTTTTCCGTATCTATCAACGCAGTAGCCGTCTTTTCCATTGATGATATACCACATACCGTCCGACCACACCGGTTCTCCGTCCAGCACATAAATCTGGTTCATATCCAGCCGTTCGTTGGGCGGTGGAGCGGCGGGCATTCGTACAGCCTTATCATCCCAATACTCCGAAGCGCCAACCTTCCGGGGGCGGGTCTTGAATTCCTCAATCCAGTCTGGGAGGCTCTCGTTCACGGCATCGAAGGTCAGGCCCCAGCCCTCACAGGCGGCGATGGCGTCCAGAAGAAGCTGGTCCTCCCGGCAGGTCCACAGGATCAGGCCCGCCCCGGCCCGCTGCTCCGCTTGGGCTCTTTTAATGACGGGCCAGTTCGGCTCCCCAATCTCCGGGTAGGCGTTGGTGCAGAGGCACCCGTCAAATTCGATTGCGATTGCTTTTCTCATTTATTCGCAGTCCTCCCTTTGTAGTAGATTCGCTTTGCCTCGTGAATGTGGGTACAGTGCTTGTCCGGGATATAGAGCTCCACGGAGATTTGCCGCCCTTGCCGGAACACCCTTTTGACCTCGCCGGCCAGGACGGGGCCCATAGGCTCCCCGTTGTCATCCAGCGTCTGGAATCTGAAACGCTCGCCAACGTAGCTGGTGAAGTTCGCAGCTTGAAAACTCGTGATTTTCAACTATCTTCTCCCTCCCCCTCACTCCAACGGCATCTTGTAGACCTTCGGCGGAGCAAAGGCGAATGGCGGTGCGTAGAAGTTTGCCGTCGCGAGGAGCCCGCCATCGGCCCCCAGATACTTACCGTACTCGTCAGCGATTTCCCCCAGGACCTCCATGGCCCTGGCCTCGCTCTCGTACTCCCCCAGGCTCTCGGTGACATCCTCGGCCAGAGGGAAGGAGGCCAGCACCTTGACAGGCTTCCCCTCCTCATGACCTCCATAGAGGGACGAAAGGAAAACAGTTCCCGCCCTCTCCATGTTGAGCAGGCATTTCCTGTTTTGGCTTACAATCAGCATAGTATTTCCCCCTTCAGATTCAGCTCCCAAAGTCCCTGCATCCCCTTTGCCGGTATCGGTGAGTCAAGGGGAATTCTCCCGTGAAACTCCCAGGCATATCGCCCCAGGGTGAAATCCCCCAGGGCGAGCTCCATGGGCGTGAGCTTCGCCACAAAGTCCTCTGTGATGAGGTTGCAGCGGGTCAGGAGCGCCGTCCCCACAACAACCCCGGTAGGCAGATGGTCCAGTTCCCCAGGCCGCATGAACAGGCTCTCAAAGTAGTCCAGCGTGGTCCACCCGTCCCCCCGGTCGGCGACCAGCGCGTCGATAGTCTGACGCACCGGCCGCTTAGCCGCATGGATAGCGATGGGGCCGCGATAGGAGGTGGCCCAGCTGCGGGTTTCGTACTTCTTCCGGCCGGACGCCAACAGGGACGCCCAGGGCTGCCAGATGGTGATAGCTTTCATCCGGATTCCTCCCCCGGCTTGCGGCGGTAGGCCAGCCAAGATTTATCATTGTTCTCCCAGATAGCCAGCCCGCCGCCATGCAATCGAACCATCTGATATTCCAGATCAACGAGTCCCCACACACCATTTGTTCCGTTCGGTTCGCATACCCACACTGGTTCCCCGTCCATCTCCCGCAGCTCCTCCAGGGTCAGGGGGATGTCAATCAGCGTAGATTTAGGCGGATTGCGCCAGCACCCATCGCCGGTCACCCCGTAATCACAGGGAGAGGGTTCCTCAGTGTGCCGGCACTCATCGCAGAGCATGAGCCGCTCTCCGCAGACGGGGCAGAACGCCTTAAAGCCCAGCTTATCGGTATCCCACCGCATCTCGACCTCACTTTCACAGTGGGGACACATCTCGGTGACGATGTACGTCCGCTCCTGGGCCAGCGGGACAAGCACCTTGATTTCCTCCGGCTCCAGCCCGGTGTCCTCATAGGTAGCGAGGCGTTCCCATGCGGCCTCTTCCCATGCACACCCATCAGCGCAATGCCCTTGTATGGCTTGGCAGTCTCCACCTTCGAAATGGGTGCAACACACACCCGGCATCCCGCCGATCCTCGGCTCTCTGCTTGTCAACCGTTCCATTCCGCCCACCCTTTCTTCTCGGCCAGCTGGTCAAGGTCGGTCTGGGCTTCCTCACGGCTTCCGCGCCACGGGACGGCGGCCACACCCTTCCAGCCGCCATCACCCTGTTTCTCCGGCCGCTGGTACCGGGCCTTAAAGGTGTTCTCACCAAGGCCAGGCATGACCTGGTACTTCCAACCGCGGCTGTCGATGTATTTCTTAGGCATTCTGGGCAACCTCCTCGCCTTTCTTCAGTTCTGATATTCTCTGGCTTCCGGTACCCACTGAAGCCGAATCATCTCTTTGCACTTGCACTGAACTTCAACCACTGGTTCCTCGCTGTTGGTCTTGCCCCAGCTCTCATGCTGGCAGTACGGACAGGTGGCGTGGTACCGGCCAAGTTGGCCCGTGAGGTCGATGTGGTGGCCGCATTTGCACTCTATCTCGGTCTGGTACTCCCGCAGGAATGTCCCGAAGGTGTTCCCGCACTCCGGGCAGTGGAGGCGAAGCAGTCCCCGCGCCCCTTCCGGCTTTTTCTCCGGGGGCGGGGTGGGTGCAGTCTCCGCTGCCGGCAACAGGTCGGCGGGGGGCTGGCTCTCCGGATTCAGTCCCGCCGGCTCCGGCGCCTTGGGAGTCGGGGTGTACTCGTTCATCAGACGCTGGACAGTTCTCTTTGCTTTGGTGATTCCCTCTCTGGTGTCCGGCACTTCGACCGTTGTGTCAACAATGGTGTGGCCTCCCCGGTCAATGCAAATGGAAAATGTGTAGGTTTGGGGCAGTTCGATTGAAAAACTCATGATGATTCCTCCGTCACCTCACGGACGCTTGTAGCCCGTGCATTGTTTTGAGCCGCAAAGGGCGGCGAACTGAATCGGCTCTCCCTTGGGCGCGTTTTTGTAGTTAACTGGGCAGTCTTTGTTTTTGCATTCATTGCAGCAGTATTTCAAGACGTTTCCTCCTTGTCCCGCTCATCCTTGAAACTCACAATATCACTGGGATCAAAACCAAGCGCCCTGCATTTCTCTGTCGTGCTTGTGCCGCCACTGTGCATTGTTTTCCACAGCATCAGCCGCTGAACAATATGGAAGTAGGAAAAATTAACTGCAAAACGTTCTTCTTCGCTCTCCGGAATGATATTCATGAAATCCAGGTAATCCTCGAATTCTCCCACCAATTCTTGCATCAGTGCGATACATCCATTAACAATTTCCGTCTCGGAATGGCTTTTAATGTGCTTTTCCATCAATTTGACACTCCCAATCCAACCGCTGCCCGCAATGATAGCAGTAATCGGCTATCCCGGTTCCAGTGAACGCACCGCCGCATGTCGGGCATCTGTATTCGCTGGTATACCGCACTCCGCTGCTATTGACCTTTGCTGGCTTTTTAGGTGTATGCTTTTCAATCAGATCCTCCATCTCTTCCCCTCTTACATCCGCCATGCTGAACACGATCCCGATGCACCACGGTTCGCCGTCCTCCATGATGGTGAACGTCTCGTGCGGGATGTCCGTCTCGAACGTCCAGCAGGGACCGCCCTCGTCGTGCCACACGGCCTTGATGGTCTGGGCCTTTTCCCGCACCTGGATAAAGTAGGGGCATTCGATATTTTCGGCGATGCCGCAGGCAGGTTCCTCCAGGAGTCCATCCTTGGTGAGGTAGATGGTGGTGCCCTCATAGGCCCCGACCTCCTCGTCGATGGCCCCGCGAAACTCCACGTTGTCATCGGAGTACCCATACACCACGACCAGACCAGCATCTCTTGCGCTGAGTCCCTCTCGCGGGGTAGTTTCATTTCCGGTTTCACGGCCGGAGAGCATTTCAGCTAATTCTTTCGCTGTCATTTTGTAAAACCTCCAAATTCACAAACGTTTGGGAATTGACTTTAACTATGTGCGGTTTCCTCTGGTCTGTACTTCTCCAGCCCATCCAGCACGTTGCAAAGCCTGATTGCATTTTCCGGGCTGGGGTCTTTCCTAACCGCTGTTTTGGCCATCTCGGTGTCTTTGTAGAGCCGCGCATGGAAGAACGCCAGCTTGCGCTCAAACTCTGCTGTACGCTTTGCCCTGTCCCAGGCTCCGAAGATACGGCGCTTTTCCGCTGACGCCGTTGCCCTATCCATCCGCTTTTCGTGGTAATCGTGATAGAGCGTCCGCAGGGATATGTAAGCCATCTGGTCATACATGGACAACCCGTCCGGCATCCCAGCCCCCTGCATTGCCTCTCGTTCCCAGGGGAAGGCATAGCTGTAATCCGGGGTGCTCATGTCACCACCTCATCAGAAAGGGAGAGATACCATTCCAGCATAGTCACTGCCGCCTCCCAGCCGTGACAGACCTGCCACATATTCCCTTGGCATTTGAGATGTTCGCCCCACCATTTCTGCTCCGTTGTGGCCCGACCGGTATCGGTTTTGAGCTCAATGTACAGGGCGTGGTAGTTCTCCCGCGCAACCGGCAGGCACAGGTCAGGAACGCCTCGCTTGACGCCCTGCTGTTTCAGGTGGCGGCCCTCTATAGCGTCCCGTGTACCGCCGTTGGGGATGTGGTAGAGCAAGGCCAACTCCGGCCACCTGGAGCGGATTTCTGGCTGCTGAGACCACTTCATGACCATCGCTTGGTGCTGGGCCTCCGTCATGTTCTCGCCTCCTTTACAGCCTTTTGCGCCCAAATTACACCGGGGTCTTTATCCGTCAGCACTCGTCCGCTGGCGCACTTGACGCATTTGATACGCCACTTGGGTTCCCCCGGTACCGGATTGCGGACCTTCTCAAAGTGGCCGTAGCCAGGTTCTATCCATTCTCCGCAGCAATAGCAGCGACCAGGATATTTATTCCGTGCCATGTTTTGTCACCTCCGCTTCACGCGCTCTGCCGCCCTTTCTTTTTCGGTGCGTTAAACAGCCGGTTCAGAATCTGGCTGGCGTCACCCTTGCTCAGACCAGCGGTGTCGAAGCCTTTACACCGTCTCTGGATGATGGCGACCTGTTTGTCCGTGGCCGGAGCCTTGCCCCACCGCCTGACCGATTCCAGGTCCCACAGCTGGCGGCAGTCCGCATAGTCATTCAGAAGTTCCAGGTACACCCGGTCAATGGCCTCCTGCATCCCAACCTGGGACCCGTCCGACATATGCACAAGGCCGAGGGAATTGGGGCAGGGAATTGTCAGGCTCTTGCCGTCTGTCAGGGATACCACCATTTCGCCGTCCGGCATCTTGAAGAAGTTGATGTCGTGGGTGTTGTACTTCTGCTCCTGGGCCCAGAGGTCGACGATCTCCACGTTCCTGATCCAGCTTTCCGGGCAGTCGCCAGCGGCGGCGATCTTCAGGGGCAGGTCGAACAGGTCCCCTTGTATCTCCGTGGCCTTCCGTGCCGGGATATTGCTCAGGTCCAGCCCCAGCAGGCTCGGTGCCGTACAGAGGGACGCCTTCCCGGTAATGCCCACGCAGTCGATCAGAACCAGCTGCTCCTTGCCGGGGTATAGCCGCAGGCCGCGGCCCACCATCTGGGCGTACAGGCTCTCCGACTGAGTAGGCCGGGCCACGATGACCGTCTCCACCCTGGGGATGTCCGTCCCCTCGGTGAACACCATACAGTTGACGATGCAGGGGATCTCCCCGGCAGTGAAGGCTTCAATGATGGCGGCGCGGTCCTTGGTTTCGCCGGTCACTACCACAGCCCCCTTGATGCGTCCGGCGATTTCCTCCGCCTGGTGGACGCTGACAGCGAAGATTAGCGTGGCTCCGGCAGCGTGTTCTCGGTAGGTCTGTGCAATGGCGTCCGCTGTTCCCTCCATGGCCTCATCCAGTTCTCCGGGGGCATAGTCACCGTTGCGGGTGTGGACGGCCCGCAGGTCATAGCCGATGTCCACACGCTTGCACAGGATGTCGCACAGGTATTTGTTCTGTATCCCCCAGCGAAGGTCCCGTTGGAAGATAATCTTCTGGAACACGTCGCTGAGCCGGATCTTGTCGCCCCGGTTGGGTGTGGCGGTAAAGCCGATCAGCTTCAGAGGCTGGAAGTATTCAAAGATTTTCCGGTAGGTATTGGCGGCAGCGTGATGGGCTTCGTCGCAGATGATCAGGCCGAAGTCCTGGGGATCAAACCGCTCCAGCCGACGCACCATGCTCTGCACTGATGCACTGACCACCTCCTCGCCGTTGGCATGGCTCCCAGCCCGTTCCACGCCGTAGGAGCAGTCAAAGTATTTCCGGGGCTGCTCCACCAGCTCCTCCCGGTGGGACAGGATCAGCATCCGCTCCCCGTGTCGCGGCAGGTTGGCGAAGGTCACCGTCTTGCCGAGGCCCGTGGCCATCTGCACCAGATAGGAACCGGGCGGCTGGGTTTCGATGGTGGAAATGCAATCTTGCTGATATGGTCTTAATTCCATGTTGGTTCTCCTTTCGGTGCGATTGTGCTACCTCCATTTTCAACTCCGCACAAAAGTCGCACGCCCAAAAATCCTTGTGCCGCAAAGGTTTCAGCCGCTTTGTGCGACCGTGCCACCAAAATCCCCCCCGATTTTCTTATGCGCGGGGAGGAACTTCTTTTTTTGAGCGGACACAACTTTTTTCTTCACGCACGTAAGGTTTGTGTGGGGGAAAGTCGCACAGTCGCACAAGTCGCACTAAGTGCCGCAAACCTTTGAAACTGCCGACTTCTTCACGTGCGACATTCCTTAAAACAGAGTCGCGCAAAGTCGCACTTACAGAGGAAGTTCATCGTATTCCTCTGGCTCTTCATCATCGGGCGGCAGGCGCATCCAAACGCAATGAACGGACACTCCATCAATCCGCTTCGTTTTTGTGTACCCTTTGCTGCCGGTGATAATCATCCCTTTTGACTTCAAATGCCCAAGCAGGGCCTTGGGTGATAGCCCCGCCTCCTCACACGCCTTGTTCCAAACGGTGCGGTTGATAATGGCCATATCGCCATCAATGACACCGTAGTGCTCCCCACGCTCCACACTTTCGCGGAACTGGTTCGCATGAGTTGCCACCCAGCCGCACATATACTCATAGCCGCGTTCTGATGTACTGACCTCGTTCTTTTCCTTCAGAAACTCGCCCAGTTCAGCGGCAGTCAGAGCACGACCGTCGTGAAAAAGCCATTCTGTGGCAAGCTGATCCGCAGTAATAATCAACGCTGCTGCCATCGCCTGTTTCTCCGTAGTGTCGATTTGCGTACAAGCGGCATAGCTTTTTTCGTAGAGCTCTCGCGCCCTGTCTATCACGCCATCCTCGCACAAACGCCCAATGAACAGCTTCCCGGCGTGACCATAGTTGAGTTTCAGAGCGTTGGCAGTGCGATGTCCGTCCCGAATGACGGCCTCACCATATCGGCACTCAATCTCCACCACGCGGTTGGCTGCGCCAGCACCGTCCGTTTCCCCCACCAATGGCGTTTCCCCGGAGGTTATAAAGCAGTTGGCCCATTTGGGGGTATAGTCCAAGCCCAGGGATTTGTTGCCCCGCAGTTTTCCTGTGCCTGCCGCCAACTCGTACACGTTGAAATTGACTCTCCCGTGGCGGTCCTTGGCAAGCTGCAGCTCGTCCAGAAACAGGGGGAGCGAGTGCAGAAAGCCGGCCATAAGCTCCACGCCCACGGATGTGCTCTTGAAGGTTTGAAAATATGCGCCGCCTGCAGTGGGGTTCGCCCACACGGACGCCCCCAGCATCTGCGCCACGGTCTTGCCGGTGCCGCTGTCCATACTCCACAGGTGGACGAAAAACGGAAGGCACCCAAGCGGCTCCACCAGAACGGAGGCGAAGGATGCCGCCAGTACAATGCGGGCAGTCAGGCTGTAAGAGCGGGCATCCAGGGCCTCTGTAAGCCAATTGTCGAGGCTTCCGGACTGGCCTATGGCTTTATATATCGGGCGGAAACTATCCGCGCTGTCGAAGGCTACGCCCCCCACGTAGGGGGAAAACCCCTCCTCGTTCCAGCCCATGCGGGAAACCGCCTTGACCTCCGGGATGATGTCCTGATTTTTGTCGATGGCATCCCGCAGGAAGTCCACCAACGCCTGCGCCCGTTCTCCGCTGGTGACTGAAATGCCACAGTCCGACAGGGCTACGATGTCGGCAGCCTTGGAGATCCGGCTCATGGGTACTACGATCTCTGACCATGGCCGGCGGTCTGAATAACTGCGCCGGTACCACAGCTTGACCTTGACCATACCTGTATCGATGGAAACCAGTTTTTCCACCGGCATGATTGGGTGGGTGCAGGCATATGTAATCCCACCGCCTTGGGCATACCGCCAGATGCCGCTCTCGTCCGCCGTCCATTCCCCAACATTCAACTCAAGGGTTTGGTCGAAAAACTCGGAGACCCCATCGTCTCGGACGACAGACAAAGAGACGGCTCTTAATTCTTTCCTGTACTCTCTCAGGCACCTGGCAAAGCCTTTAAATCCGAGTTCCTTGGCGAGGTCTGCAAGCGCCTGTTCCTCCATGGCCTGCTGGTAGCCAGATCTCAAACCGGTCAGCCATTCAAATACCCGCCCCTCCTTGAAGTCGGTCAGAGAAAAGTCAGGCCGTTTGTCCGGGGCTACCGGTACTGTGTTTTCCGGCTGTAGAGCCTTTTCTTCCACGGTCCGCTTTCACCTCCGCAATTTCTTCTTCCAGTTCATCCAGCAGGTATTCCAAATACGGCTGTTTTTTTGTTGCTTCGACATAGAGTGGATGGATATACCCAGCCTCCCACTCTTCTCTGGTAGGAGAAAAGTATTTCAGCACTTCCCACCAGTAACAATGTTCTGCAGCCAGTTCCCGGTGTTTCTCTTCCAGCTGTTCCAGTTTCGCTTTCCGCCGGGCCTCCCGGCGGCGGGCCTCCAAGACAGCAGACCGCACCGCCGGGTCAGGCTTATCCCATGTCAGTCCCAAGGCAAAATCCGCATTGATTCGCAAAATCGCCTGACGAAATGGGATGTCAAACACTTTCATTACAAAATCGATCACCGAGCCACCCGCCCCGCAGCCAAAGCAGTGAAAACCGCGCTGACCGCTGTAGAGTTTTAGACTGGCGGTCTTTTCATGGTGGAATGGGCAGCATATGTACCCGGCCCGGTTTGGGTGGAAACCGTAGTGCTCCGCCACCTCCTGGATCGTTACAAGGCTCTTGACTTGATCAGCAAGATCAATCAATCCTCTGCCTCCCCATAGGGAGCCTCCAGTTCCTCGGCATCGATGATCCGGGTCAGCTTTCGAGTGGCGCGGCAGTATGCGCAGTGCTCACAGCGGCGCGGAGCCTCCCGGCCCGCTTTGATAGCCTGGAACCGGGGGACGGCATCCTCGATCTCCGCCAGCTTGGGCGCCAGGACTTCATCCCGGATGTGAAGTGCCTGCAGGTCCGGCTCATCCTCTTTGGTGCCGACAGCCAACAGGAAGGGCCACAAATGCCCCTCAACGGCCTGGTAGATGGCGCCTTGAACGTCATACCCCCAGGCCCTCCAGAAGGGAACGTAGGCCCGCTCCGTGCCGTCCCAGACGTCCTCCAGGTCTCTCATGACCTTCTGATCCACGATGGCCCCATCGCAAAGCCCCATCACCGACGCCGTTTCCGGGAACCGCCGGACGATTTCCGCACAGGTATTCCCATCCAGCAGGCTGTCGATCTTGACCTTAAAGGGCACTCCGGCAATCTCGCCGGTGCGGATGACCTGTTTCTGGCCGGACATCAGAAGGCTGTACAACTCGTCCGCTTCCATGCGGCTGATGATGTCGTTGGCGTGGGAGAACTCCGCCTTCAGCGTCCCGTCCCGCTTGAACAGTTCCGGGTGCTGGGCTTGGAACACGTCAAGGCTCCCCTCAAAATGGGCGTCCACATAGCTACCCACCAGCATAGCCGTGGTCGCGGCGGATCGGTATTCCCCTTTCAGCCTGGCCAGTTCCGCCGCTTCGCAGCGCATGAAGTTCTTGACCTGGGTAGAGCCCATATAGGCCATCTCAATATCAGGATCAAAGTAATTCTTCGCCGTCACCGTCGGCAGGGTGTTCATCTCCGCCATGCTCGGTTACCTCGCTTTCTCCGGATTCTTTTTCTTGGGGCTCTTCTGCCGCCGCTGCATCTTTGCGCTTCTGGGCGCACTCCGCACACAGCGGGACACCGTAGTTCTTTGTGGTGTAGGCCGCCAGCCACTCGACCGTCTTTCCCATGGCGGGCTGGATCGGGTTTCCGCAGTCCGTGCAGGGCGGGACAGGCTGGCGCTGCTGGAGGCGGGGCTTATAGGGCCGGACGCGCACAGCGGAGACCACCTCTCCGAAAGCCTTAATTCCGTGCTCGATGTACAGTTGCACTGTCACTCCCGGCCAGTCCTCGAAGTAGCCGCTCCCGGCTACTTTCTCGATGTTCTTGGACCGGGCCACATTCAGGATCATGGGCTTGTTGCCCGGCTCCTTCCAGTGGACAACCGCCTTCTTGGACTTGCCCTCGGCGGTCTGAACAGTTTCGGAGGCGTTGACCCGGTCGATGGTCAATACCTTCTCCTCGCCCTCCTGGAAGTCCCCCTCGCCGATAAAGTTGGGATCGGAGACTACCTTTTTCCAATGCGTCTTCACAGCTCGATTACCTCCATCTCTTCAGAATCCGTTACCCTGGTGGCGATCAGCTGGAGGCCCTTGGCCTTGCACTTGGCGTAGAGCCGTTCCCGGCTCACGCTGTCCAGCCGCTCGGCGCCGTCCACCAAGATGATGCCCAGCTGGCCCGGCCGGCTGACCGTGATGTCCACGCAGAGCTCAAGGAGCTCACCGTCACTCAGGTTGCTGATGGGCAGGCCGTTGATCAGCGGCACGCCGTCCTTCACCGTCAGGCCCTCCACAGGAATGGAAGCCTGAGCCAGGATCGTCGCCGGGAGTTCCCGCGCCAGTTCGATCTTGTCGGTCAGTGCCTGGGACTTTGCGGTCAACTCGTCCAGTTCCGTTTGCATATCCCGCATCCGGCGGTACTCGTTCAGGTGGCTGCGCATCTGCTCCGCCTCATCCAGTTCGGTGGACAGCGCGGAGGTATCCTGAACCTCCTGCCCGGCGTACTGATCCGCTACACCCATGTCCCGCTCCAGCTTCGCCACGGCCTCACGGAAGCGGGCGTGCTCCAATTCCTCCCGCTCCTTCTGCCGCTGGGCAAGGCCGTCCAGCTTCTCCCTCGCGGCGGCGAGCTGGGCCTCCAGCCGCTGGATGTCGCCGGTGATGCTCTCCCGCTGGGCGGAGATGTCCTGCGCGACGGCGGAGAGTTGGATGTCCCGCTCCGCCTCCAGGCCACGCTTTTTAGCCTCAAAGCCCTCTCGGAATGCCTTTGCCCGCTCGATGCGGCTGTTGGCCTCCCGGATGCGCTCCAGCTCCTGGTACTTCTCGCGGGTGGGGTACGCCTCCCAGCGGGCGGCGTCATAGTGGGGAGGGATGTCCTTGGCGATGTCGGCGATGAACGCCTGCTTGTTGCGGATGTCCCGGTTGAGGTTCTGGCGGGACTGGAAGTAAACGCCGCTCTCCGCCTGGATATCCGAGAGGACCTCCAGGATGTGCTTGGAGTAGTCCACGCCCTGGGGGATCTCCCCAAACTGTTCCTTGATCCAGTTCATGTCCCAGGCGAAGTCGATCAGCGACAGGATGACCCGGTTCTTCTCTTGACGGCTGAGCTGAGTAAAGGCCACGGGGTTGAGCTGCAAGGGGGTGAAGATGCCGGAGAGGAACTCCGCCGGGCGAGTCTGGAGCATACTGCCGTCCTTGACCTTGACTGTGTCTGCCTTGGTCGTCCGGGTCTTGCGGTCGATGGAGAGCCCGGTGTCCGTCTCAATGATGATCTCGCCCTCGTCCGCGCCCTGGTGGATGATGTAGTCGCGGTCAGAGCGGTTGGTCAGGGCGTAGCGGATGGCGTCCAGCACAGAAGTCTTTCCGCTGCCCTTGGGTCCGGCCAGCTCCACCGAGCGCCCATCCAGGGCCGCCTCCCGGATGCCGAACAGGTTCTTGATGACAATTTTTGTGGTTTTCATTGCATTTTCCTTTCCGTCCTGCTATAATGCAGGTGTTCTTAATTGTTTTTTGCCCTTTGGCCCGTCGGGTGCGCTACCACCCGGCGGGCCTTTGGCATCACATTAATCACTCTGTTCAAAGGGAATAGCAAGTTAATTCAGACCATAAACTACACAAATAATTGCGCCCAACGTTGGGTACTTTGGTCTTTGCCACCGTATTCCTTACAGGGCGATGTACACGCCGTTGCCGGCGACCTCCTCGGCCAGCTGTTCCTCCAGGAACGCCTTGACGGTCTGCCTTGCTTTTAGCTTCCACATCCCGCCGTCGGCCTCGGTGAAGGTGATGCCCCGCTCGTTGACCCGAATGAGGAAGATGCTCTCCGGCTGCTCCACCTCCTGGAAGGTACGGTAGGGCTTCAGGGTGATGATGGGCCGGATCTGCTCGTTGCTCTGGAGCGCCACGCCCTTCTGCGTGGTGACAGTGGTGGCGATACCGTTGTCGTTGTAGACCACCTTGGCTCCGCAGCAGATATCCGACAGCAACTTCAGAGCGTAGATGGTATCCGTCGTTTCCTGGAAGCGGGTCCGCATAGCAATCTGGGCCTCTTCGAAACCCAACTGCACCATCTCGCCCCAGCCGGGGACGTCGGTGGCCTTGGCCTCGTAGTACATCTGCCGGAAGAACCGGGCATCGGGCTGGGGCTGGCCGAAGCAGCGGACGGTCAGGTGGTCGGGGATCGTGATGTAAAGCGGAGTCTCCGCCTTGGACGCCTCGGTGCGGACCAGATTCACAAGGGCGTCCAGAGAGTGGAGGGGCAGGATGTCCGGGTGGTCGATGTCGGGCCGGAGCTGATGCGGGGCCTCCTCGGCGTAGACAACAAATGTCGCGCCGTCCTTCTCAAAAATCTGGGGCTTGGTGGTGCTCTGGATATGCTCAATGAACTCTTTCAACATGATGGGCTTTCCTCCTTAAGCAAATTTGATGATCTTCAGAACCGGGGGTGCTTCCTGCGTACTCCCGTCCATTCCAGTCTGGCCGGGGATCTGCGGCACCATCTCCACCACACTGTCCTCGTCGGCCACATACAGGGACGTGACAACGGGGTTGGTGGCGGCCAGCGTGGGCTTTGCGGTGCAGCTGACGGTGATGGTCTGCCGGTCATCGTCCGGCTTCAGCTCCAGCGTCAGCGTCAGTTTCCGCTTTGCGGTGGCGGATGTGTTCGGGTCCAGGATGTTGGCCAGCAGACGGGACATCTCATAGTCCGCCCGCTCCATAATGGCCCCTCGCGCCATCTGCAGGATCGACTTTTGCATTTCAGGCTGCATACGGTCCTCCTCCTTTCGTGCGATTTTGTGTTCTCTGCTATGTAAATGCCGATTACTAAATCAGCAAAGCAGACCTCTCAGGATGTGGCCATCTGCTCCAGCGCGGCCTTCAGTGTATTTATCCAAAAAGAGACATCTGCGAGTCATCATCTATGGCACCTATAATCCGCTTGGCCTCCGCGACGCATTCATGGTATTTATCGTGCCAACCAGACAACTGCTCATCGTCAAGTGGTGCCATCTCAACCGTCCGCGCCCTCCGGTTGATCCGGTACATTTTTCCAGCGTGTATGACACCAAAAAGATTGTCGTAGCGGGGATTCCCGACAATTCTGCAGCTCCCCCATTTGACGTCCCACTGGTCGACGCCAGTCAGATTACTGACGTAGGCATATGCCTGCTTTCTGGTTCGGAACTTACGAATCATCTGAAATGGACACTTTCGGAAAAGTGCGTATTGATAGGTTTCGTGCCCATAAATATCCGTTCCGCTCAATTGGTCTTGAATGTAATACTCTTTGTAGGCGGGGCAGCAGGCAGGGTCCCGCCGCGAAAACCTTACGTCGTTCATACCGCCACCGCCTTTTCCAACTGCTCCATGGTGGTGATCTCCTCCCCGCACCATTCTGGCAGGTTTGCCCGCACCAGGGCCGCGGCAAAGGGCGGCGGGACCGCGTTTCCACACCGGGCCACCTGCTTGGTTTTGCCGTACTCTCTGCCGGTGTAGTCCCGATCTATTTTGTAGTCGTCTGGGAAACCGTTGGCCCGGTACAGTTCGCGGGGCGTCAGCATACGCAGGCCAATGTCTGCCATGAAATACCAGACCCCGCCGATGGAGAACAGGATCACCTCTGTGTCCTCCAGGTGATAGTCGCAGAACTCATTCAGGGTCGCCCGTATTTTTGGCCAGTTCTGCAGGTCCACTCCCAGTCCCGCCTTTACGATCCGGGTTGTCACCACGCCATGGTGTCCGCCGCCGGCGGTGATTGTCTGGAGCGGGTCCTGGGCTTGTCCTCCTAAGTTGGTGCCTTTCATTTTGACCATGTGGGCGGTTTGGAGGGCGTTGTGGTCCACCGCTGTCACGGTAGGGAGGGGATCGGACGCTGCCGCACCCACCACGCCGCCGTAAAATTTGGACAGATTGGCCACCGTTATGCCCTCCCGGTCCCGCGTTGTTATCGTATGCAGCGGGGCCGCCGCGTCCTGGTTATGATCCCCGCTGTAATACTTTGTCAGTGTGGTCGCCGCCAGCCCGTAGCGGTTGGAGGCATCAATGGTCATGATAGGGTCAGTCACGCCCTGGCCCCGTACCCTCTCGGTTTGCTCAGTGTGATACTGGATCATGGCAGGTGAAGCCACGCCATACCCATGTTTTGCCGTGATGGTCTGGAGCGGTTCCGCCAACCCTTGCCCCCGGAACTCCCCGGCATGGTTGACGATCACCAGGAACGGAGAGGCGGACCGGATCACGAATTTGTCCACGCCCCTGGCCACCCGCCGCATGGTATTCCTGGCCAGAGGACGGACCGCCGCGACTCCGTACCGCTCCCGGATCTCCTCTTTTGTTGCAAAAATGGAGGGCGTGGGCAGGTTCCAGTCTATGATCTCCGCCGCGCTGCGCCACGGCTTTTTGGTTCCCTCCCTGGCCTCCGGGCTGTCCGCCGACGCGTGGGTTGGTTCCGGCCACACAATGGGCCGCCCGTCGCTGCGGGCAATCAGGAAAAAGCGTTTCCGCGTGGTTGGCGCTCCATAGTCCGCCGCCACCAGTTCCCGCCATTCCACGGTGTAGCCCAGGGCCTCCAGCTGGCCCAGCCACTGGCGGAACGTCTGCCCGGTCTTTGACTTCACAGGCCGCCCCCTCCGCACAGGTCCCCAGGTCTGGAACTCCTCCACGTTCTCCAGAATGATCACACGGGGGCGAACCAGCCCGGCCCAGCGCAGGACGATCCATGCAAGGCCCCTTATATTCTTGTCTACGGGCTTTCCGCCCTTGGCTTTGCTGAAATGCTTACAGTCCGGGGAAAACCACGCCAGTCCCACCGGGCGGCCCCTGCACACCTCCACCGGGTCCACGTCCCACACGCTGGCCCGATAGTGCATGGTGTGGGGGTGGTTGGTCCGGTGCATTAGGATGGCGTCCGGGTCGTGGTTTATGGCTATGTCTACCACCCGGCCCGTGGCCAGTTCGATCCCCGTGGAGGCTCCGCCACCGCCGGCGAAATTGTCCACGATGATTTCATCCAGAAAATTGGTCTGTCCCCGGCTCACCGCATTCCGCCTCCTGGATCGTAACGGTAATCCCCTTGCGAGGATCAATCCCAGCATCAATGACATCTTTCTTCTTCAGATAGATCGTCACCAGGTCGCCCTGATCACTCAGCCGCTCAAAACGGTAGCAGCTTTTGGTTTCGTTGCGGAGTTTCATTTTCAATTCCATTTGACATTGCCTCCATTGTATATTGAAATGTCGACCCTAGATTTTGCCTCCCGTCCTTGATGTTAGCGGCATCGGGGGCGGAACTTTATTACTTCCACCTCAGCTTTTTCCCACAGCGGTGGCAGAAGGAGTGGTTGGGGGACACTCGGCGGTTGCAGTCCGGGCAGTGCCACACGCCGTCCTTCAAGAATGGTTTTCCGGCGATTTCGTGCTTGCTGTGGAGGGCTTTGTACTGCTTGCCCTGGAGCCGGTAGTCGTGGAGGATGTCCAAGGCATCCTCCGTGGTTTTTGCACCCTCCTCAGAAAGGGCGAAAAGGATGCTGACCGCCGCTTGGCAGACGCCTTTGCCCTTGCTGTCGGCAGTGGCTCGGAGGTCACCCAGGCCGGTGATGAGCTCGTCCATCGTGAGGGACTCCTTTGCTCCGCTCATACACGCCTCTCCCTCCACAGCTCGCGGATCTCGGCGACCCAATCCAGGATCGTCCGCTTGCCAGGGTAGTACATAAAGGGGAGGAGCAGGAAAAGGTACTCTCCGCCGATGGCCGTGTAGCCCCGCTCTGCCTGGGCGGTCTGCATTCCCCACGCAAAGGCGAGGGCTGTCACCAGGAGCACGGTGGCCAGTTCAAGCAGCACCGATGCAAGGCTCCTTTCCGGTTTCATATGTAGAACTCCTTTCTGCTGTTCAGTTGTCGAACCAGAAGACGATGCGGATGTTGGTATCGTTGGTGCCATCGTCTTTCTCCGGATTGAAAATCCAGAAAACATCGCGCTTGCGTTCCTCCAGGGCGTCCAGCAGGTCATCAAAGCAGTGAGCTTCGTCCTGCCACTCCATCCACTCGTAGTTCTCCGAGCCGGGCCCAAATACGCTCTGACTCCAGGAGGTCGGCGTTTCGCCGGTTTCCTTGAACCGGGCAATCTGCTCTTTCTTGACATAGCCCCGACGGTTGACCTTGGTCACCGTTCCAGCCTTTTCCTTCAGTTCGGCGAGGGTGGCATAGCCGGGGGTGTGGGCATCCTCGCCCCACCGGGTATACTCGGCGGCGGTGTGTTTGCAGGCATCTTCCGGGAACCCTCGGTCAAAGCCAAAGCTGGGGTTGCCGCCATAGTCCCTGACGCCGGCCAGGAAAGCGAACAGTTCGTAGTTCCTTTGGGTGTAGATGGGCTTAATGGTCATGACCGGCTCCCCTTTATCGCCGAAGTAGGGGTTGTGCTGCCAGTTGTCGATATTGAACCATCCATCAGGGCCAAGGGGCTGCTTGCGCGCCTCGACCATCACATGGATATCGCATCCCATAGAATCAATCCTTTCCTATTACCGGGCGGCCCGAGCTGTCCTCTTCTGTTTGGCTCTGCGCTCTTTGAGCCAAGCCTGGTAGCGTTCCTCTGCTCCCGGCATCGAAAAAACTTGCTCAGTCAGGGCCAGTGCCCCTTTCGCAAGCTCCTCACGTCGGAAGTCCGGGATAGACGCAATATCAATGCGCAGCACGGGGGATTTTGCCATCGTTTGTTCGCCTCCTTTTTGTGCTTGTCAGCCAACAGGAGGATGTGATATAATCCAACTGTGGCCTTTTTGTGGCTTCAATGGGTCGCTTGCCCTGTCAGGTGTTCGTTGCACTTGGCAGGGCGTTTTGGTACCTGCGTTGCAGTACTTTGCCCCTCCTTTCTGCCGCATAGAGCGGCTTTTTTCATGCGCTGGTAGCGGAAACCAGTCTATCAAGCGCGGACAGAATGGTTGCCTTGGCAGTCTCGGTGTCTCGGTGGCCATTCAGCACCATACTGACGTACTCAGGGGTGTATCCACATTCAGCAGCCAGTCGCTTCATTGTAATTTTGGCCATGTGCATCCGGGCTACTACATCCGCAGTCCACTCTTGCGGCATAAAAATTCCTCCTTTCTTTTCAATAGGGGAGTTGATTTTCATAAACAAGTGTGATATAGTTTTGTTGTCATTCAAAATCTACCCGCGTCTGCTTGTTTATAAATCTCAACGCTTAAACGCATTTTAGCTTAGACTTATAAACAAGTCAACCCTTTGCGCTTATTTTTCTAAACATTGGGCATAATGTCTAAAATCGGGGTGTTGGCTTTGTATACTTTTTATCATCTGTATTGCGAATTGTGTGACAATGCGCAAATCTCACCCAGTAGAGCTGCTACTGAAATTGGCTTTAATCGAGCCACGGTGACAACCTGGAAGAACACGGGTAATGCGCCAAAAGGGGAACTGTTATCCAAAATAGCAAAATACTTTGATGTTCCAACGGATTTTTTGCTGGGGCTTCAGCCTTTCAATGACTGGGAAAACATAAACGCCAATCGAAAGAAATTTATTGATGAATCTCACATTGATTCAAAACTCTTGTCCGCTATTTGGAAAATCAATAGTGATGAGCCAGAAACTGCATCGCTATCCTCTTTTATCAAGTTTGTAAATGAAGCGATTGTATCGGCTGAAATAGGATCTGACGGAGCCTGGGCAATTACAGTAAAAGAAAATTTCAAAGGCATGACTGCAGGTGCGCAGCTTAAATTGGGCAAAAAAAAACCCGCCCCCGAAATTGGGGACGGGTTGAGCGAGACAGAAAGGCAAATTATGAATTGCGTTCACCAGATGTCGCCGAAAGAGCAGGAGGCGTTTCTTGCTTGGCTGCAAGCATCGCAAGGGCGTGGTTAAGTACATCCATTTGCCGCGCCAGGGTCAAACCCTGAATCAGCTCCAGGATTTTAGCTTCTGTATCCGACATGAGTTGATCCTTTCCACCCTGGCGTCAAGGTATGTATTTGCGCATAATGAATTATAGCACAACAATTCGTAAATTCTTGCTGAAAAAATGGGAATGACCTGCAATTTTCATAGAAATTCCCAGTTTTATCTGTTAAAAACGCAAATGAGGGGAGGATAACGAATGCCTCGAAAGAAGGGACACCCAGAAGCCGCCGAGCGAATTGGCGTCATATATGCCAGGTACTCCTCCCACAATCAGAAAGAGGAAAGCATCGAGCAGCAGGTCGAGGAGTGTATGGCCTTTGCCGCCCTCAACCACATCAAGATCATACAGGTCTACTCTGACAAGGCCCTCTCCGGTAAGACCGACAAGCGGCCCCAGTTCCAGAAGATGATGCGCGACGCAGAGAAGCGGCAGTTCACTGTGGTGGTGGCGTACAAGTCGAACCGCATCGCCCGGAATATGCTCAACGCCCTCAGTTACGAGGATAAGCTGGGCCGCTTTGGTATTGAAACGCTTTATGCCAAAGAGGAGTTTGGCAACACCGCGGCCGGCCGGTTTGCCCTCCGCACGATGATGAACGTCAATCAGTTCTACTCTGAAAACATGGCCGAGGACATCAGGCGGGGCATGAGGGACAACGCCGAAAACTGCAAGGTCAACGGTGCGATCCCGTTGGGATATGTAAGAGGGCCTGATGGCCGGTACGCCATAGATCCAACGGAGGCAGCCGTCGTCCGGGAGATTTACAAAAGGGTGCTGGAGGGCGAGTCGTTCGTGGACATCGCCAATGACCTAAACGGTCGAGGCATAAAGACCAAAAGGAAAGGGCTCTGGAATAAGAATAGTTTTCACCGCCTACTTGCCAACGACAATTACATTGGGGTCTATCGGCACTCTGGGTATATCAACGAACAGGGCATACCGCCCATTCTGGAAAAGGAGGTTTTCTACGCCATGCAAAAGCACTTAGAGACAAAGAAGAATCCCAGGGGGAGGCACCGGGAGAACAATGATTATCTGCTGACGGGAAAGCTCCACTGCGGCTATTGCAAGTCCTTCATGGTGGGGATCTCCGGCACCAGCAAGACAGGCGATAAGCATTACTACTATACCTGCAATGACCGGCGCACTGGTGGCTCCTGCAAAAAGGAGAACGTCAGGAAGGACTACATCGAGCAGATCGTCACCGAGCTCACGCAGCGGTTCATCCTCCAGGACGAAGTGATAGAGTGGATCGCAAACAGCGCAATGGAAGTCCTGGCCCAATCCAGCAGCGAGGTGGAGATCGCCGCCATGGAGTCCGAGCTGGCCGCAGATCGGAAAGCCGCAAAGAATATCATGAACGCCATCGAGCAGGGAATCTTCACAGCAATGACCAAGGACCGACTCCTGGAGTTGGAACTGGATATCTCCACATTGGAAAAGTCTATTGCTCTCGCCAGAGCTGCCAGCGAGGAGACAGTCATGGAGAAGGAGCGCATCATCTGGACGTTGGAGCAGCTCCGTGAGGGTGATGTGACCAGCAAGGACTATCAAAAGCGGTTGTTTGATACTTTCGTCAAAGCCGTGTACCTTTGGGACGATAAAATAGAGGTTCATTACTACTACAGCGGCGAGAAGAATGTGCTGACGTCCTCGCTGAAAGGGGCCGCAGAGGGAGGTGGTTCTGACCTTGGGGGAGTTCTTATAAACTCTCCTACGGGCCACCAAACGAAAGGTATACGAACACCGTAACAAAAGCGAGGTTGTCAGTGTACCGCAATGTGTTCGGCCTCATAGTCGATATAGACGACTATGAGGCCGGAACATATTTACAGACAAAACACGCGACCTACAGAGAGATTCAGTTGTGGGTCAAGGAGCGTTACGGCCTCCATGTCAGCAACCACGCCATATCACAGGTCAAGGCGCTCTGCGGCCTTGCCAGGGACGGCCCCGGCGGCGCGGAGGGACAAGACGGCCCGAAGCTGCGGTCAGACAAGGAAGCCGCCATCCGCGAGGCGTTTCTTTGGTTTGGCATCATAAAAAGAGAATGACGTTTTACGGGGGCCGCTTCCAACCGGGAGCGGCCCTTGTGAAATTTCTCCCCCCGCCCCATTGATAAACCGGCCGCCACCGTGTAATAACGCCCCTACAACGATCAAATAGATTTTTTAAGGGTATGAAATGGCTGCGGCCATTTTATGCCCTTTTTTCGTTTTTTCGAGAAGGGGCAACACTTGAAAAGAGGCTATGGCATCCAGGTCCGCTCCCGCCTGGAGCGGACTTTTAGTGGAGCCGCTCATGCGGCTCCGAGTGAAATGAAAAGTCCAATGAGGATTGCTGCGAGGAGGAACATCATGGACAAACAAACCACTGCCCAGCCCTACCCCTGGTACGACGACCGCGTGGAAGCTGTGCGGAAAGAATACGTCAATCCCTGGGCGGAGGCCGAAGGGCCTGCGGTGGAACCAACGTGGTACACCCCCAGGGAGATTTTCTGCCGGGCCAGCAGGACATAGCGTAGATTCTTCACTGATTTTGCCTGGTTCTTTTCAGGAGCAGCCTCGCCCTTGGCCGGACGACCGGGCTTGCGCTTGGGCAGAGTTTTGGCCTGCTGGCGAGCCTCAGACCTGGCTTCCCGACGCACCTGATCCAGGGCGTCTGTGGCCCAGGAAACCACATGAAACGGGTCTGCGCACCGCTGTGCATGGGGGCAGTATTCCTCGACACAGGATGTGATCCATTTGGCCCCATCCGCTGAGGCATAACGGATAGAGGCCCGCTGCTCCGGTGTCAGCCGTTCAAAGAATTGGGAGAGAACTTCTTTCCCGAGAGCGCCGAAAAATTTGTGTAAAAGAGAATAAAAGGCATCCATTCAGTCAAGAATCGGAGCAAGGAAAAACTTGATTGAAAGGATGTATTTTTATGGAAAGCACACCGAAGGAAATGCTGAAGGCCTACGTGGACAGCCAGAAATTCAGCAGCACGACAGAAATCATGGATGCGATGAAGGAAATGTTCCGGGACGTTTTGCAGCAGGTGATGGAAAGCGAGCTGGTCACAGAACTGGGGTACGAAAAAAGTCAGCGGGTGTCGGATTCCGGCGTCGAAAAAAAGCCCAGAAATTACCGAAACGGATACTCGAAAAAGGCCGTGAAAACCCAGCTTGGAGCGGTAGATGTGAAAGTCCCACGAGATCGGAATGGAGAATATGAACCGCAGATTATTGGCAAATACAGCCGGAATGTGGACGGCATGGAGGAGAAAATTCTGGGGCTGTATGCCTGCGGGATGAGCCAGCGTGACATCTCGGAGCAGATCAAGAGCCTGTACGATGTGGACATCTCGCCGGAGCTGGTGAGCAGGATCAGCGAGAAGATCATGCCGGAGGTCACGGCGTGGCAGAACCGGCCGCTGGAGACAGTGTATCCGTTCGTATTTCTGGACGCCATCCACTACAAGGTGAAGGAAAATCACCAGTACCAAACCAAGGCGGCGTATGTGGTTTTGGGCATCACCATGGACGGCACAAAGGACATCCTGGGCGTGTGGATCGGCGAACATGAGAGCAGCAAATTCTGGCTGAATGTGCTGAACGACCTCAAAAGCAGGGGAGTTTTGGATGTTTATCTGTTCTGCGTGGACGGTTTGAAGGGCTTTGTGGAAGCTATTGGGGCTGTTTATCCCCACAGCCAGGTACAGCGGTGCATCGTCCACCAGATCCGCTCCTCCACCCGCTTTGTCAGCTATAAAGACATCAAGCCGCTGATGGCGGATCTGAAGAAGATCTATACCGCTGTCACCGAGGATGAGGCTCTGGAAAACCTGATGACCTTCAAAGAAAACTGGGGAAAGCAGTACCCCTCCTGCGTGAAAAGCTGGGAGGAAAACTGGGATATTCTGAGCACCTTTTTCGCATATCCCCCCGAGATTCGGAAAATCATATACACGACGAATATCATTGAGGGCTTGAACCGTCAGTTCCGCCAAATCACAAAAAACAAGCCCAGCT